>NZ_CP049616.1:0-657500 GCF_011068285.1 Flagellimonas oceani | reverse complement strand
CTCTACATTATCAGTGTAGCGCTCTAACCAGCTGAGCTATGAGACTGTCTTGGCCTTATTGCCAGTATTTGTAACATATCATAAACGACAGCGCAGAGGATAGGACCACCTCGTGCGGGACAAGGCCTTCCGGACATCTCTTTCTCTAGAAAGGAGGTGTTCCAGCCGCACCTTCCGGTACGGCTACCTTGTTACGACTTAGCCCTAGTTACCGATTTTGCCCTAGGCCGCTCCTTGCGGTGACGGACTTCAGGCACTCCCGGCTTCCATGGCTTGACGGGCGGTGTGTACAAGGCCCGGGAACGTATTCACCGGATCATGGCTGATATCCGATTACTAGCGATTCCAGCTTCACGGGGTCGAGTTGCAGACCCCGATCCGAACTGTGACCGGTTTTGTAGATCCGCGCCCCCTTGCGGGGTGGCTTCCCTCTGTACCGGCCATTGTAGCACGTGTGTAGCCCAGGACGTAAGGGCCGTGATGATTTGACGTCGTCCCCACCTTCCTCACGGTTTGCACCGGCAGTCCCGTTAGAGTCCCCATCTTGACATGCTGGCAACTAACGGTAGGGGTTGCGCTCGTTATAGGACTTAACCTGACACCTCACGGCACGAGCTGACGACAACCATGCAGCACCTTGCAGGCGGTCCGAAGAAAGGGGTGTCTCCACCCCATGCAGCCTGCATTTAAGCCCTGGTAAGGTTCCTCGCGTATCATCGAATTAAACCACATGCTCCACCGCTTGTGCGGGCCCCCGTCAATTCCTTTGAGTTTCATTCTTGCGAACGTACTCCCCAGGTGGGATACTTATCACTTTCGCTTGGCCACGGAGACCGAAGTCCCCACAGCTAGTATCCATCGTTTACGGCGTGGACTACCGGGGTATCTAATCCCGTTCGCTACCCACGCTTTCGTCCATCAGCGTCAGTACATGGTTGGCCACCTGCCTTCGCGATCGGTGTTCTATGTGATATCTATGCATTTCACCGCTACACCACATGTTCCGGCGACCCCACCATGACTCAAGACCTGCAGTATCAAAGGCAATTTTATGGTTGAGCCACAAACTTTCACCCCTGACTTACAGGCCCGCCTACACTTTAAACCCAATGATTCCGGATAACGCTCGGACCCTCCGTATTACCGCGGCTGCTGGCACGGAGTTAGCCGGTCCTTATTCTTACGGTACCGTCAGACGCCCACACGTGGGCGCATTTCTTCCCGTATAAAAGCAGTTTACAACCCATAGGGCCGTCATCCTGCACGCGGCATGGCTGGATCAGGCTCCCGCCCATTGTCCAATATTCCTCACTGCTGCCTCCCGTAGGAGTCTGGTCCGTGTCTCAGTACCAGTGTGGGGGATCCCCCTCTCAGGGCCCCTAACCATCGCTGCCTTGGTAAGCCGTTACCTCACCAACTAACTAATGGTACGCATGGCCATCCCTGTCCGATAAATCTTTAATCGTAATATCATGCGATATAACGATACCATGGGGCATTAATCCAAGTTTCCCTGGGCTATTCCCCTGACAGGGGCAGGTTCCATACGCGTTCCGCACCCGTGCGCCGGTCGCCGGCGAAAAAGCAAGCTTTTTCCCGCTGCCCCTCGACTTGCATGTGTTAGGCCTGCCGCTAGCGTTCATCCTGAGCCAGGATCAAACTCTTCATTGTATTTCCTTGAATGTCTGTCCGACACCCGGAATACCGAGTCCCTGCATCAAAATGGTTCTTTTCTTAATTCTACGCTGTCGTTACAATATGTATATGAACTTCTTATTTCAAAAAAACCGAATCAACATTTCTACAATCAAACTTCCTTCGGCTTTCACCCCTTCACCTGTTTGGTAAAGCGGGTGCAAATTTACAACTGTTTTTTTAATCGGCAAGCTTTTTTTGAAAAAAATCAAAACATTTTTTTAACCTCAAAAAAACAATCTTTTTACATGAACTAAATCCTAAAACAGCTTACTGTTTTTCGGGCTGCAAATGTAAAACGCTTTTTTTGATTACACAATGCTTCTTTATGTTTTTTTTCAAGTCGTACCGACCTGTCAAAACTATTGCTTCAATATGCTTCTGAACTTACCGAAAAGCAAACCTGTTTGTTGTTTTCGGGCTGCAAATGTAACACCATTTGATCAATAACCAAGATGTTTTTTTCTATTCTCGGCGGAATTCATTCCAACTAATTGAAAGCAAAGCAGATAAAAATACAAAAAAAATCAAAAACACAAAACCACCCTTCGTTTAATCTTCCCACACCCCAAGAAAAGGCTTATATCCACCTTACCATTGGCAGAAAATTGGTGCTTATATATAAAGTAAGTATTGTAGCATCTATACAAGGTATTATCTTTGTGCCTTTCGATTATAAAAAATAGAAGTTCGAACATGATAAAGATCACACTGCCCGATGGTGCTGTAAAAGAAGTTGAAAAGGGAACTACTCCTTTTTCCGTTGCCCAAAGTATTAGTGAAGGGTTTGCAAGAAACGTTATTTCCGCAAAGTTCAACGACACAACGGTTGAAACCACAACACCATTGACCACAGATGGCACTCTAACGCTTTATACATGGAACGATGATGAGGGAAAAAAAGCGTTTTGGCACTCCACCTCGCACGTAGTGGCCCAAGCCTTGGAAGAACTTTATCCCGGCATAAAGTTGACCATTGGACCGGCCATTGAGAACGGATTCTATTACGATGTTGATTTTGGCGACAAGACCATCTCTGATAAAGATTTCCCTACAATAGAGAAGAAGGCATTGGAAATTGCCCGCGGAAAGCACGACTATAACATGAGAAGTGTTTCCAAAGCAGATGCCCTTGCCTATTATAAAGAACAAGGCAATGAATACAAGGTCGAACTCATCGAAAATCTTGATGACGGCACCATCACATTCTGCGACCACAGCACATTTACCGATTTGTGCCGTGGCGGTCACATTCCCAATACAGGAATCATAAAGGCGATTAAAATACTAAGCGTTGCCGGTGCATATTGGAGAGGTGACGAAAAAAACACACAGCTAACACGTGTGTATGGAATCTCTTTCCCAAAACAGAAGGAACTTACCGAGTACCTCCATCTTTTGGAAGAAGCCAAAAAGAGGGACCACAGAAAACTGGGCAAGGAGCTCGAGCTTTTTACGTTCTCTCAAAAAGTAGGTCAAGGCCTTCCTTTGTGGCTGCCCAATGGTGCCGCTCTACGCGAACGCCTGGAACAATTTTTAAAGAAGGCGCAGAAAAAAGCAGGGTACGAGATGGTAGTTACCCCTCATATTGGCCAAAAGGAGCTTTACGTTACCTCTGGCCACTACGCCAAATATGGAGAGGACAGCTTTCAACCGATTCACACACCAAAAGAGGATGAAGAGTTTCTGTTGAAACCTATGAACTGTCCACATCACTGTGAAATTTACAACAGTCAACCTTTTAGCTACAAAGATTTACCGAAACGCTATGCCGAATTCGGCACGGTATATCGATATGAACAAAGTGGAGAGTTGCATGGACTCACAAGGGTAAGAGGGTTCACCCAAGATGACGCACACATTTTCTGCACCACGGAACAGTTGAACGACGAGTTCAAAAATGTGATAGACCTTACCTTATATGTATTGAATTCGTTAGGTTTCGACAATTTTACGGCGCAAGTATCCGTAAGGGATCTTGAAAACCCCGACAAATATATTGGCAATATCGATGATTGGGAAAAGGCCGAACAAGCCATTATCGATGCTGCCGAGGAAAAGGGGCTGAACTATGTTGTGGAAAGTGGCGAAGCTGCCTTTTACGGTCCAAAACTGGACTTTATGATCAAGGATGCCCTTGGTAGAAGTTGGCAATTGGGCACCATTCAAGTAGACTATAACTTGCCAAAACGTTTTGACCTTACTTATAAAGGCAGCGATAACGAATTGCACAGACCCGTAATGATCCACCGTGCGCCTTTTGGCAGCATGGAACGATTTGTGGCTTTGTTGCTGGAGCATACAGGCGGAAACTTCCCATTGTGGTTGATTCCGACACAGGCTATTGTACTGCCCGTCAGTGAGAAACATGAAAAATATGCTGAAAAAGTTTTGAATTCGCTGGAAAATCACGAAATTCGCGCGCTCATTGATAACAGGAACGAGACGGTAGGGAAGAAAATCCGGGAGGCAGAACTTAAAAAAATCCCCTTTATGATCATTGTCGGGGAGCAGGAAGAAGATTCTGCAACCATATCTGTAAGGCGTCATGGCGGTGAAGATTTAGGAGGTTTAAGCGTAGATGCTTTTTCAGACTTGGTAACTACTGAAATAAATAGTACCTTAAAGTCGTTCTAAAAAATTAAGTTTAATTAAAAAGTTTACGTCATAGCAATTAGAAGAAGATTTAGACCCCAACCTAGGAGGGAAAACAAAAACCCTCACAACATCAATGAAAAAATAAAGGCCCGAGAAGTACGTCTTGTCGGGGACAATGTTGAGATGGGTGTTTACCCCATTTCCAAAGCAAGGGAAATAGCCAACGAACAGGAATTGGATTTGGTAGAGATTTCACCAAACGCCGAACCGCCCGTTTGTAAGGTAATGGATTATAAAAAATTCCTTTACGAACAAAAGAAACGCGATAAGGCCATGAAGGCCAAAGCGAGCAAAGTGGTAGTAAAGGAAATCAGGTTTGGGCCACAAACGGATGACCATGATTATGAATTTAAGAAGCGACATGCGGAAAAATTCCTGAAGGATGGTGCCAAACTAAAAGCCTATGTATTCTTTAAAGGACGTTCCATCGTTTATAAAGACCAAGGTGAAATATTACTTTTAAGATTGGCCCAGGAGCTGGAAGACCTTGGTAAGGTTGAACAAATGCCAAAATTGGAAGGAAAGCGAATGACCATGTTCATTGCGCCAAAGACAAACAAAAAATAAAAATCGGACTTAGTTCGGTATAATAAGCGGAGTTAAATACTAGGAAAATGCCTAAGATGAAAACAAAATCCAGTGCCAAAAAGCGGTTTAAGCTTACAGGAACTGGTAAAATCAAAAGAAAGCACGCTTTTAAAAGTCACATTTTGACTAAAAAATCCAAAAAGCGCAAGCTGAAGTTGACCCACTCTACCTTGGTTCACCAAGCAGACGAGGACAACATCAAAGAACAATTACGTTTAAAATAATTGTTCCACCGGTACATTATTTATTAACCATGGAGCCAGGCCAAAAAAGTACCCAATTTAGGGACGCCTGCTACAAAAAAATGACATTATGCCAAGATCAGTAAATTCAGTTGCTTCAAGAGCTAGAAGAAAAAAAGTGATGAAGCAGGCCAAAGGTTACTTTGGAAGACGTAAAAACGTTTGGACAGTAGCCAAAAATGCGGTAGAAAAAGCAATGCTTTATGCTTACCGCGATAGAAGAAACAAAAAGCGTACTTTCCGTTCACTTTGGATTACCCGTATTAATGCCGGGGCCAGGATGCACGGAATGTCTTACTCTCAATTTATGGGCAAGGTGAAAGCCAATGGAATCGAATTGAACAGAAAAGTTCTTGCCGATTTGGCCATGAACCACCCGGATGCGTTTAAAGCCATCGTTGAGAAAGTAAAGTAAAAAAGTCAATATAAACTTACCCCGCTTATTTAGATCCCGCCTTGTGCGGGATCTTTTATTTTATAAAAGGTCTAAAACAGGTTGACACGCCTGCCTGCCGCAGGCGGGAATTACTCAAATTGTCTCGAATGATCATTGCCCAAATGCAGTAATGACCAGCTTTCTGCCCGATGCGCGGTTCCTGTGCTCACAAAGATAAATTCCCTGCCAAATTCCCATGTTCAATCTGCCCTGGGTAATCGGTATCTGAACCGAAGCTCCCATCAACGAAGCCTTGATGTGTGCCGGCATATCATCTGGACCTTCATAATTATGGACGTAATACGGTGCGTTTTCAGGAACCATTTTGTTGATGTGGCTCTCAAAATCGGTTCGTACCGTTGGATCTGCATTTTCGTTAATGGTCAAACTGGCCGAAGTATGCTTGATGAAAACTTGTAAAAACCCAGTGTTTATCTTTTGGATCTCTGGCAGGGCATCAATAATTGTATCGGTAATCAAATGAAACCCTCTGGAATATGACCTTAATTGTATTTCTGTCTGATAAAAATTCATGCACAAAAACTATTTGTCCCCAAATTAATATAAAGTTTACCAAAACAAGGGTTCAGTTCGGTCAATAACAAATAACTTTGCAGCTTAATTGATTACAATGGACCTATCACAGATAAAAATGGTGGTTACCGATATGGACGGAACCTTATTGAATTCCAAACATGAAGTAAGCCCCCGATTTTTTGAAATCTACGAAGAACTCAAAAAGAAAAACATCGCCTTTGTTGCTGCCAGTGGAAGACAATACCATAGCATGGTGGATAAATTGGAGTCCATAAAGAATGAGATTTTGGTCATTGCGGAAAATGGTGCGCTCATCAGAAAGCAGGAGAAAACATTGCTCACCACGCCCATCGATAAATCGCAAGTGCTTCGTATTCTTGACACCGTGCGTCCATTGGAAAATGTACACCCCGTACTCTGCTGTCAAAACAATGCCTATGTTGGCGGTGATTCCAACGAATTCTTGCAAATGCTCCGTGAATACTATTCCGAGTTTGAGATTGTTGAGGACCAAAAGCAGGTTAATGACCAAGTGCTCAAAATAGCCATTTACCATTTCGAAAACTCCGAAAAGCACATTTATCCCCACGTAAAACATTTGGAAGGCGACTTAAAAGTGAAGGTTTCCGGCAACAATTGGGTGGACATTTCCGATTTGAACGCCCACAAAGGGTACGCGCTTAAAAAAGTGATGGATGATTATCAAATCATGGCCAACGAGATTATGGTCTTCGGGGATTACAACAACGATCTGGAAATGTTGGAGCTATCCGATTATAGCTTCGCCATGGCCAACGCCCACCCCAATGTTTTAAAAACAGCCAAATACAGCACCCACAGCAACGATGACTTCGGAGTGGAGCGCATTTTGGAGAAATTGATCTAGCCACAAGATAAAATCCAATAGACTTATCCTGGGTAATTTGCTTTTGTAAAATTTGTACCTTAAAAGGCAAAACACAAAAGCAACACTATGGCACCTCTTAAGAAAGAACAGATCAAACAAGAAGTCTTTGATCTCTACGATAAATACGCACACAACCAGTTAGACCGCAGGGAGTTTATGGAAAAGCTTTCCGTGTATGCCGTTGGCGGTATCACCATGGCTTCGTTGATGAGCTTTATGATGCCCAATTACCAAGACACACTTACTGTATCCCCAAATGATCCCGAATTGGACGCTAAGTTTATCACCTACAATTCTCCAAAAGGCGGTGGTGAAATCAAAGGATTGTTGTCCAAACCCAAGGACGGTAACGGTAAAATGGGCGGAGTCGTGGTCGTGCACGAAAATCGTGGCCTCAACCCCTATATCGAAGATGTGGGAAGACGAGCTGCCAAAGCAGGTTTCATTTCCTTGGCGCCCGATGCTTTGACACCCCTTGGAGGTTATCCCGGCAATGATGATGAAGGAAGAACATTACAACGGCAACGGGACCGTGATGAAATGTTGCAAGATTTCATCGCCGCCTACGAGTATCTAAAAAATCATGAAGATTGCAATGGCAAGGTGGGTGTGGTCGGATTTTGTTTCGGCGGATGGATTTCCAATATGATGGCCGTAAAAGTGCCCGATTTGGCTGCAGCGGTTCCGTTTTATGGCAGTCAACCCGCAGATGATGAAGTTGCGCAGATCAATGCCCCTCTATTGATTCATTATGCTGGATTGGATGAACGGGTAAATGCCGGATGGGAAGATTATGAAGCGAAATTGAAAGAACTTGATAAAGATTACGAGGTTCATTTTTATCCTGATGTCAATCATGGTTTCCATAACAATACCACGCCTCGTTTTGATGAAGCTTCTGCAGATTTGGCATGGAAAAGGACGGTGGATTTCTTTAAAGAACACTTGACTTAGGTCTTCTGCTTCTTTTTGCGGGCAGCAGGAAACAAAACATTGTTCAAGATCAATCGGTACCCTGGCGAGGTGGGATGCAGCTCCAACTCCGTTTTCGGGTCCCCTACCCTGTGCTGGTAATCCTCGGGGTCGTGACCGCCATAAAAAGTAAAAAATCCTTTCCCTTTAATGCCATGGATATATCTGGCTTCCCCATTGATTTTATTCTCACCCAAGACCATTACCGTGGGTTTAACCTCTTTACGGGTATAGGCCGTAGTCTGCCCCATAAAACCTTTTACCAAGCTGGTATGGTTCTGGGTCAACATGGTTGGAACAGGGTCCCATTTCGCCGAGAATTCCATCAAAGAGAAATAATCCGACTCCTTGGGCACATTCGCTCTTTTGTTCGTCATATCGATGGATGAGAATTCATATCGGATGGGGTTTCGCTCCAAGGTAAAATTGGTAAAGGCAAACGTATTGCTAAAATCCAATTTGGCCTGATAATTGGCATCCGAAGGATCTCCATCGAACATAGGCTCGCAGATATCCACCCCTTCAGCAGCAAGGGCAATATCAAAACTATCGGTAGCGGAGCACATAGCGAACATAAACCCGCCACCGATTACGTAATTTCTAATTTTAAGGGCAACGGCCAACTTTTCGTCGGATACTTTGTCATATCCCAGGCTTTGCGCCAACGCTTCAGCATTGGCCTTGTCCTGTATGTACCAGGGAGCGGCCCTGTAATGTCCATAAAACCGACCATACTGGCCCGTGAAATCCTCGTGGTGCAGATGCAACCAATCATACAGTGCCAACTTATCGCCCAAAACTTCCGTATCGTAAATCGTAGTATAAGGAATCTCTGCATAGGTCAGCACCATGGTCACGGCATCGTCCCAAGGTTGGTTCCCCTTTGGGGAATACACGGCAATCTTGGGTGCCTTTTCCAAAATAACGGCGTCTTGGTTTTGGGAAGGACTGCTGATATCGTCCAAAATCTGTGCGGCCTGACCATCGGAAAGCACTTCGAAAGAAACGCCCCTAATCTGACATTCTTTGCGAATGGCGTCACCATCGGGCAACATAAAAGAGCCACCCCTATAATTGAGCAACCATTGAACCTTTTGCTGTTTGGCAAGTACCCAATACGTAATTCCGTATGCCTTTAAGTGATTTTTTTGCCCCTCGGCATCCATCGGTATCAGGATTACAGAGGCATTAATTATCATTGGAAAACAAAATATAAGAAAACAAAAAAATGCTTTTTTTGATACCCTAAAGAATTTCCAATTTCTAAGCTTTTGTAGGTGTAATTCCATAAACAGATTCTTTAATATAGTCAAAACCAACATTAAAGACGTTAGCATTAAAATCCTTTAATGGATTACCACCAAAAGACATATACTTAAATTCATTGTCTATGACGACCTTATCCATAATTTTCTTAACAAATGAAATATTGTTATTGTTGAAAGATATTGATTTCAGATAGGGCAACTCCAAAAGACCTAAAGGAAATTCTGTGAAATCGTTATTATCAAAAATAACTTCTTTCAAATTGTTCAATTGAAAAATTTCATCAGGAATGTCACTAATATTGGCACTATGAAAACTTAATGTCTCAAGGTTTTTTAGATATTTTATCTCTTTTGGAATACATTCAATATTTGTACTGTAAATACGTAAATGTTTTAAATTAACCAGTTCAAACAATTCTGGAGGCACCTTGTTTACTGTTCCACCATGAAACCAAAAATAATCATCATCAATATCCTGTCTCTCTATGGTTTCAACAAATTTGTGATAATGAACGTTTTGATCAAGCTCCTCATATATCAAGCTAACTTCTTTATAATCGACACTATTCTCTGCCAAGTCCAAACATCTTAGAAAATACATTTGGCGTAAAACATCCGAGGGGATTGCTTTTATTTTATTGTTGTAAAGATATAAATGTGTTAACCTTTTTAATTTTCCAATTTCCTCTGGAATGTTTGTTATCCTATTGTTCATTAACTTTAGCTCCTGTAAATGAGTTAAATCAAAAACAGAACGAGGTATTTCGGTCAAAGCCAAATTAGACAAATCCAAGGTTGATGTTTTCCTTAAATAGTTCTCTCTAATTAATTCTTCAACTCTACCCATACGACTTTTTTAGAAAGGTACGTCATTATCATCTGGGTCATCATCACTGTTCATTGCGCTACCAAAAGCATCGTCCACACTGGGAAGATTTGGTGTCGCAAAGGGATTATCTTCGTCCGCATTCATCTTCGATTGGAATTCGAATGGGGAATCAAAGTCATCCAAGTTATCAAATTTACCCAGAGCACCCACAAATTTTAACCTAATATTTTCTAAACCACCGTTACGGTGCTTGGCCACAATAAACTCAGCTTGACCTTGGGTAGGGGTGCGTTCCTCATCGTCCCACTCGTCAATTTTATAGTATTCCGGACGGTAGATGAACGATACAATATCCGCATCCTGCTCAATGGCCCCTGATTCCCTCAAATCCGAAAGAATGGGTCGTTTGCTACCTCCACGGGTCTCCACGGCCCTTGACAACTGCGATAGGGCAATCACAGGAACATCGAGTTCCTTGGCCAATGCCTTTAGGTTACGTGAGATAGTAGAAATTTCCTGTTCACGGTTACCTCCCTTTTGGCTGCCTCCAGCCGTCATCAACTGCAAATAATCAATAATGATGAGGCGTATATTATGCTGTGAGGCCAAACGTCTGGCCTTGGCACGAAGGTCGAAAATGGAAAGCGACGGGGTATCGTCAATGAACAATGGTGCCTTTTCCAAGGTTTTCACCTTCACATTTAATTGTTCCCACTCGTGCTTTTCCAATTTACCAGTCCGCAATTTTTCTGATGACAAACCTGTTTCCGAAGAAATCAAACGGGTGATCAACTGTACGGATGACATCTCCAAAGAGAAAAATGCTACCGGGATTTCGGAATTGACCGCAATATTTCTTGCCATGGATAACGTCAAAGCTGTTTTACCCATACCCGGACGTGCTGCCACAATGATCAAATCACTGGGCTGCCATCCAGAAGTCAACTTGTCCAACTTATCAAAACCGGAAGGAATTCCACTAAGACCTTCTTTGTTGGAAATCTCCTCTATTCGTTTTTTGGCCTGAATCACCAAGTTTTGGGCAGTCTCCGCGGAACGCTTTAAATTACCTTGGGTTACCTCGTACAATTTTGCTTCCGCATTGTCCAGAAGGTCAAAAACATCGGTGGCATCACTGTACGCTTCCTCGATAATATCGTTGGATATTTTAATCAGGCTACGTTGAATATATTTTTGAAGAATGATCCTGGCGTGAAACTCGATATGTGCCGAAGAGGCCACTTTTTGGGTGAGTTTTATCAAGTAAAAATCACCTCCACAGGCTTCTAGCTTCCCATCTTTCTTTAATTGCGAGGAAACAGTTAATAAATCCACTGGTTCCGAAGATTCGAACAATTTAAAGATGGCCTCGTAAATATATTTATGGGAATCTTTGTAGAAAACGTCTGGATGAAGAATATCGATTACCTCATCGACCCCTTTCTTATCAATCATCATGGCACCCAACACAACCTCCTCTAAATCAACAGCTTGAGGAGGTATTTTACCTCTTTCAAGATTGATGAGCGCAGATTTATCCACACGGTGTCCTACTATTGGGGTGGGTTTTTCCATGAATGCGAAAGTAGCTAATTAACCTTAAGTTAACTTTAATTTTGACAGTAACGATTTCCACAGGTACTCAACAATTTAAATGTTGATAACTTAAAATACCTGTTAATAACATAAAAAAAATCGGGGATATAACCTAACTAAAAAGGTCAACCCCCAAAAAACAAGGATTATTCACTGAAAACCCCCATGTTGGAATATTTTTCCATCCGGGATTTCACCAATTCCTTTGGTGATAACTTATTGAGTTCTTCAAAATGGGAAGAAATTTTATTTGCGACGGTTTCGAATGTTTTCTGTCTATTGGTATGTGCCCCTCCCAAGGGTTCCTTAACAATTTCATCGACCAGACCTTGCTTTTTCATATCGGTAGCGGTCAGTTTCAATGCTTCTGCGGCTTGTTCCTTGTATTCCCAACTTCTCCAAAGTATGGATGAACACGATTCTGGGGAGATTACGGAGTACCATGTGTTTTCCAACATCAATACTTTATCGCCAACACCAATGCCCAATGCGCCACCGGAGGCTCCCTCACCAATGATGATTACAATTATCGGTACTTTTAAACGGGTCATCTCCAATATATTTCGGGCAATGGCCTCACCTTGGCCGCGCTCTTCTGCCTCGATGCCAGGATAGGCACCGGGGGTATCCACAAAGCACACCACGGGTATGTTGAATTTTTCGGCAGACTTCATCAAACGAAGTGCCTTACGGTATCCTTCGGGATTGGCCATACCGAAATTTCGGTATTGACGGGTCTTGGTATTATATCCTTTCTGTTGACCGATGAACATATAGCTTTGGTCACCAATTTTTCCCAAACCGCCCACCATGGCCTTATCGTCCTTTACATTTCTGTCACCGTGAAGCTCCAAAAAAGTATCTCCACAAATGGCATTGATGTAATCCATAGTGTAGGGTCTGCTGGGATGCCTGGATAATTGCACCCGTTGCCAAGCTGTAAGGTTTTGATAGATATCTTTTCGGGTCTGAGCCAGTTTTTTCTCGATTTGAGAACAGGTCTCGGTAACGTCTACATCACTTTCTTCCCCGATCACCATACATTTTTGAAGTTGGTCTTCAAGTTCCTTGATCGGGAGTTCAAATTCTAGATATTCCATGGGAAGTCTTTTATTTTCACGAAAAACAATGGGGACAAATATATAACATTATGGCTTACTCACATGAAATATACAAGTCTTTTAACTTCAACAATATACGCTGTAATGACTGAATTATCGTTTGGCTTTCATCAACATATAAATGGCAAAAACACCAAAAAGAAGGTTCGGAATCACCACCGCCAAAAGTGGTGAAAAACCAGATTGCTCTGCCAATGTTCCAAAAACTTTGTCAAAAAAGATATATACGAAGGCCACCCCTATGCCAAATGCCAAATTAAGGCCCATACCTCCCCTACGTTTTACGGAAGATACCGCCACCGCTATCACGGTTAGGATGAATGCCGCTATGGGCAGTGCCCATCGTTTGTATTTAACAAGTACGTATGCATTGATGTTGGATGCGCCCTTTCTACGCTGATCTTCGATAAAGTCGTTGAGCTCAAAAAGGTTTTTGGTCTCCGCTACATAGGACACCGGGGTAAGGTCATCTATTTTAAAGGAGAAAACGGTATCCAGCCTACGCTTGGCATTGATGTATTCCGTTTCATTTCTCACCTCGCGTTTCTCATAATTCGTTAAACGGTAAATACTATCATCCGCGATCCAACGAATATTGCTGGCAGAAATTTTATAGTCCAGCTTTCCGATGGAGTCGAAGTGCTCGTAGGTGAAATTATAACCGATTTGACGATTGGGGTCAAAGCTGCTTACATATAAATAGTCACGCTCGTTCAATTGGTTGAAGATATTCTCCGTTACCCGGGTCTGTTTGCCCTTCTTAAAATATTTGTACTCAAATTCGTTAAAACCGATACTGGCATGCGGTACAATGAACATCCCCATCATAAAGATGAGTATGGCCACCAATGTTGCCCCGACAAAATAGGGTCGCAAAAACCGTCCAAATGACACACCCGAACTCAAAATCGCTACGATTTCGGTATTACTGGCCAGTTTTGAGGTAAAAAAGATGATAGATAGAAAAAGGAAAATGGGCAACAACAAGTTTCCGATGACCAAGGTAAAGTTTCCATAAAAAACGATCACTTCGGCCAATGGGGCTTCATTGTCTATGATCTTACCAATTTTTTCCGCCAAGTTCGCCATAATCCCAATGGGCACGAACAGCAAAAGCATACCCATAAAGGTGATCAGGTAGCGTTTTAAAATGTATCTATCTAATATGGTAAGCATTACAATCTTTTATCCATTTGATTGACCATTTGGTTCTTCCACTCCAAAAAGTCTCCGGCTAAAATACGTTCTCTTGCGGTACGCACCAACCATAAATAAAAACCAAGGTTGTGAATGGTGGCAATTTGCTTGCCCAAATATTCATTGGCCGCGAACAAGTGTCGCAGATAGGCCTTGGAATACTCGGTATCCACAAATGTGATGCCCATTTCATCAATCGCAGAAAAATCGTTTTCCCATTTCTTGTTTTTGATGTTGATGGTGCCATGGGCCGTGAACAGCATACCATTTCTAGCATTTCGGGTGGGCATCACACAATCGAACATATCCACGCCCAATGCTATATTTTCCAAAATATTGATGGGCGTGCCTACCCCCATTAAATATCTTGGCTTGTCCTCTGGCAGAATATCGCATACGATTTCCGCCATTTCGTACATTTCCTCGGCAGGCTCACCAACCGAGAGCCCGCCAATGGCATTTCCTTCCGCCCCTACGGATGCAATGTATTCTGCGGATTGTTTTCTTAAATCTTTATAGGTAGACCCCTGTACAATTGGAAAAAAACTTTGTGAATACCCATATTTGAACGGTAGCTTTTCCAAATGGTTGATACATCTGTCCAGCCACCTATGCGTCATGTGCATGGACCGTTTCGCGTACTGGTAATCACATGGGTATGGCGTACACTCATCAAAAGCCATGATGATGTCCGCACCAATGGTACGCTGTATCTCCATTACATTTTCCGGGGTAAAAACATGGCGCGACCCATCGATATGGGATTTAAACTTGACACCCTCCTCTTTTATCTTTCTGTTATCAGATAAGGAATAGACTTGATAGCCGCCACTATCCGTCAAAATGGGCCGGTCCCAGTTCATAAATTTATGCAGGCCGCCAGCCTCTTCCAGTATTCCGGTACCCGGTCTCAAAAAAAGATGATAGGTATTTCCCAAAATAATATCAGGATTAATTTCATCCTTTAACTCCCGCTGGTGCACGCCCTTTACCGATGCAACGGTGCCCACCGGCATAAATATCGGGGTCTGAATGTTGCCGTTGTCGGTCTTCAACTCCCCTGCCCTAGCCTTAGTTTTGCTATCCTTTTGTAGTAAGGTAAAATCCAATTGTTCGTTTTAGAACCGCAAATATAACTAACTCTATTTCGTTCATCCTTAACAAAAAAATAAAGTTTCTGAGCATAAGCCGTTTAATAAATGTATATTCAACACTTGTTTTCTACGAATAATGCGATTACATTTGATATCTAAATTAGAAACACGATGCCGAACACGCAAGAATTACAGGACCTGGTAGTACAGGTTAGAAGGGACATTTTACGCATGGTCCATAAGGTAAATTCGGGTCACCCAGGAGGTTCTTTGGGCTGTACCGAGTTTTTTGTAGCACTCTACAATGAGGTAATGGAATTAAAAGAAGGTTTTGATATGGATGGAATCGGGGAAGACGTATTTTTCCTCTCCAATGGCCATATTTCGCCCGTATTTTACAGTGTACTAGCTCGAAGAGGTTATTTTCCCATCGAGGAACTCAACACCTTTAGGCTAATCGATTCCAGATTACAGGGGCACCCCACTACCCACGAAGGTTTGCCAGGGGTTCGCGTAGCATCAGGTTCCTTGGGACAGGGAATGTCCGTTGCCATTGGTGCCGCATTGGCCAAAAAATTGAACGGTGACGATCATTTGGTATTCAGCCTTCATGGAGACGGCGAGTTGCAAGAAGGTCAAAACTGGGAGGCCATCATGTACGCCGCTGGGAACAAAGTGGACAACTTGATTTCAACCGTTGATAGAAACGGACAACAAATCGACGGTGCCACAGAAGATGTACTGCCACTGGGCGATGTTGCAGAAAAATTCAGGGTTTTTGGATGGGATGTATTGGAAATAGAAAATGGAAATGATCTTGAACAGGTGGTTGCCGGACTCAAAGAAGCCAAGAGCAGAACTGGAAAAGGAAAACCTGTTTGCATTGTGATGACCACTGAAATGGGCAATGGTGTCGATTTTATGATGCACACCCATGCATGGCACGGCAAAGCCCCTAGCGATGAGCAATTGGCAAACGCATTGGAACAGAACCCTGAGACTTTAGGCGATTACTAATCATAGAAAAAGATACAATGACTAAATATACAGATCAAGGAAAACAGGACACCCGAAGCGGATATGGCGCGGGAATGACGGAACTGGGAAGGACCAATCCCAATGTAGTGGCACTTTGTGCCGATTTGGTAGGTTCCCTTAAGATTGAAACCTTTATCGAGGAAAATCCAGAGCGTTTCTTTCAAGTGGGAATCGCGGAGGCCAATATGATGGGCATGGCAGCAGGTTTGACCATCGGTGGTAAAATCCCTTTTGCTTCCACATTTGCCAACTTTGCCACTGGCCGCGTGTACGATCAAATCCGCCAGTCCATAGCGTATTCTGACAAAAACGTAAAAATATGCGCTTCCCACTCAGGTTTGACCTTGGGCGAAGATGGTGCAACCCACCAGATTTTGGAAGATATCGGTTTGATGAAAATGTTGCCCGGGATGACGGTGATCAACCCATGTGATTTTAACCAGACCAAAGCGGCCACCATTGCCATTGCGGAGCATCATGGACCGGTCTATCTTCGTTTTGGACGTCCTAAGGTTGCGAATTTCACCCCTGTTGACCAAAAATTCGAAATCGGCAAGGCGCTTATGCTCAACGAAGGAAGCGATGTGACCATTATTGCGACAGGACATTTGGTATGGCAAGCGTTACTTGCCGCAGAAAGCTTGGAAAACCAAGGAATATCCGCGGAAGTGATCAACATTCACACCATTAAACCTTTGGATGACAAGGCCATTTTGGATTCTGTGAAAAAAACGGGATGTGTGGTAACCGCTGAGGAACACAATTATTTAGGTGGACTTGGAGAAAGTGTGGCAAGAGTTTTGGCCAGCAACCATCCTGCGCCTCAGGAGTTTGTGGCAACACAGGATACTTTTGGGGAAAGTGGTACGCCAGAACAGTTGATGGAGAAGTACGGCTTGAACAATAAAGCTATCGAAGCTGCCGTTTTAAAGGTGTTGAAACGTAAATAGTTTCAACTATTTCCCTGTGGAAATATTTCAATCTTTTAAAACAACACTTATGAAAAAAACTTTTTTAGTAGTAGCATTTGCCCTAATCGGCTCTGCTGCCATGGCCCAGAGCGGCTCAGGATTCGGTATTAAGGCCGGTCTTTCGTACAACAAGAACGGAGATTTGGTCAACACCGTAACGGATGCCGTTGATGATCCTGAAGGTAAGGCTGGATATCATTTTGGCTTTTGGGGCAAATTGGATTTCCCTAAAATTTATCTAAGGCCCGAATTGGTATATTCCAAGACAAAGAGTTCCTATGATATTAATGGAAACTCACAGGACTACGATGTGTCCAAATTGGACATGCCCGTGCTTTTGGGGTATAAACTGATTGGACCCCTGCATATTTTTGCAGGTCCCGCTTTCCAATACACCCTTAAAAATGATTTGGAAGGTTTGACGGTCGAAGATGTAGAAAACGATTTTACAGTTGGTCTAAATGCCGGTATCGGTGTCAATCTTGGAAGATTGGGACTGGATGTACGGTATGAAAGGGGCTTCTCTAAAAACGAGGCCGAATTTATCGACGCCAATGTTGCCAATGTGGAAGGAAGAATAGATTCAAGGCCTTCGCAAGTTATTTTTGCAGCATCACTGAAATTGTAGATTGCTACTGAACGCATAAAAAAGCCCCGCTGAGTTTCAGCGGGGCTTTTTTTATCTAAATTTTTTTCTTTCCTAGTTATCCGGATCTAAATAATCTGGAGTCCCATCTCCATCGGCATCAGGGTATGGAGTAATAATGTTGCCATCGTCATCAGAAATCTCGTCCCGTGTGGGTATACCATCACCGTCGTCATCAGCATCACGAAAATTCGTCAAACGGCTATTAAACGGTTCCAAATCAAAGTCGGTGTTATCATCAAATAAATACCCATTACCGTTCAGATCCTCTTCAATGGAAGGAATACCATCGTTATCACTATCTGTATCCTCTACAAAAAGGCCTAGCTCAACTCTAAAAACAAGAGGTGCATATCTAGGTATTACGGAGGTGGTAGGGGAATTAAAATACCCAAGACCGGAAGGCATAATAATCAGCCCTATTCCACTATTGGTAATATTGTAGGTACCATCGGGATTATCAATAATTTGGTCGGGAGTTCCTGCTTTCATTTGTGCAATACCATTGGCATACCCCCTCACAGAAAAGGGAAGTACTTGCCATAAAAAATCAGGGTTTTGATCAAAAGTAGTTCCATTTAACAAAGAGCCTTCATATTTTACAAAAGTTGAATCAGCATAGGTCGGACTTCCGCCTTCACCTTCCCGAACTTCTATATAATAGAGTTTATGGGCTATATCCTCTTCCCCGGCATTCAACCCTAAAAAACTTGATGAAACATTTACGGTAACCGATTCGGCATCTTCCATTAAAGGTCTTTTGTCCGCATTCTCCCCGGCTATGGTATCAATAACTATCCTATAATCAAATCCCTCTGGTGGAGTTTCAAATTCTTCGTAGTTGTAAAAGTGAGTGTTCAAAAACTCCCTTATGGTTTCGTCATCCTCCGGTGCCACATCGCTCAATAGGCTTGGTGGTATGGCATCGGGGCCTCCATTATCATCATTTTTACAGGATAGTAGCGTGACCGCAAAACAAATAAATACTAAAATTCCGTACTTCATCAAGTCTGTTATTTAGGCGCGCAAGATACAATTTTCCATTATTTTTGTTCTGTCCATTAACAAAGATTTGCGAGACCATGCGAATAGACAAGTACCTTTGGTGCACCAGATACTTTAAAACAAGAAGCATTGCCTCCAATGTGGTAAAAAAGGGCCACGTTAAGGTAAATGGGGACGCCGTAAAGCCCTCCCGTGAAGTTTACCCCATGGATAAAATCGTGGTACGTAAAAACCAAATCGATTACCAACTTACCGTTTTGGATGTTCCCGAAAGCCGCGTTGGTGCCAAATTGGTGGACATCTACCGAAAGGACACCACGCCAAAAGATGCTTTTGAACACAGCGAACTGCTTTCGCACGCCAAAAAACATTACAGAAAAAAAGGATTGGGGCGACCTACCAAAAAAGACCGCCGGGATCTGGACGATTTTTTGGACGAATCGGAATAAACCGTTTTCATATCTTTGAATCAACTATAGCGTTACTATGAGCAACCATATACTTAGCCACGATCAAATTCAGCATATCACAAAGCGCATCGCCTATCAAATTTATGAGACCAATGTCGATGAGTCCGAAATTGTGGTTGCCGGGATTACGGGTGGCGGTGAGAGCTTTGCCAAAAAAATAATCGCGGTATTAAAAAAAATTACCGATGCCGATATTATTTTGTGCAAAATGGATATGGATAAAAAAAATCCGTTGGAAAGTGGGGTGAGCACCTCGCTCCCTGAAGAAGGCTATAAAAATAAGTCGATAGTGTTAGTGGACGATGTATTGAACTCGGGCACCACTTTAATCTATGGAACGCATCATTTTCTTAAAACACCGATAAAACAGCTTAAAACTGCTGTATTGGTCAACAGGAACCATAAAAAATACCCCATTAAGGCCGATTTTAAGGGCATATCGCTATCCACATCGCTGAACGAACACATTAAAGTGGATTTTGAACCGAAGAACAATGCGGTCTATTTAGAGTAGGTCCCGTATTCGTTGCACTACGGTTTCTACATCTGCCCCGTTGCAATCCACCACATTTTTAGCTTGCATGTAATACGGTCTACGCTCAAAAAGGTGCTTACCGATAAACACCGGAAGTTCCGCATCGGGAATATTTTTTACCAACGGACGGCTCTCTTTTTCCTTTGAAATCCTGTTCACCAGATTGGGAATGCTTAGGTCAAGGTAAATAGATGTGTCTGCCTGTTCCAAAATTGTGGTCATATTGTTTCCATAGCATGGTGTACCGCCCCCCGTCGAAATTATAATGGATTCCTCCTTTTCCAAAACCTCTTTCAACATTTCATGCTCCAACTTCCTGAAAAAAATCTCTCCTTTTTCAGAAAATATATTTTTTATGGATTTTTTTTGATTGGCTTCAATATAGTCGTCCAGATCGATGAATTGCATCTGTAAATGACTGGCCAACAATCGTCCAACGGTCGACTTCCCACTTGCCATATATCCTACTAAAACAATTTTCATAATGAAGAATTTTATCCGATTTCAAAAAAACACAAATTTATCCATAATTCACCTTGGAAAATAGATTATTGATGTTATATTTGCACCCGCTTAGCCAAACAGCTGGGCACAACTTGAAGACCTGATAGCTCAGTTGGTAGAGCATCTCCCTTTTAAGGAGAGGGTCCTGGGTTCGAGCCCCAGTCAGGTCACTTTTTCCGTTTTAAGGAAATTCAAAAAGTCTGTAAATCGTTGATTTACAGACTTTTTTGTTTTTATTGATTTCATTTGATATCAAATAGTACCATATATCGCGGTGAACGATTCGGTGAACGGTTTTAGAATCCGCAAAAATGGCACCTGATCAATGTTAAAAACGCTGCGAACATTTTTTTTCAAATGTTCCGGAACAAAATTGAATCAGCAAATCGATGACAAATGGAAACAAAAACATTCTCTTTAATCCACTATCTCAGAAAGGCCCAATTGGACAAAACCGGAAAAGCTGGTATCTATCTCAGGATTACCGTAAACGGTCATCGGGCAGAGCTCAGTATCAAACGAAAAACAAGTCCCGAAAAATGGTGTTCCAACAAAGGAAGGTTAAAAGGCTCGAGCAAGGAGGCCAAAGAGCTGAACCACTACATGGACCAGCTAGAATCCAAAGCTTATGAAATCCATTCAAAGCTGGTCGTCAAAAAGAAACCTTTCAATGCCGAGACCATCAAAAACAAACTTCTGGGCAAAGGAACTGCCCATAAAACACTCCTTGCCATTTATGAAGAACACAATGCCCAGATCAAAGAGTTGATCGGATCTGACTATTCCTATGGAGCTTACCGCAGGCACGTACGCACAATGAACCATCTTGCCGGCTTTATCCAAAAGGAATATAAAGTGTCCGACCTATATGTTATGGAGGTGGATTTAAACTTCGTCAATGGATTTCATCATTATTTAAAGACCCAAAAAGTTGGTAACCAAAATACAGTTACCAAATATGTTGTCAACTTCAAAAAAATCATGAGGATGGCCTTTGCCAATAATTGGGTGAAAAAAGACCCTTTCTATTATTGGAAGGCCGAATGGAAAAAAGTGGAAAGAGATGTTCTGACCGAAGCAGAACTAAGGGCTATAATGGAAACGGAACCCGAGTCAAAAAGTTTAGAGCAGGTACGGGACGTTTTTGTTTTTTGTTGTTTTACTGGGTTGGCCTACGTAGATGTCAAAAAACTTTCAAATAACCACATAGTAGATGGTATTGGTGGCAAACGATGGATCAAAATCAAAAGGGCGAAAACAGACTCTTTGAGCACAGTGCCCTTACTCCCCATTGCGGAAAAAATATTGCTCAAGTATAAAGACCATTCGCAAATCATGGGTACAGAAACAATACTACCAGTTGTCAGCAACCAAAAGACCAACGCCTACCTAAAGGAAATTGCTTCTTGTTGCGGGATTAAAAAGAAGCTAACCTTTCATTTGGCTCGTCACACATTTGCGACAACTGTAACACTGTCCAATGGGATTTCAATTGAATCGGTCAGCAAGATGCTTGGGCACCAATCCTTAAAGACAACTCAAATATATGCCAAGGTAATCGACAAGAAATTACATGATGATATGAGTTTACTTGAGGGAAAATATGAGTTGTGAGGTAAAAAGATTTTATCTAGTATGGTAGAGCATCAAAAAGTATTGAATGATTTTTCATTCATATTGATGTTTTTTACTATTCTATGACTGATATTTCATACATTATTAAAACTAAAATCACCAGAAGACAAAAAGCCTATAATAGGTCTTTATAAATGTCTTATTTCCAATAATTATAAGCTTGCACTGCTTATATCATTGTCATGTGCCCTTATTATTTCCGTAATTCTTGCTAAATGATGGTCATCGTGTTCGGCAACAAACAAAAACAAATCCATTATTCGCATTGGTTGCAATAATCTTGGGTGTAAGGCGGTTCTGTAAACATCTTTTTCTGTTAGCTTTGATAATTGCTCTAAAGTTGTTTTCCTTAATCCTTCGAATTCAAAAATTAAGTCATCTATAGACTTATTATTGTGTAGAGCAATTTCGGTTTTCTGATTCTCTAGATCAGCAGAACTTAGATATTCCTCATCATTCAATATCTCACCCAGTCGAATTTTCCATAAAGGTTCCAAGTCACTCAAATGTCCAACATTCACTTTAATGGACCATTTACCACCATTTTTGGTTTCTAGTAAATCAAATGGAATGGTCTCCAGTTTTGATTTTATTCGGATTGATGTTCCTTCAAGTCGCTCCACAATAGAAGGGAAAATATTCTGTTCATACGAGAAATCAAATTTTCTTTCAAACCATTTTATTTGATTCATAATTCTTGTTTTTAATTACTTAAAACGGTAGGCAGCTACCACAATTTTGTATGCATAAATAGGTCTGGAGCAATAGAAAACAGCAGCCGAAAAGCGCATTGGTAGATGACCGTATTGCACAAGTTAGGGAAAAAGTCCTTGTTAATAATACTCGTTCGGTAAATTAAAGTATCCTAAGGATAATCAGAAAATCAAAATGGAAATAAGGCTGTCCTTAAGTGGGATACTTAATGAAAATGTCGCTGATTGAGGATATTTCAGATTCGTTTGAAAATGTATGCTTTTCAAAACTCAAGTAGTTTAAGATTTGAATGTTTAAGTTCCTTATCCAAATTAAATCGTATAGATTTCGTTGTAATTCGATGTTTTCTATGAATAATCTAGAAAATACCAAAACCGAAGCCTATACCTAACCACGGATACCCTTTATGTATCCATGTATTTGCATTTGAACCCAAGGGAATATCATAGCCAATACTTCCTATGATCTCAAAACCATTAAATGAATAGATATAAGCCAACCCAAAAGATGGCATTATGACATTGGTGTTGTTATCGATATCTGGCTCTGTGTTTTCAGCATTGAGCGGTACTAGAGTAGTGTTGAAAAGAATGTTTATGGATTGTTCACTAAAAACACTTTTCTTTTGACCGGCATAGTAATAGAAGTGCTCTTTACCACAGAATATCCATCCAAGGTGCGTACCTATATTAAAATTTGCAGAAAGGTTTCCAGCGTCATTATCATTGTCCTTGCTACCCAAGTAGTATTTAAAGGGGATTGTTACCGCCCCCATGATAAAACCTCGATAATCCAAGGTTCTAGATGTGCGTTCTTTCAATTCGTAAAAATAATACCCTCCTGCGTTTTTTTCTTCTATTTTGGACTTTTCAAGTAATTTTAATTTGCCGTTCTCCGGAATTGGCCTAAAATAAACTCTAAGCTCATTCTCCTTCTGAAAGACGTCGGCTTTCTTGTATTTAGGTAACAATAATGATTCAATCTCCTTTTTTTCATAATGGTCGTCAGTATCATATGAGAGCTCGTTGTTCTCACCCAGGTATATGTTTTTGACTATTTTCTTTTTGGTTTTTTCACCATTACTGTAGTACAGATCAGTTGCATCCTTTATGATATACCATTTTCTCTTCACTTTTTGGGCATAAACGCTAGCAGTGGATATAACCAAAACCAATACACTTGTTAGGATTCGCTGTTTCATGGTTGTAATCTTTAAGAGAATTTTAAAATATTCTTTAAATGAATAACATATTATAGGCCCGATAATCGGATTTATAACTCAATAAGTTAAAGGTTAAGGAAAGCTAGTGGTGAAATAATTATATGAATGTAAGATATATATGTATAACTGGTAAGAAAAGACCTGTTTATTTACTGTGAAAGAATCTCAAAGGATGGATTAACAATCCCTATGAAAGGTGCTGATTTCACTCCGGTATCATTGACCTGACCTCCTTATGAATTCGGTCAAAATTCAATTTTAATTCTTCGGGCGTTTTTGGAGTGGGTTGAGGCAGCTCCTTTGATATCACTGGCTTTTTAAAGCGTATTTTTTTATCCTTCCCATCAAAGAACACTACAAACTCCCCTTGTTGTAACCCATAGAAAGCATCGGCCCGTGTCTTGGTCACTTCCCGTTCACTTTGGGTCACTCGAGTATCAAAATTCAGGTTATAACCTTTGTTCACACTCTTGGACTGCTTTTTTACGATTTCAAAAAAGCGCTCATAATATTTCGCGGTATCGGGATCATTGGCCTTGCCAAAAAACTGATAGGACAGATTGCTCAGTATGGCCTTACTGGCCTTGTCCCCGTAGAGCATATCATTTTGAATCTTGTCCTGCAATACATAGACCGTCGCGATATCATAGCTCCGTAAGGTCGCCGGAATCCGGTGCATGTTCAATAGGCGAATGGTGGAGGCCTCTTCAATGAGAAAAAAGGAGGTCAATCGGTTCCGCTCGCTCATCTGTTTGGAAATGGTATGGATGATCGTTGCAATGACGGGAGAAAGTGAGCTCTCTTTTTTTGGATTATTGACAATGGACACGACCGAGGGGTTTTGGGGATTATTGATATCCAAAGGCACCTCATCCGCTGAGAGCGCCATAAATATCTTCCGGGTACTGATTTTCTTGAAGGCATTGGCCAAGGTGCTTTTCACTCCGGCGGTCTGTCTATCGGAGTCCACCCCACTGATAAAAGCATCGGCCATGGCCTTGGAAGTCAGGTCGGCACTTAAGAAACGTACCAAGTGCTCCGTATCGAGGTATTGGTAGAGAGCAATCATATGGGGAATGGTGCAATAGTCGGGAAAGTCTTCCTTCAACCGCCAGATCAGCCCTCCTATCAGGCCCTCCACGGCATCCTGGAAAAAACGTGAGGTACCACTACTACCACTTTCCTTGAGTTCCAAGAGATTTTCCAAAAGCACCCGGGAGATCTCATGGACACTTTCCTCATCGGGCAAATAACGGGGCGCAATGGGATTGACCCGTTGGTAAATGGGATCAAAGGAAACGATATGGAATTTCCGGTCAGTGCCCTTAAACAACGGATAAGCCATCTCGGTAATCTCAAAGTTCTTGTAATCATGCATCACCCCACAAAAGCGATGGGCCGCAAAATGTTGAAAAAGGTTGAGGACGATGCTTTCGGTCTTTCCGCTGCCCGCTGCCCCGATAATGGAAATACCCCTTCGGATATTGGACAATACCAATTTGGTTCCCTTGGTCTGCAGCACCAATCGATATTTTTTATCAATGGTATTGGCTTCCTTGTTTGGGATGAAAACATAACATAGCAAATTGATAAACGCCCAAGGCAACAATAGGTAGAGCATTACCCTTAGGAAATCACTCATTTCCAATAGAAAGAAAAGAGCTGTCACCACTCCAAGAACCAACAGCCAAGACCCGATAAACCCATAACGGAAGTACTTGACCAAAAGAAAAGAAATCAAGCTTCCCAATAGAAGCACCAGCAAAACAATATGTATAATGGAAGCAGTCAACATTATATTAGATTTCAATGCCCCCTGATCGGATGGCCTGTTCGACACCTTGTTTGAGCTTCATCAGGGTCTTATAGGCCAACTGCACCTTGTTGGTCGGGATGTTGGGGATGGTTACTCCTCCTTTGCGCAATAGTTTTAGGGCCAGTTGCTTTTCGTTGTTCGGCAATCCCAACAAAAGGGCCACAAACTTTTTGGGATCCTGTCGGTATAGCTTTTTCGTGCCATATTTTTCCATAAAGTTTCGGTCATAGGCAAACATCCGATCAAAGGACTTTTCTGCGGATTGGTAGAATTGATCACGGTGAAAACCCTGTTTGACCTTTTTACCCTGTAGGGTGGTTTCGGATGCCTTGAACTTGCTCCCTGGGGACAGGCTGTAGGTATTGGTCACATCCTTTCGGCTGACAATAATATGGATATGGGATTGTGTCCCTTCCTTTTTCATCCCCTCTACGATCATTTGGCCTTTTATCTTATGGGGAGCCTCTTGGGTCAGGCGCTGGATTTCCTGTTGAATGACCTTTGAATTGCCTTGTAGTGCACCCCGTTCCACCTTGGCCAGGTCATTTCGGAGTTTGGCGATTTGTTTGCGGTACGGGACATTTTCCTGCACCTGCTTTTCAAAGCCCCGAAAGCTGCGTTCGTATTCGATTTTAGCATAGTATTTGATATCATCTACAGTGACCGTTCTATCACGATAAAAGGATGCGGCATAATCCTTAATGATTTCCCGGGTGTATTTTCTAAGCGCTTTTGGATTATTGCTGATCTGTTTGAGTTCCCGTTGGCTTGGGCTTACCACGATGGAATAGAATTTAGGTTCATGCTTCTTGAGTTTGGCGGTATTGCCATCAATTTCCGATATGACGGTTTCAGGAGGAATCTTATCTTCTTTTTGGTCAAAAAAGGTCTCCTGTTCCTCTGGTTCCAAATCTTGGTTCTCTTTTTCCAAATAGGCCACATAGTCCCGGACGCTACTGTGATAAGTCTCGAAACCTCTGCCGATTTTCTGTGCCGTGATAGTGATGTACATGGTCATAGATTTTGAAGGGTACGTTTATAGTTTTCCAGCTCCCCCTCGGTGATATCCAATCGCAGGAAAGGTTTACCAAAGGAGGGCTTTACAAGCGTTGTATGTTCCATAAGATATTGGCTTTCCTTTTTTAGCATTTCCAATTTGTCCTGGAGGCGTTCGTAACGGATTTTGGGAACGGTAATCTCAATCCGTGGTTCCTGTTTTTGGGGTACAGGTTCCACTTTGGGTTTTTCGTGTTTGGCCTTTTGTTCCAATAAAACTTCCAAAATGGCATTGGTGGGTTTGGTCTGTGTGATCTCGATATCCCGGATAATGGCGATGGAGGCCTCGGTGCGTTTAATGGAGGTTTCGGTAAGTTTTTGGTTTTTGATGATTTCCTGCAAGACACTTTGATACATGCGGTCCGTAGGAACAAAGCCATGCCACTCAAAAAAGTCCATGACCGCTATTAAGGTTTCCGTGTGGGATTTTGCCGTTTTTTTAGAGAAATTACGGAACCTATTGGCCACCGCCTTTTTAATATTGATGGCCGAGAATCGATATGTTTTGCTTTTCTGCTTCATGTTTTGCTGCAACTTTTTGCAATCTTTTCAGGTGTTTCAAAAGGATTTACAGCAAATCACGGATGTCGCATATACACCATCATTCTTGAAACCCTCTGTTATTATGGGCTTTGCGAAGCAAATGGGATACGTAGCACCGCCTTGGCGTGCTACCCTCTCGCTATTCCGTTTCCCCGCGCACACGGGGAAATCGTCCTACCTATCCCAAGGTATAGGCCCTTACGGTGAGGGAGGTCGGAACATTGAATTTTAAGAGGTTGGAAAGGTTGGTTTTGGCGAATAGGCAAGTAAACCCTCCGAAAGTTGCACATTTTCAATAAAAAAGGGAACCGATATGATTCCCTAAGCTTACATAGTGCGGTTGTTCCCGCAGTCATAACACCCCTTGATCGGCAAAACTGAAGTAGTCCCCATTGGGGGCGATAATGATATGATCAAGGACCTTGACATCGAAGAGCTTGGCCGCCCGTTGGATTTTTTGGGTAATGTCTTTGTCCGGTTGGCTGGCCTGCAGTTTTCCGCTGGGGTGGTTATGGGCGAGCAGGATTCCCACGGAGAGCGTTTTGAGCACTACGGCAAAGAGGATACGCAGATCCACTAGGGTGCCCGTTATCCCTCCCTGTGAGACTTGGTAAATGCCCTTGACCTTATTGCTGTTGTTGAGCAGGACGATCTTAAAGGATTCATGAACGGCGATGGTATCGGTATTCCATGTTTGGTATAGCATTTCCGCAGCATCCTTGGAGGATTTGATCTGTTTCCAAAAGGGGGCTGGGATGCGTTCTTTGTATCGGATATGGATTTCGTTGACTTGTGTTCCCATGATGATGGTATTAGGGTGCTGATGAAAAAAAGAGGGCGGAAGTTTTTAGCTGCCCACCCTCTTAAGGCATCGGCCTTACCGTATTAGGCGGTCTTTGCCGTTTTGGGGTTCTTGGACTTTGAAACCGTTTTTTGGCCTTTTCCCTTTTCGGGGGTTGACTCGGCTTCTTGGGATTCCTTGCCTCCCAAGAGCAGGATCTCAGTGGCCACAATCTCGGTCACATAGACCTTGACATCCATGTCATTGGTATAGCTACGGGATACCAGTTTGCCCTCGATGGCGATTTCCTTGCCCTTGTGGGCATACTGTTCGATGACCTCCGCCCTTTTGTCCCAGGCGACCACGTTGTGCCACTGGGTGGACTGTACCTTTTCCCCTTGGGCGTTCTTGTAATACTCGTTGGTGGCCATGGCAAAGCGTACGGTCTTGCTCCCGCTTTCCAGTACGGCCACTTTGGGATCGTTTCCGATGTTCCCGATCAATTGGACTTTGTTTCTCAATGTACTCATGATTAAAAATTTAAAGATTAGAATTATATGGAGCCCTATCCGTCAGGGCGTTGAAAACTGATTTACTTATTATATCCAGAGCGTTTTCCTTTTTGTTTGTTTTTAACTTTTGAAGTGCTCCCGTTTTATTGTTTTCGTATGATTTCATCGTTCTTGGTTTAAATGATTTACTTCCCATAGGGCCGTCACGTATCCTTTTTGTTGCTGATCGCGGTACAACCTCCAGGCTTGTACAAGGGCGTATAAAAAGCGTAGCGGCTTTATGCCGCCCGCAAGGCTGGATGTTGTTGTTTTGCCGTCAAAAAGGAAGCACGGACGGCTTGGGCAAGGGAATCAAGAACGGGAAATGCGAAAGGAATGGGAGCAACGGAAAAAACAACGGCTATTTGAAGTGATGAAAAATGGGGATTACCGGAAGTTCCAGGTTTACAGGTATTCAAAAAACACCGACAGAAAGTGTCCCAAGACAAGTCCACCACCACAGTATCAGGGGGCACTTTCCATGTTTGGGAATCTCCTTTTGTAATATCATTTAATTTTGGGGTTCGGCCATTGGTAACAAATCCTCCCTGGGGACATTCAATCCCAGTTTCCATTCACTTACAAACCATCTTTTATGAGGGGCCACCATGCATAAGACTATAGTTGATTGACCAGTTTCTTGGCATACTGGATGAATCCCTGTAAACTATTCCTTCGGAATAGGTTTTTTTTAACCAAAATGGTAGTTGGAGATAGCACCCTTAGGTTATGATAATACAGAGTAGACCAATAAGCTATGGTACTATAGGAACTGAATAAGGTGGCAAAGACATTTAGGTTGGCGTTATTGGGTTTGGAATACAATTCCGTGCTATGCGGTTGAGCAGTCCATGTCGATATAGGTTTTCCACCAATTCATGGCTGTTGCCCGCCAATTTTTATGGCAATTGGACCGTCAACTCCTTTAAATGCAAGTACAGGATTTCAAGGTCTTCCAAGTATTTCAACAATGCAATGCGATCTTCATTGAGATTTTCCGAGATGTATGTACTTTTTGCCATTACCCTTTATGTTACAAAGAACCCTAATTTTTAGGGTCCATTGTTACAGGAATGGTAAAAACAGGCCAAGGTTTCAAAATTCCACGCTAAAAGATAAAAACATGTTCATTTTACCTCGGTAAGGGCATCAAAATTTATAATGTTCCTCGGAAAAATATGTTTTAGGGTATCCCACCATACCATGGGTATTCGGTTTATAAACGCGAATCAAGCTGTCTAAGGAACTTCCGTCAGGGTTCCCTTAAACCTGCCCTCGGTGATCCTTAGCACATATTCAATGTTCTTGCCATTCTGGGCCTCGGGAACCAAATCCAGCTCAAAGCTACCGGTCAAGGTTTTACTGGATTGGTCATAGGACTCCACCATAAAGGTGGCTGTTTCGGGTTCCTGTAGGGTATATTGCGCCACAATGGCATCCCCGCCTAGGGTATCGTAGTATAGACCATTTTCCTTGGCCACGGTATAGCTGCCCTCATCTTCAAACTTCACCTTGACCATCAAAACCCCATTGTCGAGCCCTTCCCCTTTGGCCAAGAAGACCAGGGTACCGTTCTCCATCAGCTGCAGTTCAGTGCTGCCTTCCCATAGGACATCGTCCTTTTGGGCCTCAAAGGTATTCTCGGCCAAGGGAATATCGGAACCGTCATCAGAACTACATCCAAGAATGGACAACAAGCTGAAAAGGAACAGGTATGACAATGAAAATCGAAAGCGTAACATAGGTGTTTTTTCTTTAGATGGTGGGATCTTGTTTAGGTTGCTTATAGCTTGAAAAGATAATAGGAGCCCCTCACTGCACGATCAGGGTTTTGTGCAAAGCCTCAGTCGATTTGGCAACCCGTAAATCAAAAATGGGGGCTAACCAAGTTCTTCTTAAAAATCTGCCCGTCCTGTTCTCCCTTGATGGATTCTTTCGTCGAATATATGTTGGTTTAGTTGCAGAATCTTCACTATCCCTTTAGTTTCGGGCTGCATCCCATTGGGAGCAAATCATAGACACTACAAGACATCTTGAAGTTTCATAATTATGACAGCCTGCCAACCCGTAACCGGAAAAACGAATTCATTTACCCGGGTCAGTTGTCGGGGGCGGGCTGTTCTTTTCAGGCCTTTCATTAGAAATACCTTTGGCCTGACTCATTACCCAAGCACCTCATATTGATTTGAGATGTACCTTAGTACTATTTCCATTCGTTAGGTCATTCTTTTAATTCCACTCCTGCTTTCCTGCATAATTCCTTAATTTCAGAAAGTGTTTTTGTGCCACAATTCCTAAAACCACCGATAACCCGCAACGAAAGTTTACCAATATCTGAAACTTTAAGATTGCTGTACATGATCCAAGAGGCCCGTTCAACCCCAAATGCTTCTGCATTGTTGTAGAGCACATTTTGTGTTCTTACACTAAGGTTGCAATCCCTTATAAAAGAATCCTTGTCTATTTTTGGTCCATCCTTCATATCCATGTAAAATTATAAGAATATAGGAAAAAGGACGTAAACATGTAGAGGTTAGCCGTTGGAAGGAATGAAATCTTAATGCGCTACATTTACAAACGTTACATATTCTTTTTCGGCATTACTTAAACTACGGGTTAATGCTCTTTCAAGACATCATGTTTAAAGGTGGTAATTCACCAAATTCCTTGACATAGGATTTCAGTTTCTCACTTTCCATTTCCACGCTCTTGTCAGTGCCATGGAGTTCGACATAGAGATGTTCATAGGGATACTTTTCTTGTAGGGTTTCGGAATCCATGTACCTAACACCACCTTCATGGTTTAAAGATGAATCATCTGGGGCCATGGCTTTTTTGAGTTCAATGACTTCATCGCAGAACTTCTGGGCCCGACCAATGTACAGCGTCCCCATAGCATCTGTTTTGTGCATTTGCTTTACTGCTACAATTTCAGTTTTTGGCAACATGCAATAAAGCTCATAGATACCTCCTCCATCACCGAAATCCCTATTTATCCTTTGCCAAAGCCTACTATCGGACAGCCTGTAGTTTGCGCTTCTTGTCTTCATAAATGTACTGTTGTATCGGGGGAGGGTAAATATATGGATATCAACAAAAAATACCTATATGAATCGACCAATCCATAAAATTTCCCTACATAACTAAGGAATAGCTAGTTATTCATAAATTAAAATTGCCCAGTGTCTTGATAACCACATTCCATTAGGTTTATTTGGGAGTCTCGTTTCGATCAACAATTGTACCAATCAAATTGGTATTAAAAACCAGCTTTAAAACATCTAATACCTTACTTAAAGGACAATACAACCAGCCTCGATGTACCCGCTTCAGAAAGGTTGACCTTCAGCCTCTCCCCTTTGTCCAAATGAAATTTTGGATAAACATAGACCGATTGAACCGTTTGGCCATGCATAACATTAACAGGGACATTATGTCCATGCAAAGGCAGCAGTTCCAATTCCTGATAAGAAGCCCTCCTCCCTCTTTTACCACTGACCTTGAACAGTTCCAAGTCTCCAAAATCAAACCGGACACCCGAATGGTTCGCTATTTCAAATTGGACATACACCTCGTCTTGCATGTGGTACATATTCTTTACGGCCAATGAGAGCCCCTGCTTTTTCTTGACCGAATGCTTTCGTTCGGGCAGTTGCAAGAGTGATTCACAAGAGACCTGAAACCTTCGGTCACTAATGGTAAGAACCTCCGAGGAATCCGCAATCAAAGTCCGGGCTACCCTTTCCTGTTGGGCATCTTCCCTTACCCCTTGGTCTTCGGTCCCGATGCGTTCCTCCAATCCAATAAATCTATTCGGATATTCTAGTTTTTCGGCATAACGGACCATAAAGGAATAGACACTTCCGTCCTTAGTAATGACCAGCAGATTGCTGTCCTTACCCGGAACGGCCTTTAATAGTCCCAAGGTCTGTCCTTTTTCCCGATTATAGGTAAAGGCGAAATTGTTGTTGCCCACGATGCCCTGCTTGATCTTGGCGGGAAAGAACAGGGCCATGTTCATATGTTCATTGGCATAAATGGTGTCCAAGGTTGTATTGTTGGCGGCTTGGGAGGCAACGGCAAGTAACATCCCAACAATGATGATTGCATTTTTCATGACGAAATGGTTTTAGAAGCCCGAAAGACCCCGGTTCAAACGAGATATCAAGGCTTTATTTTTAAAAGGATTTTATAGTTTCTGTTTACGGTGGCCCTGACCTGACGGTTGGAGCGTTGAAAGATATTTTTCAGGCCCCTTACCTGGGGGACCCCCGGTACATTGATATCTCCCACGACATCATCGACCACTTCCTTGGACAGTTCGGCCCTAAGGGAATTCTGGATATAGAGACCTTCCAGCCCGTCCCGATAGTCATATGCCCTTAACTTTAAGGGAATATGGTCAATATTCCCAATATCCAGTACCATCCTATTGGGCTGAAAGCCCACGATTCCGAAAACGATGGTACCTTCTGGCACGACCTTACCGTGAATGACCATCTCTTCCAGAAGTCGGACTTCCAATCGGTCGTGGGCCCTGACTGTCTGTGTCCGATCTACCACCGCCGAAATAACCATGTCATTCCGATCATCTACATCGGGTCGGGGATCGGAAGCAAAGAACAATTGCTGTTCCAAGGCCATTTCAGGTAAGGTAGGTATTGTGCTTTCATTTTGTTCAGATCCATGCACCAGCTCGTTTGATTCCTTAGGAACATGGGCATTGACCTTTACGTCATTTTCTTTATATGGTTTCCGATAGGACCCCTGTGTATAATCAATGCGCCCCAAGCTGTAAATACTGTCCACAATCCGCGCCTTCTTCCTATCTATAAAATCTGGGGCAAAAACCCCTGTAGTATCCAAATACTTCTCATCATAGATACTTGGCGCATTGGTCGTCTTCACCTCTTTAAGATCATCAATGGCCTCCAGTTTGGAGGCATACTCCTTTTGGGCCGTTTCCAAAGCGGGTACCAAGGGTTGCTTCAATGGTTCCACGGAATCACCTCCATCGGTAAGGAAGAGCATGGCATACACTACCATAAATACCAGGACCAACAGAATGACGATCCCAAAAACGATTTTCTTTTTATCCAGTTTCATAGCAGAAGTCTTTATAGGTCATTGACCTTTTTCAATTGATTTTCAAAATAGGCCGTGATCAATAGTCCATGGGGATTATTGGGAAAGTGTCGGTCGACCATATGAAGTTGACCTGAGGTCTGCAGTTCGTAGGTATCGGTTACCGAACCCCTGTCAATTTCAAAAATCACCCGGGACCTGAAGGAGAAGGCACCTGCTTCCCCAAAAAGATCGGTTTCCACGGACAGCACCTTTTGGACCAAGGAATATTGCAAGAGCCGGTTATAGACCCCATCGGCCTTTTTTTGCCGGTAGACATTGTCCACAGAACTGTCCCCCAACCATAGGGCCTTTTCCAAATGCTTTTGATAGTTACTGGCATCGATACCATAAAAGTACCTATGGAACTGTTCAATATGGGCCAAGGCCTCCACCTCACGGTTTTCCTGTTGGAGCGTCCATTTCAATGGAATGATGGAACCATCCGTTCCAATGGCAAAGTTTCCCGTCCTAGTTTCCTGATACATTTGATAGGCCACCAACACAGCACCCAGCGTACAGAGGGTCGATGTCATGACCACGGTCAGGACCACAAAACGATTGGTCCGAAGTATTGCAGATATATTTTTATACATTGTTTTCATATTATTTTAGGTTTGATCCGGTACTAGGCACCGAAGAGTTTGAGTGAAAAAGAAGTTGCCCTTCGGTACAGTTTGAATTTCAAAAAGACGATAAAGCCAATGGTGCCCAGTTCCACCAAAGGCGCAAACACGGAACTCCCGTAATTAGTACCAAAAAGGTTGATCCAAAAGTTGGTCGTCAACTCCCCATAGAGGGCATTGATAAAAATGTTCACGAGAAAAAAGGCAGGTACCAGCATGTAAACGGCCACATAGAGCTTAAAAAAGTTGTAGGCCAAGGTTCTGAACTTCTCAAAAACCGCCAAACTGATGACCAAGGGAAAAAAGGCACGCATGATGCCGAGGAGAAAAAAACGTTCCGCCAAAAACATCGGATAGATGAACAGGTCCAGCAGCCAGAGGAACACACTAATGATAAATGCCAATAGCCGCATCCCGAACAAGGGACTGACCAGCGCCTCATAAAGCAGCGCCATCCCCTTTCGTGCAGCGTCCATGAATCCGGCATCCTCTTCAATGGAAATATCCTGCAACTGCAGGGGCAACAGATCCGGTGCCGTGCCGCGGTATTGGGTCTCAATGCCCACCAGGATGGTATCAAAGGCATCCAACACCTGATCGGAAAACAACACCAACAGCACCACGACAAAATTCTTTGCCAGTTCCGTTGGTGTCAGCCCCCAGGTATGTCCATCGCGTGCCGCTATTCCCTCATTGTATTTTTTGATGATATTGATCAAAAAGAACAACAGGGCCAAGGCCTTCATGCCCGTGATGGTGTACTGGGAAAAATCACTTCCGGTGATGGTGCTGTACACCGCATCCACATATTCCAGTCCGATACTTAACAATACGCCGGCCATGATCAATGGGTTGTTATACGGTTATTGATGGCCTCCTGCATTTCCCGAAAGGAAACAATGTCCCGGTATCGTTTGGCCTTGCGCTGGACCTCACCGACCATTTCCTTGGATTGGACTTCTTTTTCCTTGAGCACCCTGATCCGTTCCGCATCGGTCATCTTCAAAAAATCACTGGAGAGTATGTGTTCCACAAATTTCACGTCTTCCAGCGAGTGCTCGATGATGGCATTGAAGGCATCGGAAATGTATTCCACCTCCTCTGGACGGATATGGGGAGAGTCGAGAATGTCCCGCAGATCGTCCCGCACCAGATCGAAAAGGCGTTGGTGGTTCCGGGTCAGTTCACGGACCGCCCTTAATTGTTTGATGACATCGTTGACTTTTTCGATACGCTCTTTTTGTTCCCGTAAAAATTCCACGGTCTTCAAGAGTTCGGAGGTCTGCTTGGCCGATTCGATGATCTGTTTGCCCAAGGTGATAAAGTTGGTATTGTCATATACCGGCATCCCCTGGGCCGTAGCGCGGCCGGGCAAGTGCATTGCCAAGGACAGGGACACCACAATTATTAATAGGCTCATTTTTCCACTATTTTGATTCTCCTTTGTTTTCATTCTTCCTTGTTTTTTAGGTTTATAAATGCTTTGATGGCTTGCTCCATATCACCATATGCTTCGTACAGGGCCATAATGGACTCATTATCCGGGCCCTCGGTCAGGTAGGCCGCATAGACCTCTGGGGGCACCTCCAAGCGGAAGATGTTGCTTTCCTTTCCAATCTTGATAAAGATTTCGGTGTATTTAGGATGTCCGGAAAGATGGTTCCTGATGGATTTCAATTGATTCAGGTCATGTGCGGATAGCTGAAGTCTTTCCTGGAGCGCAGCATAGCCTTTTTCATTTCTAAGGCTATAAATGATCTGTGTATTCTCCAGAATACTGGCCGAGGTTGAATTCTGGGGCAGTTGGTTGATGGACTGTAGGATGATGCCAATTGCCCCCTCCTGTTTCCGGATAGCCTGGTAATAAAACTCCACGCTTTCCAACACATTGTCGAACTTGAGCTGTTTGGCAAACTCATCAAAGAGGATGATGCCCCGCTCCTCCCTATTCCTCCAAACGGTCCGTTGGATGGCCGTTTTGATGAGCTTGAGCATCACGGAGAGAATCTCCTTGTTGTCCTTTACTTCATCAAGTTCGAACACGATCAACCGTTTATCCTCCAATCGATAGGACTGGTCTTCATTGGCGCCAAAAAGAAAGCTGTAGAGTCCTTCTCCCACATATTCCGAAAGGATGTGCAGGAATCCCTTGACATTAAAATATTCCGAATCGATCTGCAATCGTGACAGTAGGTCCTTTTGATGTTTGCTGACGAAATTGTAGAACCCTTCCAAAGAATGTGGAACAATTTGGCTTTCCTTATAGTAGGCCAGCAATAGTTTCTTCAAGGCCACCGACCATTCCTTTTGGGGTGTGGTACCGGCCCCCATTAGCTCAAAAAGGAAGAGGGAAAGATCCTCCAAGCGTTCTGGGATCACATCGTCACGATTCGATATATAAAATGGATTGATGCCAAGACTCTTACCGTTTTCATAACGAAGCACGGTACTCTGTCCGGGATAGAGGCTCGCGAACTTGGTGTAGGAACCGCCCAGATCGATAATGACCAGCCGGACCCCCACCTCAAAGTATTGACGGAGCATGTTATTGGCCAAAAAGGACTTCCCTTCCCCGGTCGGGGCAAAAATAGCAAAGTTGCGTGCCTTGATACGCTTTTTCCCTTCGTCCCAGACATCTTTCAGCACAGGAATATTGAACTCGCGATCATTGAACACAATCCCCGTGCAGTCCGATCTATAATTGGTTGTATTTGTCCAAAGACAAAGCGCATGCTTTAAATCGGTCACATAGAGATCCTCATTGGAAAAATTGGGGGCAAAACAAGGGAAACTGTTCAGGATATAGTGTTTACGTTCCTTACCACATGGGTAATAGGGCATGATATCCAGTTCCTTGAAGGTGGCCCTGATCTTTGTGTTCGTCCGATCCAGTTGCTCCACATCCCGGTTCCAATGGATGACATTTAGATGTCCACGGACAATCCGTGCATGGTCATCAGTGTTGATCTGATCGAGGATATGCTCGATTTTCTTGAGGACCACTTTGTTCTGTGTACCGAAATTGGAACTCTTTTTCAGTTCCTCCACCTTTTTCTCGAGCTGCTTCCTCCATTGGTGCCTATCATCCAGATAGATGATCTGGTTGATGATATGATTTTCCTTGAGGGAAAGGCCAAGACCGTCGATGAACCCTTGGTGAAAGGTAAAATCATCCGAGGTAAACCGTTCATTGACCTTACTGGTCTGTACGCAGTCCCCAAAACAGGACTCGCTATTGATGGCCAGCACATCGAAGTGATGGTTCCCAATGGCCACTTTGGGGCCGTCCAGAACGATATCGGTATCACAATCCGGGTTATATCCGTTGAACTGTCTTTGGGCCAAGTCCAGAATTTCGCTGTCCACCATGGGTTCCAATCGGATTTTTTGCCCATTGTTGAGATAATTCACCGCATCGGAGACCGCATCCAAAAACTGCTTTACCCTATCATCCAACTCCCTGGGCAATGCCTTGGGCACGCTTGCAAAGGGGTTGACATATTTGGGATGGTTGAAACCCTTCTTACCGGGACAAGTAAAGAACAGATAGCTCTGGTGCTCCATATATTCCCTTCCCTTGAAATGATCATGGGTCGCTTTGGAGAGGAAGGTATCCCTGCGCAACTGGACGGAAGTAAAGGAGGATTTCAGGTAGACCTCCTGCTTGTGGACCACCGTCCCTACGGGAAGGGACTTGAAGGCCTGAAACCAACTGCTATGCAGCCCTTCAAAATCGGTTTCGGAAAGCGAATAGACCTCAGGGAGCAAAACCTTATAGCAGGCCAGGACACTGCCATTATTGGCAAAGACGATATGGTCCCGTATGTCCACAATGGGATGATGGGCGGCGATATTAAGGGTCGACATGGTTCAATAGATTATCGGGTTTATTGCTGATGCAGTTGGGAAAGGTTTTACTGAAATCCAACAAGTACTTGTTGGAGGCTATCTTGGTCAGCCCCACATACCAACAGCAGTTCCAGACCATGGCCAAGATGATGGCCATAAGGCTGAAGGAAAAGATGATGATCAGCAGGGAAGCCAAGATGGAGAGCATCATAAAGGCAAACAGGGATATGGGAAGCCCCCATATCCTCGCCCCTTTACGGATGTCCTTATAGATTTTGTACGTTCTCATAGGAAATGACTTTTGTTGGATCTGTAAAAAGGTCAGACCACGATTCCGATGAGATAGGTAAAGATGCCGACCACGGCCCCTGCAATGAGCACGAACACCAATACGCGTGTGATGCCTTTTTTGAGGTCTGCGTTCTCCCCAAAAAAATGACCTGCATTGAACAGGAAGCCGACCAAAAAGATGACCCCCAGTAGGAGTGGAAAGATGGTTCGGATGGTATCGGAGATGTCATTGACCGAATCCTCGATGCCCCCGATCTGTGCAAAAGCGGACATGCCCATAAGGAGCATGGCCCAGATACTTAACATTGTTTTTTTCATGATGTCAGTTTTGTGGCCGATTGGGCCGATTGATGAATAAACTTTTTCGAAAAGTATCGGTAAGCTCTGGAAAGGATGGCGATACGCTAAAAATTAACGGACAGCAGCGTTAAATTTTGATGAATCCCAAGGGTTTTTCGCAAACTGTTGAAGATTGCACAATGAACCATTTCAAAATAAACATGCCATGAAACGAAGGAACACGTTGCTGCTTTTGGGGATTTTTACCTTGCTCCTGCCCAACACCTATGGGCAAAGGAACAGCTCACACAAACCGATCATCATCATCGACCCAGGCCATGGCGGGCTTGATTCAGGTGCCATTGGGGTCAATGGCCTCAGCGAAAAAGAACTGACCCTGAAATTGGCCGAGGCCATTTTACGGTACAATAAGGTCTTATTGGACAATCGCTATGATATGTATCTCACGCGATATTCAGATACCCTAATATCATTGGGCCATCGCACCCGACTGGCGAAAGTGCTACAACCGGACCTTTTTATTTCCTTGCACTGCAACCATGCCGACAATCCCAAGGCATCGGGATTGGAAATCTATCTATACAACAGACCTATTTCCCAGAGCCATATCAGCATGGCCAAGGCCATGGAAGTCTATCTCAAAACCACATTGGGCTATCGAAGCCGAGGTGTGAAACGGGCCAATTTTCAGGTATTGCGCGACAACAGGGAAGTATGCCCTGCGCTGCTTTTGGAACTCGGTTTTTTGTCCCATTCGGATGAGGCGGGACACTTGGAACGTAAGGAAAACATCAGTGCCTTGGGATTGGCGATCTTAATGGGAATCAAAAAGATGATGGAATGAAAAAGTTATTTGCAAGTCTATTTATCCTACTCAGAACAATTGTGGTTGAAATGGGAAGGGAACTGTGGGATGTTCTAAGACATCGGCCCAAAGTTTAAAAAGTATCCATTTTAGGTATTAGTACCGATGATGCCCTTCCCATAAGTTGTTTTTATGTAATTTTCCCCCATTAACCTTACAAAGGCAAAGTGTCAATTCATCAATCGTATTTGAAATGTTATACCTAACACCGACCAAAAGAGGAATAGGGGCCGAAATTTGGGGCACCTATGAGGATCTGGATGCTTTATATGATGTGATCGGCACGTTCTGGAACCAAGAGCAATACCATAATGCCAAGGGGTTTGAGAACAGGGACAAGCTCATCAGCGGGTTCTCCTACGAGATAAGGAAGGCAAAGGAGGGCAGTAGGGACCAAAGGGAAACCAGCCATTTTTCTCCGGAACGGGCCACCCATTATGGCACCAAGATCTCTTGGGTCCATTTTCTGTTTTCACTATCGGCCATCAAGTACAATATGCAGTTTTATCCTACGGACAAGTTAGCTATTTCCATGTTGCTACAACTCGAGTTCTGGCTGGAAAGCGCCATGAACGAGTTTGATGAGATCGGAGCCAAAAATTTGGTGGGCCATATCGAGAATGGCCTGGACGGTGCCAACGAGTTCAGTTATCAGTACATGCGGAGTATCCATATAGATTATGTACAGCTTGGTGGAGGGAAAAGGGCCTTTGGAAAACTTCCAGAGCTTCTCAAACGCGGCATTTTCTTTACCGGGGAATACAAGGAATATCGTGATTTTCTGGAAAAGGAGGCCAAACGGCTACAATGCAGTATATCGGACTTGGAGATGGATGACGACCATATCGATTACGAACATTTACAATGGTAAGAATATAGACTGATCATATAGGGATTTGACACCAGAGCAGCGGGTGTTCACTGGCGGCATCCCGTTCACTTTTGATGCTCCCCAGCATTTCCCATTGCGGGCGTTCCTTGAACCACATCCCTTTTCTGACCAAACCACATTTTTCAACCCCATCAAAAAGACCATCGGACAACATGAGGTAATCGCGTTGTTTGATGTTGACCCCCATCTTGTAGGCGCCCAAACGATAGTATTCCGCGTCCCGGCCCTTATCCACATCCCCCATAAAACTGGGATGTCGCGTAATGTCGGTCAGCCCACTGTCCTTGATCAGGGGGGAAATGGCATTTTCATAGGCCGGGGCATTAAGGGTGCCCACCAGTATCGTTCCCATATCGGTACATTCCCCTTGGGCCAGAATTTCTGCAATATGTTTGGATTGTACCCATTGGCGTTCTTTGAACGCTTCCCCGTCAGCTGCACGATCTGGAAAATGGGTACAAAGAACGGTAAAGGTCCTGCCAGAAGCCATCCTGAGCCTGTACTCCTGTAAATCCGTATCAAATATGGGCCTTTCCGAAGCATCAAGTTCATTGGCCCTGGTTCGTATCGAAACCAAGTCGATCCTTGCTTTGGCCAAGAGCCCCATACCGCGTCCGAAAGGGTCATTGGTTCCCATAAAGACAACTTCCCGATAGGGAGCAGTAGCTGCGGAACTCAGAAAATATCGGTTGAACTCCACAAGGGAAGCACGGCTCTCGACCTCCGTGACCACCAAGATATCCGGGTCCATCGTTTGAATGATCTTGGCCTTGTTCCCAATGGCCCGCTCATCGATGGGCAAGGAATCCACTTTGGCCCAGCCTTCCCAATCGGTCAGATGGCTTGCCTTAGCTTTACCCTTGTACAGCCCTCTTGAGACCAATAATTGCCCCATGGCATTTCGTATGGTGCAATGGGTTAAAAAATCTTGGTCATCAAATCCCAAAAAATGGGAAAGCACACGCATCCGGTCGAAGTCTTTCTGTGAACGTTCCCCTTGAAGCAATAGTCGCTCAAATTCCGTTATCCAACGGGCCCTGTTTTCCGCACGGAACCGATGGACCAGATCAATGGGACGGTGAAAGATGTTCTGCAGGTTATAAAAGGCGATTTTCATGATCCATCGTTTAACATGAAGTTCTTGTTGTCCATCAAAATCCGATGGATCTCCTCCTGATCATAGTAGATGACCCCTCCAAGCTTTGTATAGGGTATGGTCCCATTGATACGCAGGTTCCGGAGGGTACCGGGGCTGATCTCCAATTTCCCCATGACACTGTTGGACTTGATCCATCGGTCCAGGGTGATGCGGTTATGTTGTAATAGGATATCCTTGATCTCTTCCAAAAGGGATGCCTTGAAGCCTTCGAGATCTTCCTGTGTGACAATATGTGCTGGCATGACTTTAGGTTTTTGTTAGACCCCAAATATGAAATAAGAACAAAAATTAAATTCACAAGTTGTGCCCAACTTGGGTCAAACTTTAACATAAATAGCCCCTTTATCCGATATTTTGTACGATTTATAGCTGTTATATTGTAATACTTAACTTATAATCTATACTTAATATGGGTAACCCTTCCATCAACTTTTGTGATGATCGGGTGATTTATCGTTCCCTGGCCCTGGCCAGTAACGATTGGTTCAAATAGAAAAAGATGTGTTTTCGAATCATTTTGACAGTTTTGGCATTGGCCCCCATCTCCATTTCTTCCAGGGAAGTGGACAGGGAACACAGCCTATCGTTGGCGCCACAATACAAACCATCTTGGGTTGTATCCGGGAAGATTTCATACCAGTCCAGTATAGGGTATTCCGCATCCCATTGGATAAGGAGGAGTCCACAGCTAAGGACCACTGGAGTTCACTTTTTTCAAAGCAATCAAGTCCAAAGTCAAACCCAAGGAAATTTTACTGATGGTAAGTCCACGTTCACTGCATTGTACAACACCCTACCTGTGGACCGATCACAAGGTCGGTATATCCTACCATGCAGCGATAGTCTTCAATGGCAGGGCCTTCCATCCAAACTTCTGTGGACTTATTTGCAACCAACCATGCTCCATCCACCATGGACAGAAGATCAAGCCATGGCATCGGATACGATTTCGAATAAAACCGAATTGCACCACAACACGGAGACCCTTACAGCGGAAATTTTGGCACGGGAAGAAACCATAAAACTACAATTGGTTCTCGCTGCCTTACTGGTAGCTTTATTGGCGTTCTTCTATGTCAAATACCGAAAGATGCAACGCAAACTGAACATGATACTCCAGGAAGGTGTGGAACCCAATTTAAACCAAGTGACCAATGCAACTGCCATTGCCTTGGAGATCGAACCGGAAGTCGTGCAACGCATTCTTTTGGGCTTGGACCACTGGGAAAGTAGGCAAGGCTATCTCGATCAGGGAGCCAGCCTATTTAACTTGGCAGCAATTCTGGAAACAAACACCAGCTATCTTTCCAAGGTCGTCAATAGCTATAAGGGCCAGAGCTTCCCACAATACCTCAAGGATTTACGGGTGACCTATGCCATTAACCACATCAAGGAACATCCGGACATCCTAACGACCCATTCCACCATCCAACTGGCGGAACGGTTCGGTTTCCGTTCGGTGGATGTGTTTGCCAGGGCGATGAAATCCAAGATTGGTCTGACCCCCGGTTTGTTTTTCCGTAAAGTTAGCCAAAAACAGCGCCATCAAAGGTAAAGCACTAGGTGTTTAGAGATCAAAAAGACATCACCTATTCCCTTTGTCCATATAGGCCTTAAGGGTGTAGGCCATACCATCAAGAAAGCGTGTCCTATCTTTTTTCCGGGCACAGATCTCGGTATAGGTGCGGTAACAATCGCCAAGCTCACAATTGAACGCCGATGATAAAGTCTGGGCAATTTCCTTGACATCGGCCTTTCCCCCATTGATGGCCCCGGCATGGTAGAGGGCATACACCAGTTCCGTGAGGGCCGCCTTGGTGGAAGACCATTGGAGCCTTGGGCGGAACTTTCCAGAACCCAGGGTGTTCCGTCTATTCCCAAGATAGCCAATGGCCTTTTCATAGGCCCGCAATTGCCCCAATAGCATATCATGGGAGGTTGTAAAGACGGGATCGATAGCGATATGGTGGGCATACGTTGGATTGAGGGAATCCTTTTTCCTTCGGGTAAAATACTGCGAATCCCAGTGGGTATGTCCCAATTGTATGTACTTCCAGAACTGTGCATGTCCCAATAAAAAACTGGACCATAGCTTCCGTTTTGCTTTGATCCATTGCCTTCGGGCCTTTTTACCGCATACAGGAATTTTAAGCTCCAAATCCAAGAGTTCCGAATAGTAGATCAGATACACCAAGGGCACTTGTTTGGTATGCTTAAAAAAATGGATTTCCTCGGCCTCATCCACAAATCCCGTGTGCACTACATGATTTCTTAGCTCCAAGAGCTGGGAACGACAGAGGGCTGTGATTTTTTTGGCAGCCTCAATAATGTTGGGCACACGGGCCTCGATGTCCAGTATCTCGGTCTTAAGGGCTTCAGATGTCAATGAATGGTCCATATCCAAATAATTTAGGCACAGTAGAAACAACAAGCACAAAACAAACAACATCTATGTTGGATATAGGTTCAGGCCATGGTAATCTGGGAACCCATTCAATATGGCCCCTAATTCCAAGAACACAAAAAATAAGTGGCGGCACTTTATAAAAGCAGGTGTTTTCACTATGGGACCCAACCCAACAAAACCCTTGCAAGGTCAAAGGTTCTATGCTGAACAGCCCCCTGATAATCAACAACACCAAAGGGTAAGCATTTTATAAATCGTCGGGACCTACCTATACCATGCCCAGCCCTAAATACCCCTTGTCCGACAAAGACCTTGGAAAAAAACTGCAAATAGTCGGATTTTGACATCTGATTCCCGAATTATGCCATTTTAAACATCCGATTCCCTAACTAGTTTAGTGTGTAAGTGGCATATAAAAACAGAAAGCCTCAATGAGCACATTAAAAAACCACGTATTATCCTATATCGATGAAAACAGTATCCAGACATAAGAAAACCATCATAGATATCATCTCCATCCTATTCCTTGTGCTGTTTGTCTACACAGCCAGCAGCAAATTGTTGGACCTTGGACTGTTTGAACTGCGGTTGGGCCGTATGCCCTATATCGCGCCATACGCCAGTCTTTTGAGTTGGAGTGTACCCTTATTGGAATTGGTGATCGCCGGACTATTGTTACTTCCCAAATTACGGATAATCGGTCTGTACGCCAGCGGCATCCTGTTGACCCTTTTCACGATCTATATCATTGCCGTATTGCAATTCAGCGATGACATCCCCTGTTCTTGTGGCGGGGTACTTGCGGCATTACGATGGGACGACCATATCGTATTCAATGCCATATGTATGGCCTTGGCCCTAACTGCCATCGTCCTTAACAAAAAACAGCATAAAACATCCAATGGATGAAACTACTGCGCAGTGTAAGGGGAAGCCGAAAACCTTGAACAGAGTAGGCATCATAATTAATTCATAAAACAATGAAAACAAGTTTTTTAAAAATCGTTCTACCGGCCTTCGCCATTGTAATGGCGGTCGGTCTGGCCTTTGCCACGGAGGACAGCAATAGCTCCTATGTAGGATATATTGCAACTCCGTTCGGAGTTCAACAGATCCAGACGGATTGTCCCGATACCGGTGAGTTGTTGTGCTTTGAAGGGGCTAATCAGGTGTACAATGATCCTGGACTTACCGATCCAAGACGTGATTGGCAATAAACTGATCATTTGCTGAACAACATAAAGGTGTCCCTCGGGACACCTTTATTACTAACTCAAAAAACAACGAAACCAGGTTCGCCATATCGTGTACCATAGCTTCTGCGCTATGATGATGTCTTAAAAATTAAGGGCTCACTCTTTCCTCCAAGGTGGCCAAACAATGCCCCCAATGTCCCTTCAGTACCGTATCTTTTTTATCAGTTATCTTATCCTCCAATTGCTGTTGCAATCGCATCAGTTGTTCCTTCATCAAGCCTTTGGCATAATCTGTATGCACAAACAATTGTTGCTGCGGGTGGATATCAGCTGCTTCCTTATCAATGGCTTTTTTCATCCAATCGATATAGCTCAACTGTAGCCCTTGTTTTCTGGGATCTACGGATACCGCCCCTTCTTTGAGCTCGCTAAACAGTACATTCTGTAACTGTTCCAAATAGTTTTTCATGACACCCTCGTATCCATCCATAGTTTCCATATGCTGCAAGCGTTTCATAAATCTTGACTTGAGCATTTCCCTTAACAACATCTGTTGCCTACTGAGCAGAAGATCTGGATGTGTCGTTACCCTGATATAGGTTTTGAATGTCGGATAGGCCAACCACTTGGGTGGGTCAAAGACCTGTTGCAGCAGATAATCCAAGCCCTCCTTTTGGGTCTGCAGGGGTATCGGATCGAACATATTCCCCCCTTGTTGGTCCATTGATCTATAAAAAATCTCATAGCCCCCTACCATAGAAAACACGCGCCGCACCAAATGGTACCATAGGGAAATGGCCCTTTCATGAATCCGTTCGATACGGACGTAATCCTTTCTATTACGGTTGATGCTGGGCAATAGTTCCATAGCGCGTTCCAAGTTCTTTAGGCCCAATACCGCCCCTTGGACCGGATCTCGGACCTCCACCACCTCATTTGTCACTGCGGGTCCCATGGTATCTCCTTGGGAGTTGGCCAAGCGGTACCATGGAATGGTGTCCTGCAAACGAATGATACGCTCCAGACTATCGGCCTGCTGCTCCTTGGACATGGATTCCGGAAACGTTTCATAGGCCCATCGGATATAATAGGCATCGGTTGGCCCTACTTTTTGTACCAAGAGTGAAGGAGGTATGTTATCCTCAGGCTGGGCCATATTGTTATGGCGGGCATAGGTCATGATACTTGGGGTATGTCCCATGTTCCGAAGCCACGCTTCATCTCCCATTTTTTCGACAGGATACTGATTTTCCCCAAAGTTATTGTCCTTTATGCCCAAGGCATGTCCCGTCTCATGGGCCGTTACGGATTGAATCAGTTCTCCCAACAGTTCATCCGGAAAGGGATAGGTTTGTGCCCTTTTGTCCAATGCGGCACATCTGATAAAATATTGGTCCATACGATGTTCATAGCCTGATCGCAAAAGCACATCGGTCTTGATCAGTTCCCCTGAACGCTGATCGATGACATAGGTGACCGTTCCACCACCACGCTTTTCACCGAAATACCTAATGTTCTCGTCGCTAAACCAACGTACGATGGAATGTCCCAGGCTATAGGCCGACCATGAATCTAAAGAATCCACTTCTTTGACCACAATAGCATCCTTGAAGCCGGCCGCTTCGAAGGCGGGCAGCCACTCCTCGATACCGGCCTTGACGTAGGGCCTCCATTTTTTGGGAATATCCGGGGAGAGCGTAAAGGTAATCGGTTTAATGGGCACACTCATCTTCCTGTCCTTGTGTTTTTTCTCCAATCGCCAACGGGCAATGCTCGCCACATAGTTGTTCAGGTGTTGTCCCATCGTTCTGGACTCGTTCCAAAACCCCATCCGATAATCAAACCTCCGTGGCTCCATAGGAGGCGCCAACTTCAGAAAACTATAATGTACGGGCTGTATAATTTTGGCACTTTCCTTCTGATGTCCCAATTGCATTTTGATCATCAGTTCGTCGTCCAACAATTTTACCCCAATAAGCTTATTGAGGGCAGGGACCATGGGATCGGAGGATACGGCTCCCCAACCAACGGAACGATCGAACAGCATATCGGTGATATCAAAACGATACCCCGCTCCATGTTCTTGCAAAATCGGAAAGACCCCTAAAATATTCCGTTCCAAATCAGGATCATTTTGCAGGGCAATCCATATCCCTGTTTCCGACCACACCCTGGTCTCCTCCAAAACGAGCTGGTTCCCTGACTTTCGAAAGACGACCTGTTTTTGATCATACCGCGACAATCGCCCGATACGTGTTAAGAGCATTGGCTCTTCCAAGCTGGTTACGGGAAGCTCCATATAGAGCCTCCCCTCTTCCAAGGAAGCATCCAAGAAAGGTGCTGCCGTGGAAACCAATTCACCACTATCGGTATAATTCGCATTTTGGGACCATCCCAGTAAGGGCATCAAACTAAGCGCCCATATCCATAAAATGTATTTCATTGTTCCTTTGTTAATGGGATGGGCTTCCCCTGCCATCGTACTACCCCATTCGAAGGTCAGTGGCACAGGGGACTTACCCATCCGGTTAATATCCTTGATTTTGTGGCAATAAGTTGGGGTTGGTATCCAATTCGCTCTCAGGAACTGGAAGCAACACATCGGTTTCTTCCCAATTGGGCTTTAGGCTCCCCAATACTTCCGTTGCCTTACCGCTTCTTTTCAAATCGAACCAACGATCTCCCTGCTCGGCAAACAGTTCGATCCTACGTTCGGCCAGAATAGCCGAGAAAAGCTCATCCACGGTATTGGCCGTGGTATTGGGCAGCCCTGCCCGGCTACGGATTGTATTGAGGTCATTACGTGCCCCCATTAAATTTCCCAAGGCAAGCAAGGCTTCCGCCCGTATCAGGTATTGTTCCGCCAATCGGAACTGAATGGCATATTCCAAGGATTCGGTCACATTAAATCGGGCCTTATACTTATAGGGAAAAAAGAAGGTTACGGTATTTTCGGCATCCGATATGCTATCGACCCATGCTGTTCTTCGGAGGTCCCCAGCCTCAAAGGCGGACAACAAGCTTTCGGTCATGGCAAAAGTCTGTCCAGGAACGGAAGTGATGATTAATCGATTGGCCTCTTGGGTATTGCCAGGCAGGTGCCCATGGCGCAATTGCCAGATGGTCTCCCCGGATTCCTTGAGGAATACCTTATCCAAATCTTCCTCCAGACCAAAAGCTGCTATCAGATCAGAGGCCTGACCCGCTGCCAACTCCCACTGTTCGGTCAACAGATACATGCGTGCCAAGAGCGCTTTTGCGGTAAAATGATCGATAAAAGTCCGTTCCCCATTGGCAATGGAGATATCCTCCATCAGCGCTATGGCTTCCTCCAAATCCACCATACTATTTTCGTACACCAAATCCTTGGATACCCGTGACACCTTATTGTTCACTCGATAATCCGTTGAGGTCACGTAGGGCACATCCCCAAAAACGGATGCCAAAAGGCTGTGCATAAAGGCACGCACAAACAAGGCCTGTCCCCGAAACTTTTGCTGTTCTTCAGTATCTAAAGAAGCGTCCTCCAGTCCGTCCAAAATGGCATTGGCCCCATAAATTACCGTATAGGCCTCGCTCCACCAACCAAGTAGTTCCGTATTTGGGGGCAGTACCCGGTTTTGGTAGAATTCCAACAGTTGCGGATCGGAACCATAATAGTCCAGTTCATCGCTATAGAGGGCCATTCGAGTGGTCAGCCCCACATTTCCGGAGACCATTCCTGTCTCCCGCATCTTAAAATAAAGGTCTGCCAAGGCAGACTCCACCGTCGCAGGATCATTAAATACGGTCTGGGAGACCAATACGTTCTTTGGGGGATCTACTTCCACAAAATCCGTACAGCCCAATACTCCCAAAATCGGAAGGAGCAGCAGGAAATATTTCAAAATCGAAGCGTTCCATTTCATCATAAAATCGGTTTGTCTTGTTTTCATATTCGTTGTATTTAGCATTAGAATCCCACTTTCAGTCCCAAGGTCAATTGTCTTAGCGGCGGTAATCGGCTATTGAGAGTCTGCTCTGGATCCGGCCCAGTATAGCGGGTAAAGGTGAATAAGTTCTGGCCTTGCAAATAGACCTGGACTTCAAGTCCCTTCTCCAACATGGGTACTTTGTAGTTAAGGGAAATGTTCCTGACACGGATAAAAGAAGCATCCGAAACCGCAGCATCACTACTGCGTTGGAGGTCGCCATTGCCAACCCCAAAGACCAATCCCGAGGAAGCCACTTGAACAGGTTTCATATCCCCGGGTTCCTGCCATCTGTCGAGAAGCTCCACACTGGCATTTCTGGGAAAGCCCGGTACGGCATCGTTCCGAAAATTGTTGAAGCCCTCTTGTTTTTTGAACTGTAGGAACACATCAAAGGTCAGGTTCCCCCAACTCAACGTATTGCCCAGTCCCCCATAAAAACTAGGGGCCAGGTCTGCAATAAATTGTCGGTCCTCGTTACTGGTGATGGCCCCGTCCCCATTGAAATCCTCTATCTCGTACTGTCCCGTTTCGGGGTCGACCCCCAAGGAACGGTAGAGCTTTACGATGGACAGGGGCTCCCCGATGACATATTGATTGGCAAAGGTGGAGGTCTCCAAGCCATCAAAACGCACCAATCTGCTCCGAGGTACGGTCAGGTTCAGGGTCGTCGACCATTTAAAACGGCCCTTCGACAAATTGATGGAACGCAGGTCCAGCTCCAGGCCGGAGTTCTCCACGGTGGCATCGAAATTCCCCGTCAGCTCCGAAAAGCCCGTTGTGGCCGCCAAGGGCACTCCCACCAACTGATTGGAGGAGCGGTTCCTGTACCAAGCGGCATTGAGAAATATCCGACTCTTAAAGAAGCCCAGTTCAAGCCCAGCTTCCAGTTTGTTGTTTGCTTCCCAACCAAAGGCGGGATTGAAAATTCCTGTGGGACTTAGGACGGACACCCCGGCATAATCCTCCCCAACAACGGTATAGGTATCCAAAAACTGGTAATCCCCGATAGTATCGCTGCCTGTGGTCCCATAACTGCCCCGCAGTTTCCCGAAACTCAAAACAGAACTCTCTGCCAACAGCTTCTCTTTGGAAAAGATCCAGGCCAGTCCCACCGCTCCAAAGTTCCCGAACTGCCTTCCAGGTCCAAATCGGGACGAACCATCCCTACGACCCGTAAGGTTCAGGATATACCGGTCCAACAGTTGGAGGTTGAGCCTCCCAAAGACGGCATTATACCGATAATCGCTATCGGAACTGCCACGTGCCTCCACCTCATCGGCCGCTGCCATATTATTGATCAGGGCATTGGTGGGAAATCCCCGTCCACGGAGGACAAGTTGTTCTGTGGTCTCTTGTTGGAAGGTCGTACCTACAAGCACATCCATCGAAAGTACATCCCACTGTTGTTTCCATTGCAATTGGGGCTCCAGGATCCAAGAAGTCCTTTGGGACTGATTGGTGGTCAGACTGGAATAGTTTTGTGGCGTAAAATTGAACCTCGGGTTACGGGCCGAACTGGGCAAGGTCCGGTAGGAATCCAAGCGATAATCCGTATAGCCGAGACTACTGCGCAGCTCAAGACCCTCCCACAGCTCATAGGAGAGCATGGCATTGGTCAAAAGGGTACTGCTCTTCACCCCTACCTTTTCCTCCAAGGAAGCCAACGGATTGTTCCAGGTATTGTTCTCCCAATTCAAATTGCCTTCCTCATCATAGAGGGCCGGGGCGTTGGGCGCCAGGGTATACGCTTGAGAAGAAAGATCGATACTGGGCACTAGGTTATCCTCATGGGTATAGCTGGTGGAGAGGTTCAATCGGAACCGCTCATTGCTGGAGCGATGGTTAATGTTGCTATGGACCGTGGCCCTATTATACTTGGAATCCCCGGGAAATACCGTGGTTTCGTCCAAGAGGGCCCCACTGACCAAAAACTGGGTCTGGGCACTCCCTCCGGATACGGATAATTGGGCATTGTTCCGGTAGGCGGTCCCTCCGATGAGCACCTGTTGCCAATCGGTGTAACGGTTGCTGTCCCACAAGGTAATATCCGGCCAAAAGCTATCGAAAACAGGGTTCTCGAGCGCGGCCTCGAATCCATCGTTGATGACGCCTTCCCGACGGACTTCCAAATACTGCTCCGTGTTCATCAGGTCCACAAAGTTGGAGACCCGTCCAAAGGTGGTACTCAGATGCGCATCAAAGCGCGTTTTTCCGACCCTCCCCTTTTTGGTGGTGATCAGCACCACTCCATTGGCCCCACGGGAACCATAAATGGCGGTGGCATCGGCATCCTTGAGCACTTCGATACTCTCGATATCGTTGGGATTGATGGCATTCAGAGGGCTGATATCACTGCCGAGGATAAACCGTGACACATCATCAGAACCCAAGGACTGGGAACCAAAGGGCACCCCATCCACAATATAGAGGGGGTCGGTGACCCCATTGATAAAGTTCTGACCGCGTACCTCCACGGAAAACCCACCTCCGGGCACTCCGGTATTCTGGACAATATTGACACCCGACATTTGGCCTTGCATGGCCGCCAAGGGATTCCCCACGGGCTGTTTATCGATCACGGTGGCCTTGACCGTAGCTATGTTCCCGGTACGTTCCCGCTCCGAGACCGAATAATAGCCGGCATTGAGGACCACTTCCCCCAATACCGTTACATCCTCTTCCATGGTAACAAGGACCTCATCCCTACCCGCAATGGGCACGGTAAGGGTCTTAAAACCGATCATGGAAAAGACCAGGACATCGGAAGGGCCTGCATTAATGGCAAAGGAACCGTCAAAATCGGACATGGTACCGCTATTCTTGGATTCCACCACAAGGTTCACCCCGGCCAGGGGATTCCCAGACGTATCGGTCACGGTGCCGGAAACGGTGGCCTGTGGCGGTTCCAAGAAAGTGCCCGCTTGCAGACTAAATGAAAAAAGGGGCATTAGAAAGACATATAGGAGCACAGGCAGGATTCCCCTGCGCATGCATATTATTGAATGTTGCATAAATTGAGTTCTTTTAATTAAAGCGTTAGTTGTTCTATACACTGCCCCATAAGTCACGGAAAAGCCGTAACTTCCAACAAGGACATCAAGGTTCGGACAAAGGCCATCCTGCCCAAAGAGCAAAAGCTCTCGGAAATAGGATTCCTAAACCAAAAAACATGGTTTCGTGATTGGGCCGGCTGCCCTCAAAGTGTACGTGAATTGTGGGACTTAAGGATATCGTGAACCGGAATAGTGTAACGTGTTCCCACAATCAAAAACCAAAAAAGGTTATACGGGATTCTTCGGCTTTTTACTGAAAAGGATATCAAACACCGAGTGCGATGTCCCAAAAACGGGACAACAACACGATGTAAAACCCAAACAATAAAACTGCCAAATGTTTCCCATAACCCATTGGTCGGGCGATGCCCCAAAAGGACCAAAGAAACGAAACGCCAAGAAACAAGTTGGGCGTGAAACTCAACTCATTGCCATTGGGGTACTGGTATACCTTGCAACAATAAGCGAGCCCACGCCCGGGTCGTGAGCAAACTGCTTATCATCTCGTTGCAAAAAATTACCAGTTTTCAATGGCGAGATTCAAAGCGAATGCTTCTAGTATTTTCCTTTTAGAAGAATCGCAAATGTATTTATAACAATGGCAAGATAGCAAATTTTTATAATCATTCGCTATCACGAACAGATATTTTTTTGTGAACGTCTTTTTTTGAATAAAGTAAATAAGTTGCCACAGAGTAATTCAAATAAAATAGAATTAAAGAAGATAAACGCTTTAGTGAATAAGTATTTATGCAACTTTATCACTAAAAAATACTTTAGCCCATTTTATGATAAAGACGGCAACGAAATCTCACAAAATGAATACTCCAAAGGTTGTGGAATTACCTCTTCAACTTTAAGTAAAATTAAAGAATCAGATGGCTACAACATTCCTTTAACCACTGTTTACAGTATTTGTCGTTTTGAAAATTGTTCCTTGCAAGATTTTTTTTCAGAATTTGAAAAGGAATATGGAACAAACATCCGGCCGTGAGGCAACAAAAATAATAGGTTTACTTTCCTTACAGAATTCCGTATTTCTTCTTAATAGGTATTTCTTACTTTTAGTTCAATTCTATCTTAATAAACCTTATAGTTTTGATATTGGTTGTTTTAAATAACCAAACTTAGGCATAGCCAACCACATTAGAATATATGGTTAATGAAGTTCAGTATATAAACTTGTTGGAAATAATTAAAAGAAAGTCCATTGAGATACGACCCAAAAATCATTGATGATTACATAAAATCCATTGAGTATTACTACTTCCAAGATTTTTGTGATAGGTTATTGTTAACCCTTTATCCAGAAGAGTACGTTCCAGTGCGTGCAGGTGGAAGGAATGGTGATATGAAAAATGATGGTTACTGTTATGCTTCTCGAGCATTCTTTCAAGCACACGCAACTAGAGGTGAAAGTGCTAAACAAACAAAGATTAAAATCGAATCCGACCTGAAAGGGTGTCTTGAAAAATGGAAAGACGTATTAAAGTTTGTCTACATAACAAACGATACTTTAATTGGAGAGGTTGAAAACCATGTTGATAAATTAAGGGTTAAATTTCCAGACATTAAAATCGAAACATGGGGTCACAAACGACTTACTTCTGAAATTAGAAAGCTCGAATTGAAAGAAATTGAATTTGTGATTGATCGAAAAATAGTTCATGAAGTAAATTTAACAGATAGTGATGTCATTAGCACTAAGTTTCTGATTACCCAAGAATTTGATTTTATAAAAGAAATTTCAGAAAACAATCTATCCAATTTTCCTTTCGAAAACCCAATTCTTTTTGAAAATAAGACTCTTCAATTTCTACGTAAACTAGTGAATAATCAATCATACAGACACACGCAAATTGAAAAGTTTCTTGATATTGAGAAACAACATTACTCTACTCAATACCCAGATGCAATTGTCTTATCAAGCAAAGAAGGTGAACATCAATTTTTTTATCATAAACGCGTTCCCGAGAAAGAGGAGTTAAGGAATACAACAAAAGAAGATAATATTTCTCAATTCCTCTTGAATAATGGAGTATCTGCAGAAAGGATAAGTGAAATACTAACTTGTTATGAAGGAGAATGTGCGGGTGTGGGAAGATTCGAAGAACTTTATCAATTAAGGCCTCTATATGCTCAATTTCTGATAGTCAAAAACATTTCAAATTTTCCTATCAGATTGAAAAGTATTGAATCTGTTTCGCATGATGGTGTATTGTATGAATCAAACGTGGTGAATGAAAAAGATTTGACCAAGCTTCCCGAGTTTATTGTCGAACCGTCACAGAACCTTGCTATCCCGATTGGGCTATTTCTAAGCCAGTTCAAAGAACTGTTGAAGCATAATCAAGATTTAGTTACTTCGACTTATGTCCCAGAACAAATCCAAAAGTTAGAATTAGGCTCTATTGAGGAACATCAGAGTATAGAATTCATTGGTCCAAGACTTGAACCTCGAAGAATCTTTATTGAGCATCAGAAACAAGATTTAGTGTGTGACATACATGATTTTTCTTTCAATAGAATTTATTGGGTTGACAGACATTGGCAATGTGGAAGTTGTCCTCACCTGTTCTTTATTCAAAATGGTGAGCCAAAATACCAAGGCGAAATCTTCTCGATTAAACCTAATCAAGTTAGCATTGAAAAATTTTCAATTCCTAAAATGGTTACAAAATTAATAGTAGCAGAATTGGAACAAGAAGTAACCCATATAGATTATTTAAAAAGGAATGGTGAAATCATTGAAAATCAAATAGAACTAGAAGAAGGTCAGGTTTTCTCTGTTATGGTTTCTCCAGATGACAGAGTAGAAATAAAAGGTAAGTATGAATTAAGGGGGACGTCATACAAGACCTTACCGATCAAAGCGAAATATAACCTAATTGAAAAATTCAAAAATAACTATTCCCAACAATGTGTCCTATAATGCATAGCACCCTTCGAGATGCTACGACATCATACATGAGGCAATTAGTCATAATATGAACTAAGAAAACATGAAAAAAAACTATTTAACCATATTATTTTTAGCCATTTTACTTTCGAGTTGTGGAAAAGACCAAAAATTAGTTGATTCCGAACAAACTGTTTTGATGTTTTTTGAGTCGGTTAATGATGGAAATGAAGAACAAATGAAAAGTTCTTATCCAAACATTTCGACTTTTGACAGCTACTTTAAATCTGATTCAATCAAAATTGTAGAATCAAAACTTGTCAATGACAGTTTGGTTTCTGTTGCAACTACGAATTACTATACCAACGGATTTGGTAAGCAATCAACTAAAGAAATTGAACTTTATCTTCTACCTGACTCATTAAGTCTTTATAATCAAATAGTTGATAGTAAAGGACTAACTGACCATAAAGAAAATGAACTTTACAAATTTGCCGTTAACACTGGTTGCATTAAAGAAAATGACACGACTGATGTACAGAAAAATGGCAAATACATTGACGCCTATTTGCTTCAGTACAGATATACCGTAAATAAGTTATTGGATTTTAAAACAGATGTTTCTGTTACTGACTGGAGTTGGAAAACTGGATATGGAGGTTCCGCTTCTGGAAAAGGAATAGTTAAAAACAACACAACATTTGACATTCCGAAGGTAAAATATGAAATAACTTATAAAGACCGAAATGAAAATCAAATCACAACTGACGATGGTTATGTTACCTATGATGTACTTAGGGCTGGAAGTTCTGAATCTTTCACTTTTTACACCAGCTATGTTGGTAGTCGGGCATCAAAAGCAAGTATTTCACTGGAGTTTGACGAGGATATGATAAAAGAGTATGTTCTAAATGCCCATTACAATGGAGATGAATACGAAAAATATAAATCGGAAGAAGAAGAAATTGAATAAAAACACTATGGCAAACAATTGCCATAAGTAATTGCTTGTCCTAATCCACTTCTGAAAATACTATAGGATTTTCAGTATAGCGTGTACTTGCGAATTTAACAACTAAACCTCGCAACTGCTTATAGCAGGGGCAGTTGCCATTAATACCGAACATTATGCCCAATTATAAACCTGAACAAGAAAATACAACAACTGATAACCAAACAAAAACTGTTTTGACTTATTGTGATTCGGAAGGAAAGCCAATTCATAAAGCCAAGGAAATTTTCAAAAAGGAAAAGAGATTTGTTTACTATCCTTATTCTGTAAACCCAAATGACGGTAGTGTTAAGGCAAAGAAAATACATACAATTGAACTTAAAGGTTGGGAAAAGGAATCTGATATTCCAAAAGATTTTAAAACAACCAGTAGATATGGATTTAGAACGCAAAGAATTAGGCAACTTTTTCAATATCTATATACCAAATTCAAAGAGGTAGAAAAAATTACAATAGGAGTTAATGTTCAAAATAGATTTTCGAAAAAGTCAATTTCCATAAATTGGTCCGACTTATCGCCTCTTTTAAAAAAAATTGCCAATGAAAAACGTTGGTATGACCGCACAAGAAAATTGATGATTCACAATGAAATTAGTGGAATTACAACTAAGCTCGAAAAAAAGAAAGTATTTTTAAATGCAGGACAATTAGATGGATTCTTGAAAAAGTTCGACTCGTTTGAAAAAGTAACGAAAGCTGATATCGAATCATTGTCAACTGTAATGGAAACAGCCCCTCCAAGTAAAATATCTGTTACGTCAAACTTTATAAAAACTAGAGATAAAATAAACAAAGTTTTTATTGAAGACATCATAAAGCGGTTTGAAAAACTAATGGCTTCTAAAGTTGATAATGAAAAACAATGGCAGAAATTCTTTGGTGAAAACTCATGGATTTTAAATCATTTGTTTCCATTCGAAGTAATACTCAGAAAACAAGAGGCTTATGTTGGAGGAAAAACATTAGAAAATGAAGACGGTAGAATAGTTGACTTTCTTTTTGAAAATGGATTTCAAGATAATTTTGCCTTACTCGAAATCAAAACCCATAAGAAAGATTTGTTAAAAAATAGTCCTTATAGAAAACCAGATGTTTTCTCTTATTCTGATGATTTATCAGGAGGTATAGGTCAATGCCTTGACCAAAAAGATGTCTTTTTAAAAGACTTCGGCAATAAAGAAAGGATAGTGAACCCTAAGTGCATTCTTGTAATCGGGTTGAAAGGTAATTTAACCGAGCATCAAACCAAATGCTTCGAACTTTTAAGGTCAAACCAAAATAATGTGGATATTTTGACTTTCGATGAGCTTTTAGCCAAATTGAAAGGTCTATTGGAGGTAGTAGCTGAATAAAAATTAAAAAGTGCTAATGGCAAAAATGGTTATCAGTAGTTGCCTGCAAGCTTACACATAACAAACGAGAATAAATGAATCAAAACTTAAAGAATAAAATTGACGCAACTGACATTAGCATCAGTTCACTTTTAAAAGACCAAAAATTTTATATAGACTATTTTCAAAGAGAATATCGTTGGCAAGAAAAACATATCAAATTACTTGTCGAAGATTTGACTTCAACTTTTTTAAAATCCTATAAACCGACGGATAAAAGACCAGCAGTAGCAAATTATCAAAGCTACTATTTAGGGCCAGTAGTTTTCAGCGTAAACACAGATGATGGCAAAAAGTCAATAATTGACGGACAACAGAGAATTACATCAATTACACTATTATTAATTTACCTCAATCACCTACAAGCCGAATTAAGTGAAAAGGTTTCTGTTAGCAATCTTATTTTTTCAGAATCTTATGGCGAAAAGTCGTTCAATATGACCGATGAAGTTAGAGAACCTTGCTTAAAAGCATTGTTTGAAACAGGCACATATTCAATTCAAGAAGATGATGATGAAACCGTTCAAAATATGGTCGAACGATATGAGGATATTGCCCAATCATTCCCAGAAGAACTGAGCAACGGAGCACTTCCCTATTTTATTGATTGGTTTATCAGAAACGTGGTAATAGTTGAGATAACTGCCTATTCAGATGAAAATGCTTATACCATTTTCGAGACAATGAATGACAGAGGTCTTAACTTAACGCCAACCGAAATGTTGAAAGGTTTTGTCCTTTCAAAAATTACCGATAAAGATGAAAGGACCGAAATCAACGAGATTTGGAAACGAGAAATTCAGAGACTTCACGACTACGGAGATTCAGTTGACCAGTCATTTTTCCAAGCCTGGTTTCGTAGTAAATATGCGATGAGTATTCGTCCAGGAAAAGCAGGTTCTGAAAATCAAGATTTTGAATTGATTGGAACACGTTTTCACAATTGGTTCAAAGACAATCACAAAAAATTATTCAAACTCAAAACGTCAGACGAATTCTACAACTTTTTCAAATACCAATTTCCATTTTTTGTAAAATGGTACACTAAAAATTGGGATGCACAAGCAGATTATGAAAGCGATATGCCTCATTTGAACTATATTAATTCTTGGGGTATTGCTGAATCTCTTCAAGACCCATTATTACTGGCTTCAATAAAATTCGATGATGATAATGGCACAATTAAAAAGAAACTTGATTTTGTTGCACGTTACATTGAGACTTTTACAGTTAGACGTGCCGTGAACTACAGGAAATTCGGACAGACCTCCATTAAGTACACAATGTTTGGGATCATTAAATCAATTAGAAACAATGACTTACAAACATTGGGTGAGAATTTGAAAAAAGAAATTATCGAACTCGACCAAAAATGGGAGGCAGTTGATCGCTTTCGTTTGCACGGAATGAATAGAAAATTTGTTAAGCATTTACTTTCCCGTATTTCAAGCTACGTAGATAATTTAGTAGGCAAAGACACCAACTATGTTTCATATCATCATCCAAAAGGAAGACAATTTGAGATTGAGCATATTTGGGGTAATAAATTTGAAGAACATAAAGACGAGTTTGAACAAAAAGAGGATTTTCAAGAATGGCGAAATTTGATTGGAGCTTTAATTCTACTTCCAAACGGGACGAATCAATCTTTTAATAGCGACAAGTATGAACATAAGCTAAAACACTATATAAAAGAGAACACTTATGCTCAAACTTTGCATTCAGATTATTACGAAAAGAATCCGAATTTTTTGAAATCATCAGTAGTTGCGGAATTGGATTTTAAACCACACGAGGAATTTAAAAAAGATGATATTTCTGAAAGACAAGGACTTGTGAAGCGATTTTGTGAAAAAATGTGGAATACCGATTACTTTGAAAATGTGGAATAAAAGCCAGCAGGCAATATTGTAGCATATTAGTAAACCCAAAAGCCTATGATTGAAAAATATCGGAACCGTTTAAAGGAAATAATTGAAATGTCATTTCGGACATTGGAAATGAAACTCGCCAATGGCGGAATAATTTCAAAAAACGAGCCTCCTTCCAACTCGAATTAGGATATATTTTAAAGGTTTTCGGACAACTTTACGAATTTCATCCGAACGAGAAATTTAACCTTGAAATGGAAAATTACGTTAAGTTAAAATCGACAAGTGTTAAGAGTAAAAGCAAAAATGCAAGAGTAGATATTTTAATGACTTTTGGAACGGAAAATGAATACGCGACCGGAGCAATTGAATTGAAGTTCTTTAAGAAGAAAAACCATCGAGAGCCAAATAACAGATATGACATTTTCAAAGACATTTCGAATTTGGAAGCTTACAAAGAAAATGGAATTGACATAAATTATCTTTTCCTCTCGACCGATCACAGTCATTACGTGAATCAAAAGGAATATTCAGCGGACACTAAAGATTTTGACATCCGAAAAGGTTCAAGATACAAATCAGGAGAAGTTTTGGAATATCGAACAGCCAAACCTTACGGACCTCCTATCATATTGAAAGGAGATTATGAATTTGATTGGAGTGAACCGACAGACAATATTTACTTTACCAAAATAGAAATATAAAAAGACGTATTTCAACAATGTATGATCGGCGTGAAACCAAAAGTTAACACATATAAACCCGTAAAGGACAGTTATCCGATGCCTTCATCTGTCATTTACAAAGCATTCTATAAAATGAAACATTTACTGATTTTATCCTTATTACTCTTGGGGTTTGGCTTAAACGCTCAAGTAAATCCCAAGTACCATAAGGTTAAAGCATATACAAGGAGTGATGGAACCTACGTGCCATCGCATTATAGAACTAATAGGAATAGTACAAATCGAGATAATTATACCACCAAACCAAACATTAACCCCCATACGGGGTCGAGAGGCTATATAGAACCAGATAACAACTATTTGTCCTATCCAAGCACTTATTACAACTCCTCAAAAAAAAACAGTGCTACCACAGGTTCAAATAATTACCAAAATACTAGAAACTTCAATTCTACTGATTACATTTCTTATGATACAAACGAATCTTATAAAAACAGGCACTTGGAATTGTTTCAGTATAATGAAGCATTAATGATAAGAAATGTAAACGCTGCAGTTGATGAGAATAACCAGGGGAATTACAATCGGGCTGGAGGTCTGCTTGTGCGAGCCTTCCAATATTCTGCTGGATTGGAAAAAATATACCTGTATTATGCCGCATCCAGCTATGTCAATGGAGGAAATTATGAAATGGCTCTTAAATATTATTTAATATCAATTGACAAAGGGATTAGCAGTTTAGAAAAAAAACAGCGGCAAGAAATCTATAAAAATTCAGCAATAATCTATTATAGACTTGGAGAATTTAAGGAGGCCATCAAATATTTTAAAATAGCTAAGAAAGAGAATCCCCGAGATATTAATTTAATACTCAATGAAGCCAATTGCTACCATAAACTAGGCAACAAATATAAATTCAAATCGCTTATGGAGGAAGCTGTCAAAATTGACAACAACAATCCGGACTTGTGGTATAATATAGGAGTAATTAATATGGAGCAAGGTAATTTACAAGAAGCCCGAAAGGCCTATAAAAGAGCTTTAGAAATCAACCCTTCCTATTTAAATGCAATTATAAATTTATCAACAACTTACATAAATGAAGGGAATCTGTTGATTGACGAAATGAATGCCTTAGGAAGTTCAAGAAATGATATTAGAAGATTCGATGAACTTAGGCTACAAAAAGACAAACTTTTTGGTAAAGGCGCTGATATATTGGAAAGTTATCTCCGATTGAATTCAGGAGATCGAAGCGTTATATATCAACTGAAAAGTATCTATGGAGCAATGGGAGATAGGAAAAATTATGAACGATTGGAGAAAATGTAGCACAACGTTATACTCAAAAAACTATACTTAACCATTACCAAGATTAAGTGCTTTTTCTCGCTTAATTCTGACAATTCTATCGGTTATTTTGTTGTAAAATATTAGCTTAAATAAAAAACCTTCCAAATTGGATTTAATCAGTATTCCCCACAAAGACGCTGAATGAAATAAAAAGAGCATTCTTTTGAGTTAGATAGCACCAATAGACCTACGTTTTATATTGTCCCTCAATGCTTCGTAATACAAAAAACTTATATTTAAACAGCCTAAGCGGCCAAAATATCCAATATGGAAGACTACACCAAACAAGAAATCTCCGAACTGTTGAAGGACATCGTACTGAACGCCGCCAAACGGACAAAGGCCAACCTCGAAACGGATTTGAAGCCGTTCCACACGGCCCTTCTAGGCCCCGAGATCATCAAACTCTCCTCTTTCGAGCGTTCGTTCTCCACAAGCTTCGGTCAAAAATATGTCGAGGAGATCGCCAAGATATTGGCTCTAGCCTCAGGTGCCAAGGCAGAGCGTCAAAAGGAGACTGTGGTTAGCCTGTACCAAGGTGCCAATGACGAAATAGAGAATATAATAGATGCCCTAAAGTCCAACAAATCCAAACCAGACTGGGCATCCGAACTCAAATACATCGCGGCCCATGACAAAGGAAGAACCCTATCCCGGAAAATCATCAGCGACCTTTGGATGGAACGCGACGGAAAGGAACACTTCTTTTCAATCAAAACGGTAAAGCCCAACCTGGACCAGACCCGTATCGCCAAACACGACATACTCTTGCTCAAGGCACACAACCCAGCCTATAAGACTTACTTTGCGCTGTACTACAATCCCACTGGGGAGACCCAAAACGATTATACCGTATCGACACCCAACAAGTATTTCGATATGAAACACGATTCCTGCGTATTGATCGGTAAGGATTTTTGGGACTTTGTAGGTGGCCCGGGAACCTATGAAGCACTATTGGAGATATTTGACCAGGTCGGTGAACAGACCATTGAACAGGTCAAGCAAATGAAGCTTTAGCCCCCATATGCTTCTTGTATTCCAGTTCGATCATTTGCTCCCATTGTTCATCACTGGTATTCCTATAACGTGAATATTTGAAGTCTTTGTATTCCTCGACACCTTCCCCGGTGAGATGGTTCATGATCAATCTACCAACGGCCTTTCCCAGTCCGACCGGCACGGCATTCCCGATCTGTCTATACTGTTCAATCAAGCTCCCCTCAATCTGCCAATTGTCAGGAAACTGCTGGACACGCTTGTATTCCTCCACGCTGAGCGGACGGTGTTCTTCCGGATGTGCCAAATCGGTGGCCGGCATCGCCGGGTGGGTGACCAAGGTCGGTGATGGTTTGTCCCAACCCAATCTCCGCAAGAAACCGGTCTTGCCGCCCCCAGCATAAAAGGATTTGCCCAGGGCTTCCTTTTGCAGATCCAAGGGAAGGTTTCTCCAATTCTCCCCAGGGGCCAACATTCTATAGTATTTAAGTCTTTTCTCAGGAAAGTTCAAGTGGTTGTTACCGGTCAGTGAAACATTGGATACCGCATCCCTGAAGGTTCTCCATTTCGGCAGTCCATATTCCCCATTCTCGGCATGGGTAGGTTCCAAAAAGGGCAATTTTTCTCCATCCCTGGAACAGACGATTACCACACGCTCCCTTTTCTGCGGCACACCAAAATTGGCAGCATTGTACAGGTTGAAACTAACGCCGTAGCCCGCTTCCCGAAGAACATCCAGAATACGAAGCAATGCCCCGCCCTTGAGTTCCTTGGCGGACAAAGGGTCAAACTCCTCTCCTCTCATGGAGTGGGGCCGATGCTTTAGCGGTGCTGAGAGGATACCGCGCACATTTTCTATGACCGCGTATTTGGGCCTCAGCTCCAATATCCGATCTATAAACGTTAAAAAAACATTGCCGCGCTCATCCTCAAATCCTTTCCTTTTTCCTGCAGTGCTGAAGGCTTGACAGGGAGGGCCACCTACAATCAGATCGATATCATCTTCCTCGGAAAGACCAGCGGCCTCCCGTATCTGTTCGGAGCTATAATCCCGTACATCACCGATAAGGGCAATGTTGGGCCTATTTTTCAAAATGGTCTTCCGACAGGCATTATCGGTCTCACAGGCCAACACTACCTCAAACCCAGACTTTTCAATACCTTGGTCCAATCCCATGGCACCACTGAAAAAACTCATCGCTCTGGGTTTCTCAAAATTGATGGATTCCTCCAATTTGCGGGTATAAACTTTGTTATCGGCGGTCCCACAGCTTGTGGTGTCAAAATAATCCCTAACATCCGATTCGTCCATAATCCATGTCTTGCCTATACGCTCCGCAGGGATTTTGCCATTCCTGCAGAGGTTTCTAATCTGTTGCTGTGTCAGGTTTAATATGTTTGCAGCCGTTTCAACCCCTATTTTGGTACTTTCCATTTTTTCCTTATCGAAAATTTTACAGGTACCAAAATACAATGGTTTTCAATGCCACTCAACTCATTTGTATCTTTTTTTTCAACAAATTTAAAAACCATCGACATATCCTTGGTCATGCCAGTAAAAGCTTTGTGAGAATACCAATTGACTGCAGGATGACACAATGGATATACCACTATGTTCTCCCATTGATGTTGTCCAAAAAAATTGTATGATCCAACAAGCCCTGAGTTCTAGACCATTCTTTTTCCTGAATTTATCCCTGTCCGGTTGCAACCTATATGCTTTATCACTACATATCCGGGGCACACCCTAGATTTTTATTGTAGGGTTGTATATATTTCCAGAATGCTTTACCAGCACTTTCCCTATAATTCCTTGAATAGTACATTTTGGTATTCGAAGCCACTTGATACATATATTCCGAGCATTGGTAAGCATATTTTCTTTTAAAGCATACGATTGCAAAATAGTACGTTTTATAATCCACATATACACTGTAGAATGTAACCCTGGAGATAGCATCACTGTTGTAACTACTGTAAGTGCTCCCATAACTCTTAGATTTCACAAAATCCATCATCTCTTCGCAGGACTGAGCCTCTATTCCCACGGAAAAAAGTACAGCGAGAACAACCAAAATAAATTTTCTCATAGTATATGAATCATGTTTTCTTCGTTATCACTGTGCGTACAGGAAAAGTCACCGGTCTTTCTTTAATCGAGGTAGGTGAAAGCCAATGACACCACCCCTTGGTCTGAATCCATTACGGAGACCGCAGTGATATCTGCGGAAGTTGGATAATTATCTTCGTCATAATCAAAGTTTGCATTAATGGAATATACTGTCTCCCCTTCTTCATTTTTATAAACTATCTGTGAAAGATTGTTTAGCGGAAACAATAACCTGGCCTGCACAATTTCCGAGGACTGCGGCGTCATGGAAAAGTTGAGTTGCACATTGTCAAGCATGTCTATCAATCCCCCGGATTTCATGGTATAATAAAAGGGATTGGGAGCATCGTCGTACTCTAGGTTTGCCGTATACACTTTAGCGATATAATCCCCAAATTCTTCGTTCCATTCTTCTTCAAAAAACTCAATTACTTCTGGATTTCCCTTATCATCGTAGGAGACAACTTGACCGATGTCAAAGGCATCATAGGGAGACTGATATAATTCTTCCGTATCAAGGTTATCATTGGAGCCGGTAATCGTTTTAAGTTCACTGTTCTCATACAAAAAGATGCTCGTATCGGTCCCATCGGAGACCGTATTCAAACTACCATCATTATTATAGGAGAAACCGACCGTTCTATTATCTTCCGGCTTCTCCGGGGAGATATATGAAACACTTCGGATTAACTTCTCCGCTACATTTCCATTGGCATTTTCAAATTCATCAGTAACGGATTCCTCACTACAAGCAACATTTGACAAGGAAACGATGGCACAAATAAGTGGTAGTTTAAAATTTTTCATGGGACTATGGTTTTATTTATTATTCTTTAGGTAGTCCAAAATTACATGGAACACCAGTTACTGCCTTACGTTTTTCCGTAATAGCCCTTTGTCCATTTATGCTTATTTTCCAGATTCAAAATGCAATCAACCTTATGTTAAAAAAGACATCTTTCCTTGTATCGATATGCTTCCAATGTGTCGTTTTTGCTCAAACTGAAGCAATTCAACTAGTATCCTGGAACATCCAAGATTTTGGACGGACAAAAAACACCGAGGAACTCAATCAAATCGCTGAAATCGTCAGAGATGTGGACATCCTTACCATTCAAGAAGTGGTCGCGGGTTATGGCGGAGCACAGGCCGTTGCCAAATTATCCGACCTGCTTAACAGAAAAGGGGCCAAATGGGACTATGTTATCAGTGACCCCACAAACAGTCCGAAATATGTTACTGAGCGTTATGCCATTGTTTGGAAGACCAAAAACATAAAAATAAAAAATCGAGGTTGGCTTATTTCAGAACTAGATTCGGTGGTAAACCGAGAGCCATTTTTACTGGATTTATTTGTAGAAGGAAAAAAATTCACTTTGGTCAATTTTCATTCCAGGCCCTATAACAAAGACCCGGAAAGTGAAATCATCGCAATTTCTGATTTTGTCGTTGATTCACTAGAAACTCCTTTGATTATTGCTGGCGATTTTAATGTTGAAGAAAAAATGCCTGTTTTTGATTACTTGAAAGATAATGGTTTTAAAGCAGCCGTATCCAATGCAAAGACCACTTTAAAAAGAAAATGTGACGGAACTGATTACCTCAACTACCCTATCGACAATATTTTTTATTCACAGGATATTTACAAGACGGAAGGAAAAGCTATTGATTTTGTGAGGTTTTGCGATCAATTGGAAAAGGCCAGGAAATTGACGGATCACCTTCCTGTCTTATTGGTATTTAGGTTGGATTAGGGAAAAAAGGATTCCAATACGCCTTTTCTGAACAGCTTAAGTACGGCCCAATCACCTAAAATGTATTGGTTAATTAATGGTCTTTAATCCATTCCGCCAAAAGCAGCTACAATTCCCATTGCTATGAAGTGACCAATTTTGCTAAAGACCGCCCATACAATTAAAAATGCGATGGCTCCAAAAAAACTATCAGGTTCAATCCAATTCCATGCCAATACTCCGGAAGCAATCGATATTGCAATCGTAAGTAAATACATAAATACAATCAATCCTCCGCCGTTATCTGAATTACTCATTTGTTCTTGATTTATAAATGAATGTTTTAATTAAAAATAGTATGCCCACTATCATATCAATTGGCATCCAAGCACTTTTATCATTTAGATATATGGGAAGTACAGGATTAAATAGGATGGCAATAATTCCAAAAGCAACGACCCAAAAACCTATCCCCTTTTCCAATTCAGTGATTACAACGGCAACAGCACCAATGGTCACAACAAACCTTAAAAGCCTGTAATACCCTATCGGTAGATTGGCCAATGCCAAAAAAAGAAGAACTGCACAAACAAACAATAAGTACCTCATAAGAACTGACTCAATAGCTTCTTAGTTATAAAATAATTCACCTTTTCATGCTTTTGGGGGTCTGGCGACGTCATAACACATCAAGAAAACATGACAACCATATAAAAGAAAGTAGTGAAAAGACTCCCTTTACTCATCCTGATAATAGTCAACGGTGCGCAACAATTCATTTTCAAATTGATAGATGTCATCAACGGTTACAATTGAATGTCTGGTCTCACGTTTGTTATCGTCAAAAACACCTAAATACTTATTTCCCCCGTTCAAGTGAAGGCGGCATAATGGCTTACGGTTATTATCATCCAAGAGTATTCCAAAATAGGATTGGGTATCCCTATGTACGATACGATCGACCGAGAGTTTTCTGCGCAAAATGGCCACCACAATACGATACGCATCCATTTCTTCCTCCGTGGTTTTGACCTTGCTTAGCTTTTCGGGTTCCTTGTCCTCTTCCTGTTGTTTTTCCGCTTCCTTATGAAGCGCTGAATTCAAGCGATCGTTCACCTTTTCGCTAATGGTCTGGGTAAAGGCCTTGCTTACCAAATCGGTGAATTCCCCCATTACCTTTTCAGTAAGCCGGCCAGTATAGATCCGTGATGCGAAGAGCCTGACAAAATCATAGCTGGGCGCTTGCAGTTCTTCGCCTATGAGTTTTTTGATTTCCTTGGTATATTTAAGGGAGCTCGCGTTGTCCACTATCTCATCCACGTTAAAGTTCTTCTTGTGGAACTTGGCAATCTCATTGACCACATTCTCCTTTAACTGGGTGATATCAAACTCTAAAAAAGGTTTTTCGTCCATTTTATTGGCCGATTCCAAATCGGTGAAAAATTGATACTCGATACCATTGGTCAGCAGTGCAAAACGAGTTTTCGTAGTATGGAAATACCGGAACAATTGAGAGTTGTGGGCGTTCAACTTTTCTTTCCAGTTTTTACACTCGATAATAATGATGGGGACGCCATTTTGAAAAATCGCATAATCCACCTTTTCCCCCTTTTTCAATCCCAGGTCTGCGGTAAATTCAGGTACTACCTCGGTAGGGTTGAAGGTGTCATACCCCAATAAATTGATAAATGGCAACACAAAGGCATGTTTGGTCGATTCCTCGGTATCTATTTGCTCTTTGAGCTTGATGACTTTTTCGGCCAAAGTCTTAAGTTGGTTCTGAAGTTCCATGTTACTATATCTTTTTAGATAGCCAATCGGTACAGTCTTTACTCAGATTATGTACGGCCCAGTGGGGTTTTAATCCAACGACAAGGAGTTTATCGTCCCTATCGATATGTTTGGTGAGCCGCTCTTTTAATAAACCACAGGTTTCATTGGATTTCACCACCCACAACGAATCCAGGCATTGTCTACAGCTCCCTATTTTCTGTATTTCCTCGACCAAGGGACGATAGACTTGGATAGGATCATGTAGGTCATAAGAGATCAAAAAGTACCCCATGTTTCTAACGATCAGTTTGTACACCCGTTTTTTTTGCAGGTAATTGACTCAGTGGTATCTTCCCATTGATCGGGATTTGCACGCATATCAAATCCACAACCCGTAATGCTTACTTTATACCCCTTATGTACTTCTCCAGTTGGAATATGTTTTACTGCCATTGCCCCTTATTGATTTTATAATCAAACCTAGCCCTATAAAACATCATTCCCTTACAGAAATCTGTAAGGGAATGTCAAGTTGTGCAATTCATGTACAGTAGGCTGAACTAACCTACATTACCATTGCAATGGTCAGTGTGTAATAGTATATCAATTCTCCTCATAAAAGAAATCATGGAGTTCGATTAAGCTACTTCTTTTTATTTGTACAAGGTCACGGGTATCTTTCAAGAAAATACCTAAGGATCTTTCATTATAAACAAATTTCATTTCGTTGGAATAATCCGTTACGACATACATATCTCCTTCCATCTTATAAAATGGAACCATATTCTTTCCTTTAACCCTGACGCCTCTATTGACAATCTTTCCATTGATAATATCACTTTCCACGTCGGAGGTTACTCCAGAGGCAACTTTTACGTAAGCCACCATCATTCTTGTCCATTCCGATCTGTTGATCATGAACCACTTGACCTTGTTAAAATCAATACCATATTCATTGATCCATCCATGACTGGTGAACCCAAGAAGTACATATTTTTTCCCGTTCAGAACAGGATTGTCTTCCGGTACAAATTCTTGAATTTTGAAACTGATCACGGATGCGGATGACATGTCCTTTACTTTTTTGCCATCAAAGTCAACTGTCTTTAAAGAAAAACTGGACATTTCCGGATGGTTGGACAATACCCATTGCGTTGCGGTCAGCTCTGCTCTTTCCTTCATTTGTTCGACCGCCGCTACCCCTGCCCCTACCAATGCCAATGCTCCCACGGCACCTGCAATCGCTGCACCATCATTTTGGGCGTGCGTCTGTTTTGGCGTCAATAGGCATAGAAAAACCGTAATCAAAGCAAATATCCTGAATTTTAGGCCTACCTTGTTGATGCTTGAAGTTGTTGTAGATATATGTTGAGATGCTATAGTTGTGTAAAAATTATCAGAGGACTTCATCGGTATTAGTTTGATTTCTTCAATATTACCACCTTATGAAAAAGTGACCTTACAGATATCTGCAAGGGAAATTCAAAGGTTCATTAACAAACTATAAATCAGATTTTTTCCTCCCGGATCATTTTGGCGATCAAATGATTGGTATTCTTGGCCCCGAATTCATCGAACATTTTACTGACCCTTTTGTCTATGGTACTTTCGCTGTTAGGGGTGATATGCTCCTTTTTGAACTTTTCCGAAATCTCCTTTTTGGTAAGCCCTTCCGCCAAGCTTTGAAGTATCATCAGGTCAAACTCTTCGAGTTCAAATACGTTATTGGAAACATTCAAATCGATGCCAGGAGAGACATAGGTACGGTTATGATAAACTTCCTGAACGGCATTTACCAATTCGATAAGTCCGTGACGTCCCTTGCATACATAACCATTGATCTTTTCTTCCTTGAAAAGTGCATTGACCGTGACCGGGTTGTCCTCCATGGAATTCACGATGACCTTTAAGTTGGGCTGAAGGGCCCTAGCGGCCGCTATCAGTTCAAGTCCCGTAGTAAGCCTCCGCTGTACATGATCACCTTTAAAAAACAGATCGGTGATCAATAATTCAAAAGGTTCATTTTTGGTTGCAGCATATTTTAAACGGTTGTATGCCTTATCACAATAGAGTTCATCCGGTAGCACAGGAATATGCAAGGTATCCCGCAACATTTCAGAAATCCCCTGATTGGTATCCTGAAAATCCTCCGCAATCAATACTTTTTTGAACATAGTATATTTTTTATTAAAACGGAATCATGATATGGGCCGTAAAGCCCTCACCCTTATCGGAATCAAAAATAACGGTTCCTCCAATGGCCTGAATACGCTTTTCCGTATTCCGAAGCCCATTTTTGGCATTCAGTTCCTCCTTGGATGCCCCAACACCGTTATCGTAATACTTCACCACCATGGTTTTTCCGGTATGTTTGAATCCAATGGTGACCATATTTGCCTTACTATGTTTGCCCATATTGATCATCAGTTCCTGTATGGCCTTGAAAAGGACTTTTTGCGACAATGGGGGCATTTCCCCCCAATCAATATCCTTGACACCGGTAACAAAAAGGTTCGCCTCATTTGGGGTCCGAAAGCGAAGCATTTCCAAAAACTCGTCCTTAAAACGGCCTCCCGTGCTCACTTCATTGACCTCCCTGGAAAAATTCCTGCTTTGGCTATAGAGCCCATCCAAGCGATCCAAGATCTTTGAACGGTCCATATCCCCCTGTACCATCAGCATGGTCTGGTTGAGGCCCGCCCCAAAATCATCGTGGAGCCTTCGGGACATATCAGCCTCCGTTTCAAGGGTAGCCTCCAACTTGGCGAGTTTGTTTCGCTCTTTTAAACGTTTGGTACGTTGACCAAAAAAATAAATGGCAAAGCTCAGGCCCAAAAACAGGACTATGGAACCCAAGTAGGACATGATTTTCTTACTGCGTTCCTCGGCGGCCGATAAGGCTTGTTCCGCATTTTCTTTTTCCAATCGCAAGATGGATTCCTGCTTCAGCTTGTCATCGTATTTGTATTTGGCGAATTGGGTCTTGACCATCGTTTCTTTAGCATCAAGGCTATCGGTCAAAAATATGTAGCGGTCACGGAGTTTTACATTTTCGGGACTTATCTGCATCAGGAACTTCAATGCATCGGTCTCCGCCCTTGGTACTTTGATTTTTTGAGCCAATTGGATTACAGTGTCCAGATAAGCACGGGACACGTGGGGCCGCTTTTCCATAAAATATTCCCCTAAATGCGTATAGCTGGCTATTTGCCCTCGTATATCATGTTTCTCCTTTCTAATTTGGAGGGCTTTTTGGAAAGAAGCGTCAACATCCTTTTTTTCCAAAAGCCATTGGGCATAGGACAGATTGTCCAATACCCTTGCGTAAACCACAGGAGTGGAATCCAAGGCTGTATTTCCCATAATCTTTTCTAAAATCACTATGGCCTCTTCATATCTTCCATCATCAATATAGGTGGCGGCAAGATTGTTCTCAAACGCAATCCTGTCTTCCATGGAGCCGCTATTTTTAATGGCCTCGGCATAATAGAATATGGCATCCTCGAAGTTCAATAACTTCCTATGGTTGGTGGCCAAGAGCCCATAACATTGGACCATATCATTGTTATCCTTGGGTTCCTTAAAAAACTGGAGTGCTTCCGTAACCGTTTCCTTGCTTCCAAAAAAATCATTTTGGTTCTTCTGTATCACCCCCATAAGCAACAAACATTTCCCTGTCCAGCTACTATCCTTCGCCAATTCGAATTGGCTTTTGGCGGCACTGTAATTTTCAAATGCCTTGCTATAATCAGACCGGACCTGATCATAATAATATCCCATTAGATAATATTGGGACGCTTTTAGCTTCGGCCCATCGACTTGGGATTGCAATGTGAGGAAACTGTCATGGTGTGCCACCAAGCTATCGTAGTCCCCAGCTTGAAAGAGCAAGGAACTTTTTTTGTACATCAACTTGCCCAAGATGGAATCCGCTTCCAGATCTCTGGCCAGGAAAAGGGCCCTGTCTATACTTTCCCTTTTTTCTTCCAATGAATTTTTTTGGTCAAAAGAACGATCATAATATCTATGTATACTGTCATACTCCGTCGGGGAAGCCATCGCTTTCTTTTTATTCGATGGACCGCAAGACATAAAAATGGACAATATGATAAGGAATAAAAATGGTTTCAATGATTACAGGTTTGTTTACAAAAAAAAGCCATGCCCGATTTCCAGACATGGCTCAAATTAATCAAATTATTCTTACTGATCCCCTCCTCCTGGCGGTGGCGGTGGCGGAGGTGGTGGTGGGGTCGGATCTTGGTCATCCCCTTCGGTAGCGACCATATCATATTCGCTCGCTATCTCAGCCGTATCCGTAGTGGAACAAGAGAACAGGAACATATTCAAAACAACGGCCATCAAGGCCAAAAACACTTTTTTCATTTTTATGAAATTTTGAATTGAACAAAGAGGTGGCCATCCGGAATCTTCCGGAGCGTTTTTGCTTTTCAGCCACCCGTGAGTTTTGGAGTACTCCTTTGCTATTTTTGGAAAGTGGAAACTGTAAGCGACCCTTTAGGTTACTTTCCAATGGACCTTACAGGCCGCATTACAGCATCCCATAAAAATGAACTTTCTAGAAAAGCCATGTCAGCAACACATAGCGGAATCCATTTTCTGCGACAAAGTAAATTGAAGTGTTCATTTACATTGCAGACAGCAGTTGGACTTGTATTGGACATTTTTTAGACACCAATAAAATCAAGGGTTCGGAAGGGTTCAGTAATATGATTTGCCTTTTTAAAATTTGTACTTTTAGTCCAATGGATGAAAAATATATAGCAGAGATCGTTCGGAAGGTTTTTGAAAAAGCGAAGACGGAGCATGCTTCCCACTCTAGGTTTGCATTGTCCAGTCATATCAGCGACCATAGCGATTTGAGTTCAAAAACCTTGGAGAGGGCCTATGACAGGTATATCAACAAAAAAAAGAAGTACGGTGCCCCACAAGCGGAGAGTGTGGATCTATGCTGTAAATATCTAGGCTATGACAATTATGCCGATTATATAAAAAAAAGAAAAACGGTCCCTGCCACAAAATGGACCATACCCATCCTCGTGGTCGTTTCCTTGGTTTTGGCGATCGTGATGGGGATACGATATGGGAACACTACAGTTTCCACAGGTGAAAAGGCTGAAAACCAATGCATGGCATGGGCCGACTCCATATATGTGGAAGTCCCCTGTACTACCAAACCCTATTCTTCGTTTGGAACCAAGGTGGAGCCCATGGATATAACAAAGCTGAAGCATTTTAAAAAAGTGGACGTCAACATGGCAACGCAGTTCTTTTCGGAGGATGATAAACCCTTACTATGGTACCATAAGAACAAGGATGGGGAAATTGAATATTTTACGGCTCCGGGACTGCATCCGACCAATGACGAAACCTTGCGAAAGATCACCCCCTATATCATCCAGACCTATGTACCAGTGCACTCCTATAAAAAGGACTCCTTCTTAGAATAAATGTGGGTTAAAATGCCTATCAACAGTTAACGATATTTGTTTTTCAATCGATAAAACGACACCATTGTCCGTGGAATTCATCTATCTATGGTTTACCTGCCAAAAACCTATGGTTTTACTTCAATGTTATTGAATTTCAATTGGTTATATTTACGTCTCCCCCAAGATAACATTAAACAAAGCTTTCATAGGAAATCTTTCCTTTATGCCACCATTTCATATATCCTATATCATGAAATGTGATTTGGAATTTAGGAATGTCTGAACATCCTATTATAAACAGAGTAATTGGTTATCCTCTAATACGGTACTTTACTTTTTTTCTTTTATTTCTGTTGCCATTGATTGACTATATTTTTATTTGGTTGTTTAAGTTATCTATACTTTTTAAAACCTCATCGTAGTTTAAAGTCTTATGGGTTTCCAATATTTGATTGATGAGTCTGCTTTCTTCTTTTTTATCCACTTCAATTGAAAGCACCTCCTTGATGCTTTGTTTAGCCTCTGGATAGTTATCTAACAAGTGATTGATGTGTATCCCCAATAAGGCTGCACCACCTTTAATTATGGTATGGTCATCTGTATATACAACATCATAGTGCTCTATAGCTTCGTCCAGATGAATTTCCAGATAGTTTTGCAGGATAAAAGCGATATCATCCGCATCTTTATTCGTTTTATGATTTCGGTCTTTCCAAGCTACTATTTTTAGGAGCCCTATACCTGCCAAGGATGCAATTTGAATATTGATATCCTCATCAATACTTACCTTTAAAGACGCCTCATTTACGGCAGAAAACCCAAGTACCGACATGGCAAACTCTTCGTCTGGTGGCCAAAAGATTTTGTCGTCTTCCTTCATTATATTACCAAAAGGAACGATATCTAAATCGAACTTTCCCAAATATTGGAAGCGTTGCTTTTGGTCTTGGTCTTTAGTAAAATTAGGTAGTTGGGTGATACCTTCTTCAACTGTTTTGTATTGTTCCCAATCGTTGATGGTGATGGCAATATCCAAATCGTGAGTTAAACGTCCGGAACTTTCATCGTGTAACTCCATAATAATATCCCGCGCTGTTGCCCCAATGACAAAAAAGGAAATACCCGAAGCCTTGAAATAGTCGGTTAATTCCTGAAGAATAGGCTTTAATAGCGGATGGTTGAACTTTTTACTGGATATGCTGTAACTCATTTTCAAATATTTGGTTCGCTATTTCCATGTTTCTGCCCTGGCCACTATTGATCAAATCTGCATATATTAATAATGCCGGGGCTGCATTGCCTATTACAGATGAGTCATTCCAAAACTTTTTATATATATAAACTTTTCCTTTTGAGTCTGGTACTAGTCTTAACTGATTGGCAATTAGAGGAATTTCATAATTTGTAAATAAGGTAAAGACCTCTGGTCTTAGTCTACCTGTTAGAATGGAAGCACCAGGCTCTCCACCCCAAAGTATATTATTTTGTTGCTCTGCCTGTTCATAAATAAAATCTGATGTTGTTTTTAATGTTAAACTCTTCCATTCATTTTCAGAAAGTCTATCAATAAACCTCATTCTTTTCCTTAATATTCTAGGTTTCAATACCTCGTTGTAAGCTACCACCCATCTTTCTAAAAGCTCTTTTTTATTTTTCAATACTCTTTTTGATCTTGTTTTTAAAATAAAGTTAAGATCTTCAAGCTCAGACATTACGTTGCTTACAGAACCTAATGACACATCTGCTTTTTGAGCTATCTCTCTGTAGGAATCCTGTAAGTTTATAGGTTCGTTTAATAGATGGAAAATGGTTTTTATACCTGCTTCTTGAAAAGCACGAGATTGATTAGTGTGGTGTTTAAAGGTTCTTTTCCGGCCCTCCACAAAAATCATTAAATCGCCGTTACTTATGAAAGCATTCCCAGCTGCATCGATATAGTTAATTCCTCTTTCCTTTAGTTGACTTGCTCCTGCTTTTGAGATATAATCTGCAATAAATATTACTGGCCTATTACTCATGCTTCTCAATTCTTCTAACTTTGATAATACAAGTCCTTGATTGGAGGTTCTCATAGTTGATTTAGCTTCTACTATGAACTGAATATCCTTTATATTTAATATCGCATTATATTGCCCCCTATTCGTTTCAATATCTATTGGAACATCGATGACGTTCTCTAGGTTCGCGACTGCTTCATAAACAAAATCATTATTGTGATACATGGCCATGTGTGTTCATTTATTTTGTGTGTTCAGTGACAATGAACAAGTAAATATAATGAACAATCAATTAATAACCAAGCTTTCTAAGTATTGTATAAATTTCAAAGCAGAACTAAAAAAACAGAAATATAAGATTGGTACCATACCAATCGAAATTCTAGACACAAAACAAACCGAACTATTCAGTAGCTTGGATAAAAATGCCTTAGTTTAGATTAAAGCTTATTTTAAAACAGAAAACATCTTTATCTATAAATCCCAGCACCAACCCAATTTTTAACCATTAATATTGATAATATTCTAAATAATAAATTAACAACTCTAATAAAATTTATCTCTACCCCCGCGCTCATCAAAAATCTCCGGTTTATGGGCACCGGAGCGGCCCTTTCTGGCCTTTAGACCATCTCACAAACCGTCTCGAACAATTGTTTGTCCAAACGTTCCTGTCGTGAAAAGCTTCTTCTGAGGCTACCGTGCAATACAGCATTAAAGGCATTATAGCCCAACCAGAGGTTGGGAGTCGTACCCAATAACACGGCTTCACGATCTAGGACCTCGATGACCTCACGGGCCCTTTTGGAGGGATCGTCATTGGTATCACTGCACTCATAACGGAAGAGTTTGGTCCGATCCAGCACCTCTTTCACAAAGGCCTTGGTATCCAATAGCTCCACGGTCATCAATTGATGGAACCTATCGGAGATGGTGTAGAACTCATTGTCCATAAACTTACGGAACAATCCTTCCAGCTCGGGCATGATCAAGTTCACACAACGCTTGTGGTGCTTGATGGAAAAACCGATCTCCGTTTGGGCCACATGCAGTCCATTGGAGCACACCTTGCGATAGCATCCAAAATGTCCCGATGTGCGTTCGCTCCCATCATAGGAATTGGTAAAGCGCAGCATGGGCAGTATGGTATCCTCCCGCTGTCCCACGGAAAACTGGGAACTGTCGGTAAGGATAAAGTCCATACTGAAACTACGATCGGCCCGGTTGATAGTCTGCCTACGGTAGGCCAGTCCCGTTTTGATGACCCGCTCCTCGGCTTTCCCAAAAAACAGTTCATTGGGGATATGCCCGTAGCGCTTGGATACCACGTTCACGATCTTCTCATTGCTCACAATGGCCCGCTCCATCCCCTTTCTGTTGGGCATTCCCGTCAATGCTTCCAAAGGTCTTAGCTGTACTGGCACAAAGACCTCATCCTGTTGTAATCTGTTCAAATACATAATCAATGATTTAAGGTTAAACAATATGTGCCGGATGCACCAAACGGAAGACAGGCTGTGGAGCGGCAAGGAAACGGAATAAATGTCCCCTCCCCTACAAGCAGAAACCAACGGAACCGTTTTATGCCGTCCCTTGTCCGGCAACAGGCTGCGACGTTTAGCTTTGGCCACCTATTGATGGAACCCTTATTTCCAAAGCTTGCCCAAGTAGTTTTGGATTTCATGAAAGTTTGTATTATTGCAGCCCGAAATAACAGTGACAACACCAAACCAAATTCCCTACCCTTGAAACGAAGCAAAGACCACCTTCCGTTTTATGTAATTACCGGAGGCCCTGGCGTGGGCAAGACCACCCTTTTGGAGGAACTACGTCAACGCGGCTTTAAGGTCGTGCCCGAAACGGCCCGCCAATTGATCAAGGCGCAACAGGCCATCGACGGGGAGGCCCTGCCCTGGAAAAATAGAAAACGGTATATGGAGCTGATGTTCGAGGGTTGCAAAGCCCAATTTGAAAAGACCCTCCATGACGTCAGGACCGATCAGCCCGTATTTTTCGACCGCGGCTTTTTGGACGCCCTCTGCTATGCCGCTTTGGAAGGCCTTCCCATTGACCAGGAAATGAAAAGCTTGGCCGAAACCCGCAGATACCATCCCCAGGTCTTTATCCTGCCCCCTTGGAAGGACATTTACCATACCGATGCCCAGCGGACACAGGACTGGAACGAATCGGTGTTCACCTACAACAAAATGATCCAGACCTATCGGGGCTACCAATATGACCTAATTGAGGTTCCCAGGGTTACTGTTCAGGAAAGAGCGGATTTTGTGTTGGAGTCGATCAATTCCAAGTGAACCATCGCCAGTAACCAATCCTTTCATCGAAGCATACCCCTTTTCTGGAAGGCAAGAGTCCACCGGTTCGAATCCGGTATTCTACACTAATGTTTACAAGGGCTTCAAGAGTTTATGACTTTTGAAGCTTTTTTCATCTGCACGCAATTTGCACGCAATTTTGGTTTCAAATAAAACTTGGTTTTTTTGATAAAAACTGGTCTGTTTTGATGTTTTTCACTCTTTGCAGTATATTTTGAAAAAGTATCACATCATCTATTACATTCTTTAACTTCTTCTTAGCTTTAAGAAGCTATGTCCCATAAAAGGTGAATTTACGAAACCACGAAAGAAACCGCAATTGAGACTCACTTTGGGAAAGTAGTAATTATTGGAGAACCGTTCCTTAAATCGCCCGTTGTGAAAGACTGGAGTGAAAAACCAGCAGATTCCTTTAAATTCTTCGGACCAAGAAGTCTTTTAAAAAACTTCAAAAAGAAGTTCAATTCTTAGGTGAGTACGAACGACTCCAACACTGTGTAAGGTTTAAAAATATTTGAGTAAGGTTTCTAAGAAATATTCCTTTAAAACCTATCCGAATCTGGCCAATATTCCTCGTCTAATTTAACCTCATACTTCTTGAAAAAGAAATGAATGTCTACCATAGGATTTTTGTCATTGTAAAAGAATGCTTCGGTTAATAGTGCAATAAGCTTTTCCTTCCGTTGCTTTTGGGACAATTTCTCTTTCCTTATCCATAGAAATAATCTTTTTAGAAGATTTTTCTACCTCAGGTTTTTCAACTAATATTCTTCCTTATTCTTTGGGATGTATAACAAATGCTCACCACTGTGGTTGTTCCCCCTTATACACACCTTTCCATTAAAAGGAAAGATTTCAACGGATTCGGCGAGTCCTTTACGATATAAAACATTGCTGTTTTTCATTTTCACGATAACTGTTAAAGAAAATATGATCTTAAAATAGCCTTAACGTCAACTTTTACCGTTTTTGTAGAACTAAACCAAAAAGCTTAAAAAAATCAATCTTAAACAAAAAGGTGAGTGTTCCGTTATTTTCCATAGTTGATATCATACTACTCCTCCAATATTTTTTTTAAATATTCAGAGACTTCTTCGCATTCAGGAACAAATATTTTGGTTGTAAAAGCCTCATTCTCATCTTTGTATTTTTTAAACATCCTTGAACCATTATTTTTTGAATGAGTTACATTGGCAATTCTATCGCAAAACTTTATGAATGAAGCATTTTTGGTCTCTCTGATTCCCTTATAGTATTTGTCATTGGCCCGCTCCTGCCTGGTCCGTCCCTTTTCATTTGTCAAGGCATAAGCAAGTTCAGCAATTGTTTCATTTGTCTCCCTCTTGACATCGTTGTAGGTCTCTCTTGCATCTTCAATAATATCGTGTACCCAACAAGCAGCCAATACATTTTCCCGTTCATCAAATTCTATCAAGTGTATAAATTTCAAAGCTGTTTCAAACACCATGTTTAAATGAAAATCATAATCATGCTCGCCATATTTTTGATTTACACTTTTATGTTTTCTGATAGCGTAGTCTTTTGTTCTTTCCAGTATATCCATAATTGTATGGTCTATTTTTGTCTATGGAGAATAATGGTCACCTTCTCAAGGAATTCAAAATTTGATTTAAGAAAAGAGAAAAACCAGATAGTCATTACATTAAAACTTGAGTAAATATCCTGATTCTTTTTCACTTTTTGCTTCCCAAAACCAATGGGAATATCATTCATATCATTCTCCAACTGCTAGTGGATGGAGGCATAGATGTTCTTTCAATCAGGTTTTCATGTTTTGAACCATAGGAGTATATTCATAAATTTCATTAAAAAAGGAATCTCCACAAAAAATCTACCTGGAATATTCTCCTTTCGCATAAGAAGCCAATATGGATGCATTTGGTGTTTTACAATTATTCGGGAAATCGGAGAAATAGATACATTTCGGAATACCTTTTTCAAAGGTGATCCTAACAGTTCCTGGACTGTTGGTTTTGAACCCGTTGTATCTGTAATTTGCGACCAGCTCTGTGGGTCTTCCTCTGGCATTTGTATATTTTTTTACACCGGATACACTGTTTGGAACGTAACGATTGAATGCCCAAGTTTTTGCCTGGTCGTCCACTAGGTCGTCTATCAATCTTTCAAAGTCTTGGTCACCACTTGGCCCTCCTGAATTTTTCATTTTTTCATATTTGCTGCGCTCCTTCATTCGAATTGCCGGCCGGTCCAGTGCAAACAATCGCAAATTCTCTTCAAGGCGCTCAATAGAGGGACTGGAACAGGGATTAAGATTGAAGATCATGGTCATATCCGTTGCCAGACCTTTGGCTTTATGGGCCATATCAACGGTGTTTCCCATGGCGTTGGGATCGGTCATAATCTCAATAGTAGTCTTTAGTGCATCGCTGTTCTGTATGTCACGAACGGTCAAATAAGCCCCGTAAAGTTGAGGACGTGCATAGATTCCTGTACCAACGGTTTCCCACTGCACGCATATCCTATCCGTCTCCACCCCGAAAACATCGGTTTTGACTCGTTCCTTAACGCAAACATCTTCCATAATCTCAACTTTATCATAGGGTAGTGCTTGAGGGCACTGCTTTCCAAAAGCCCTTAGATATTGACTGAATATGGATAGGAATTCCATGTCCTCCCTGGTCATTTCAATGTTTTCAAAATGCCCCCGAAAGACATAGTCAAAGAACTCTGCATAGTACAATCCTTCTGTATTCAGTTCCATGGAATCGCCGCTCTTTTTAATACTGATTGGATGTTGTTCAACTGGGTAATCAAAGGAACCAAGGAACATAACTATCATTATAAGGACTGAATTTTTTAAATACGTATTTTTCATCCGTTCAAATTTTCTATAGAAGTTTTTAAGGCTCAAAGCAGTACCTATATCTTATCAATTTTTATTAGGTAAAAGGAGTAATTATCCTTCGTGTTTCCCTTTGCCTCGGCCGTTATCATTGCTGATATTTTCTCAACAGGAATTTCCTTTTTAAACAACTTTCCAATTTTTTCCTCGTCTATATTCTCGAGGATTCCATCGGAACAGAGCATAAAGAAATCATTCTCTTGAAGATTTTCGATGGTTTTCACATCTACTTTGGATGGGTTCAGGCCATTGATCGCCCTCGTAATGATATGCCGTTTGGGATGGTTCCTTGCTTCCCGCGGCGTAATCTCTCCCATATCCAACATTGCCTCCACAACTGAATGGTCCTTGGTGCGGTAGAGCACTTCTCCATCACGTATATGGTATATCCTGCTATCACCTAACCAAGCTATCTGCACTTTTCCAACTTGGCCTGATATATACAAAAGACTCAATGTACTTGCCATGCCCTTTGATTCCGGAAAGTTTCTTAAATGTTCACGGAAGGTATTTTCCACAAATTCTAGGGCTTTCGACCAATAGGCTGGATCTTGCACTCCCCTGGAAGGGTTATCTTTGATAAAGGAAGCCATTTCGTTACATACCAGACGGGATGCCAATTCACCTTTGGCCTGGCCACCGACACCGTCACATACCATGAACAGACGGGAATCCTTGGTTGGAATTGCAGGGTATATGGTATCCTCATTTGATTCCCTACTGCCTATTTCATTGCAACGGACCGGTAGTTGAATTTCCATTTTCTTCAATATTTTTTAACAACCCAATCACAGGCTTTTTTATACCCCTTTTCACAAGATCGTTGAAACCAGGTTTTTGCCAGATAGGTGTTTTTTCCGGTTCCAAGGCCACTATAGTAACAAGAGGCCAGGTTATACATTCCGACTCGATCACCATTTTTGGCAGACTTTTGATATAGTTCAAAAGCCCGTTTCATGTTTTTAGACCCTCCGAGGCCACTGTCGTACATATAGCCGAGATAACTTTGCGCATTGGCATGATTTCGATCGGCCGCCTTTTGGAACCATTTTTTGGCAGCGTAATAATATTTGCCATTGTAATACATCACCGCCACCCTGTATTGGCTGTGCAAGTCCCCATTTTCTGCGGCTTTCAAATACCACGGGGTAGCATTTCCTTTTTTGTCCTTGCCCAACTTGAGGTCGTAATACAGGTCAGCCAATTTTATTTGGGCTTCGAGATGGCCTTTAGTAGCTACATTGAGATACCTTCTTTCGGCTTCCAAATAGTCTACAGGCCCAGCCAAACCCTTTTCAGCCATAGTGCCCAACATGAAGTCTGCAGCTAAAATATCTTGGGCCGCTGATTTGGTAAAAAAATCTTTGGCCTTTTCGTAATCCTTGTTTATTCCTTTTCCTTCATAATATAATCTGCCTAAAGCGTAAAGAGCTGAACCTTGATTTTGACCAGCAGCAAGCTCATAATATTTTATTGCCTTGGGCAGATCTACGGTTCCATCCGCTTCCCCATATTCAAGGATTTTGGCCATCATGTATTGTGAGTTGGCATACCCTTTGTCAGCGGCTTTTTGGTACCAACCTTTTGCAATTTTTATGTCTTTTGCAATACCCCGTCCATAATAGTGTAGAAGACCCATATTGTGCATTCCGAACGTATTTCCCTTATCGGCCGCCAATTGGAACCATTTCTTGGCCTCTCGATAATTCTTATCGGTGAAATATAAAGTGCCCAATTCATTTTGAGCTCCCAAATGTCCTTTATCTGCCGCTTTGGTCAACCATTGTATTGCCTTTATGCGGTCCGTTTTAGCCAATACTCCATTTTTATAGAAAATGCCCAGATTAAATTGGGAAATAATATCCTCGTTCTCAGCAGCGATTGTAAATAGTTCCAAAGCCTTCACAGTATCTTTGGCCACATACTGACCAAACCTGTACATATTTGCCATGCCCCGATATCCAGAATACCTGCCGATGGACGCGCATTTTTCATACCCCTCGAACGCTTCCTTATAATTTTTTTCAGACGTATTGAGGATTGCTAGGTTTTCGATTGCAGCTGGATGGCCCTTACTAGAAGCTTTTTCATAATACAGTTTTGCCTTACTCGCGTCCTTTTCCATAACAAAACCAAAAAAGTGCATTAACCCCCTTAGATTTAGAGCCTCTGGGTTGCCATCATCGCTTAAGGTCACAATGCTGTTCTTTGCCTTTCCATAGAATTTTTTGGCCTCGACCGTGTCCATATCCACACCGAGTTCGTTCTGATAGGCCCATCCATGATTAAAGTTCGCCAGGTCATATCCTGCATCAATGGCCATATCCGCATATTCAAAGCCCTTTTCGTAATCGACCTCTGTCCCGTACCCATTTTGATTGAATCTGGAAAGGAAATAAAAGGCTTCTCCGGACCCATAGTCGGAGGCCTTAATAAAGATGTCATAGGCCTCTTTGAATTTGCCTTCTTTATAAAGGTTCCACCCATCTGCCAAAAGCGTATTTATCTTGTTGGAGCGATAAAAAGCGTAGCCCCCGAAGCCCAGTCCCAAAACCAAAAAGAATGTTATCAGGGCAGGCCAGACCTTTTTCCTTTTACCTTTGTCCTTGGATATATTTGAAGGAATAAAAATGGTGCCCTCGCCATCATCGATTCCGTTCACCGCACGTACGAAGCCAGAGACAGAGGAAAATCTATCTATGGCATTTTTCTCAAGACTGGTTCGTAAAATGGCTTTATATTTTTCTGGTACTTCTGAGTAATCCGGTTCTTCACCAATGATACTATCCCTGGTCAGTTCATAGTCCTTACTGCCATGACCAAAAGGTAGTTTACCCGTCAACATCTTGTAAAACATGATTCCCAAGGCCCAAACGTCCGTTCGTTCACCGATTTCACCATTCAATCCAAACTTCTTTTTGAAGAACTGCTCAGGGGCCATATAATGGGGTGTTCCTACCCCCTCGGTCATGGACTGTTGGATGGTTTTTTCGGATAGGACATCTTGACTGATACCAAAATCCGTTATTTTGGAAACTCTATTTCCGCCTCTATCCTTGCCGAAAAGAACGTTGCCAGGCTTTAAATCCCTATGAATGATACCCTGTCCATGAAGATAATCCACGGCTTGGGCGACTTCCAAAATGATTTTTTCGGAATCCTCTAGGGACAGGCCTTTTTGTATGGCCTGGGCTAAGGTGCCCTCCCCAGCATATTCCATAATAAGAACTGGATAGCTGGCATTTCTTCCCATGGCATCTTTGTGGACAATGTACTCGAGATCATAATAAGTGATCAGATGCGTATGAGAAAGCCCATCAATTTTGGAGAACTCCTGTTCCAGACTGTACTTTTTCTGTCCCGTACTCCCTTGTGTACCCCTGGATACGGCTTCTTTGTAAATCTTTAGTGCCACATACCTGCCTTCGGTATTTAAATCACGTGCCTTGAAAACCTCGGCAAATCCACCTTCCGCGATTAGGTCTTTTTCAGGGTCCCACTCATAATGTGATAGTTTCATAGGTTTTTTGTTGTTTGTTCGGTCGTTTCCTAAATGTACTAAAAATCAATGTTGTTCTTGGATATGAGCCACCATTTTGCATGCCCCATCATGGCCTTGTCCACAAGCTTTGTTGAACCATACCTTTGCCTTGCCCAAGTCTTTCGGAATTTCCACCCCTTCATAGTAGAGGTTGCCCAATGTCACATTTGCATTGGTGTTTCCTATATCCGATGCTTGTTCAAATAGCGGAACGGCTTTCTGATTGTCTTTGGGCACTCCCTGGCCCTTGAGGTGCATGATTCCCAAATTGAATATCGCCGGGGCATATTTCTTTTTTGCCGATTTTTGAAAGTATGCAAAAGCCTTGGAATAGTCTACTTTGACATTTTTTCCAAAATAGTATGTACAACCCCTTTCATAAAGGGACTTTCCGCTTTTTGGAAAGAACCAAATCACCGCCAATATTACCATTAATATCCAAAGAGAAAAACCCCATAGCCAATCCGTAAATGGTATTTCGTAAGACGGCAGAGGATTCGGGAGACTACCGTTTTCTTGAAAGGATAAAAGTTGTTGGTTATCCAGTGGATAGTACGATCCAAACTTTCCTTTAATGCCCAAAACGTAGCCATCATCCTTTATGTAGACTCCCATAAAGAAGAATTGGGAAGTGGTCTTATATCCTAAATAAAGATCTTCCCCATTCGAACCCTTTATGTCAACATCCATAATTTTTTCTATGCGTTCGCTTTTTCCGAAAAGACCCCTGACCCTTTTGGCCATGGCTATGTTTGGAACGAGGGCCATTAAGAATACTATCAAAACAAATTTTTTCATTATTTCAGTTTTGATGGTTATAATTAGAGTTTGATCTACTTACTTTTTTGAAAGCCCATTTCCTGGCTTCTTCACCAAACCGGGTATGCTCTCCGAGCAAGTCCCTAAAACTGTGCGATTCGAAAAATGCACAACCAGCACAAAACGATACCTCGCTTTCCGAATCATAGAGACCTTTAACGTAGACTTTCTCCAAATTGGTCAATTTGATAACTTTTTGTTCTTCCAATGCCTCACATAGCACTACCGCCAAATATCTTTTTCCGGTATCATTCGAGAAAAGCAGCTCACGGATCTTTTCATGTTCCGATCTTTTTATGGCCAACTCCATTTCCAAAACCAACTTTGTTGGTCTGCCGAAAAAAGAGCAGTGAAATCCTATGACTGACCGTTGTTCTTGTGCATTTTGGGAGTATCCATGTTTCATCCCTGATATTAGGAACCAGAATAGGAAGGAAATAATCAATAAAAGTGGGGGTAATTTAAAGCTTATGTAATTTAAGGTCTTCATCTTCTGTTTGGTTCATGTTTACATACATGTATAACCATAAAATGAAAATATCATCTTTTTTTTACGACTTCTATTCTTTTATCCGTTCAAAGGGTGAGCTGCATTTTCTGAAAATTCCCAAATAATCAAGGCTTATAGGAATGACTTCTTCGCCGTCGGTATTGACCGCGCCCCATTTTTTTTCAAATTTGACCGGGGCCAAACCGTAGGAAAACCTTTTGGCTTCCCAGTACCTTAAAGGAACTACCTCGTCCCCATAACTATTTATAAAGCCTCCAAGGGAATTTACAACGAAAGCAAACCCGTCTTTAAAACCATGAGTCATAGAAAACTTGAATGGTATGACCTCGATTCCATCTCTATTGATGAAACCATATTTGTTACTGAATTGAACCGCTGCCAGGCCTTCAGAAAAAGCTTGGGGTTCATTGAGCACATAATGGAATGGGGGTTCCTCATTATATTTAAATTCAGTAATGGGATTTCCTTGGGCATCAAGATATCCCCAATATTTATCTTTCGCCACGGCAACCCTGCCCTCAGAAAATATACTGGCATGCTCATATTTGCCAGGAATTGTTTCATTGCCCCTCTTGTCTATAAAACCATAACCGTTTCCAAATTCTACACGGGCCAAACCTTCTGAAAATTCCGAGGCATCGGTATACTTTAAAGAAATGATCTCGTTACCTATTTTGTCGATGTAGCCCCATTTCCCATTTAATTCGACTTCGGCCAAACCTTCTTGAAATTCGTAGGTAGTGCTATACTTTGGGGGTATGACCATTTCGCCAAGTTTATTGATGTATCCCCATTTTCCATTTGTTTTGACCGCGGCCAGACCTTCTGAAAACCCATAAATTTCTTCAAATTTATTTACGTCGATTTCTTCTCCATCTGTATTTGCTATGAAGGACTTCTCTTCTAGTTTTAACTTGACAAAACCATCATTAAAAAAATTATAGGAACCATCTATGTCAAAAATGGGAGGAATCACGAATTCTCCCACAGTATTTATGAAGCCGCATTTTTCTCCAAGCACTACCTTCGCTAAGCCTTCATAAAAACCAAAGGCCCTATCAAATTGGAGCGGTATTTCAAAATCGCACGCTTTATTGATATATCCCCATTTTCCGCGAACGAGAGCCGGGGCAAGGATTTTGTCTCTTTTTTCCATTCCCATTTATCTTTCTTCGTAAACTACTGTTTTTATGGGTTCCCTTGTTATAAAAAGGCGTGCCAATCTGTTCGTGGTAATATCAACGGTAACTAAGGGCGTCGCATCTTTTGCATCTTCATCCAAAGCATAAATTTGACTGTCCTGGACCAGGTAATAGTAATATCGTCCAGCTTCTTCCACACGGTATACCATTGCCTTTTCCAAATCCAGATCGGCTTGGATTATAAGTTCCAACTGCCGTTCTTCTTTATTGAAAAAATATGTTTGTTCTCCACTATTGTCATTATCAAACCTAACCAACAATTCCGATAGGACAGTTGAAGCATTTTGGACGCCAACAATGTTCACGGTTACCTCTTCTTGGGATGGAACTGATTTAATGGGTCTATTGAAAAGTGTATTCACCCCCTTGTTGTTGCGCTTTGCATCAACCTTTATCAACGGTAACCTCCGTTTTGTTTTTTCCAGATCATAGTAGTCGTTTTTATACTTAAGAAAATAGCCAGATTCCTTGTTCTTTAAAATCCTAAGGGACAGGGCTTCCAATTTCCCCATCAATGGACGACCGTACAATTTGAAAACACCGTCATGAAAAGTATAGGAAAGGGACCTAGAGGATTGATATTTTCTTACCGCTCTGCTTGGAAGGGTTTTGTAACCACCAATAGCCAATTGTACCTCGCTCTCTGTGTTGGGATTTTGAACACTGTCGTGTTTTTGTAAACCATCGGTATTCTCTCGATTGACCAGATTGTCATTATCCTGCACTCTATCAATATCTGGGTTATCTAGCTTGTTTTCTTCGACCAGTTTTCCCTCATCCAGATCAAAAATGGAATCGGTCTTCATTGTGGATGTTGTATCCACGTCCACCACGGTGGGTTCGGTGTTTGATGTTGAAGGGCCGTACTGATTGAACAGTAAAATGGCCCCACCGATTATCAAACAGGCTGCTATTGCCCCACTATAAATGAAAAGTCTTCGATATCTTCCGTTTGGTCGGTCTGAAGTTGGAGTTTCTTGGTTTTCTTGATACTCTTTATAGTACTTTCGTAAGCGGTTCTTTAATTCTGCCTTTTCTTTCTTGGTTATTCCCTCATATATTTTTTCATAGACCCTTACCTCTTTGGCAAAATCGGGATTGTGGTGCATTAATTCCTCTACCTCATCTTTTTCCGATGGGGCCAGTGTACCTCGAAGGTACTTGTCTATCAATGCTATGTACTTTAAATCCTCTATCATTTTACTGTTCTAAAGCGATTATGTCCTCGTACGAAATGCTGGACCTTAGCTTTTTGAGACATCTTAATTTTTGCTGGCTTGCCGACCGGGCGCTTGAGTAGTTGAACCTTTCGGCGATATCCTCCATGCGCATGCCCAAAAAAATAGCGGTTTCCAGAAGGGATTTGCACGGTTCCCCCAAGCGTGACATGGCCCTGCCCAAATAATCCTTTAATCTGGGCCCTCGGTGGGTAACCTCATATATCAGTTCTTCTTCAAACTTGCTTTCAAAACCATTGGCTTCCCTAGGTTGCTCGTGGCGCTTTCTTCGGTTGAGTTGGTTAAGCCACTGTCTTTTGGAAATTTCAAACAGGTATGTGCTTATTTTACTTCTTTGCTCGTATTTTCCCGATATGACATTCTTGTAAAAGACGATTATCGCTTCTTGGAACACATCGAGCGCATCTTCCTCGTTCCCATTGTTTCTGCAAATCCAGCTTTTTACCATCCCCAAATGGGCATATAACTGCCCAAGGCATTCCTCGTTACCTGATTTTAGCTGGCTTAAAAGTTCTTGGTCAGTCATTTGGTCAAAAGGCTTTCTTAAAAACTTATTTCAAGCAGGTCTTCTATGGGCACATTGAACCTATACCCCTCTATAAGTACTTGTGCCTCCCCCAAAATAACAAAATTCACTTTTTGATCGGTCAGCCAAGAGAATTTCATTTGTTTCAACAAGTCCAGATTGTTCAAGGTAACCTGTAAAGGAATTATTTGTGACCCCATGGGTTTCTGATCATATGGTTCTTCCAACGTCCAATGTGCTACGGATTCTTTAGCCTTATCTAGATAAAAGCCCAGCTCCAAACTATCGATTTGATATGCAATGGGCATTTGGTTGATGGCCTCCATTTCGAGTCTGAGTTGCGTTTTTCTTAAAGAAGGTAGCTTGTCACTGGATATGGAGCGTAACTTAAAATTTTTACCATAGTCCAAGTTTTGCTCAATCTGGGTCAGAATAGCTTCTTTGGTATTAAGATGAATTTGGTCATCCAATCCTATACTGAAAGAGTTCAACATAAAGCTGACCTTTCCGTTTCCCTTGAGCTCAAAAGTCGAAGAGTCCGAGGTAAGCAGTTCGGGATAAAATGTGCTTAACCTTTTTAGGCTTATTTTGCAGCTTACAGGGATTCCTATGGTATCATTTGCATTTAGCGCAATCTGTTCCTTTAGGAATCCATTGCCCACCAACGAGTCCCTATAGTAGATTTCCATACTGGATTGGCGCAATTTTGTCCTGACATTGTTTGGGTTGTAAACAATGTAGTCCATCCCTACCATAAGGGTGTCATTTTTGGAATTCAAAATGGCAATGTTGTCGATGGCCACGAATTCCGGTCTCTTGGCACATGAGATAATGACAGAAAGGACGGCAAACAGGACTGTTGCCTTTATTTCGGTTGTTATTTTCATAGGGCATCCTTCTTTTTAAGTGATACGAAAATCAGCAGGTAAAAAAGCATGCTGAGAATGGCGATGGCCAGAAGGTTCCTATCAAACCCATCAAAGAGACTTCCTATCAATTTTCCTTGGTCCACCAGTTTTTCATTATAAAGGTCCAATATTCGAAGGGCTGAGGAAGGGGCATCCCGTACCCCGTTGGCAGGAGGGGGCAGTGCCACTGTAGCAATTACGGATTGTGTGGTATCGACAGTGCCTTCCAAATTCGGGGATGCCCCGTCCTGTACCCGTGCCAATCCCTCGGTGCCCCATCTTCCCAAAGTGAAAAAGCTCAACAGTTCCACAAGGATATTGTTTATTTTGGTCATTACCCCTGCCAACATAATCTGTGGCATCAATGCAATGGGCACCACTGTCATCACCTTTTCAGTATTGTTGAAGGTCGCTGAGAGCCAAAGCCCTATGAGTGACGCCGAAACGGAGATATAGAACATGAATGCCGCGCTTCCCCAAAACGAGCGAAGGAATATCTCTTCAAAGTCGGGGTGGGAGTTCCACTTAAAGTTAACATACACAATGCCCACAAAAATTAGGGTCTGAATCAGTGCGATGAGCGCAAGAACCGCCCATTTGGAAAGAATATATGTATTGATGGCCAAATTGAACATGCGCTCCCTTTTGTAAATGGGAAGTTCCCCGACAATTTCCTTGGCGGCATTACTGACTCCGAACCAAATCCCTGAAATGGCCATCAAGAAAAGAACCCCTATCTGGAACTTGTCAAAGACCAAACAAACAAGCCCACCTATAATAACAGGTTGTGCCAAGAGAAGTCCGAGGTTCCCCCTGTCGTTGACCTTGATTCTGAAATACCTGGAAATCAACCAAAACAATTGCAGCCAATGGGAGTCTTTCCGCTCTTTTTTGATTTCCTGGTTAATCGTCCTAGGCACACTTTGCTTGGGCGGTTTTTGATAAAACTTACCAACCACCTCGAAATCGCTCATTTTGCTGTAAACCTCTACAATATTGCCCACTTCAAAATGGGCTGTCAATAAATCCGCTGATCCTTTAAAGACCAAATGCCCCTGTACTCCCAGAAATATGACCTCATCCACATAACTGAGGTCTTCTGGTTTGTGGGTGACCATGACTATAGTAGTCCCATTGTGTGCCAATTCTTTTAAGCTGGTCAAGAAACCCTCTATAGTTTCAGGATCCAGTGGAGAGGTGGGTTCATCCAAAAAGAGGATGGTAGGTTCGGTCAAAAGTTCCACGGCAATGGAGACACGCTTGCGTTGACCGCCAGATAGACTACCTACTTTTATAGTCCGAATATCTTTCTCTTTGTCTTGGTCCAGATTTAGATCGGAGATGACCTTGTCTATTCTTTCATTGATTTCTTCATTGGTCGTATCATCCGGTAAACGCAATTTGGCGGCATAGAACAAGGTCTTGTAAACGGTCAGTTCCCTATGGACAATATCATCCTGTGGTACGTATCCTATCTTTTTTTTGATTAAGCCAAAATTTTCTGCCAGCGAAAGTCCATGAATCAGTACTTCCCCAGAAGTGGCGGGATTCTCCCCATTGAGACATTTTAATAAAGTTGATTTTCCGCAACCTGAGGGACCCATCAATGCCACGAACTTGGATTGATGGATATCCAGTGACATATCTTGGAGTCCGATTTTGTTGTTCGGGTATTTTTTTTGGATGGCACGGGCCATAATGGCACTTTTGATTTTTCTTAGGTCTCTGGGACCATTACCAAGTGTTATGCTGTAAAAGGATATGGTGATAGTATCACTGTCGTTCAGCTTTGTCTTGGTCTTTACTTCTTTTCCGTTTAGATAGGTCTTATTGGTGGATCCTAGGTCCTCAACCCAAAAACTTCCCTGGGAATATGACAGCAGGGCATGTTCACGGGTCACCGTAGGGTCTTCCAAAACAAGGTCATTACTTTTTTGGCGTCCAACTTTTAAAACCCCTTTCGCCATTATTTTTTGTTTGAAATCGGATGGACCTTGTCTTTCAATTTCTTCTTGTTCCTTTTTTTGGGTAGGTTTTTCAGTGGAAAGGTAAAAGGTTAAAGAAGCGATATTGACCATATCCCCTGGTTTCAAACTTGACCAAACATTGGGCTGCAAGCGTTTTTCGTTCACCTTGGTACCATTGGCACTCTCCAAGTCGATGATAAAGACCCCTTCTGATCTTCTTTCAATTTGGGCATGCTCCCGGGAGACCCTTCCACCGTCCACTTCAATCTCCGCACCGTGTCCATTTCTTCCAATGGTCAGCTTTTTCCCCGGCTCAAGGGGTATCGACCGCGTATTGTAAATTAAATACATCTCTTTTATCTATTGTTGTCTATGTAGGAGTGTATGCAGTTCTTTCTATGTTCTGCAAAGGGGTGTGTCGAAGTAAGCTTTCTTAGCAAATCCTGTTTTTCATATCGCTCCAATTTTTTGAAGAAATCCGCAAACCGGTTCACATCGTAACCTGCGGCCTTGGCAAGCTCAAAGCCGACTTTGTCGGCCTCATATTCGTCAATTTGATCAAAGGGCGGGGCCAGTGTTTTGTTGATTTTACTAGCTATTTCCGCAAAACCTTCCATTCGGGTCATATCCCCTAGATCAGTGGAGAGTGTGAGCTTGGTCACTTTACGCTGGGTGTGCAATCGGTCCTCATGGGCAACCTCATGACCAATGATGAAGGCCAGTTCGTCATAGGAATCCACAAAGTCCAATAGTCCGGTAGTGATATAGAGATAGCCACCAAGAGTGGCGAAAGCATTGATTTCATCCGATTTAAGTATGCTCAATTTGTAGTTTATCCCTTTACGGGAAACGTTCTTTGAGATTTTTTGTAGGATTTCCTCGACCTTTTCCTTGGCAAAATGGGTGTTGTCCAATTGGCCCAACAAGACGTATCGGCTGTAAATTTCCCTGCCGATGGAGCTTTTGGAATTACTGCTGATATAGAGTGCAAAATCAAGCCAATTGTTCTCCGCCTGTTTCAATAGAAAGGCGGGGCCATCAAATGCATGGCCACAGTTGTTCAACAAGGCTGCATCTTCAACTTTGGAGGTGTAGACGGCTATGGCCTCGTCAAGTTTATCCAAGGGCAGTTCCTGTGCACCGGACCATTTAAAAAGGAGAATGACTAGAAGAGTGGAAAAGGTTGGTTTCATCTTGTTTTTATGGTATATAACCAAATGTAGCAAATGTCATCTTTTAAGTGGAAAATTTCCCTATAAATCTTTGCTACAGACACTTGACAACCACTGCTTGGTCACTTTGGATTCCTCCTCCGAAGGTCTTCTGTTGCCTTTGCCCAAGCACTGTACCAATATGCGGAACTTTGGACTTATCTCGATTGTAATGGCCCTGTTTCCATTCTTTTTCAGGGAGAAAATTGCCGAAGTGCCCGAGGCGCACCTTCCTGCATAGGTTCCCACACAATGGCGCATAATCCGTCCTTCTTCATACAATTGTTTGCCGTTGGTCAGTTCCACAAAATCCCATATATTGTCCTTCCCGTCCGTAAAGGTCCAATCCCAATAATGCCCCTCCCATTGGTATCCTACCCATGAGGGCAAGTATCGGGAGGCCAAATATTCCTCGCTGGCCGCGAGCACGTTGTTCACCGTCCTCCCTTTCCATGTAAATTCCGCTTCATTACCATTACGAGTCGCTTCAGTATATCGATGAAGAGCCCAATCAATTATTAGGTTGCTTTCCTCGTCGCTTATTGACTCTCGGTTCCTAATCAACCATACCACCGTGTTTTTCCAAAATCTGCGATAAGCCTCATCGGACGTCCGTTCCGTCGGGTCAATCACCAGTGAACGACTGTACATAATGCGCATGAAGTCCTGTTGGTTCCCTCCCAACCTTCGTATTTCTGCATAGAGACATGATTCCATGGGGTAATCGGTGTTGGGTGCGTCTTTAAGAAAGTGCTGGAATTTATTGGAAATATTCCATCCAAAGTATTCTGACGCGTTCTTAAGACTTCCACCTTGTCCAATAATCAAGTGCCAGCATATCCACTTGAAGGGAATGTAATTTCTTTCAAAGCCACCATTGGTATTTGGGAACCATTGTTTATTGAGAAAACTGGGTACATCGTATGCTGTGAAAAGGTGATCAAGGATGTGTTTTCCGCTTTCCGGTGTCCAAGATTCGGGACCTCTCAACCAAAAAGGGGACAACAAACTGCACCACTTTGCAATAAACTCCCCATGTTCTTGGCCTACCGCCTTTCTGATTATTTCAATATTTGATAGATCACCAATCGCTTTTCGTAGGCATTCCACGGTCTTGTCCATAGTGTCTGGTAGATTATTCAAATCCTTAAAATAGGAGTGCAGTCTTTCCTCGATTTGGTTTCCCGGCACCAAGGTCTTTTGAAGTTTTTGTAGACTTGAATCCCAAGGCAGCTTATCGCCGACATTTAACTTCTGAACCGTCCTTTCCCGGCTGATGACCTTCTCGTACACCCTTTGATAATTGTATTCGCAGATATCCTCTTGGCTTCCCATTCCAATGTCGCTATAATAGCAATCAACACAACAGTGGAAACCGGGAATATAACCATTCAAAGCGGCCAAAGGGTCCCTTAGGTTGTTCCAGTACATATCATGGACATGGCCTCCAGATTTGTCTAAATGGTATTGTTCCAGTTCTTCCTCCAAAGAAGTCTGGGAATTCTTCAATCCATAAAATCGTTGCCAACGCCAGTTGTGGGGTTTTTTGTAAAACTTACGGCCCATTTTAGAATGCTTTTGATTAACCTCTAGTAGTATATAACTAAATTAATGTAATGTCATCATTAAAGTTTGTTTGGAAGCAGATTGAACGAAATTTATTGGTTTGACAGTATTCTTAATGGTATTTTAAATCCAGTGTTTAAAGGGATGATTTATTTTGTTTATTTTCATTGATTTACACGTTTTTATTGATATTCGTGAGTATCATAAAATAGATCGAATTTTAGAATGGTTTTTTCCAAAAAATGTTTGGCTTTCTGTTTGATGTATTAAAAAAGGAAACTTCCGAACACCAAAATCTACCTTTTTTAAAGCACCCGTATTCAAATTCCCACTAGTCTTATTGTTGATAACTGGTCGATGGGCAAGACCTTGGGGACTACAGAAACCATAATTCCCGCTTGGAAGATGGCGGTAAGGTCGAAGGATATCACGGACAGGCTTATTTTCCATTCCGATAGGGGCTCGCAATATTCCAATTACGAGTTTACCGATATCCTAAAAGAACATAATGGTACAGTGGTACAGTCAATGAGCAGAAAAGGGATTGCTGGGACAATGCAGTGGCGGAATCTTTCTTTAAGAGCTTGAAGGTCGAATGGGTGTACCATCAAAATTATGGCTTCAGGTCCGAAGCGGAACTATCGATACTCCAGTGGATAGAGATCTGGTACAATAGAAGGAGGATACACTCGACATTGGACTATAAAACCATAGAGGAATTTGAAAACGAAATGTATAACCAAAAATCAGCGGCATGACTCTTATCTGTTGTCCACTTTTTTGTTGCAAGTCCATTTTCTTTATAAGCTGTAAAATGGATAAAAAATTAAGCTCGTCCTTTTCGTTCAGCTCATTAATTATATCGACCCCTCTGGTCTTTTCTTTTAAGAGTTGATATTTAGCTTACTAAATGATGAAGTGCCTTTGAATGCTCTTTTTAATTTCTCATTTTTATTATCCCAAAATTCCTTTTTTATAGATTGACCTAGGCTTATGGAAGTTGTTTTTCGAAAATGAGTTAATCGTAAAATAATAGCATCTTTTTTCTTCCTATGCGTATCTAAAGAAAGTTTTATATTGGTATTCATCCTAATCAAAGGTAAAAAAATTTGCACGCAAATAGCTGATTTTATTTGAACTTAAATGAACTCAAAATCAAGTAACATACTGATAAACAAATTTATATGAATTTATTTGGACTGATTTGGTATGGTAATCCTCTTGCTGGCAGGCAGCAACTGTTCGGCAACACAATTTTCCCAACCTCCATCGCGTGAGGGATTGCAGTGAAAAGCCCTGAATCCTTGCCATCAGGCCTTGCAACGGAAAGCCCGGTCCCTAGGGACACGCCCAAGAAACAACTAAAGTATTATGGCCCGCTGTCAGGGTTAGGCCTAATAAGCATTGATATTCAATGCCCTACCACCCCTTGTTTTATTTTGTCCTTAACCGCTCCATAAAGAACATCGGGGTAATGCCCACCCGGGATTTAAAGGCCTTGATAAAGGTGCGTTCACTATTGAAGCCCGCTTCCCCGGCAAGGGAACGATTGCTATAACGGGCCAGCTTTTGATCTATTTTCATTTGTTCAATGATATGGTCCACCCTAAGATCATTGATGTATTCTGTTACCCGTTTTCCCTTATAGTGGGTAATGATCTGGGACAGGTACTTTCCGTTCACTTCGACCAGGACCGCCAGTTTACCCGCGGACATTTTGGGGTCGAGAAAATCCCGACGGACTTCAAAACGTTCCAGACGGACCAATACGGCATCTATCTTCTCCCGGGATATATCCAAAGGATGTGATGGAACACTATGGATTTTTTCCGGCTTACGGGCAGGTGGGTTTTCCCCGGCAAGGATGGCCTCAAACCTTTTTTGGTACAGCTTTCGGGTACGTCGGTAGTGCCAAGCCAACCAAAGCATCAGGATGGACAATAGTACCACTACCCCAACACCGATGTTTTTCTGTCTCTCCCTGACGCTTAACATCCCGAGAATGTGTTGTTTTTCCCGTTGGATACTTTTTAGGTCATAACCATGCTTGACCCTATCATCCAGGTATTGGTGCTGTTCCCGTAAAAAATCAATGGCCGAAATATGCCTGTTCAGATAGGCCAACTGAAGATCAGGTCTATCTTGGGCTCCGTAGTATTCCGCTAGGTAACTAAAGGCTCCCAGCAGTTCAGCCTTGATATAGTTCCGCTCCATAAAGACCGTATCCACCTGCTTAAAATATCTCACCGCCCTTTCCCGTTGTCCCGATGCCCAATGGCAGCGTCCCAAGTAAAACCCGGTCAATACCTCATTGGCAAAATCGTTGCCCTTGTACCGTATCAACTGTAGACCGCTGTCCAGATACTTTATCGCCATGGGATAGTCGCCCTGAAGGGCATAATTGATGCCCTCGGACTGTACAAAATACCTGTCCAAGCTGTGAAATTCCAGCCGTTGCCCCTCTTCCATCCCCAAGGTATTGACCTTACGGCTCAGGCCATAATTTTCCATCTGCTGGTGACAACGCCCGAGGAGCAACAGGGAATTGAGGTAACCGGGCACACTGTGCTCCTTAAAATACCCTAGTCCCTTGTTGAGCAAAACGACCGCCTCATCATAATGCTCGGTGTAGTATTTGACCAGGGCGATATTGTACTGAAGCTTATGGTGCAGGTAGGCATCATCGATACGGGCCAGGTACTCATCGGCCAAGAGGTAATTCTCCAAGGCCCGTTTGTACTCTTTTTCGCTGTAGAACACAATTCCCTTGGTGAGATAAGTGGAGCCGATCAAGGCAGTGTCCATGACGGATTTGGCGGTGGAAACCATACTGTCCGCATACGCGAGCCTGGCCTTGCCAGAAGAACGGTGAAGGTAGTTTTTATAGCCTTGCACCCACTGGGTGGCATTGTTTTCTTTCTTGGCCTTCTCCAGATAGGCCTTCAGATAACTACCGCGGGCTATAGTATCCTTCCCTGAGCTTCTGATCCGTTCAAACAGCACATAATATTCCAGTCCCAATAGGGAATCGACCTGTCCCGTAGGATCTTGGGCCCATAGGGTGCCCATGCCCATGAGGAACAGGGAAACGATCAGTTTTCCAATCATCGGTTGCTGCATGGCAATAAAAATATACGGGGGAACCATCCTACTGCCATCCTTTTGGTACCTACTGCTCTTTACCAGTATGAAAAATGAAAGCGGGATTTCCCTAAGATACTATAAAACGTACGTTTTTACTTACATACTTGTTAAAAATCCACCATGACGATTTCAGGAAAACCATCTGCCCTTTTCGGGAAATCACCGAACAAGCCCTTGCACGGATACCCGAATCACCCCTAGTTTTACATCGAATTCAATCCTTAAGGCTTCCGTACCATCGGCGGTCAACAAGGTTCAGATTACCCGGGTGAGCATGGACCGATTCAAATATTGGTCAATTAAAATCCATTACAATGAAACATTCCATTTACACCTTTGCACTAGCCATGGCAACACTTGTGGCCTGCACGCCCGATACCCTTTATGACGACTATCCACTAGGGGATAGCCTCGCCTCACCATCAAAACAACAGTTGCCACTGCAACCAATGGCCCATGACACCGACCCCGTCATCGAAGATGAGGACTGGGACCTGTCGATCCCCAACGCAGTTGGGAACCCACAGGTTCTCATACGACAACGGACCAATCTCGATTTCGATTCCATTGCTCCCATGCCAGAGGCCGAACCCTTTAGCCTGGAAAACTGATGGAATCCCGTGACCGTGCACAACGAAAATGGCAGCTCCTTTGGCCCGTGACCCTAATGGCCATCAACCTCTGTGCCATTTGGATTGTCATTAAGCTGTTCGGTTACGATCAACTGGTGGATCATTTTAATCCGGAAGGTATCACAAGACGTGTTCATCCCGGAAAACCGGCCCTGCTCTTGTTCATCAGTGTGCTGTGCAACCTATTCCTAACGCTCAGCACATTGTTTTCAAAGCTCATGGATATCGGAGAACGCTGAACCTTTTGGGACGGTCAGATAGCCATGGAAAGCAACCGGTAGCGGGGCTGGTTATCCTTTTTATCAAGGAGAGCAAGCAAGTAAGTACGGTACATACCCAATTTGGCAGGCTGCACGCCCTGCTGTTTCTTGTCAAAAAAGGGCGGATCCAAATAGTAATTGAGCAAGTCGCCCGGATGCTTTATCCTGGCCGACTCCTTTTACTGCCCCAAGGGAGAAATTGGTTCCTCCAGCAATCCCTTTCCCCTATTGAAATGGGCATTGTTGGCCTTGATTCAAAACAGATTCATGTAGATACCTCCAGGGCATTGCCCATGAGCTTATTTAAGTATTGGGAGCGACAGCCCCGTACCTTGGACCTTAAAACCAAAGAACTGCATTGGTTGTTGAAACTCTTCGTAATCCTCAAGGCCAAGATCCATCCTACTACTCCCTCCCCTGTCCATGGAATTGTCCTTCGCTATGGACTCCATATGCTATTGTGGGAACTGGACCGTTTGATTCAAAAAGAAAAACCTGTGACATCTATCATGCACACCGCCGGACATTTTTTGGTATTGCAATTTATGGAATTGCTCGCCCGCCATTACAGCTCTCAGCACCAAGTAGGTTTTTATGCCAAGCGTCTTCGGGTTACACCGGACCACCTCTCCAGGGTCATCAAAAAGAATACGGGCCGAACGGCCAAGGACCATATCCAGCAGCTCTTGACGCAAGAGGCCAAAGTACTGTTAAACGGCCCGAGATCCATCAAGGAAATTGCCTATCTGCTCGGGTTCAACACCGCCTATGCGTTCAGTAAGTTCTTTAAGCGCAATGCATCCGTATCCCCAACATCCTACCGTAAACAGCACCGGAAGAGCCCAAATGACCCAAGATAATATCAAAACAAGGTGGGGTCGGTGAATTCCAGTGAAGCCTCGTTTTGGTCGCAATGACCAATATAGGTCATTTGATTGCTAATTATTGTCATTGACCATTACGATGTATAATCCAAGCATCTTCACCGGTCGCAGAGCACCGACCTGAGCGCGGGGAATACCGTGATAGCGGCATGGAAAATGGCCGTGGGCAACAGGCCCCCGTCCGAAAGGTCGGTCTTCCATTCGGACAGGGGAATCCAGTACGCTTGCCAAGAGTTCGTCGACCTGTTGGAAAGCTACAGATGTGTCGAACGGAGCATGAGCTGTAAGGGCAACTGTTGGGACAATGCCGTTGCCAAGAGCTTTTTCAAGTCCATCAAGGTGGAACTGATCCATAGAAAACGGCATGCCGGCAAGAAAGAGGCCGCACTCTCGGTATTCGAATGGATAGAGACATGGTACAATAAAAGCAGAACACACTCCGCATTGGGGAACATGACGATCGACGAATTTGAAAATTTAAGTAAAATCAAAAATGCGGCTTAACTTTTTGTCCGTTTTTTTGTTGCAAGTCCAAAGCTCTGCTTTGGGCTTTCTTAAGACAATTATTAAATAAAGTGTGGTTAGGAGGAGGTCACTACTCTGACAAGCGGGCACCAAGGACTACCATGGCATAGCATTTTAGATGTCGATAAAGCTCAGCCGCCGGACACGGCCAGCATATCAGAGTGTGTGGTCCGGGTTAAAGCCATCTACCAATTTTTTATGCTCGTAATCGGCCACCATAAGCTCCTCATAATCAGTTTTTGTTCCCTTGGTAAACTTATGCACTAATTTTTCCATTAAATTATATATTACCGGTACTATTATCAAGGTCAGGAAAAGCGAACTTATCAATCCCCCTATGATAACCCATGCAAGACCGTTTTTCCATCCCGATCCCGGGCCTGAGGCCAAAGCAATGGGAAGCATCCCGAAAACCATGGCAATGGTGGTCATCAGAATCGGGCGCAGACGTGCGTGGTTGGCCTGTATCAAAGCGTTCCTGACCGTTTCCCCCGACCGGACCCTTTCGTTGGCAAAGTCAACCAGGATGATGGCGTTTTTACACACCAGCCCGATCAGCATAATTATACCAAGAATGGTAAAGATGTTCAGGGAATTGTTCGTTAACGCCAATGCCAGCAAAGCTCCGATGAACGATAACGGAATGGAAAAAAGAACTACGAACGGGTGCACAAAACTGTCGTACAGGGAAACCATTACCAAATAGACCAATATAACAGCCGCCAACATGGCAATTCCCAGTGTTCCGAACCCTTCCGATTGTCTTTCTTTATCCCCTCCCCATACATAATTGACACCCGTAGGCCGTTCGACATCTTTAAAGGCAGCTTCCCATTCATCCGCGACCGTACCGGCCGGCCGGCCTACGGACTGACCTTTTACGGTAACCGACGCGGTCTTGTCCCGGCGTTCCAATTGGCTCGGGCCCAACGTTTCCGTGATGTCGGCGAATTGTGAGAGTTTTACTTCTTGTCCTTGATTGTTCGTAAGGATCAGATCCCCAACATCGGCAATGTTTTTTCTATCAAAACTATTGTAGCGTATGTTAATATCATATTCATATTCCCCTGCCCTGAATTTGCCATCGGTATTGCCGTTAAATGCGGTCTGCATTGTCAATCCTACCGTTTGTAACGATAAGCCGAGGGAGGTCATCTTATCCCGATCTACCTGAACATTGATTTCAGGGTTTCCCGTTTCTACGGACAATTCGATTTCCGTGGCCCCGGGAATTTTATATAGTTCCGCCTCGGCCTTTCTGGCAAAGACCATGGCACTATCCAAACTAGGCCCGGTCACGACCAAGGCCAACGGGGCTTCCTCCGCCACTCCCAAAAGACTTATAGGTACGGTCTTCACCTTGGCGCCTACCAATATTTTCTCTAAACGACGTTTTGTTTTGGCTGCAAATACATAAGAATCGTCATCGCGTTCCTTTTCATCTACCATTTGAACGTTGATTTCCGCTTTGTAAGCGGTGGCCTGTGAAGCACCTAAGCCCTCGCTGGTCTGGCCTACGGTAGTGATAAGGCTCTTGACCTCTTCTTGGGTATTCAAAAAGGCCTCTGCTTTTTGGGCCATAAAATTACTTTGTTCCAATGAGGCATCTTTCGGTAGTTCTATCTGCACCAAAAATTCGCCCCTATCAGATGCGGCAAAGAATTCACCTCCTATAAATCCTGCCCCTACCAAGGCAATCGAAGCAAAGAAGATAACCAAAACGATGGACAACGTGGTCTTATAATGATCCAGGCACCAAGTCAATAAACCGGAGATCCAATTCGTGAAACGTTTTAATTGTGTTTCGAATTTGATGATAAGCCTACCGAACAGGTTTTTACCAGTGATATGCTCCAATTTTCCGAAACGGGACGATAACCAAGGAATAATGGTAAACGATGCCAACAGGGACAACAAAGTCGAAATTATGATGGTCACACAAAATTGGGTAATGATTTTTGACACCAGACCGCTGCTCATGGCGATCGGAAAAAAGACGACCACGATTACCAGCGTTATCGAAGTTACCGTGCCCCCTATTTCAGCGGTACCATCATAGGCCGCACGGACACGGTTTTTGCCCATTTCCATATGCCGGTAAATGTTTTCGAGTACAACGATGGCATCGTCCACCAAGATGCCCACCACCAGAGACAGTCCCAATAAACTCATTAGGTTCAAGGTATAGTCCAAAAACAAAAACCCTATAAATGTCGCTATCAACGATGCGGGTATGGACACCATTACAATTAGCGAGTTTCTTAAACTGTGCAAGAAGAAGAGCATAACGATCGCTACCAATAATACAGCGATCAATAGGTCATGGATTACCGAATCGGCCGCCTCCAAGGTAAAAACAGTACTGTCATTGGCGACATTGAGCTTGAGGTCTATGGCTTTATAATCGGTCTCGAGCTGTGCTATCCGTTTCAATATATCCTCGCTTACGGCCACGGCATTGGCATCGGACTGCTTAATTACCTGCAATAGGATGGCACTTTTTTGATTTACCCTTGCAATTTTTTCGGGTGTTTTTTGACTGTCCTGAACATCCGCAATATCACTGAGCCTCACTTGGATGCCATCTTGATCCGCGACCACTAGATTACGCAGCTCTTCAACGCTTTTATATTTTCCGGCCAATCGGATCAATATTTTTTGCTGCCTGGTCTGAATATTTCCTGTGGGGAAATCCAAATTCGAGGCCAGGATGGTCTGTTGGACCTGTGGTATGGAAAGGTTATATCCCTGAAGTCGGTCGGCATCTAAATTTACCTGGATTTCCCTTTCTTGTCCCCCGATCAAATTTATCTGTGCAACACCATTGACCCGGGAAAGTAAAGGGGCAATTTTTTTATCGATCAGGTCATAAAACTTGATTTCATCCATCGTGCCATTAGCACCAATTGTCATGATCGGAAGGTCGCTCAATGAAAATTTGCTTAAGGAGGGTGTTTTGGCATCATCTGGCAGATCACTGATAATAGCGTTGATCTTCCGTTGTGCATCGTTTAGGGAAAAATCAACATTGGCATCATCCGTCAAGGTAATCGCAACCGTGGAAAGACTTTCATAAGAACGCGATTCTATTTTTTTGATGTTCTCCAGAGAGGCAACCGCATCCTCTATTTTTTTTGTCACGGTATTTTCGATCTCGTTGGGCGAGGCACCGGGGTAGATAGTGGCGACGGTTATGACATTTCGGTCGAATTTGGGTATCAATTCATATCCCAGTTGGTTATAACTGAACAGGCCCCCGAGGGTAAGTATGGTAAACAGCACAATGACCAATGAAGGTCTTTTTATGGAAATTTCAGCTAATTTCATAGTATGAAATAAAATGTTAGAGGTTATTGTCCGGTTCTAGTCGATGATATCTATCTTGGAACCGTCCTGTAGATTGATCTGACCGGTAACTACTACGAGTTCATTGCTGTCCAGACCATCCAATATTTCGACCTTATCACCGAATATTCTTCCGGCCGTTACGTCGGTCAGTTTTGCAACTCCATCCTCGGCCACAAAAACCTGGTTACTGCTTACACTTCCCAAGAACGCATTTCTAGGGGCCACCAGTATCTTTTCGCTTTCCCGGTCCGACGAGGTGAACGTTGCCGTTCCGTACATGCCCGCCTTCAGGGCATTGTCCGGATTGTTCGATATCTCGATTTCCACCGGAAAATTCAAACTGCTATCCGATTTCGGTGCTATAAACGTAATTTTTCCAGAGAATGTCCTGTCAGGTAAAACACTGGCTTTTATATTTACCGGGTCGCCCACTTTTAAACTGGCCACTTGGGACTCGTTGACCGTAACCCTTAGTTTCAGTTTCGAGACATCGACAATGTCGAACATTGGAGTTGCCGCTCCTAGAACAGAACCCGGTTCGATATAACGTTTGTTCACAACTCCTTTTATCGTAGCTTTTATGTTGACATCCCCTGCATTTACCTTGGCCTGTTCCAGTCTCGATTGTGCGGTAACCAAGGTCAGCTTGGCCTGGTCCATTTGTTGTTCGGTCACTCCACCGGTTTTTAGGGCATTTTCAAAACGTTTATAATTTGTGGCCGCATTCTGATAGGCAGCTTCAGCAGCGTGCAGTTCTGCCGATACCTGTTCACTTCTCACAATTGCCAAAGTTTGCCCCACTCTGACATGATCGCCTTCTTCTACCAAAACCCTAACGACCCTACCTGGCTTTTCCGCAGAAAAATCCAGTTCCTTAAAGGGTTCGAAGTTCCCATTGGCGGTAAAATTGAGGGAACTGGTTTCCGTTTTTACCGTATCCACTTTTACGGCGACGCTAGCATTTTTTTGTGCAACGATATCCGTCTTTGTTTGATTTTCCTGTTTATTGTTCATTAAGGTAAAGGCGATCAAGGCCAATGCCACTACAATTACAAGTATGTATATTACGTTCTTTTTCATCGTGCTTATTAATTTGTTAATGTCCTTAATTCCCCTATGGCCTTCAACAACAGAATTTCTGCCAGTTTGTATTGTAAAATTGCGGTGTTAAAGTTGTTCCTGGCCTCGGTCAAGGCGTTTTCCGCATCCAATAGATCCGTTAGCGGAGCCAAACCTTGGACGTAATTGTTTCTGGTATTGTCCAAAACTGCCTGTGCCAACCTGACATTTTCGTTTTGATTGTCGATGGTCGCAACACTATTGTTTATTTGGGTTCGGGCATTTTCGTAATCAAGGTCCAAGGCCAATTGGGTATCCTTGATATCCTCTTGTAAGATCTTCAGATCGATATCGGCCTGCCGTACTTTGGAACGCGTCCCAAAACCAGCGAAAATGGGAATTTTCAAACTCAATGCTATCGATGAAAAATCGGACCAATATACATTGTCCTCCGGCTTTTTGAACCAGGGAAGATCCGGGCCTTGGCCAAGATAGTTGTACCCACCTGTCAGGGAAAGCGTTGGATAATATTCCGCCTTGACCGCCATTTTCTGGTAGGTCAGCAATTGTTCCTGCTTTTTGAGAAGCAGATACTCCGTTCGATTCTCGGTATCCGGGGATGAAACTACCTCCCTTGGCCTGAATTCGAACTCGATTTCCGGAATTTCGATTTGGGCGGTTATGGGCATACCCATAAAAAATTTCAGGGTATTTTCTTGAAGTTGTAACGCATTGTTTATCTGGAGCCGTTGGGTCTCGAGATTTGAAATTTTAACAATGATCCTGTCCAGATCGATTTTCTTCGCCAGCCCATTTTGTAACTGGCCCTCAATGATATTTTTTGCCTTGATCGTATTTGCCAACGTACTATCGAGTACTTGAAGGTTTAACCGCTGTAGATATACCCGATAATAACTATTGGCTACCTTTTCTATTACCTGCTCTTGTGTCAATAGATTATTGATCTGATAAAACTCACGGGTAGTTTTAGCGGCTTTTAAACCCGTGAAAACCGATTGGTCAAATATGGTCTGGTTCAACGAAACACCAAAGACCGAATTCCATTTTTGCCCCAAAGTTGCCTGTATAATGGTGCCCGGTTGCCCAAAGGAACTTCCATCGATCACATTGGTCTGTAGAATGGGATTATAGACCAAACTACCGTTCCCTGTGATCTGTGGCAATGCCCGCGAACGAACTTCCTGGATTTGGTACTCACTATTTTCAATTGCCAGCTTCGATTTTTGTGCATCGGCCTTGTTCTCAAGTGCATAGGTGACGGCCTCCTTTAAACTAAGCTGTTTTATTTCTTGGGCATTGGCTACGCAAACAAGGCATAAAAGGGAAATGCTTAAAAATTTTTTGATCATAAACGGATACGTATTTAATGGGAAGAAATTTTTGGATGTCCTATAGGCTTTTTAAGATACCTCTTTTTTTATGCATAATTCTTTATCATTTAAAGTCTAGGAGCCATTTCTATATATGCTATAGATACATCTTGCCAAAGCCACTGGATCCTTTTGTCCACTTTGGAAAAGTTCCACGTCCACTACGGCGGTCGCCTTACCACTTTTAACGATCTTTGCCTTGGCCAAAATATCCCCTTCAACGGTAGGATGGAGATAATCGATCCGCATATCCAAGGTATTTATCCTGTCCTGTAAGGAATCGAGGGTCGTCGCTCCGGCAGCCCCTCCCGCCGTATCGGCGATAGCCGCCAAAATACCTCCATGCCATCGTTTTTGCAGATAATCTCCTATAAATTCTTTCTTAAAAGGGACTTTGATGCTCACGTACCGAGGTTTGATCTCCATGATTTCCAGCCCCAATATTCTATTGGCCGGCATCATGTTTTCAATGGCATGCTTTAGAAACAAATGGTCATCCTGCCCTTTTTCCTGCATTGGTCTTATTGTAAAATTTAAAAGAATAATATTTTTCTTTTGCGAATATAAACACTATTTTCGACTTTATAACTATAATAGTCGAATGGTCAAAAATAGAGACGCCGATATTTTTTTGTCAATACTTGATTCCGCCAAGAAAAGATTTTGCCGTTATGGCCTTAAAAAAACAACCATGACGGAGATTGCCGGGGATATAGGTCTGTCGAAAGCATCCCTGTACTACTACTTCCCCAATAAGGAAGGACTATTCAAAGAAGTAGTAAGTCAAGGACATAAAACACTTTTGAACGAGTTTGAAGGACTCCTTTCCTCGAGTGTTCCGGCAGAAGAAATATTACAAGGTTACCTAGAAAAACGACTGAACTACTTTCGCGAATTTGTGCACCTCAATGCTTTGAACCTGGAATCCATAAACAGTTTGAAGCCCGTTTACGCCCGCCTATTCGAAAACTTTCGCAAAGCAGAAATACGGCTTGTGGGTGAAATATTGGCAAAAGGTATTGCCACCCAAGATTTTCAAAATCTTGATATCGCTTATTTTTCCGAATTGTTCATTGCAATCTTCCAAGGGTTGCGGCACGATGTAATTATTAAAAAAGACACCATAAATATCACGGAAACCGAATATTCCTTATTGCAGAAACAATATGAAAGCGCATTGAATATGTTCATGAAAGGAATCAAAAAATAAATTGTGGGCCCTTAGAAAAAGGAAACCAATTATTTGTTGCCTGTGAAATTATAAATTTTATGAAATGAAAAACAAGATGCTGCCCAAAATAAGGTATTTGCCTTTTTATGCAATCTCGGCCCTGCCGATGCCCGTTCTGTACTTGTTATCCGACTTGTTGTTTATAGTGGTCTATTACCTAATGAAGTATAGAAGAAATGTAGTATCGGACAATATCAAAAAATCCTTTCCCCAAAAGCCACCAATCACTCGGAGAAAAATCGAAAAGGACTTCTATCGGCATTTCTGTGATATACTTGTCGAATCCATTAAGACATTGACCATCGGTAAAAAGTCGGCGATGAAACGTTTGCGTATAGAGAATCCGGATTTGGTTGAACATTATTTAAGCGAGAAGAAGAATATTTTGCTTTATACGGCCCATCAGGGAAATTGGGAATGGATGATATTCCTGCCCCTTTTTTTTCCATACCGATCGAATACATTTTACAAACCGATCAAAAACCACTATTTCAATGGCCTATTTAAAATTATCAGAGAGCGATTTGGTGTCCATTGCATTGAATCCAACAAGGGATATAGGACCATTATAGACCTTGAACGAAAGAATGTCATTATGATGAATTGCATTATCGGTGATCAAAGCCCTGTCAGGATCAGTGCCAAACATTGGTGCCATTTTTTGAATCGGGAAACGGCTTTTTTCGTAGGGGCCGAAAAGCTTGCAAAAAAAACCGGTGAAGTTGTTCTGTTTCCTTCTTTCAAAAAAATAAGAAGAGGGTGCTATGGACTGCGTTTTAGTTTAATTACGGACAATCCCGTTTCCATGAGAACCAATGGGATTATAGAGGACTATGCAGGGGCATTGGAAAACGTGATCTTGAAATCGCCGGAACTTTGGCTATGGAGCCATAGAAGGTGGAAGTTAACTGCCGGAACATGGAATTTTAAGGTTCCCGGCATTATCTGGTCTATATAATAAAAAGCTATTGAAATTTAATACCGATTATATTTGTCTAGAAAGAACCGAGACAAAAGGCTTAACGACCTAGCACCATTTATCATTTTGGTGATCCTTATCATATCCGCTATCATCGTAAATATGTAAACTTTATATTGCCTTAATAATTTGCCCAAATGATCAGTAAATCCGAACTTATCGCATGCTCCGCCTTAAACTTCACTCGATTTGGGAGCAAACGCTTCACACTCGATGAGTTGGCAAATCAGCTCGGCATATCAAAGAAGACCATCTACCATTATTTTAACAAAAAAGAAGAATTGGTTCAAGAGAGTACCGCCTATCTGTTGCTAAGTTATTCAAGGGAGATTCAAGGACCGGAGATTGCGTTATGTAAAGATCCGCTGGAAAAGATCATACTGATATACAAAAAGGGTTTCGAACATTTAAAATATTTCAGTCCCACGTTCCTATTTGGGCTAAGGAAATATTATCCCAAGGCCTATGAACTCTTTAACGGCTTTCGGAATGACCTGGTAAATGAAACCATTTATGAACTTTTTGTCGACGCACAAAAATTGGGCTGTGTTCAAAATGAGGTAAACTTGAGATTGGTTTGTGAACTGTATTTTTTGAATTTGAACGCTATCGCTTTTGGTAGATCCAGTCTTTTTGATAAATATACCCAGCAAGAGATTCTACAACATCTCATCATCAACACCATAAAAGGTATTGTGACCAAGGATTACACCAACAGGTTTATCCAAAAATAGACCGACAACTATCATTTGGTAAAAAAGTATTTCAAGGTAAATTAGGTTGAAGCGAAAACTACCGAATATAAATGCCTACTGCTATTAAAAATATCCTCTATTGCCAATGGATTATTCAAAGGATTCCCAAAAAACATTCGATAATGCCGTTCACATTTTAAAAGGGAAGAATATATTTTCTATCTGTGGATGCCTATGTCACTTTTCCGTCCGCCCCTGACAATAGGGGAATTACAAACAAAAACTTGACGAGCCAGCCCATAAACCTGCCTATCGATCAGATAAAGTACATTGGTTGTTTTTGCGCCTCTTCCTTCCCTTACCCACCGCTCTTCATCTTGAATAGGATGGCATTCATAATTTCAGAAATCGGGGCTATCGATGGAAAACCAAGTTGGGAAAGAAGTATGTACGGAACTATCTCCATTTCTATAGTATCTTTATCGAGTACTTTGTGCATGGGCTATGAAATTTGAGTATGGTAACACAAATCTCAGAAGCCCTATCTCTCGTACAAAAAAAGTTTAAATCACTTCAATAAAAAAATAAACAGAAATATTGATTTGCCTACATTATTTATGATGGCATTATACATGGTGGGCCCATCACGTTTGAACGAATCATAATGCAAAAAAAACGGGCATAGTACACCAGACAAAACGGAAAAAACAGAGCATAGCAAAACGTATTTAAGCCACCAATAAACAGACTCTTATGGCTTTATAGTGACTCAAATTATCGTTTGTAATGGTTCTTCCCATACAGCGTTCAACGTAATATCCCTACGTTAAGTCCCTTCTAATCATTTTTTTTTAGAATGATATATTGATGATTTTCTCGTTTTTACAGCGGATAAAACCGTCCTGAACCCTAGGTGCTCCATACCTGAGTCTGGGCTTGTGGCCATCCGGGCAGATATTCGATAGCTGGCACAGTACGAGGCACTGCAAAGAAAAGATCCTCCCTTGATCACCTTTTCCTTTGCATAGGGGTTGTTTTTGTTGTAAGCACTCCGAGGGCCTTTGGGATTTATTACAATGCTGTCCTTCAAACTCTTATAATAATTGGTATTGTACCAATCACTAGTCCATTCCCAAACATTACCTGCCATATCGTATAGGCCAAAATCATTATTGGGGTAACTCATAACTGGTGCACTTCTCTCAAAACCATCTTTTTTGGTGTTATCGACAGGAAATACACCTTCCCACGTATTGGCATATGACCCAAGTTGTTCAATCTCATTTCCCCAAGAGAAGATGAGATCTTTATTATTGGCACGTGCCGCGTATTCCCATTCGGCTTCTGTTGGCAACCTTTTGCCTGCCCAATCACAATAGGCGATGGCATCTTCGTAAGCTATGTGGACCACTGGATTGTTCTCGTTTCCCTCGATAGTGCTGTCGGGGCCATTTGGATGTTTCCAGTTGGCCCCGATTTTCCACTCCCACCATTGAGAATAATCATACAGGTTTGGCAGGGTGGACCTGATCTTTTTGAAGACAAGCGATCCAGGCCTTAAAATGGAATCATGTGGTTTTAGTGTTCCCTTGGGTAGCTGCTTTTTCATTTCCCCCCAATCGATCTGCCTTTCTGCGACGGTTACGTAACCCGTTGCTTCCGCGAACTTGGTAAACTGAGCATTGGTCACCTCATGGATATCCATATAAAATCCATCCACAAAAACCTGATGTGCAGGTCGCTCATGGGGCATTGCCATTTTGTCTGAAGCAACGGCTCCCTGCCTAAAGTTCCCGCCTGGGACCCAGACCATTCCGTCAGGGGTGTCCATTGTTGGTTCTTTCTTGGTAGTAACTGTTGAGGGTTCTTCCGTCCCGATTGTGGACAATTCGGTTTTAGTTTCATGCCTGTTCTGGCAACCAGCCAATGACAAAACGAGGCAGATAGAGACACTTTGTTTTAATTTTATCATATGACTTCGGTAAAGTTTAAAATTATTAATCCTCCTTTTTGTACTTGTAGTCACCCCAAGCCGGTTTGTATATCGGTTTCAAAGGAATCTTCATTCAATCTGTTTCTGCCAACCATCCATAAAGTGATTGAGGCATATTTTTATTGGTGCCCTGTTTGGTAGGGTCACCGATTAGGTTATGCTTTTCATCTGGGTCGTTTAGCAAATCGTAAAATTCATTCCTGTCCCAAATTCCTTGGTAACGTATATATTTATACTGGTCGGTTCGCATACCGAACATAGTCGGTGTCATGGGAAAGTCTTTTTCCCAATGGTATTCGTAGAATACCTCTTTTCGATTTGCGGCAGGGTAATCAACTGTCAGAACCGGCATAAAGGAAACCCCGGGCATATAATCAGGTTTTTTGACCGCCTCGGCCAAAATAGTAGGAGCAATATCAATGTTCTGAACCATGGCTTTTGGTTGAGTTCCTTTTTGAAAAAGTTCGGGACATCTAACCAAAAGAGGAACCTTGACCGACTCTTCATAAAAACGGCGTTTATCTATCAGTCCATGTTCACCCCAACTGAATCCATATTCACTCATATAAATGAGCAACGTTGAATCATCAATTCCTGCCGATTCCAAATACTTCATGACCGAACCAAGACTTCCATCTACACCTAATAAAGTTTCACAATAGGCTTGTATAAATCCGTGTATACCAATATTAGTATGGTACGTATAATCTACCCCATGCCAACTTACTCTTTGTTCGGCAACCCATTTTGGCCATTTCAAATCCCTCCATTCACCCGTTTTGGTTTGGTCATAGGTTGAAGGCAAATCAATTTTTTTGCCTTTATATTTACCTTTGTGCCATTTTGCGGGCTTAAATTCCGAATGTACCGCTTTGTGTGACAGATACATAAAGAAAGGTTTGTCCTTATCTCGGTGCTTTAACCGATCAATGGCATGTTCGGTCAATAAATCTGTAATATAGGTCGAGTCTTTATGTTGTTTTCGTTTTCCACTTATGTTCAATTGAGGATTATAGTATACTCCCTGTCCGTGAAAACTTTCCCAATGGTCAAAACCTGGCCTAGGTTCATCGGTATGGCTGCCCATGTGCCATCTCCCGAATAATGCTGTTTGATAATTGGCTTCTTGAAGATAGGTAAGGAAAAAGATTAGATTACCAGGATTGGGAGCTTGATTATCAACAATGGTATGGGTGTGTGAGTATTGCCCGGACAAAATTGAGGCTCTACTTGGAGAACATAGAGAAGTAGTAACAAAAGTATTGGGCAGATTAGGCGCCTTCAGCTGCCAATCTGTCCATGTTAGCGGTTTCGAACCATGGTACCTTACCGGTAAAACCCATATAATCAAAATGATGGTCATCTGTCAGGATAAAAATCACATTTCGGGGTTTCTTTTCCATCAACGAATCTTGTTGCTTTTCTGCATATAGTGAAAAGACAAAAAAGGAGAAAAAGAAGTAAATACTAATTGCCTTACAATTTATTTTTTAACCATTATTTTTTTTGTCATGTATCAATTCCTAATGTTGGTACTTAACAAAAAAGGTAATAGAACACTTTGAACTTTATTCTACTAGTTGAGGCCATTAAGAAATGTATATATGATTGCGGTAAGTAACTTATTATCATTTTTTCAAAAAACATCTTACTTCGATAATATTCCAAAAAAGGGTAAACTACCATAGCTATACCGAGTTCCTTTATCCGTTACATCAGTTTGACACAACAAAACGAAAAAGAGTAAGCCCCCTGGGCAAAGCGTTATTTTTCCAACATAATAGAAAAAGAAGATTACGTATTGTGCCCGCCCAATTGGGACTTAACTCCCTCTCAACCCTATAGCATTATTGCCTCATAAAGCCCTGCCCTATAAATTTTAAAAAACCCGGTATCGATGACCTCCAAAATGTCCAATCATGGCCACCGTCATGGATACGGAACTCGTGTTCTACCTCCATATTTCGTAATTCAACATAGGCTTTGGCATTGCCGGAATAAAGAAAATCATCATCACCGATATCGAAGTAAAACCTTGTTTTCAGTTGACCCTTTGGTATTGTTTGGATCAATTTCAAGGGGTTATTGGCATCCCAATGACCAGTGGAGGGGTTTTGAGAATCCATATCCATTCCATATAGGTTTTTCGCGATTCCCTTCCACATAGGGTTTTTGGTCATCGGATGATCCAACGAAATGATGGCAGCACTGAGCGGAACACAGGTGCCGAACATATCATGGTGTTTCACCCCATAAAGAAAGGCCCCATAGCCACCCATTGAATTGCCAACCACGGCTCTATGCTCCATTGTTTTTTTAATTCTATAGTTTTTTTCGACCATAGGGATGAATTCTTGAAAGAACATATCTTCAAATTTTGAATACCCCTGGAAATCGTTTATGTAAAAATGCTGCCCCCCATCAGGCATTATTACAATCGAGGGGGGGATTTCGGCATTTTCAATGGCAGAATCCATGAAATGGTCTATGAGACCATATTGCACCCAAACATTTTCATCACCCCCATAACCGTGTAACAGGTAGATTACAGGGTAACTTCTTTTTGATTCATCATAACCGGCCGGCAAATAAATAGTATAATCAATTTCTTTGTCCAAAATGGCACTCTTTATCGATTGTGCTTCCAATACTTTCCCCTGTCCAAAACAAAACACCGAGCTTAAAAAAGTTATGGTAATTGCGGCGGTATGAAGTATAAAACTTTTTGATCGTCTCATTTCTCAGTCAATTAAAGATTATCCAGATTGATTTTTTTATGACCGAACAATGGGGCATACGTCCGGGCCTCAGCAAAAGTCAGTCGATTTCGCAAATAAACAATTTGGGCATGTACCCTTATAAATGGTGTATCTATTTCTGGTGGAATATCATACCATTCGTCATCAAAAGTGAATATGACACTTCGATTTCCCGGTAGAGCACCAGGCGTAAGCACACCATGAAACTTTGGTACATTGTCTCCTTGATTGGCATAGTGGATATACTGTGGACCTCTGGGGAACCACATACCGGCACCGCCAATAGTCTCTACCATTAGTTGTCCCAATTGGTTGTTAGAAAGCTGGTTTTCCAATGACCGTAGTGATCTTGCCAAGTGATAGGCTCCTTGACTATGCCCAAGCAACAATACCTTTTCCTCTGTGTCAATGATTTCGAGCACGCTCTTTTCAATTGCTGCCTCCACCGTCTCATTAGTAGGTAAAATAATTTCAATGACATCTGCTATTCCTTCTTTGGTACCATTATGAATACCCACAACTGGTCGGCCAGTAAATTCTGCAATCTCCACCATATTCTTATATTGCTTGGCCACATCAGTACCAGCACCATTGACAAACCATATGGGTTCATCATTTGTTATAATGTCAGGATATACAGGGGGAACATCCAATATACTGGTGGTCTGGTGGTCAAAAAGCAAGGTGTCCGCACCAACATAATAACCATCAAATTGAATGTCTTCAGACTCGTCCCCGAACAGCAACGGTATTTTATCTGATTCATATAGACTTTCAGTTGTATTTAAGTTTGCTTCATCAAAAGATGTATCTGAGCAAGAGGTGAACATAAGCAACGACAAGAATGTCGTTCCAAAAAATAAGCGATTGGTTGTCTTCATGATTAAACTAATTTATTTGTAAAAATTATGGTTTGAATTCTAATGGGTATATGTTACTTCACTGGGCAAATAGCCTATTCTATGGGCATTGATTAAAAGTGTCTGTCCCTTTTTCAATTTTATGGTCTCACCTTGATAGACTTTCCAGGGTTGGGGCACATCAACATAAGCAACAGTTTTATTTTGGTCGATCGTAAAACCAAAATCCCAACTTTCGGTCCTACGTTTTGAATTTAAAGCTTGATTATTTTGTTCAACGATACGATAACCGATTGAGGCACCTTTTGTGCCACATTCTATTGTGTACCCTTTTTTGTTCCTTATTACTTTAGGTGGTGATGTTTTAGGTGGTCCTTTTTTGTTTTTCCACCAATTGTTGAATACCATTTCTTTCTCTGGTATCGAGGATAGGTCGCCCACTTCTGCTATCCAGTCAAAAAGTGCTTCTTTCAGTTCTTTCTTTTTAGCCGTATATTGGGGCTCATCTGCCAGATTGCGCACCTCATTGGGGTCCATTTTGGTGTGGTAGAGTTCTTCCGTGGGCTTATTTTTTGCAAACCAGTCCAGTAGATTTGGGTTATCCAAACGTCCCATTTCGTGCAATTCCAATATTTCTTTCATTGTAGGTATGCCCTTTCTGTATTGTAAGTCTTGGTATTTTGGCAGTTCGGGCATAAAGTTGTACACATATCTGAAATTCCCATCGCTTACAGATCGTACCCGGTCATATTTATTTGCCATTCGATCCCTAGCGGCAAAAACATATTTTCTTTCTTCCTTTTTTTTTAAAGGTCCCAGAAAAGCGGTTCCCTGAAGGTGGTCGGGAGGCTCGATGCCCGCTATGGAAAGCATGGTTGGCGCCAGGTCCACCGCACTGACCAACCTATCATCTTTAGTGCCCGCAAAACGGTTTTTGGGATATTTCACGATCAAAGGTATATGTGTGCCCCTTTCGAGAATTTCTCGCTTTGTCCAGGGCATACATCCACCATGGTCACTAAAAAATATCACATAAGAGTCGTCATATACTTTATTGTTTTTTAGCCCACCAACAATCTCGCCAACAGCTCGATCCATTTGTTCGATACGGGTATAAAGGACGGCCATGTCATTTCGAGCGGTTTCGGTATCAACATAATAAGGCGGCAATTTCATATCATTGGGGTCATACCGAATACTATCGGGCGAGACCATCAACTTTGATTCGTGTGTGATTGCCAAATTGAACACGCTGAAGAACGGAGTGTTTTTGGGCCGGTATTTGTAAGATGCTGCAGGGCTACTGTCATCCCAAACTGTGACAGGCTCTTCAAATTGATAATCTTCTTTATAGTTGTTTGTTGTATAATAGCCTTTGGCTCTTAGATATTCGGGAAAAGCCTTTACATAATCGGGCAAAACGGCTGAGTAGCTTGGCAGGCCTTGAGGCATGAAAAAGGGGGAACTTGAAAGAGTGCGCATGTGTTGGGCTCCTATTGAAATGGCGTGCATGCCCGTGATTATCGATGATCGGCTCGGCGCGCAGACCCCAGCTGTGGTATATGCTTTTGTAAAAAGCACTGCCTCACGTGCCAGACTATCTATGTTCGGAGTTTTTACGATTGAATCACCATATGCCCCCAAAAAAGGAGAAATATCCTCACATACTATCCAAACTATATTTGGCTTTTTTTGGCCAAAAGATGCTGTAAAAAAACAAAAGATTATTAAAATAACAATCAAAAGCAATACGCGCCTTATTCTCCTGCTATAATTTTTCCATGGGATCAGACTTTTAAACATACTGTCTCTTTTAATAAGGAGGAAGAAAAACTGTTTTTATAGACATTCTTTTAAGTTTTTTTACTCTGGCGCTTATTTTTAACATAAATGATTTTTACATTATTTGCCTCAACTTCTCCAATTTTAAAAGTGTTGTTTCAAATTAGAATACCAGCACGAATCGGCTCAGCTATGATAATTCTGTCAGCTATTACTGCATTTACATGTCTCTGCATTAGGTCGTATATTTGGCTTAGTGGAGTCTTGATTCTTTTTCTCATATTTTCCTATAAGAAGGCTGACGCCTGAATATCATTTCTTTCAAAAGATTGGGTATTTAATTGTATGAATTATCAATTTGCTAAATATTTTATACTTTAGTTGAGTTTTTGTCGATAAACTTCAAAAAAAACAAGCGTAATCTGCAAAAATTCAAATTTTCCGTTTCGAAAATTAAATGGTAACTCTGCCACTAAAGAAACTAAAGAAACTAAAGAAAAGTAACGCTAATGAAAACAGAAGAGACTCAAATCTGGAATGATCTTAAGAAGGGTAGCATATCGGCACTAGAATCGCTATATAACTTTCATGTTGACAAACTATTTGCTTGTGGGTATAAAATCATTAACGACAGGGAGCTGATTCAAGATGAAATCCACGACCTTTTTCTAGACCTTTACAGGTGCCGTGAAAAATTGTCAAATGTGGTCAACATAGAGGCTTATTTAATCGTTTCGCTTAAAAGAAATCTATATAAACACAATGATTATAGGTTAAAGAGCCTAGAGAACGAGTTCAAACACATTACCAACATGACAGCTAACACCAATTTGACTGTCGCATCACATGAAGAAGTAATTATCGAAGAAGAAAATGAGAATGCCCAATTGATGAGGTTAAGAAGAATAATGGACAATTTGACCAATCATCAAAAAAGGATACTCCGTCTTCGTTTTAATCAAGAAAAAAGTTACGAAGAAATTTCTAGGGAAATGGGTCTTTCAGTTGCTTCTGCCAGAACGTTATTTTACCGAACTTTAAAAACAATCCGGAAGACCGCATTAAGTATACTTTTCTAAAAATAATTAGATTTCATTGTCTATAAACAACAGAAATTGTTCTCTTACATATATACAGTGGCTGTAATTTCCACTGCCGATTATCCAAACAATTATGAAATTGAATAACAAAGGAACCCTATCCGATACGGAGCGGGAAAAGCTCAAAAGTCGCATAATTAGGTCGGCAAGGATTCTGAGAGAAAATCGAAAGATTAAACAAAGGGCTAGGTTATTGTACGGCGCAGCGGCGTCTATAGTGATATTGTTTGGTGTTTTCAGCGTTTTTGACATGCTCGGCGAACAATCTTTACAAGATTTTGTTGATGAAGATGCGCCATTTATTGACGTTAGCAAGAGTAATCAGGTAACTGTGGTGCTGGGCGAGGGAAAGAAAGTACAACTAAAAGAAAAGAACAACACATTAAAATATTCCCCAACGGGAAAGGATCTACAAGTGGGAACGGGTGAAAAATATAGACAAATCTTAAAAGATGAAGACAAGCCTATTTTCAATACTATCCTGGTACCCTATGGAAAGCGCACAGATGTGACCCTTTCAGATGGTACAAAAGTATGGATCAACTCAGGCTCGAGATTGGTTTATCCTGTAGTTTTTAAAGGTGATAGAAGAGAGGTTTATTTAGAAGGCGAAGCAATATTTGAAGTATCTCATAACCCTAAAAGACCGTTTTTAGTGCTTTCTTCAAATCAGGAAGTTGAGGTGCTGGGTACTGTTTTTAACATTAGTAGTTATAGGGAAGATGAAAAAACAAGCACAGTCCTTAAAAGCGGTAGTGTATTGGTTACATATGCCAAAGATGATGGGAAATCTTTTAAAATAACTCCTGGCACACGTTCAAGTTATAATAGCACAACCAAGGAAATTGATATACAGTATGCAGTAAATATGGATGAATATTTTGGATGGAGGAAAGGATTCTTCAGCTTTCAAAAAAATGATCTTAAGTATATAGCAACAAAATTGTCTAGATACTATGGGGTTGAAATAATTGTCAAGGGCGAACAATTGAGTAAGGACACTTATTCTGGAAAAATTGACTTAAAGGAAGATGTATATAGTGTTATTCAAACTTTAGGCAAAGCATATCACTTTACTATGGAACGCCAAGCAGATAAAATCATACTAATAACCACTCAACAAATTTATAAAACGCCAAGCCAATGAATTAAAACCAACTAAACAAAAACCGACAGATGTTGGAGCATCTGCCGGTTGTAAATGTATTACCGAAGTAATAACTAACTGAATCATAAAATTATGAATAATTACTCAAGAATTGCATATGCCTTGGAGAAATTAAATAACCAGTCCATTTCATCTAACCTCATGAGGTCATTTCTTTGCTACATATTGATAGGATTAACGGCCCTTAATGCAAATGACACCTATGCACAGACAAAACTTAACCTTAATCTTAAAAAGGTAAATCTAGAGACACTTTTTGATGAAATACAAGAGGATAGCGAGTACATCTTTTTTTATAAAGATGGTATTTTGCCCAACGAAAATTCGATTACCCTTAAGCGGAACAATGTAACGTTGCCGGATATTCTGGATTCTTTTCTGGCACAATACGGTCTAGGCTACAATATCATAGGCAGACAAGTTACAGTATTTGAAGACCCGACCAATATGTCACTGGACACCAGTACTGTTGTATTTCAAGATCTTACGGTCAACGGAACTGTAGCGGATGATTCAGGAGTTCCTTTGGCGGGAGCCAATATTATCGAAAAAGGGACCACGAATGGCACTCAGACTGATTTTGACGGTAATTTTTCAATTAGAGTGACTGACAGTGATGCCGTATTGACTGTGTCGTATATAGGGTTTACTACCAAGGAAATACCTGTCAATGGACAATCTAACCTGAACATCATCTTACAAGAAAGCGCTGCTGCACTTGATGAAATTGTGGTCGTTGGCTATGGAACGCAAAAGAAAAGTGACTTAACAGGATCTGTCGCATCATTGAGCCAAGATGACATGAACCCAGGGGCAAACGTATCGGTCGACCAGATGATGCTCGGTAGGGCGGCCGGGGTACAGATAAACCAGGCCAGTTCAGCGCCCGGTGGGGGACTGGCAATTAGGATCAGGGGTTCTAACTCTTTGAATGCCAGCAATGAACCTTTATATGTAATTGATGGGTTCCCGATTGATAACAGTCCCAACCTTGGTTCTGGCGGAGTGGCCGAAGTAAGCCAAAACCTGAGCCCAAGAAACCCGTTGAATGCCCTGAACCCAGCTGATGTGGAATCCATAGAGATTTTAAAGGATGCCTCGGCAACAGCAATCTATGGTTCAAGAGGTGCGAATGGGGTAATCTTGATTACCACCAAAAAGGGAGGCAAGGGCAAGGTAAATGTTACTTATGATGTTTATGCCGGTATTCAATCGGTCGCCGAAAAAATTGATGTGTTGTCTACTTCCCAATACATCGATGCCATAAACGATCTGTCCATTGCACAAGGAAATGAAGCAGTTTTTAATGATGACGACATTTCAAGAATTGGCAGAGGAACAGATTGGCAAGAGGAGGTCTTCCGTTCGGCCCCTTTGACTAGCCATAACTTAGCCGTGAGCGGGGGCAGCGAAAACACAAATTATTATGCCTCATTCAACTATTTTGACCAAGAAGGTGTTGTCAAAAATTCTGGTATAAAAAGATATACCGGAAGAATAAACCTAGAGACAAAAATTGGGAACAAGACCCAGATTGGCCTAAACTTCAACACAAGCTTGATCAAGGATAACAACAATGTCGATGGCGTCAATACCAATGAGCAAGCAGGGCCCATTTACTCTTCGTTGTTATATGACCCTACCGAACCCATATTAAATGACGATGGTACTTTTAGCCAATCCGCGAATCTTACGGTCAACAATCCTGTCACCTTGATAAACGCCATTATCAGTGAGAGCGAGACAAATAGAACTTTCGGTAGTGCTTTTTTGAACTACGATTTCACAGAAGACCTTTCGGGAAAGTTCAATTTCGGAACCGACAGGCAAACATCAAGACGTGACATTTACAATACCACACAGACCATACGTGGTGGAGCAGCTGGTGGTATTGCGAACATCAACGTATTGGAACGTTCAAATTATCTGTTCGAGTATACGATGACCTATGACAAAACTTTTAACGAAGATCATGCGCTTACGGTATTGGGCGGTATCACCTTTCAAAAGTTCAGTTCAAGGTTCTTTTCGGGTAATATCAGTGGTTTTCCGACAGATGATATCAAAACGAACAATTTGGCCCTGGGTGATACCAATACGGATGTACTCTCCAGTGGCAAGGAAGAAAATACTTTGTTGTCATATTTGGGGAGGGTTAACTATAACCTTTTCGACAAATTTTTGTTGACCGCCTCGATACGGGCAGATGGATCATCAAGATTCGGAGAGAACAACAAATGGGGCTATTTTCCTTCCTTTGCCTTGGGCTATAAGCTAGACCAAGAAGAATTTATTCCCGATAGTTTCAGCCAGCTTAAGCTGAGAGCAAGTTGGGGCCAGACAGGTAACCAGGAAATTGGCAACTACGCATCGCAATTGACCTTTGGCACTGGACCCAACGTGGTGTTTGGTGGCACGATTTCGGGCAGTGTCGTCCCGCAGCGTATTGCAAATCCTGACCTTAAGTGGGAAACCACCGAACAGCTAAATGTTGGTCTTGATTTTGGCATTTCTGGTGGCAGGTTCAGTGGAAGCTTGGATTATTTTTCAAAAGAATCGAAAGACCTGTTATTCGATCTTCCCTTGCCATTTGCGTCTGGTTATGCTTCAATATTGACAAATGTAGGTGAGGTTAAGAACAGTGGGTTCGAGTTTCTTTTCAACTCGACCAATATAGTAACCGATAATTTCAAATGGGACACTTCTTTGAATTTTTCTGCCATTAAGAATGAAGTGGTGGATTTGGGCCGTATTGAAAGTATCGTTACAGGAGGTGTTCAGGCAGTGGGCAATACGGCGATTATCCAAGAAGGTGACCCCCTTGCCTCCTATTATGGGTACGTGGTCACCGGCATTTTTCAAGAAGGCGACGACATTGCCAATTCGGCGCAGCCGACAGCCCAGCCCGGTTTTCCAATTTTTGAAGATCGAAATGGAGATGGTGCCATCACACCTGCAGACCAGAGCATTATTGGTACGCCTTATCCTGATTTTACCTATGGCATACAAAATTCAATTTCTTACAAAAATTTGAAGCTGGATTTCTTTTTTCAGGGCCAGGCCGGCGTCGACCTATTGAACATTAATGTAATAGAGTCTCTTTATCCTGCAAATTTCAGAAGAAACCGACTGGCGAATCAAATATTGAATCGGTGGACACCTCAAAATACAAATACAAAATGGCCTTCAGGGGTAAATCCTAATGCGTACGGGGCAGGAAAAGTCAATACACTTACCATTCAAGATGCTTCTTATTTAAGATTGAAAAATGTTCGGCTATCGTACAACGTGCCAGTTCAGAATATTGATTTTTTAAATGCACTTCAAGTCTATGTGACTGGCCAGAACCTATTTACAATTACTGATTATATAGGTTTTGATCCAGAGGCAAATTCATTTGGTAGAAGTAACGTAAGGATTGATTATAGTAGTTATCCTTTGGCGAGAACCTACATGTTGGGTCTTACTGCCAACTTTTAGGTCTAACAATTAAAATATTTACAATTATGAAAACTTATCATTATAAAATAGTCCTTATTTTAATGCTGACAAGCTTGATGGGCTGTGAAGAACGTTTGGAGGAGGAGGTATTCTCTGAGCTCTCACCCTCTACACTTTTTACTTCTGAGCAAGGACTCAATTCTCTGTTGAATGCAGCTTATAGTTATTCACACAGGTCAGGGGATGATGAATCTTGGTCCCCCTATTATTTGGGAACCATGCCGGCTGGGGAAGTCTGGGGTGCCGGCGGGTCGATTGAAAGTGCATGGCAATCATTGATCGATTACACTTGGGACAGTAACCATGGACAGTTAATTCCTGTATGGATAGTGTACTTTAGCTCCATTCGTGATGCGAATTTAGTCTTGGATAATTTGGACAATGATTCTTTTTCGGATGATTACAAGCAAAGAACTGAGGCCGAAGTCCATTTTTTAAGGGGCTGGGCCTATTCTGAGCTCTACAAGCTTTTCGGCAGGTTGCCGCTCTATCAGTCTTCAACTGACGATCCTTTGTTGCCACGCTCTAGCGATGAAGAAACACGGGCTTTTATAGAACAAGAACTTCTAGAGGCGATTGCAACTTTGCCGACCGAGCCTATGGCTTTTGGTCGGGCGTCCCAGGGAGTGGCCATGTCGGTCCTGGCAAAATTTTATCTAAATACCAAACAATGGCAAAAAGCGGCCGATATGTCTCTACATGTCATGAATCTAGGGCTTTATAGTTTATTGCCCAATTACTCTGATGTCTTTGATATATCGAACGAGGGCAATGCTGAAGTTATTTGGGCACTTCCCAAGAATGCCGCCGGGGCAGGCCAGTTCATGAATGCATTGATTTTTCCTCCTGATTATCCCCGGCCTTTTCCCAACAATTCGGTGTTTGCGGCACGCACATACCTCTTCGATGATTTTGTAAACTCCTTTGAGGCGACAGACACACGAAGCAGCCGCATAATAACGGAATGGGAAAGTACAGCAACAGGTCAACTTGTAATGGGATTGGGCAATGACCAATCACACCCCTATAAATTGCCTTTTGACCCTAATGCGGTAGGACCTTCTGCTGGCAATGATATCGTGGTCATCAGGTATGCCGACATATTGTTGACAAGGGCTGAAGCGCTTAATGAGCTCAACGGGCCCACTCAAGAGGTCATTGACCTTATTAATGAGGTCAGAAATCGGGCCGGGGCCACTCCCTTGATTTTGGGAAGTTTCAACAAAGACTCATTGCGGGATGCCATCTTACGTGAAAGGGAGTGGGAATTCTATTTTGAAGGAAATGCAAGGGAAGACCAGATTAGGCACGGGGTTATGATCTCTAGGGCTCAAGCAAGGGGAAAAAATGCCCAAGAATTTCATGTGCTCTATCCAATTCCGCAAAGAGAGCTGGATGCCAATTCCAATCTGGAACAAAATGCTGGGTATTAAATATTTTAAGGGTCTTCAGAATGTTATAATAAAGGTTAAAATAGAAAAGCAACGGTGGACAACTTTAATGGGCAGCCTACCTAAGCTTTCTTCCATCTTTAACAATCAGCTGAAAGGCTTCTTCGTCAGTAAATTTTAGCGAATACCCCAAACTTTAGGTAGGAATATTGAAGATAAAAAAGTCAATTTGAATGAAAAAATAATTAGATTCATGAGCAAAAACATTTTTATTATACTTTCAGTCTTGTCGTTCACAATAGCGTGTACAGAACAACAAACTGAGAAAGACCAAGAATCGAAAGGGAAAGATAAGCCTTTGAATTTTGTGGTCATCTTTGCCGATGATCTTGGGTATGGCGATCTGAGCTCATACGGCCATCCTACCATACATACCAAAAATCTGGACCAAATGGCGGTAGAAGGCCAAAAGTGGACGAACTTCTATGTTGGATCCAGCGTATGTACCCCCAGTAGGGCAGCATTGTTGACAGGGAGGTTGCCCATCAGAAATGGGATGACAAGCAGGGTAAACCGCGTCCTTTTTCCCGATTCCCACAATGGATTGCCGCAGAATGAGGTAACCATGGCGGAACAATTAAAAAAAGTCGGTTACAGAACGGCCTGTATAGGTAAATGGCATTTGGGCCATAAAGAAGAGTATCTACCAACAAACCAAGGGTTCGATTACTATTTTGGAATTCCTTACAGCAATGACATGGACAATATCATACCATTTAGGTCTGCTCATGGATATATTGATTTTTGGAAGTCAGAAGAAAGAAAGGATATAAACACTTTCAACGTTCCCCTCATGCGCAATACCGAGATAGTGGAACGACCAGCTGATCAGAACACATTGACAAAACGTTATAATGAAGAGGCTGTTCAGTTCATCCGGCAAAACAAGGAAAAACCATTTTTTCTTTATTTGGCCCATAATCTTCCACATGTACCTCTTTTTGCCTCGAAGGATTTTTTGGGTACCAGTAATAGGGGCATCTATGGGGATGTCGTTGAAGAGATTGACCACGGGGTCGGGCAGATATTGGCCGAACTGAAAAAAAACGGCCTCGATGAAAACACCATTGTGGTCTTCACCTCTGACAATGGGCCTTGGCTCATCATGAACGAAGAAGGTGGAAGTGCAGGACTTTTGCGAGAAGGAAAAGGCTCAACTTGGGAAGGAGGTATGCGTGAACCATGTATTTTTTGGGGTCCCGGCCGAATACAACCTGGTTTGGTGACACAAATAGGTACCACCATGGATTTGTTTACGACCTTCAGTAAATTGGCAAATGTGCCATTGCCCGATGATCGAAAAATAGACGGAACAGACCTGGGCCCAACGCTTTTCGAAAAAATGCCCAGCATAAGAAAAGAAGTGTTTTATTATAGGGGCGATGAGCTCTATGCGGTTAGATTGGGCGCCTTCAAAGCACATTTCATTACCGAAGGTGCCTATGGCCCACCTGCTCGAGAAGAACATAATCCCCCACTTCTCTACAATCTTGAAGTGGATCCGTCTGAAAAATTTAATGTTGCCGATAGCAATCTTGATATCATCGAACAAATTCAAGCCTTGGTAAAGAAACATAATTCAGATTTGGTCAAAGGGAAAGACCAGTTGAAAGACCGGGGGTGACCTTTGAATTATCATTGAAATTTAAAATGCGCTTAATTTTAAGATATATGAAAAATCGACATCAAATTAAAAGTTTGTTGATTCTATTCCTATTTGTCAGCGGTATCCTTGCAGCCCAGGACCAAGATAGTAGCTATTCACTTGTAGAAATTCCCGCCCCATCACTCAAGGATAATTTAATAGGAACAAATGACATCCAAAAGATAGGTGTTTATTTACCACCTTCCTATTCAGGCTCGGGCGAACTATTTCCAGTGGTCTATTTTTTGAACGGATATACTGTTGAGGCTGGCGAATATCCCAAAACGGAAGCTTTTTACAGCTATATGAAAAATAGCGAAAAGCGAGAGTTCATCTTAATAGAACTGAACGGTCATAACCTGTTCGAAGGGTCAATGTACACCAATTCACCGGTTTCGGGAAATTGGGAAGATTTTATCGTAAGAGATGTCGTGACATATGTTGACGGCCATTATAGAACTTTGGCAAAACGGGAATCTCGTGGTATAACTGGTCATTCAATGGGGGGAGGTGGCACAATCAACATCAGTTTGAAGCATCCTGATGTGTTTTCTGTGGTCTATGCCATGAGCCCTGCCGTTTTAGCAAATGATATTTTATTGAATGGTATGTTTCAGAACGATTCAATCTTGGTGCATGTTCAGAATTTATCCAAAAAAATGGCAAAGGTGAGGGATGAGGATTTTGCCGAAACCTTGCAACTAGAATTAAAATCCTATGACCGAAAGGTAACGAGTATATTTGGTATTCTCGCCTTTGGGTCAGCTTTCTCACCCGATCTCTCACAACCTTTAAAAATCGCATTCCCTTTTAAAAGGAATCCTGATGGTAATTTTACTAAGGTAGAAGAAATCCATAAGAAATGGGTAGCTGGTTTTGGAAATTTGGAAGAAAAAATAAAAAAATATAGAAACAATTTAATCCAATTCAAAAAATTTGCGCTGAGCTGTGGATATCAGGACGAAATGCCCGGATTATTCGAAGGTTCAGTTTATTTCTCTACATTGCTGAAAGAGGAAAAAATACCACATAGCACATGCTGGTACACCGGTAATCATACAGATAAGGTGAGTGAACAACTCATGAATGAGGTATTTCCGGCAATGTCTGAATACTTAAATGGTGAAAAATAATACGTAGGTTGATTTTGAGTTAGTTTTTTATGAGAGCGCAGCTTGTCTGCGCTTTTTTACTTTTTGCTTCCAATTCCAGTCCTTATGCTAAATTTCTTATTATGAACTAATACATTCACACGATGAAACTAACAAATTCAAAAAGGGCTGTTAAGTGGGATTGCAAAGTACCACACCTGAAAGTATTGGGTTTTTTACTTATTTTTTTGACATTTTTCTTTCCAGTCTATGGCCAAGATTCTGAGGTATTTTGGCTCGAAAATGATTCGATTAGAGTATCAATTAGCAAAAAAGGGGCTGAACTTCAAAGCATAAAAGGCAAAATCAGCGAGTTTGAGTACCTATGGCAGGGCAATGGTGAATATTGGACCGACAGGGCTCCTATAATGTTTCCAGTAAATGTCAGATTCAAGGACGATGAGTTTTATTTTCGGAATGTGAAATACGAGATGCCAAAAATGGGAATCATAAAACAGAGTCTTATGGCCCTAAAGCACAAATCTAAAAATGAGGCAACATTAAGTTTTGTCCCCGATGAAGAGGTTTTGCACGAAAACTACCCATTTTTGTTCAAAATTTCGGTTCGATATAAATTGACGGATAATACCATCTTGAACGAATATATCATCACAAATAACGGTACTCATAGCATGTATTTTGCACTCGGTGGGCATCCTGGGTTTAATCTGTCACTTGGTCAACCAAATGATAGAAAAACACATGAGTTATTTTTTTATAAATCCCTTTCTGCCAAAAGAGAACTAATTAAAAATAGTCTTCTGAAAGATTCGGTAGCCCCCTTTTTACAAGATGAGACGACTCTTGGACTTGATGATGACAGGGTTCCCAATACTGGAATTTTCATCAAAGACTCAGTTATCAATAAAATTGGTCTGGCCAAATCTGGCCAAAAACCATACATAAGTTTGATTTTGGGGAATTTTCCGAATGTCAATATTTGGAGCCCTCCAGGATATCCGTTTGTGTGCATTGAACCTATGGCCTCACACCACGATTTTGAAGATTCTCCAAAAGATATCGAAAAAAAGTCACACCTCGTCACATTGAAACCGGGCGAAACCGTTAAATATTATTTTTTAATACAAATAGACCAAAACCCTTAAAAGTCTGAGGTATTAAATTCTTGGGAGATATTAATATTTACCGGACATTGCTTTGTTTCAACCCCACAAAAATCCTATCCGGAGGAGATTATCAATATTCTTATATCATAAACCGGTAAACTATTTTTTATGGAAACAGCGTCAATGTATTTACTATAGTTTTAAAAGACTGGATGTTTCTTAATCTAACAGTAATAGTTGGTCATTATTAAAAATATTTTGGTCCTATTGTAAGCTACCTCAGTTTAGAATTGCTTAATTGTCTAAATTATCGACACACAAGTATCCAAAACATTAATTGCTTAACTTTGGGCTATTGTCAAGTATTTGTCTGTCAAAGAGGTTTCCGACGTCACCAAAAAGGGGAACTCACTAAATTCCCAAATGCATCCAGGGGATTATTTTTACAGGTAAGTACGGATAAGCGGGGCAACGGATGAAGGGAAAACAGGACAATAAAACATCAGGTTATGGATATTCAGGATATTAAAAAAATGCCAGTGGCCAAGCGTATTTTGATTGCTCAGGACATTTGGGACTCAATAGAGGACAAGGACTCCATAGAGTTGAGCGATGAAATGAAAACGGAACTCGATAGCCGTATCGACCACCATAAGAGCGGAGGGGCCAAGTATTATTCCCTGGAGGAATCAAGGAAACGAAATGCCAAATTGAGGAATGACCTATAAGTTCCAGATTCTTGAAGCCGCCGATCAGGATATTGCAGAGGCGATTCTACAGTATGAGGATATCCGCAAGGGTCTATCCGTAGATTTTGAACTTTGCCTGGAGGAAGGGTATTCGGATATATTGAATACACCCCTTGGTTATCAGGTCAGATACAGGGACGTTCGGATAAAGTTCATCAGGCGTTTTCCCTATGGGATCCATTATATGGTCGAGGATGACATGATTACGGTAATTTCCGTTTTCCATCAGTCCAGAAGCCCAAGGAAATGGTTTAAAAGATTGAAAGAGAAATAATATGGAACACCAGAACAAGGAACAAAGGGACAACCAGCCTCTTTTTTTCTTGCCTAAAAACCAACTTTCCTACGGCGACCCCACGTTATTTGCATTACAGTTAGGGATTTTGGCACCCTTGGGGTGCTCTTTTGTGGAAAGGGATAGAAAAGAACAGCGAGAAAATCAATGTTCAATCAGGGCAGCAGGATTGCCAAACACTTAAAAAATCAGTAAATTTTTGTTAGAATTATAAGATATGGAAAGGCAAAGGCTCAACAAAGATCATTTAAACCCTGCTACCTTTTGGGATGTGGACATTAACCTTTTGGATGCTGAAAAGGACAGGGACTTTATCATTGTAAGGGTACTCGAACGTGGAACAGACCCGGAAATCGGGCTTATTGAATTGATATATTTGCAAAGAGATCATCTCGGTATTGGAAAAAAAGACCCTTAATTTCTATAAAACGATTTCAATTTAAAGACACACGAAATGTAGCCGTCCCAATCAAGGAACAAAAAAGCCGCTTTAGGGATATGATTTTAGTGCTTGAAAGCATGGCTGACAATTTTAAGTACTCCCTAACTGTGTGATTAAATAGTGACGATTACAGCTGTAGGGGTTTGTACTTCCCAAAGTGATTTTGGTCAAGGGCTTTGAACTTTTGTAATCTTGGCCTTGATTTCATCCAATATTTTCTCGGAAACACTTTTGCCATAGTGTTTTTCAGTTACCTGAACAGTGGAATGTCCAAGTCCCGATGAGATTTTTCGGATATCGATACCCCATGTCCAAGCCGATATTTGTCCACGTATCCCGAAGGGTATAGGTTGCAATTTTTTTTCTATTCCAGCAAGTGCAGCAATTTTAGCTGCGTACTTGTTAAAAATTTTCACTTTCCGTTATTGACTTTATGCATTCTTTCCGGAGATGTAAATCTTCAACTAAAAGTGGACTGAACTTAGTCTAAAGATAAGTGATGGTTATAATTAATATCTGTTGTAGATTTATATGAAGCACTTGGTGGTGGAGATAATATTAATTACATACTAAACATTATTAACCAAAACTATGTACTCAATTTTAGTTGCAACAAATTTTTCCAGAACATCAGATAATGCTGTACTGTATTCAGCATCATTAGCTCAACTATTAAATATAAAATTGGTGCTTTTTAATGCTTTTAAGTTGCCTATTCACGCCTCTAACGCGCGTATATCGGCGACCTCAATGGACGCCTTAATTGAAAGCACCAAAGAGAAATTAAGAAAACAAGCTTTAAAATTATCCGATAAATTCAAAATTGAAGTTGAGTATCAATGTAGTTATTTGGATTTTGAACTTGAAATAGATTCTATATTGAAATTATATAACTCAAAATTTTTAGTTATGGGAATGTCAGCCAAATCACTAGAACAAAATTTAGTGGGAAATCCAACAACAACCTTAATCAGCATGAAAAATTTTCCAGTATTGGCTATTCCTGTAAATGCTAAATTTTCGGGAATACACAAGATTCTTTTTGCCTGTGATGTAATGAGTGACGTACCTTTACGAACTTTGGCAAAATTAAGGAGAGTTGCCATCCAGCTTAAATCTGAAGTCACTGTGTTTTATGTAGAGAAAAAAATAAATGAACTAAAATCAGAAAACAAAGCTTATGAGAATATTGAAAAAGGTCTAGAAAATGTTACGTATTTTTATAAGAAAGTGAACTCAGATGCTGTAATAAAAGTAATTGAAAAAGAGATTGTCAAATCAAGTTTTGATATGTTAGTGATGATGCCAAAAAAATATGGTTTTTGGGAATCTATAGTCCATAGAAGTAAAACAAGAGTTATGGCTTCAGGTATAAACATACCATTATTGTCAATTCCAATAGAATAACACTTGAAAATAAAAGGTTGACCTCCTCCCGTATTCAGGTCAAGGTGGTCGACAGGGCGAGTCCCAGGACCGGCGGTGCAACGCACCGCGACCTTTCGGTCAAGGTCAAGATACTTTTCCAGCAGCACCTCTATGACCTGAGCGACCTGGAACTCGGGAACCAAGTCAACGACCGGCTCAGCTTCTAGCACTTCGCGGGCAGATGAAAGCAACACTACCACGGTGCTGGACTTCACGACAATATGGCACTTCAAGGAAGCTCTGGTAGGCGAGGGCCTGGGGTAAAGGCTCTTTGATCGATGTCCGAAAAACTCAACTGCCCTATTATTAAGCGATTTTTGTCGACAACATTAAGATAACCATAGTATATCAAAGCAAGTCAAGATCGAAAAGGGGTTTTTGCAAAGGATTCTCTACTAACTATTTATTGGTTCGGACTTTTCTTTTATTTGGTTTTTTTCGCTTTCTATGATTGGCTGGTATTTATTCCAGTTGGCAACAATGACCCAAATATTGATTGCGAATAATATTAATGCGATTCCAATACCTGATAGGTCGTGTACTAAATGATGGACAATTATCCCTACCATAACAGGTAGAATTACTAACGCTCCCAATGCTCTTGTTTTCGGGATTGCTGTTAAAGCTCCTCCAATGATTTCAATAATTGCAACAAGCGGAAAAATCCATTTTATTGCCATAAAACTGCCAATAATTTGCATCATTTCTTCAGACATTTCGGGCATAGGCATATAGTTGAAGAATTTGTTTAAACCTGAATTAATCATCATTAATCCGAATAGGATACATAATACTGTAAGAATCTTGTTTTTCATTTTGCGATAGGTTTTATTGATGGCACAACAAATTTAACTATTTTTGATTACTATTGGTAATCAGTTACCTTTTGGTAATCATTGAAATGGTTTAAACTTTTTCGTTTTTCTTTTTGTTGAATTTTTTCAGTGCTATGACCATGAAAGCGAGATAGTTGAATCCTTTCCAGCTCTCGGGGGTTGTGTCGAATCTGTTCAGAAGCGAACGGTAGCTGTCCATCCACGCGTTGGTTCGTTCCACGCCATATCTTAGATCATATAACTCTTGGTCAAAATTGGACTATAACATCGTTTTTTATATTTCTATGATATTTGTTTATCACAAACGGTCTTATATTTTGTAAATCTTCAACTAAAAGTGGACTGATCTTGGTCTAAAGATAAGTGATGGTTTTGTTATCTTCAAGGCTAGCCTTGAAGATGGATTCATTAACCATTTAAATCACTTAAAATGACAAAGAAGAACACGGAATCAATCGTAAAGGACATTAAAAGGAATACAAGGAGGAAGTTTTCTGCAGAGGAAAAGATCCGTATCGTGCTGGAAGGTCTCAAGGGCGAGGAATCGGTATCCGGCATCTGCAGGCGTGAGGGCATTGCCCCGGCACTGTACTATCGTTGGAGCAAGGATTTTCTGGAAGCTGGGAAGAAGCGCCTGATGGGTGACACCATGCGCGAGGCCAATACCAGTGAAGTAAAGGAACTCCGTGGGGAGAACTCCCAGCTTAAGGAAACGGTGGCCGAACTGTTGCTCCAGAACCGGGTGCTCAAAAAAAGTACCAATGGCTTAGGGTAAAATGGAGGAAGTACATGCGATTTACCCAACAGGAGAAATACGAGATCATAAGGCTTGTGGAGACATCTGAAATAGGCGTGAACAGGACATTGAAGGAAATAGGGATAAACAAGAGCACCTTCTACAACTGGTACGGTAAGTACCTCGAAGGTGGCTTTGACGGACTTGCGCCCAACCATAGGGCACGCAATACCTATTGGAACAGGATACCCGACAAGATTAGGTCGGAGGTCGTGGAGATGGCCCTGGACTTCCCGGAGGAATCCTGTCGCGGACTTGCCTGTAAGATGACCGATGAGCGGGAATACTATATCTCGGAGAGCAGTGTCTACCGCATACTTAAGTCACGTGGACTGGTGACATCCCCTGCTTTTGATACCATGGCCGCTTCACAGGAGTACAGGGACAAGACCATAAGGGTTCACCAGATGTGGCAGACGGACTTCACCTATCTGAAGATCGTCGGGTGGGGCTGGTACTATCTCTCGACCATTCTGGACGATTACAGCCGATATATTATCCATTGGGAACTCTGTCCCTCGATGAACGCAGGGGATGTGAAGAAAACAGTGGGAAGGGCATTGGAAAAGGTATCGCTGCCCAAAGGGCAAATGCCAAGGCTCCTGTCGGACAACGGGCCCTGTTACATCAGTGGCGAACTGAAGGAGTTCATAAAGGAAAGGGAGATGGAGCATATCCGGGGAAAACCGAACCATCCACAGACGCAGGGCAAGATAGAGCGTTACCACCGTTCGATGAAGAACATCATCAAACTGGACAACTACTATATGCCGGGGGAACTCAAGGAAAGGTTGGAAGAGTTCGTGGACTATTACAACAACAGGAGATACCACGAATCATTGGACAACCTGACACCGGCAGCCGTATATTTCGGAAGGGACAAAAAGATATTGGAAAAACGTAAATCGATAAAGAAAAGAACGATGCTCAAAAGAAGGAAAGAGCACCTAATTCAAAAGTTGAAACTATGACTTAACTTTGGATCGGGACAGTCCTAATTCGTTTGAAGACGTACACTGGAAAAATATCATTTTGGGGTTTTAAGATGTAGGTTCCGAATTGATCCACTATTTTAAACTCTTGTTCGACCACGGAAATACTAGCACTCAATTTAGGCTGTACCCCCTGTATGGATAATTTCTTCGCCCTGTTTGCCGCCTCTCTCCGTAATTCGGATGCCGTATAGGGCAAATCATTCAATCCTATTAATTTAGGCGCTATCATTTTAAGACCTTTCGCGCTGTACTTAGCCGTACCACAGGGTTCATATGTGATAGGGCACCTATTCATATTCCAGAGGTTTTACAGTTACGGCGCCTACCAAATCAGCACCGGTGGCCATTAATTGGGAGAAATAATCCTTTTGATCGATTTTGGAAATCCTAAGTAGACCTTCCAGCATGATACCTTCGGGCAACAACCCTTCAAAAAAGGGAGGAAACCCATCAAAACCAAATCCCTTTTCGTTAACGGGCATGGTCAATGAAATCGCCTGACCACTGTAATCATCATCATAATCAAACCTATATTTCGATTGGGACAATTCCGTTAAAACACCCGCCCTTTTTCCATGGGCATATACCACTGCCTTTCTCATCCGTTTTCAGTCAATGGGCTTTTAAATTCCACTTCTATGTTCAATACCTGGAGCACGGCAAGGATGTTGCTCCAACGAACAGTCTCCTTGTTTTTTTCGATATCAAAGACGGTTGTCTTGCCTATACCGGCCAAATTGGCCAGTTCAAGCTGTGTCAGCCCCGCTTTCTTGCGATGCTTTTTGACCAGCAAACCTAAATCAACCATATATTACCGTTTTAGCGGTAAATATAGTGTTTTATTTATCAAATAGGTTTAAAAAGTGATTAATATTATTAATTTTACCGCTATAACAGTAATTTTAATTGTTATTACCGAGCTCTCTAGTTAAACTAGTACAATAATTAAAAATCACTGCTAAAACAGTAATATGTGGTATACTTATCTTTCTAGATTCCTATTTGAAATGTTGACCAGAGGCAATATACGGTATAATCGTACCTCCAACCAAAGCTGACTTTTGAACAGATTATTTGAACAATTAAATCTATGATGAACATAGTAATACTTATGCTTAACATGACTTATGCAATCAATGAAATTAATAACTGTTCAACAATCATATTCCTAACAATTAGGTGACCTATTTGGTGAGCATAAAATCCATCATCCCGCCCCATTTCTTCTAGTCCAAAGCTATCCTGATGACATTTCCCCTTTTCCTCGATACTAGGAAAAAGAAACATATCATGAAGCGTATTCCAACCCTATTCCTATCAACGATTGCCCTATGCCTATTTGGCTGCAGTTCGGATTCAGATTCCAACAATGGCCTGGCCAATGCCGAGCCTCAGGGCCTTTGTGAAAATGCCCCCGGGCTCACCGGCATCTATTGGGAGTTTGCCAATTCCATTCCGGCCCCCTTGTCCCAAGTGCCAACAGTGAACAATCCGGGCGGACAGTTTGTCCATAGTCTACACCCCCTTATCGGATTTGTCTATCCCCAAGGGTTTTCTGCCTTTGAGCTGACCGACACGCAGACTGGGACACTTGGTGTCAATCTCGTACGCAACGACAATGCCGTTGTATTTCGATGGATTCCGAACACACAACTCCAAGGACAGGTCGCTGCCAGGTCCATCATAGCCAATGAAATCAATGGGGTGTTCGCCCACTACGGTTTCAATGGCACCCCCAATGTATTGTGCATCAGCTCGGCCAACAACTCCTTCGAGGGGATACCCTCCCAATTTGAGGCCCGCTTGCTCCGTTTCAATGGCATAACCGCCCAGGTCTGGGTAAGGTCCACCTATCTTGCCGGCGGCACATTTTCCGCCATTTCGGTCACCTCGGCCCCGAGCAATGAATACAATGATCAGGTCATGGACACTTTCCTGCCCATAAATTTCCAGCTCTTCGTGGGGAGGGACGGCACGTTTGTGGACAATGACAATGACGGGGTCCCCGCCAACGAGGATCCTGACGACAACAATCCCAATGTCCCCAACAACCAGGGATGAAATCTATTCTTTCAGCAATGGTAATTAGCTCTTGTTTGGATCAGCTCCCTTTGGGGAGCTTTTCTTTTTTACCAGGAAAAAAACCAACAAAATCAATAGCAATGAGCCCGCCAAGATTCCAAAAGGCCAAAGTTTGCCTTGGGTAAAGTGTATGGGTGAGGTGTCCCCCATCAAGACCAGTCCCGCCCAATATTGTGGATGCAGGGTACGACCTTCCGCATGGGCCAGATACTCCAGTTTGGCCAAGCGAAGGGCCTCGTCCTTGCGCCTGCCCTCCATCAAATGGCGGTAAAAGCTTTCCAACAATTGGCTGCTCGATTCTTCATCGATTTGCCAAAGGCTTGTCAACACACTTTCACTGCCCGCATAGTTAAACGCATGCGCCAATGAAATCATCCCCTCCCCGGGCTGGTAGGTCGGCTTTCCTGTCTCACAGGCCGTCAGTATGGCCAAGTTGGACCCGAGGTCTTGGTTGTAGATCTCATAGGTGTATAGGTAATTGTCGTTGATATCCGAAGGGTTTGACACATTCTTGGCGAATACCAGGCGTGAAAGTTCGGGACTCACATTATTGGATTCGGCATGGGTGCCAATATGGATGATCTTGTGTTCATTGGCATTTTGGATAAACAAGGGTTTGGAGGCCCTTTCGTTCAAAAATGAACTTCCATCGAATCTCCGGCTGAATTTTTTCACCAATGCGGTACTGAACGGTTGCGGCAACAGGGTCAGATAGGTTTTGTCCAAAAACAACGAATCGGAAATCGACATTTGATACCGGGTCTTCATTTCTTGGTCAAACTCAGGGGCAAAGGCAATGAAGTCGTCCTTGTACCCCACGACCTTCTTGTTTTCGCCCAGCATGAACAGGCTGTAGTTGTATGAAAGGATATGTTCGGCCAGCAAACTGCCCGTTGCCAGTTCCGCATAGGATTGTATCCTTTTTGGTGTGAGCAGTTCAAAGGCCAGGTTGAAGAGCTCCCCATCGGGAAAGATGATGACCTGTTCTGTCCGGACAACACCTTCCAAGGGCCTCCATAATCTTTGGTAGAGCTCATAAAGGCAATCAAAAAGCTCTTCCCCGACAGCCCCGTAGTCCGAAATGGTGGATATACAAGCTGCGTCCGATTGCCCCAATGCCACCAACTCGGCCTCCCCCCTATGGTAAACGTAGGCATAACGATCATCACCATCCGAGAAGTAACGCACCAGTGTGGTGTTCGGCGGAACTTGCCGCCCCAAGTCCCGCAAGGGTTCCACTATGGAAGCGTACCGCATCCCATAGTACTTTGGATACTCCTTTTGAAGGAAACGCATATGGTCCTGCCATCCTCTGCTGAGGGAATCCCAGATGGCCACATTGAACTGAGTTTCGTCATCCTCAACATCAAAAAAGGTATTTATTTCCTCTCGCAACCGACCTTCTCGTTCCCGAACTTCTTTGGGGATCATGTCATCCCCCCTTAGGTTCAAGCGCGCCCTGATACGGTTGTAAATCGAGGACTCATGAAGGGCCATGACCTTTTCAAGATGGGCCTTGTCCCCGGTTTGGTCATATAGCTTCAGATAGACCTTTTTACCCAGATCGAAGGCTTCGCGACTGCTTTCGATCAAATTGGCCACCCCTTCCTGGGAGGTGACCAGGGATTTTCGCTTTTCCACCAGGGATATGGCCCGATCAAGGATTTTCGCCACTGCCTCAAGCTGGTTTTGGGAATGGGACCCCAATCCCAATTTCGACTTGGCCAGATATAAAAGAATTTCGGTCCGTTCACCCCATAGATAGGGCCTGTTCTGCAGGTCCTGATCGCCACGTGCCTCCAACAAACCCTCACAGAGCTGGATGGCCTGTTCGAAATCACCCTTTAAAAAGAACATCCTCACCTTGGTAAGCTGTAACATTTTGGACAGATGGCTCCGCTGCCCATAGCTGGCGAGCACCTTGGCATACGTTTCTTCCAAAAGGTCCTGCGCTTTGCCAAACTGTCCGTTCTCGGCAAGGCTTTGGGCCAAATTCGCCCTGGCGTAGATACTGTTCTGGCTAAACTCCTCGGAATTGCTGTTGCCGTAGGCCTCCAATGTTCTTTCGTAGTGCGCAATGGCACTTAGGAGATCCCCCGTTCTTTTATCAAGATCCGCAATGGTGTAATACAGGTTGGCGGCATAGGCCCAGTTGTCCCCCGGTATCTCCTGCAGTGACGCCTCAGCCTCTTGGAGATACTTTCGAGCCTTTTGCAGGTCTTCCCCATAGAGGTGTGCCTCCCCCATCATCAATACGGCACTGAAATATTGTACCGTGTTGGGAAGAAAGTGCTTTTTGGAATGGTGATATCCCAAAGTGGCCACTTGGATGGCCTTTTCCTTGTCGCCGAAATCATTGTACAGACTGCCCAAATTTCGATAGGAGATCGATAGGTTGAAGCGTACCTTTTCCGTCAAAGGATGGTTATGGGTCCCTTCCAGGAATGCATTGAAACTTGCAATGCTCTTTAAGGTAAGTGCCATCGCCTTCTCCAAATCATTCTCGCTCTGTTTGACCATGGTCCAGTTGCCATAAATGGTACCGGGCAGGTAATACCGCTGTTCCGGATCGGTGTTCAAAGTGTCAATGCTCTGGATGGCCTTTTCAAAATAATAGTCGGCACTGTCGGGTTTCGCCGTAAAGTACATCAGCGATCCCTTGTAATTCAATATCCTGGGTGCCAAAGGGAACTGTGTTCCTGGATGTTCCCCCATCAACTGCAGGGCCCTGTTGGTCCGTTTCATCAATTGGTTCATGTCCCCAAGTTTCAAGCCCACCTCGCTCAGGTGAAATTCCGAGGCCACCATTCTTTGTGCATCCTCAAGGCCATCGGCCAATCGATTGGCTTGTGTGATGTACGCTTTGGCCTGAACCGCGCTCCCTTGATCGATATGCGCCAGCCCCAGTCCCAAGAGTGCCTCATACGCTATGGAATCCCCCTCATGGTTCGATCGGATCATTTTCAACAGTTCCTGTGCCTTTGGGAATTCCGTCTCCGGGTCCAATAAAAATTCCGACTTGGCAAGGGGATAGACCAATCGGCCCTCATTGAGGAACGGGTATGTTGTTTCCCCCGAAATGACCTCTCCAATGATATGCTGTGCAGCGTCAAACCCATCCACTGAGATAAGGCTGTCCAGCTGTTTGAGCACCGGATGCCTATGTTGCGCATATAGGCCCGTCTGCAAGAAAAGGGCAACCCCAACAAAAATATATACCAACCCTTTGCCCATGCCAGATCAGTCCTTTAGTTTTTGTGCCAATTCCCTTGCCCTGTCATCCGAGGTATGCTCCAGACTTTTGAGCGCCTCCCGTACCTCGTTCATTTTAAGGTGGGCCAGGCCTTTGTAAAAAGCCGCCTCGCTCCGAAAGGGCGTGCTGTCGTGCACCAGCACACGGTCAAAATAACTGATGGCCTTATCGGCCTCACCCTTGGCCAAATGGGCCGATCCCATAAAATAATTGAGCGTGTCATTGTCCATTTTCCCCGGCAATAGGCCTTTCCACTTTTGAAGGGCGGTACCATAATCCTCTTGTTTATAGTCCACCATGGCTTCGTAAAACATATAGTTGTCACTGTTGCCCATGACCGTTGGCAGTCCCGGGTCGGGGGTGTAATATGCAGCAAAGAGCCTTTCATTGTCATTGGGATAATAAAAATACCATATGCCCCCCAAGGTCATTAACACAGCTATTGCTGCTGCCATGCGATATACCGTTCTAGAGGCAGTGGAAAGTCGCCTTTCTTTTCCATCGTCTTGAACTCCCTCGTGAAAATGGTCCATGGCAAGGCGGAGTCCAGCCTCTTCAATGGCTCCGAAAAGGGCCTTAAATTCCAAAAACTTGGCCTTGAGCGTCGGATCCGAGGCCATCCTTGACTCAAAACCGGCTTTTTCCGCAGGTGTCATCTGGTCCAAAAGACAACTTTCGAACAGCTCTTGCTCCTCCCTTGTCCAATATGCTTCTTCCCTATCCATTCCTTGTTATATGTTCCGCAAGCGAACGCAAACGTTCCATGCACCTATATTTTTTATTTCTGGCAGATGTGGCCGCAATCCCAAGGTCCTTGGCCACCTGCTTCATTGTCTTTCTCTCGTAATAAAAAAGACCCAAAAGCTGTTGACAGGCATCTCCCAGTTGATCCAATGCCTTAAGCATTGTTTCCCTTTTATCGTCCAGCTCCCCACCGGAATCATCGCCCGCTTCTTGCACCACTTTGGAAAGGCCCTCCGCTCCCACCGTTTTTCTGAACCGTGCGGAACGCAGGTGGTCGGTCCATTTATTCCTGGCTATGGTGTACAGGTAGGCCTCAACACTTCCTGCGCCATCAAACTTGTCATCCTTGATATTTCTCCAGCAAGCAACAAAGGCGTCTTGAAAAACATCCTTCGCCTCCGCTTCATTCCCACTGTTCCTGAAGACGTGGCTCCTAAATTTTGGAAACGTATGTTCATATACCTCTTGCATGGCCTGCCTGTCATTTTTTTTGAATGCGGTGACCTGTGGGTTATCTTTTGTCTGCAAGGTTTTCCCCATACTTCAATTGAAAGTATGGGGAATTTACAAAAATTCATCTTTTTGGGTAATTTAAAAGTCCGGTGCACGGTTTCATCGACAAAGTACATATTCTAATTAAAAATGGGTGTGATTTCAACGCTTACGGGCTGCGAATTCAAATTGTCCACAATCTCTTCAGCATAGGCCTGGGCCTCCGTTTCATTGCAGCTGTTATAAATAATGATACTGCCCACACCCAGATTGAGTCTTAACATGCCTCCTCCAATATCTGCGGTATTCAAAACCTGCTCCGGGCTCTTGTTGCCATTGTTGGAGGTTATGACTCCCCTATACCCAATCGCTCCATCCACGGCGGCAAATTCAGCGGCAAATGGGACCGGACTAAAAGCTTGGTACTCGGGACCGCCAGAACAAAGGAGACTTGAGCTTGAGGTTTCCCTAAAATTGGGCTGTCGCTCAATGGATACCGTAAAGGACTCACAGCCCTTTTTGTTGTTTACGGTCATAGTGTCCCTCCCGGCCTCGGTGAGTTCGTCCGTATTCTTGTTTCGGAAATACAATATCACGGTGACGGTCTCCAGGTTGTCCCCGCCGCCCAATTCGGAATCAAGTGCGGTACTGATATAGGACACATAATTATTGGTCGTGACAATGGAGACTCCAAAATTGTTGGGGTCGCCGCCAATGTCCTGGACCCTTCCCCCAAAATCGTTCGAAGTGCTCCAATGGAATTCAAAGTCCTCCACTTCCGGGTCATAATCTGTAATTGCGCTTGCACGCAGTTCCGTTGCCTCGCCCAGACAGAGCGAAACGTTGTCCTGTTGCAGCTCCACCACGGCATCGATGGACTTGACCTCCCAACTTTCAAAATTGAAGGCTGTCGTACGTAGACCGTTGAAATTGGCGTAATAATTGGTTGCCTTGATATTTTTATCGATTGTGGCCAAAATGTACTTTGTTCGTTCATAACCTGTTTCGATCAACTCTTGGGTCTGTATAAACGTATTCGGAAAGTCTCCGTTGCCGGACAATATGGCGTACACATCCGTTAGTAGGGCCCTTAGGTCATTGCTCAAACGGACATCTTCATACAGAGCGGGAAGAAAGATTTCAGTGGCTTCCTTGAACTCGTTCTCCACCACCGCATCAATCACATCGGGATATTGTTCAAGAACAGGAAGTACCGCATTGTAAAGCGCATTTTCCTTGTCACTTCCAAATGGTGGCAACAATGATTTGTTGCCGCCCACATCAAGCAAGGTGGGCAAAAAATAATCGATGACATAGGTCTCCTTATTGATTTCGGTATAGATTTCCAGTTCTTCGGCGGTCATGCCCCTAACTTCGGTGTTGCGTTGACCAGAACCGATGACGACCACTTCATATTCGGCCACCAATTCAGTGTCAGGGTCTACCGGCAAAAGGATGGGGTCTGTTGCTATCGCATTGTCTATAGATGCCTGTTGCGCATTTATCTGTTGGAGCGAGTTCCCCACTTCCAGTTCCTGTATGGCGTTGGAGCCGCCCGACTCCAATTTAAAATTGGCAAAGGTACTTGAGGTATAATTTGGTATCTCAAAAAGATCTCCGCTTCTATTCTTGTAGCTCTTCTTGTAAATGACGACCCTGGACTTTCTTGCCAGGGAATTTTGCAACTTTATCCTAGTGGAATCGACACTTGACAAAGTCACTCCGCTTTTGGTATTTTCATCATTGAAAAAAATCCGGTTTTCGAGGCCCACCGAATGTTTTGCCGTTATTTGATCCAAGAAAGCCTGCAATGAGGCTTCATAACCCCCTTCGCTGTACATAAGTGGGTTGTTCTCGAACAATGTTCGAATTTCTCCCACAAAATTTGGGAATCCAGGAACTTGCCCTATACTTTTCAAAAAAGCACTTTTTCCACTCTCGGGCAATAAGTGATAACCCAGTGCATAGTATACCATCAGTTCGGCGGTGGTCTCGACAGAGACTTCCTTCCTGTCTCCCGAAATAAAACCTGCAAGTAAAACGTGGTTGTCCGCATCCAGCAGATATCCCGATTCAACGGAACCACTGTTGAACGGCAATTTCCCCATCCCACTGGCATCTACATCGGAATCGGCACCCATTGATGCCAATGTGGCATTGGTAAGATCTACATCCGCATTTTCGGGCAACAACACTTGAACATCCGCCATTTCATAGCCTTCATCGCTGCCAGGATCATCGTCTGTAGGTGTAGGATCGTCATCGGTCTGTGAGAAATCATCATCGGTCATTGGGTCGGTCCCGTTGTCATTGGAGCTACAAGCCATGGTTAGCGCCAAAACAAACCATGCAATTACAATTTTTTGATATGGAATTTTCATATTTGGTGTATTATATTCGGTTCTCGTTTTTAAATTAATCCTTGGTTCCTGTCCAACTACCTGAAATTTGGTCCGTGCTGTTCTCCCATGTGCCACTGCCCTGATCTGAGGCAAAGGCACCTTTAAATGTTGCACCATTCATCGCCGAACCCACCGTGGCCCTGAAATCCCCAGAGGTATCAATACTGCCGTTCAAGGGAAGGGATTGTTGCAGATTATTGGAAAAGGCCTCCCCCTCCACCGAGCCGTTTGAGTCGATGGTTGCGGTCCAAGTTCCGCTGTCGCCCCCCGTATAGGTTCCTGACCAATTTCCTGCGAAGATGGCCTGTTCTTGGGATTCATTGCCGTTATCAGTTGAACAGGATAGGCCAACAGCAAGGACAAGGATCACATAAATTATTTTAACTTGTTTCATTGCTTTGAGTTTAGAGGTTTATTACATATCGTGGTTATTCAAAAATGTCATCAATGGGCGTTCTCGACCCTGACCCATTCGCGGTTATTGAGATTGATGTCCCCATTTGGGGTATAGAATAGATCATCGTTGCGGATGTAATTCCCATCACTGTCCATCCAATACTCCGTGGAGCCTGCGTTCACTTGATAATTGTTTCCGGTAAGCGGATTGTACACCGTTTCCTCTTCATTGATCATATTGATGAACTGGCGTTGGCCCGTATCGCTGCCTGCACCGAAATTCCGGTTCATAAAGGAAGCATGGTTGGCATCCTGGGCGGCCCAAATCCCCTTCATTTTGTCCTGATGTGCATTGAAAGCGCTCCACCTTGCCTGCATCCTGTTTTGATGCTGGGCGGCTGCCAATTGTGCCCTTCTTTGATTTTCCCGTGCCCTTTGCTGCCCCAATCGGTTCACATATTCTTCCCATTGTGGGTTTTCCCTATAGCTGAAGGTGGCCTCCTTCATCAGTTCAAGTGTCTTTTCATATGCGGATTCATCCACAAAGGTGTAATTGACCGTATAGAACCAGACCATCATGTTGCCGGATACGGTCGGCTGTTCCATGCTTATGACCGATACACTTGCCATGGCCTTTTGGCCCTTGGAATTTTTCCACTCGGTATTGTAGATCGATAGAGCGGTGTCCATCCCTGATTTGGAGGCGATCTTGTTCCTGAGGTACCGGGTCACTTCGGGCTGTTCACGCTCCCCGAGATATTCAAAACCACTCTTGGCCATACGGCCCTTTACCTCCTCGTTGAAAATCTGTTGGGGACCGGCCAAGGGTCTGATCATTTTACCATAGGGGGTATTGTACATCAATTGTGCCATCTGTGGGTCTTGGTAATCGACATGATATGCAATGGGGGTATTGAAACTATTCAAATGGTCCGGGCCCGTGATCTGTATCAAAAAAGTGGGCAGCTTTTGATCAATGGTATAGGAAGGCTTGGAAATCACATTCCAATTGGAGGGGTATTCGGTACTGTTCACTACAAGGCCTGTCCGGGCATCTATTAGTTGATGTGTTTTGGTGGAGCTTGAAGGTGCAAGCGCTGAAGACAACCCATATTCCCGGCCATCCAGCGTATCATCTTCCAACTCCTCATCAATGGTCCGATCGGAATATCCGGTTTCTTCGGCATCCACTTCGTCTGCTCTGGAACTGGATCTTCCCCAACAGAATACAATCAAGAGACAGGAAATCACCACTAGCATTGGTCTTTTCATAAGGCTGTGTTTAATTTTTAAGGTTTTTGTAGTCATAATATTTGTTTTGAACGAACCACCTAGAACTGGTTCAAATCGGTTTGCCATGGAATGTTTCCATCCTTCACGATATTCAATAGAAGGGATTGCAGGTCGTTATCGAAAGCCGAGGTATCCGTCCTTCTCATGTTCAAAACAATGGTGGCGGTATGTCCATTTTCAGCGATCATCATCCACGAACGGTTTCCCGGAAGACTTCCCGTAAAATAGGTCAATTGCTGTTCCGGCCATACGGCCAGACCCCTTCCCAGATTGGACAGTTCGGTGGTCTCGGACAACAATGCGATCGAACCAGGGGTCAATATATCGGGTCTCTCCGGTGCCCCATCGATGGCGCACAAAAAACGGAGCAAATCGGGCGCACTGATGACAACCCCGGCATCTCCATCCCTTCTCGAGGCAATCGTGAAAATGTATGGTGCATCGCCCTCTGCGCCATAATAATGTACTTCATTTGCCCCGAGGTCATCCTCCCGAAAGGTCGTTACCCGGAACGAACTTATCCCCAAGGGTGAAAGCAGCCCTTTGAGGTATGCTTCATAGGGTTCACCGGACCTTTCCTCAATGATTCGAGCCAAAAGCCAGTATCCCATATTGCTATAGCTGAACACTTCTCCCGGGGCATTGCTCAGCGACCAGTTGTTCAATACATATTCGATAAAATCGGAAGCCCCAAGATTGGGTTGGTAATCAATGGGATCTCCCCCAGTGGATGTGCCCCAACCGCCCGAAGCATGCAACAAGAGGTCATCCACGGTGATGTCGAGTTCATCCTCGGTGAGCACCGCTGTACCAAAATCACCTCCCAATATGCCATCAGGGCCGAAGACAGGTTCATCCAGGGACACCAAACCATCATCTACAAGCTTTAGTATGGCCGTTGCCGTAAACACCTTTGAGATACTGGCTATCCGAAAAAGATGGTCCGGTGACACATCGATATCGTTCTCCACATTGGCCTTGCCGTATCCTTTGGAATAGACCATTTTTTCGTCCACGCTGACGGCCAAGGCGACCCCGGGAACCCCATACTGGGCCATAAATCCGGATACTGCGTCATCGACCACACCGATATCATTTTGTGTTACGGGTTCCGGTTCGGGTTCGAGCTCCGGTTCAAGATCTAGGTTTTGATTTGGATTGCTGTTGGGCTCGGGTGGTGCCTCTCCATCCCCAGAACTACAGGAGATTAATAATGAAAGGAACAGGATGGACATCAGCCGACTATACCCAAAAAAAGACGGTGTTCTCATAATCGATGGTTTAAGGTTTCATATATACCCATATATCGAACCCTTTTAAAAATGTCATCACCACCTCGTTCTTATTGTATTTCTGGGCACAATATGGACCGAATAAACTTGGATGTTCAGAAATTTGGCCTTCGAGGAATCATTGTCATGGCTGGCACCTATTGAAAAGTGGTTGATGGCCTATGAAGACTTAATGGAAAATTGAAAAGATTGTCAAGGTGAATGGCAAATCTGCAAGAAGTATTTGTCATTTCTCAAACCCTGGGTATTTCTAAAGGATTATCGGATACTTTGATGTTCCAAAAATATCACCTATCGCCCAAAACGTTTCCTTTAGCAGGACATTGGTGATCTGGGCTCTTTGACCACCAAAGCCAAGGCATTGTTGGAGCTTACCAAAACAGCATATGGGATGGAGCCCCTTCCCAACAATACAATCTTTTTGCGTGTGAACACGAGAAAATGTTTTTTTTACCGAAGAGCTTACCGGATGGTTACGGTCAGGATAAGGTTTCTTACAAAAGTTAATATTGCGATACATATACTTCAAAGGAATTCCAGATGAGAGATGGCTCATTTTTTAGTATAAATCTTATTTTTGAAAACCTAACGAATTGATCAAATGTTACCGAATAAACATAAAGAGGGAAATCTTTTCATCATTTTGTTCCTCAACTCCATTTACCCCCTAAGCCCTAGTTTAAAAAACTACCTGGTTGAGCATATCAAAAGTTGTTACTTCGAGAAAAACCAGTTCATTTGCAAAGCTGGAGAAGTCTGCGATCGTCTCTATCTTATCAAAAAAGGTATGGTTCGCGGTTATTTTGAAAGCGACGGGATGGAATTGACGACCTGGGTGGACACCGAAAACGAAGTTTTCACCTCGATTACCGGTTTCTTCAGAAATCAACCTTGCCAAGAAAACATCCAAAGCCTGGAAGAGACCCATTGTGATTATATGGAGTATGAAGACTATAAGTATTGCTTGAACAATTTTCCAGAAATGCGGCACATTAACCGTATACTTTTGGAGGAATATTACATACTTGCGGAACAAAGGGTGTATTTGGCCAGGATCCCCAATGCCCAAAAAAGATTGACCTACTATATGGAAAAGATGAAACCCCAAATTGTCGAGAGAATCCCACGCAAACACCTGGCCTCCTATCTGGCCATAAGACCTGAGACTTTATCCAGACTATTGAAGGAAATAGATTAGTCCTTCGCCCCTGTGGCACCCCCAACATATCCCCGAAACAGATTCGGATAAGAAGAATTTTTTTCATCTTTCCCGGTGTGTTTTCTACGGTTGTCCTGCAATTTATGTAAGAAAATAACATCAAATTGACATATGTCAATTTCTGAAACTTTTTTTTATACTAGGAAAAATGAATTGCCGTTTCTTACACATATGAAAGAAAAATAATACGGCTTTTATTTCAGGTTCCCACAAAAAGATGAACTATTTTCTCAACATAACAACAAAAGTTTCCCTAGCCCCATGACATAGAAAAATACTTTTCCATTCACTTATTCATTACAGACAAGCCTCGGTAACCGGAGCTAGCCAAAGCTAGGTCCAAGGCAAGGAAATTAGCTGCATCCAAGCGGACAGGAATTTTAGTGCCTTTTCCGAACCGAATCAAATCACAAAAAAAAACAAACGTACCCATGAAAAATCTTTTTAAACAAAAAATCCGGTTGAGCTTCGTGCTCTTCTTTTTGCTAACGCTAAGCGTATCCATTGCCCAAACCGACGAGGCGGTGATCGTGGATTCCGATTTTCCCAATCGCGCAGGACTCATAGCGTCCCTACCCGTTGCTGTCACAATGATCGAGAGCGATGCCGCTGCCAACCTGGCCGAAACCCTAAAGCAGGCGATGGCCGAGAACCCCAGTGTAAAGAACATCCATCTTTTTGCACCATCCACGGAGACATCGATCAGTATGGGGGAAATGGCGTACACGGCCGAAGTCCTGGACCAGCAGCTGACCTCATCTGATTTCAGCACCAACAGGGACATAACCCTTTATGTGTACTCCTGTACATTGGCCAAAAACCCTTCAGGGATATCTCTTTTGGAAAACATATCCTCCAAAACTGGTTTCAATGTAGCCTCTTGTGCCTCTTGCAAAGAGCTCAACGAAGAATTCAAGTTTGATTACTCGGTAAGACCATTGACTATTACCAGCAACCTTTTTGAATAACCTTTTCAATTTCCAAATACAAATTCAACCAAAATGAAGAAAATCAACCTTCACCATTCATATATCATAGTACTATTGTTCTTTGGGTTAGGATGGAACTCCATGCTTGGCCAAACGGTCAATATGGAAGTGCAACAAGGCCCCAACATTGATGTGGTACTTACCGTGGGAATCACCGACCAAAATATAGATACCTTCGAAGAAGACCTAGGTGCTGCCTTGGAGAGCAAGGGTATCCCAGCCGACAAACTCTACGTGCAAGGTTTTGAACGAACCACCATTTCCTCCAACTCGGAAGATGCTGCCGATATTTTCAATAACTGGGTACGATGGGGCTACAACCCAGAGACCTGGGAGTTTGTGGATGCAGAAAAATTCATCCGCAGAATCAACAATGACTACATGGCGGGTTTTTACGATCCTGTTTTTGATTCGTCCAATTATACCTTGGAAGCTGACATTGCCTTTACCTCTGGCTCCGACAACGATGACATGGGGATAACCTTCGGAATGAAAAATGGCCCTGTGGGTTCCTATCTTTTCAATCTATCGGGAGCCGTAAGGGGCTTCACCACCAGTGAGTTCATTCCAGGTCACGGTTTTGCATCGGGCTTGTACAAAATTACAAGGGACGATGGCAATGCCAACCCGCAACACTATGTTCAGGGACTACAAGATGCCTCAAGCACTATTTTCAATCCCAACTCGACCACGACTTGGTATCATTTTAAAATCGTGGTCAGCGGTAAAAACGTAAAAATTTATATGGATGATGCATTGATCATCGACTACACCGCAACCGAGGAAATCGGAGGCAGTTATGGATTCTTCTCCAACAGTCAGCCCTATGCCACATTCAAGAACATCGAAGTGACCTCATTGAGCCTTAAAAAATTCAAGGATGTGCTTCGGGAGCCGCAATGGAGGAACAGTGCCATGCGATTCAACGTGAACCTTGATGATCAAGAGGTGGCAGACTTTGACAACGACCAGGATCTGGCCGAAATATTGATGCGAACCATCAACGAAGACATCCATTACATCGGGTGGGGGTTGAACGGCAACCAAGTGCAGTTCGAGCGTTTTGTACAGCAAAACAACAACCAAGGAACTTTTGTAAATCGAGATATGGGCAGCTGGTCGAGTTGGATGGACGATATGGCCCAATATATTTATGAACAATACCAGTTCCTTACGGTGACCGAAGGCGACTATTTCATTGCGGGAACAAGTGTTGAGATAGCGGTCGACCCTTCTGAGATGAAAACGAGTACCGCCAATGCAAGCTACCCAAGCGGGAGATGGAAAATCACACATGACGAGACCTTCTTCCCCAACAACCAGGGAAGGGTTTCCTGGAACGATCTTTATCTGGAGGATGTTCCGGAATTCTATGAAAAGCCCGGGAAATACTCCTTTACCTTCGAAGACCTGCCCACCTCCCCCACCACCCTTTATTTTCACAGGAAGCCCGTGGCTAGCTTCTCCTACAGTTCGGACACAGGCGTGTTCAACGACACCTCTTACGATTTGGATGGTGGTGCCAACAATGGAATAGCCCAGACCGAATGGAAATGGAAACCCGTGGATGCGGCATCCACTGCAGACTGGAATACTGGAATGTTCGACAAGAATTCCGTTGGGGATGGAGAATATTTGGTGATGCTCAATGTACAAGACCATCAGGGGGTTTGGAGCAGTCCTTCCAGTGCCTATATCCTAGTGGACAGCAGTAGTTCTTCCACCAACGAAGACTTGCCAGTGGCACAGTTCAACATTCAACCTGATGCACTGTTTACCTACTCAGGTTCGATGAACATCAATATAGAGAACAACTCCATCGACCCTTATGGAAGAACGCTTTCCAATGAAGAATGGATTGTGACGCAAAGAGTATACGATAGTGAAGGAAATCCAACGGATACGGAAATTCACAACTCCACCACCCAGATGACGGATTTCTCAAGTTATAACAATCTAACCGCAGAATACATCATTAGTCTGCGTGTACAGACCAGTACCGGTGTTTGGTCAGAACCTTTTTTCCGAACATTGACCATAACTCACGATGTTACCGAACCTACATTATCGGCCACCCCGAACAATGGCTCCATTGATACCGACACCGACATTCTGTTGACCTTTCAAGATGAAAATGACGGAAGTGGGTTTGATGTTCAACGCTATGCATTGGTTCAGGACAGCAATCCTCCAGCAACGGATAGCAGCCTATGGTCCTCTTGGAGCAACAGTCAATCCAAGACCACCTCGTTTTCCAGCGGCGGTACGGGATGGTACATCCATGGAGAGGCGAAGGACAATGCCGGAAACACGGGAACCGCCTCTTTTGGCCCTTTTGATCTTGCTTTGGTGGTCGGTGCAAAGAACGACTTGGCCGTATTGGATGAGGATACCGTATCCGACCCGGTCGATGTGTTGTACAACGATGTGTACGATACCAACAACACTCCAACTGTTAGCATTACGACACAAGGAACCAAAGGTTCAGCCGTGGTGGACGAAAACAATAAAATTGTCTACACTCCAAATGCGAATGAATTTGGAAGTGACGCCGTCATCTATGAACTGGATGATGCGGGCACCAAGGTAACCGCAACCCTTACCTTATCCATTACCGCAGTGGATGACGCACCAACAGCTGTAGCAGACTCCTTCACTTTGGATGAAAACGCCACCTTGAGCGATGATGTATCCACAAACGACATGGAAGTGGATGGTGATGATAGAATTTATCACATCATTTCAAATCCATCCCATGCAAGCGCTTTTACCTTTAATGCTGACGGTACATTCAGCTACGAGCATAATGGCGATGAATCCGCAACAGATAGCTTTACCTACAATTTTGAGGATGCCGTTTCCTTCTCGGAAACCGTTACGGCCACATTGAACATTACCAATGTGAACGATGCTCCAGCAGGCGGCGACATTACCTTGGACGTAACCCAAGATGTAGGATACGCTTTCAAACCTACTGATTTTACCTTCTCTGATGTTGACCCGAGCGATACCTTCAATGGCATACAAGTGATTTCACTTCCGACGAAAGGCACATTGGAATACAACGGCTCTCCCGTAAAGCCCAATGATATGATTGACGATGTGACATTGCTCGTCTTTACAACAGCAGACGGAGAATATGGTTCATCGTATACCTCCTTTTCATTTAAGGTAAAGGATGAAGATGATGCACTAAGCTCGACCACGCACACAGCGGGTATCAATGCGGCCCAGGATACCGATGGGGATGGCGTACCTGACAAAGACGATGAAGACGATGACAATGACGGTACCCCTGATTCCCAGGATGCCTTCCCATTGGATGATTCCGAGGATACCGATACCGATGGAGACGGAACTGGCGACAATGCCGACGAAGACGATGATAACGACGGTACCCCTGATTCCCAGGATGCCTTCCCCAAGGATGATTCCGAGGACACCGATACCGATGGAGACGGAACAGGAGATAATGCCGACGACGATGATGACAACGACGGTACCCCTGATACCGAGGATGCCTTCCCTAAGGATGATTCCGAGGACACCGATACCGATGGTGACGGAACCGGGGACAATGCAGACCAAGACGACGACAACGACGGTACTCCCGATTCCCAGGATGCCTTCCCGAAGGATGATTCCGAGGACACCGATACCGATGGTGACGGAACCGGGGACAATGCAGACCAAGACGACGACAACGACGGTACTCCCGATTCCCAGGATGCCTTCCCGAAGGATGATTCCGAGGATACCGATACCGATGGCGACGGAACCGGGGACAATGCAGACGAGGATGATGACAATGACGGAACCCTAGATACCGAGGATGCCTTCCCAAAGGATGATTCCGAGGACACCGATACCGATGGCGACGGAACCGGGGACAATGCAGACCAAGACGACGACAACGACGGTACTCCCGATTCCCAGGATGCCTTTCCGAAGGATGATTCCGAGGATACCGATACCGATGGCGACGGAACTGGCGACAATGCAGACGATGACGATGACAACGACGGCACCCCTGATTCCGAGGATGCCTTTCCGAAAGATGATTCCGAGGATACCGATACCGATGGCGACGGAACTGGCGACAATGCCGATGATGACGATGACAACGACGGCACCCCTGATTCCCAGGATGCCTTCCCATTGGATGATTCCGAGGACACTGATACCGATGGAGACGGAACTGGCGACAATGCAGACCAAGACGACGACAACGACGGTACTCCCGATTCCCAGGATGCCTTCCCGAAGGATGATTCCGAGGATACCGATACCGATGGCGACGGAAAAGGAGACAATGCCGATGAAGACGATGACAACGACGGCACCCCTGATTCCGAGGATGCCTTCCCGAAGGATGATTCGGAGGATACCGATACCGATGGTGACGGAACAGGCGACAATGCCGACAATGATGCAGATAATGACGGTACCCCGGATGATGAGGACGCTTTCCCCTATGACCCGAAAGAGGATTCCGACATTGATGGTGATGGTGTTGGCGACAATTCCGATACGGACGATGACAATGACGGGGTTACCGATACCGATACGGACGGAGACGGTCTTGGTGATAACGTTGACAACGATGATGACAACGACGGTATACCGGATGATCAAGATGATTTCCCGAATGATGCTTCCGAGACGATAGATACCGATGGAGACGGAATAGGCGACAATGCAGATACCGATGATGATGATGATGGCTATTCTGACGAAATGGAATTGACCGAAGGAAGCGACCCTTACGATGCATCCAGCAAGCCATTGGATACCGATGGAGATGGTATTCCAGACAGCATTGATGAGGATGACGACAATGATGGTGTTCCGGATGCAGATGATGCTTTCCCAACAAGTGAGGAGCCCTCATTGGTCCCTGCACAGGCCTTTACCCCTAACGGCGACGGTAACAACGATGCCTGGGTCATCCCGGGAATAGACAACTACCCCAACAATGTGGTCAAAGTCTACAACCGATGGGGTCATGAAGTGTTCGGCACCAGATCGTACCGAAACAACTGGGAAGGCTTCTATAAGAACAGGAACGAGAAACTACCCGCGGGATCGTACATGTACATCATCAACCTGGGAGATGGAAGCGCACCCTTGCAAGGCTGGATTTTCATCAACTATTAACACCAATAAAACAAAAAACACCATTCAAGACAGATGAAACGTATCAATAAAATACAGCTAATGGCCCTGTTCCTTGGACTTTCCATGTGGGCAAGTGCACAACAGGACCCCAACTACACCTTTTACCGCTACAATATGAACATTTACAATCCCGCTTTTGTGGGAAGTTCCGAGGCTGCGGAATTCTCTTTGGGGATTCGTAGCCAATGGGCGGGAATCGAAGGGGCTCCAGAAAGCCAGAGTGCCATCTTTGGGATGCCCGTGGGCAAAAACATAGGACTTGGCGCCTCCATCCTCAATGACAAGACCTTTATTGAGCAGCAAACCTGGGTGGCGATCGATGTGTCCTACCACATTCAATTGGATTACGAACATATGCTCTACTTTGGCATCAAGGGAAGTGCCAACTCCTATGAAGCCAACACCCAAGGTCTTGTGACCTATGGTGTGGGCCAGGACGGATCATTGATGGAATACGATAGCCGTTTTACCCCCAATGTGGGGGCCGGGGTCTATTTGAAGCACGACAGGTATTTCGCATCCCTGTCAGCACCAAAGCTGTTGACCCCCGACCGCTTGCAAGAACGTGAGGGCAATGCCTATTTGGGCACGGACCGAATGCACGCCTACCTGAGCGGGGGATACACCTTTCTGCTGGGAAAAACCTTGGACCTCAAGACCATGGGGATGCTACGGTATGTGGACGCATCGCCCCTATCCGTCGAAGTGACGGGAATCCTGGACTTTGGCCAGCGCTTTGAGTTCGGGGCAAGCTACAGGTATGACGAGAGCATCAGCGGACTGTTCCTGTTCAACGTTAGCAATGGATTCAATTTGGGATATGCCTATGAAACCTCCATTCAAAATCCCATTGACGGCTTGGACCACAATACCCATGAACTTTTTATGCGGTTAAAGATGTGATCAATTGCATACCTAGGTTACCTTGATTTAAGTAAAAAACACCCTCTGCGCAGGGTGTTTTTTATTTTATGCCATCAAAGGTCTTATCAATCATACATTCTCTTTGGCCACGCAGACCATTAATTTAAGGGCATTGTCTTTGGATAAGTATTTGTTCCCCAGGAGCCGAGGACTCATCGTTTAGGACCTTTAGCAATTGGAAACCGAACCGTTTGAAAGAAGAGTTATCATTCATCTACTTAGAAAAAACTGCAATTTTAAATTATCAATCCTTATCACCTAGGACAAAAATTTGCGGCTCTTTAAAGCCGCTCAAGTTCATTTAACAGGTCGTACAATTCAGCTGGCATAAAATCTCGAAAACCCCAAAACCATTTGTTTATTCGAATTTCCAAGAATAGGTTCTAGTGCCTCAGCAATGACAATTTAAAAAATTTGAGCAAATCGTATTAATTTTTGATTCTTCACAATAGTATTTACAAATGATGTAGGTTCAAATAGCTTTGTGCTCGCTCTCGCTTTTTGTATGACCATTGTATTTGCACTAATTTTTAATGTGGCGCACTTATATTCAATATAACTCGCACCTATATTTTTTAAATAATGACAAAAAGCGCCCAGTTTTCATTTGTTACACCCGTTTTAAGGGTATGGTTCTTCCAGAAGAAGGTATCATCTGCGGCCATGCAGCCATCATATTTGGAGTCACTCAAGACAAATAGCATTTTAATAGGATTTGACCTTCTACCCCAAAAGCTGGAATACTCAAAAAAAAAGGGCGCATACATTTTCTTATTCATCATGCGCCGGGTTTACAAACATCACTTTCTTTGAAGTGGTTGATTGAGAAATCGCTTTTCAATAAAAAGATTTCAAAGGAATACTTTTGCCCATCGATATCATCAATTTAGAAAATTACAAGAGTTGTTTATTACCTTGATTCCCATATTTAATCGGTATTAATAGCTGCTTCTCCCAATGAACATAAAATGTAGCTGGTACCATTATCTTCCAATTGCTTTAGAGTGTATTAATTCACCAAAATGATAAAAAGACAACTTGAAGAAGCTAGAACCAATAAAAGTAGATTATAGATTAACGTAAGGCTATCATCCTGATAGGTTAGACCGAATTTAAATTAATTCAGAAAACTCCCTTAATATGGCCTCAGTAACATCCACTGGAATTTTTAAATCATCAGCTATTTCTTCCCAATCGCTACCAGCGAGTTGGACTTCTTCTATGATACCTTTAGCATCGCGGATGGCATGGGTCTCGGCAACAGACATTAAATCTTCCAACAGTATTTCAGAACGCTTACCATTAATTGAAAGGGCTCTGGACACATTGCTATAATTCAAATTTACGTTAAGGGGATAGGTTAAATCGTAGGCAGGAGCCAATTCCCACGAGTCATTTTCCTCTTGGTAGATGAAGCTATGGTTTTTCAAATGGTCGTCAGTATTGGCATAGATGACATTAAATACCATTCTTCGAAACAACTGAACAATATCCCGATACGGCACCTTTAGGTCGAGGGCCAGCTTGAAAAGGTTTTCATAACTTGAATCCTCTGGTTTTTTGAAATCCCACCCTGTCAGGCCACTTGCGGTCAGTACATGCTGCTTTGAGCCCGCTTGGCGGTCATATCTCAGGGTAGCAAAGTGCCTGCCCTGAATCATTTTGGAGGGCATCATATGTATCTTGGCTTCTTTGGCCATTAAATAGTAGGCATATTCGACTTTCTCCCGATTGTATTGTTTCGGAGCATCTTCGTTAAGGTTTAATTTGACAAGGTAATGATGGTAATCCTCGCTATGGTGAATATCTCCGGGAACAATCTTACCTGTTTTCTTGTGTTCCGATATCAAGATCTTGGGTCTTGCCCCCCCAGCAGATGTACCGATTTTAAATATGTTCAAAAGTGATGTTTCATCAAGCGTCCTTCCAGAAGTTCCCTTTTTCAATTCCAAAACCTCTCGGAGCACTTCAACGATTTCCGCTATATCGATGGTTGTCGAATCTGGAATCTCCTCAATGGGCTTATACTCCAAGGCCCCCATACCCCGGTTACCAACATAAGTAAGCTGCTCCAACGGTGTTATCTTTTGAAAATCCCGATTGGTGGATTCCAGCCACTCTTTGAAAATAATGTTGCCGAACATATCCGGCAATGAATCCGCGATCATGGGAGGTAGTCCGCGAAAGGTTTCCCCTTGATATTTGGTAAATACTTGGACCGGTTTTATTCGTTTGAAGATGTAGGGAAAAACTCGGGAAAAAACATTGGCATCCAAGAACTTGGGACTGTATTGAAAAAAGGAAGCACGTTTGTCAACATCGTATCCCAATCTTCCGATCTCTGAACCAAAAAGACAAACCCTTATAATATCGTTCTTTGCCATATCAATACATTGATTCCTTGTTATTGGTGTCAGCGATACTATTCAATGCCCTGTAAAAATCGTCCATCAGGTCAAAGTGTTTGGCAATTTTCAGGAAGGTATCCAAGGTGGAATTTTTTCCACTTTCAAAATTTTGGATGGTATAACGGGATATACCCAAAGCTTTACCCAGTTCCGTCTGTGACATTTCATACCTTTGGCGTTGCTGCCTACAAAGGCTCCCCAAAAGTTTTTTAACCTCCCCAATTGAAACTGAATCAATCATTTTTAGTTTATTATATTAAACAAATATACATATAAATGGCTAAAATGTTTAATATAACAATCATAATTGATTTTTCAATGAAGCGTTAATTCCTTAATATGTTCAAAATTCCATAGCATAACTGGGAACACCGGGCATACATAGTATACCACTTCCACCGGAAAGATTTGAGCATAGGTAAGGTACTGTATATAATCTGAGTTGGGAACCGAATTAATATGACAAATTTGGTCATTTCAAAGAAAAGCCCTCCTTTGGGCTTCTGTATATTTGTCCATCCTTCTTTAACTTTTGTTTGGTTCCCTTTAAGACTTACTTGTTTCTATGGCGAATTCCCAGTATTCTTTGGACTTTTTATTCAAAAATCAGCATAATCTTGTTTACCCAAGAATTTAATCGTATATAATTGTGCTTCAATGCATTAATATCCATTTAGTAAAAAGTGACCTATTCGGTGAGCATAAAATTTTAGAAAGCTTGAAACCCTTTATTTATTGGGCCTTCCAGAGATGGATTCTAGTCCCTCCGGTTTAATAGCTAAAAGTACTTCTTGAAAGGCATAAAATCCCGGATTAAAACAAAAAAAAGTATAACTTTAGCCATTAAATTATTAGGTACCATTTATCGGCAATTAAGTTCATTTTATATGGTAATTGTGTACTGGTGAACGATTCGGTGCACAGGTTAAGAAAAATGATTTCAACTTTTTGAATATCAAGTGATTATAATTAGGATTTAAGCCCCAGTCAGGTCACTTTTTAACAAACCATAAGATATCAAAACCCTGTAATCTAACTGATTTACAGGATTTTGCATTTTTTGGCATATCATTTAATTTGATATAAAATGGTTTAAAAGAGTTCACAAATCGTCAACATAAGATTTTTAAATCGTCAACATGAAATTTTGGCATTAAAAATCGGACGATTTGACTGTATGGTTGATTTGATTTTTCTATTGCCCAATCCATGAATGTTTTTTATTGAATAAGCAATGGAAACTTTCAACATTAAAGAGCTGGGTATTAATCTGAATCTTTTTCATAAGCTTGGCTATCAGCCTTTATAATGACTTCCAATTCATTGACGACTTCCCTGGCTGCTTTTATGTATTCTTGGTCATTCCTAATGCTGGAAAGGTGCTTTAATGTCCGTTCATCATGGGACAAAAAGGTATTTGCCGCTTTTTTGGCCTGATTTTCATCAAACCCTAGAATTTTCAAAACATCTGTCCCCAATCTTAGACTGGTATCCAAGGTTTCCCTGTATATATGCATGATTCCTGCATTCATTTGGTCATAGGCATCATACCTGCTCTCCGATCGGGCCAGGATGTACAAGTGCGGAAAATGTTTTTTTACCATTTCAATGACCTCCATTCGTTTTTCCCTATCCCCCAAAGCAACGATAATGACCTCCGCATCCTTGGCCCCGGCTATCTCCAATAAATCATGGCGGCTGGCATCACCGTAGTATATCTTGATACCTATTTTTCTGAAGAAATCTACCCTATCGCTATCATTATCCAAAATTGTAACCCCTACATCATGGGCGTTCAAAAATCGGCCTATGATATTTCCAAATTGGCCAAACCCAGCAATGATAACCTTGTTTGCTTCAGGCATTACATCGTGCGCAGACGGCTTTTCTTCAATCTGTACCGGGCAAAACAAAAATTTGACCATCCTTTCGCTTAGCAACATGATGAATGGTGTGGCGGCCATGGTTATGGCAACGACGACCATCAATATATCCGTTATATACCTTGAAAGGGCTCCGGTCGCATAGCTTATGCTCAGAAGCACAAACCCAAAACCCCCAATTTGTGAAAGTCCTGTGCTGAACAGAAAGTTTTGTGAATTGCTCATTTTGAACAGTTTCCCCAAGAGAAAAATAACCAATCCCTTTAGGATGAGAATGGACACTACCAATCCTATAATCAAGAGAGGGTTCTCATAGATTAGGCCAAAGTCGATCAAGGTGCCAACCGCGATAAAAAACAGACCCAGCAGTAGGCCTTTGAATGGGTCTATGGCTGTTTCTATTTCATGTCTGTATTCGCTATTGGCCAAAAGTACCCCAGAAAGAAAAGCACCCAGTGCCGGGCTTAAGCCGACCATGTCCATCAAAAGTCCTACACCAATGATCAAAAGTAATACCGTTGCTGTGAAAACCTCCCTTAAACGAAACCTGGCCACCAGCCTAAACAACGGATAGAGTACATATCGGCCCATCAAAATAATCGCTGTTACCGAGCCAATCAACAGAAGGGTCTGCCCCGTACTGGAAAGGTCATTGAAGAAAGTTGGGATATCTTTATTGGGTTCCATAGGTACATCAGAAAGCAAAGGGATAATAGCCATAATCGGAATGACGGCCATGTCCTGGAGCAAAAGCACCGAAAAGCCATTTGTGCCCGCAGAAGTGTCCTTCCAACCCTTCTCGGAAAAAATCTGCATGACCATGGCGGTGGAAGAGGTGGCCATGACAAAGCCGAGAATCAAGCCAACTTTCCAATGAAACCCCAGCCCCATGGCAATACATAATACAAGGACTGTCGTTACCACTAATTGGGCACCACCAAGACCCAGTATCGATTTTCTCATTCGCCACATTTTGCTGGGTTCCAATTCCAATCCGATGACAAAAAGCATCATAATCACACCAAACTCTGCAGCTTGCATGACAGTATGTCCCTCATAGGCGATCAGGTCCAGTGCAGAAGGCCCGATCAATATGCCCGCCAACAGGTAACCCAATACCGATCCAAGTTTGAAAAACCTTGCTATGGGTACCATGATTACAGTTCCCAACAAAAAAACAAACACCTGAAAAAAGAAATTATATTCCATTTTGGTTATAGATTAATGCTATTCTTAAAACATTCCCCGTGCACCTATCGATTCGCTAAAAGAAAGCTTTCCCAACGAGCAACAAAAGCTAATTTGAGAAGGTCATGGGCATTTAATGAAACAGTAGTTCAAATAGTTCATAAAAATCCAGAACACTACAGGGCGAGGGCAATTCTACACTATGTCATTTACCTTACGCGCATTGACCATCTGCGGCCCATAGCGCTTTACCTGTTTAGTCCCAATAAGTTTCTCCTGTGCTTTCATGCCTTTCTATTAACGGGAAATGGTCCAACTATTTGTATGTAGCATTTGTCTCCATTCAAGTCGATTCCTTTTTCGGAATCCATGGATTCTTCTTATGGTTCGATCGGTAAAACCTATGTATGCTTTTTGCAATCTATTCTACTGAAAATGGCAGAAGAAAAATCTTAAACACCTTCCTGTGCGAACCTCCATCAAATTGAAACAGCAATGAACCTGAATATTCACTACTACTGGAATTATCATATGACATTACCGCACTTTTATTCACAAAGCCTTCATATACTAAAAGTGGCAATGCCGGTCATTATTTATAAATATCTTACGTTATGAAACGGATAAGCCCAATAACTGCCGAGTTGTAAGCATTGCTGATTCAAAGGGTTGTATGTTTTTATCAAGTTTAACCATTACACTTGCACCCAACCATATTTGAAAAAGGCTCTCTGCAACTGTATATGAATCTCCCTTATCCTCAAGTGTACCTTCCTTAACAGCATTATTTATTGCTTTGGCTATTCGTTTAATTATCTCTACAGTACCATGCTGAAGTGTTAATCTCATTGGCTCCGATAAATCGGCTACTTCTGCTCCCAGCTTCACAACCAGACATTTTCCTTTGCATTCGAGAAAAGCCTGCCTTTCCTGCCATCGTACAAAGAACATTAGTAAACAATCGGCCATGGTTACTTCCTTTTGATTTAAAATTTTATCTATTTCGGCCAAATAGTCTTCAAAATAACTGTTCAAAACTGCTACTCCAAAAGCATCTTTAGAACCAAAATAGTGATAGAAGGACCCTTTAGGAACATTGGCCTCCTTTAAAATTTCATTCAACCCAACCGCCGAAAAGCCTTTTACAGACATTAAGCTTCTACCTACACCAAGTATTTTTTCAGGTACGTTCACCCCTTTTTTCCTATTTATAGTTTCATTTCCCATAGGTCAAAAGTACAAAAAATAGACCGGTCGTCTAAAAATATCGTAAAACAATTTGCCATTCCCATAAAACCTATTACTTTTGTATTAGACTGGTCGGTCTAATGACTTATATTAATAAAAACAATACCAAAACTGAAGTAATAAGGTATTTAAAATTGAAAATCATGATTACAAATTTGAAAACTAAGGAAGAGTATGGTACCAATATTTTTGATGGTCCATACTACCTGAACATTGACGGACAATTGGTCCAAACAACAGATAGTTTCGATGTTGAAAACCCGGCTACAGGTAAGGTTTTCGCAAAGGCACCATCTGCAAGCCCAGAACAATTGAACCAAGCTATTGACGCTGCCAAGAGAGCCTTCAAAAGTTGGTCCCAACTCGGTTATGATGAGCGTGAACGTTACTTAAAAGCCTATGCTGATGCATTGGACTCACACAGAGATGAATTGGCACGGCTGCTCACTATGGAGCAAGGAAAACCCTTTGCCACGGAAGCAAGTGCTGAGATTGACCAAGCAATTAGATATATTCGTGAAATAGCTGCGCGACGTATTCCCGTTGAGATTGTTGAGGAAAATGATAGCCATATTGTAGAGCTTCATCACACTCCTTTAGGAGTTATTGGGGCTATTACACCATGGAACTTTCCAGTTTTGTTAACCCTTTGGAAGGTTGCCCCTGCACTTATAACGGGAAATACCATAGTTATTAAGCCCTCCCCTTTTACACCACTTTCTCTGCTACGCGCAGGCCAGATAGCACAATCAGTATTACCTGCAGGTGTGATGTCTGTAATTACCGGCGAGGATAAACTTGGACCTCAGATCACAGAACATAAAGACATAGCAAAAATAAGCTTTACCGGATCTACTGAAACAGGTAAGCATGTCATCAGATCGGCTGCATCAACGGTTAAACGGCTGACTTTGGAAATGGGAGGTAATGATGCGGCCATCGTGTTGCCCGATGCGGATTGGAAATCCATTATTCCTCAATTATTTTGGGGAGCACTAGGAAATATGGGGCAATGGTGTGTCGGGATAAAACGTCTTTATGTGCACAAATCTTTCCGCAAAGACTTTGTAAAAGATTTTGTGGATTATGCACGTAAACAAAAACAGGGGAATGGATTACATTCTGACGTAGTCCTAGGACCGGTGCAAAACAAAATGCAATATGAAAAGGTAAAAACCTTTTTAGCGGATATCGAAGCCAATGACCAAAACATCGTCTTAGGTGGGGATGTAGATGATAGTCAACCGGGTTATTTCATTCCAATTACCGTAGTAGATAACCCCGCAGAAGAATCCAAAATCGTTCAAGAAGAACAATTTGGTCCCATTGTTCCCATAATTGAATATGAGGATATTGATGATGTTGTGAATCGTGCAAACAACAGTCCATTTGGACTTGGGGGATCTGTTTGGGGACAAGATACACAAATTGCCGTGGATGTTGCCAACCGACTTGAAACCGGAATGGTTTGGGTCAATGAGATTCATACACAAGGTGTGGATATTCCATTCGGAGGACACAAACAGTCTGGACTTGGGACGGAACAAGGTCATGAAGGAAGACTTCTATTTACTAACCCAAAAACTATATTGATCAAGAAATAGGTATTGGAAGGCGGCTTTGGGCAAAGCCTTAAAGCCGTCTTTCATGTATTATACTTACCTCCCTTATAATTCTATTAAAAAAATAAACACAATATGAAACATTCATCCCTTTTTACACCAATTACATTAGGAAATCATACTTTAAAGAACCGTATTGTCTTGCCACCTTTAACGCGCCAAAGAAGTGGTCAACCAGGTGACATTGCAACGGATTTAATGGCCAAATACTATCAACAACGTGCATCTGCAGGGTTTATAGTCAGCGAGGGGACTCAAATCGAACCACGAGGAAAGGGATATTCTTGGACACCAGGAATATATTCAAAAGAACAAATAGAAGGTTGGAAAAAAGTTTGTGATTCAGTGCATGAAAAAGGAGGCGTTATTTTTGCACAACTTTGGCATGTAGGACGTGTATCACATAGAGAGCTTCAGCCTAATGCAGAAGCCCCTATAGCCCCATCGGCCATCAGGGTAGAAAAAGTGAAGGCCTTTATTGAAACGGCCCCTGGTGTTGGGACATTGGTAGAACCATCCACACCTAGAGAGCTTGCAATTAATGAGATAAAGGAATTGGTCGAACTCTATGCCCAAGCTGCACGCAATGCACTGGCCGCAGGTTTTGACGGTGTTGAAATTCACTGTGCCAATGGTTATCTGGTCAATCAGTTTATTTCCGCTCATTCCAACATTAGGGAAGATGAATATGGTGGTTCATTGCATAACCGATTACGATTTTTGCGAGAAATAGTTGAAGCGGTCGCCAAGGTAACGGGACCTGAACGTCTTGGGGTACGTTTTACACCTTTGTTTACAAGTACAGATCAGGACCGTATTTATATTGGCTTGGTGGAAGATGACCCGCATCAAACTTATATAGAAGCCGTTAAAGTACTTGAGGAGTCAGGTATTGCCTATGTTTCGATTGCTGAAGCGGACTGGGAGAATGCGCCTGAATTACCATCATCATTTCGTGTTGCATTGCGAGAAACTTTCAGTGGTAAAATTATTTATGCAGGGCGCTATACCCCAGAAAAAGGAGAAAATATAATCAAGGCAAACCTGGCTGATCTTATAGCATTTGGCAGGCCATTTATCGCCAATCCCGATTTACCCGAACGAATTGCAAATGGATGGCCCTTAAACGAATTGGACTCAAGTACGTTATATGGCGGGGATGAAGTAGGATATACAGATTATCCTTTTTATGAAAATAATTAATAGGAAACGAGGCCGTCTGAAACTTTTGGTCGGCCTTTTTCCAATTAGGTTTTTAACAAAAAACTAAATAGTAATACATAATGTAACCTTCCCTTTTCTCGGATCATTTGTTAGACAACTTTTGTTTGTCGAACATAGTAATGATCCCTTTTATGACACTAATGGGAATGTTTTATCAGAAAGGGTTCACGATAGGAGAGAGCATGGCCCAGAGGAATTCAAGAGGGACTGGTCCCATTTTTCCGAAAGGGAGCGCAAACTAACCTTTGTTATGGCCGTTGAAGCGGCATCCAATGAAGAATGGGATTTGTTTTCCGAGATGGATATTTTCAACAAAATCTCCTTTCCTTGTTCCCAATTATCTTAGGAACTATACCATTTTTCTTTTCTATTAATCCTACCCCTAAGGGTACTTCCCCCACTTGCCTTGGATCGGGTTTCAAGGGCTGTTTGAAGGTAGAGATCACCTCCAGACTTTAATGTCCGAACTCTTCGGTCACCGTTCCTTGGCACAGATAGATGCCCTTTCCATGAATGGGTGTGGATGCCATCGCTTGGGGAAAGTGGACACAGTCAAAAAAGTGCCCTTCCAAATCCAACATGGTAGTAAAGCGCATGGTGTCCCCTTTGGAAGTAGTATTCGAGCGGGTATGCACTAGCGAACCATAAATCCAAATTTTCTGGTTGACATGGGTTTCAAAATCACTGGCGGTCAAGTGTAATATGGGCCATAAAAATTCGCTTTCTTGGTTGTCCTTCGCCCATCAATAACCGATCATCTTGCTTCGGAATAAAAGTAAGATTGATCATGGTTGTTTTTTCATAACTTTGTTATATGAAAAAAGATGAGACATTGGAAGATTTATACGCTCAAATCTATGATTGGATTCCTGACAATCTAAGAAAAGGTATGGGCCATTTCAATATCTTCAATTTGACGGATTTGCTGAGCAAAGACCTATCCCCTTCCTCTTTCAATAGAAGAATTTATTTTAAAATAACCCTTGTCTTTGGGAAAAGCAGGGTTCACTTTGCCGATAAATCCGTTGAAATCAAGAAACAGGCCTTGCTCTTTTCCAATCCAGAGATACCTTACAGCTGGGAGCCTGCAGACCATAACCAATCTGGTTTTTCTTGTATTTTCACGGAAAGCTTTTTTGAAGAGTTCGGAACACTAAAGGACTATCCGGTATTTCGACCGGAAGGAAATCGTTTATACAACCTAACGGATGCCCAAGCCACTATTTTTAGGTCCATATTCTTGGAAATGTTCCAGGAGATTGATTCAGAATATGTGTTCAAGTATGACGTGTTGCGCAATCTGGTCCTTCAAATAATCCACAAGGCGATGAAGCTTCAACCCCTTCAATTTTCGACTCAACGTGTTTCAAATGGTTCCGAAAGAATCACTTCCCTTTTTATGGAACTCTTGGAACGTCAATTCCCCATTGAGAGCCCCCACCAACATATTGCACTCCAATCTGCTGCTGATTACGCCAATCGGTTGAATATACATGTAAATCACCTGAACCGCTCCCTAAAAGCAACCACTAAGCAAAGAACCAAGGAAATCCTTGCAAAGCGAATAATAAAGGAAGCCAAAACCTTACTGCGCCATACAAATTGGAATGTCGCACAAATAGGATATTGTGTTGGTTATGAAGAAGTTTCCAATTTCTCAACCTTTTTTAAAAAACACACCGGCGTGTCCCCCAATAATTTCAGAAAAGAGGAAATTGTTTGATTTTCATAAAATATAGTTTAGTTACCATAACTTCCTTTAGATTACAAAAGGGAACTTTGTATTGAACAATAAAAAATTAGACAAATGGAAAGTAAAAAAACCGTAATGATCACTGGGGCCAATCAAGGCATAGGATTTGCCACAGCAAAGAAACTTTTGCAACTGGGCCACTACCATGTTTATATCGGAAGTAGAAATCAGGAAAATGGAGAGAACGCCAAAAAGGACCTTGAAAAGCTTGGTTTTTCAGACTTTGACATCGTACAGATCGATGTTACCGATAAAAACACGATAACAAGCACCGTTGAAAAACTTGAAGGTACCATCACACATTTGGATATTCTCATCAACAATGCTGGAATTTCCGGGGCGTTACGGATAAACAAATCTGCCGCAGAAGGAGAGCCGTTTATGGAACAGGATATCACGACCATTCCTTTGAAAGAAGTAAGGAAGGTATTTGATGTCAATTTCTTTGGGGCCATTGAGGTAACGCAATCCTTTTTACCTCTGCTCCAAAAGGCACCCTCCCCAAAAATCATCAACATATCCAGTGGCTTGGGCTCCTTGACCAACCATACCGATCCCGAGGCTCCCTATTACGAGCATATGAAAGGCATCAAATTAGGCGCTTACAATACTTCCAAAACAGCATTAAATGCATTTACCGTAATGCTGGCCGCCCAATTACAAGACACTTCCTTTCAGATAAACAGTGTTTCTCCCGGTTTTGCCGCCACAAACCTGAACAATTATTCAGGGACACAGAATCCCTCTGAGGCCGTAGACTCCATCATTGAATTCGTAACAATGGGCGACAAGGGACCTACAGGTAAATTTTTTGAAAAAGAGGAAATTGCTTGGTAGCAATAGGCTTAGGACAACTTAGAGATGGCCACACACATCCAGTCTTCCAATGGAAATGGACATATGGGGCCGTTTTTGTTGAATTTCCACTCGAAAGGGATATGCCAAAAACTTTAAAAGCCTTAGCGAACAAATTAAACTCATGCAATCGAACATAAAAGATTAATCCATCACGATCGGGATTCCGTTGGCATCAAGTTATGGGGAGGCTATATTCGGAGCAAGCCACAACAATGCAAAAACCCTTGGACTTTTGTCCAAGGGTCTGCATTTTTATCTACCTGCTTGTTGACCATATACTTTATGGAGAAAAGTTGCGGTATCAAGGGGTCTTCTACCCAGCAGCTCTTCCAAAAGAACATCCTCCTTGTCCATCATCCCTTCTGCCAGTGCTTGTGACCACATGCTGAGCATATGCACATAGATTTCCGGGACTTGAAGATTGCTCAACGTATTCTGGTATTCATCCACCATAGGTGATATATACCTTATCTTTTGATGTAAAACTTTCGACAGCTCATCGGCTATATCCGAATAGGAGCTGGATTCGGTATTCGTAAGATTGTACACTTTATTCATATGGCCTTCGGAAACTAGGATATTGGCTGCGACCTCTGCCAAGTCATCCCTGGATACCCAACTGGCCCTACCTGTTTCGGCAGGAAGATAAATGGTACCCGTTTCTTTTACCATCTCCCCCAAAAAAATTGGGATCATTTCAAGGTAAATCCCATTCTGAAGGATGGTATACTCCATTCCGGAATCCTTTAGGTAGTTTTCGGTTTCCACGTGGGATTGAAGAAATTCAGCTATCGACGAGTCCTTAAATTCGGCTTTCCGAACAAATGAGGTATATACCACATGGTCGACACCAGCGTCTTTAGCGGCTTTCAAGGCGCTAATATGATGTTTCGTTCGGTTCTCGATTTGCTTATCATTGCTTGAAACCAACAATAATTTTTTCACGCCTTGAAAGGCTTGGACCATTGATTCCTGATTTGAATAATCTCCGTACCTCACTTCCACTGCATGATGATGTAGCTTGCCAGCCTTGGATTCATCGCGCACCAATGCAGCTATTCGCGTACCTTCAATTCCTTTTTTCAGCAAATGTTCTATGGCTTTGGACCCAAATTGCCCTGTAGCCCCAGTAATTAAAATCATATGTATTGTTTTTTTATGAAGGCATAAAAGTACCCCGTACGCTATACTTTATATACTTGTTTCCTAAAAAGTATCACTATACTTTTGTATAGTACAATCTATAACCTGATGAGCTATGGAAGACCTGAAGAAACTTATGGCCAATACGGACAAATGTCCAAGCACCTATATTCTAGCTTTATTGGACACCATGAACGTTATCAATGGAAAATGGAAATTACCGATTATAGCTTCCCTACTACGGGATAAAAGAAGATTCAAGGATTTACAGGATAGCGTGCACAATATTACCCCAAGAATGTTGTCAAAAGAACTGAAGGAACTGGAACTTAACGGAATTGTAAAACGTGAGGTTTATGACCAAACCCCGGTATTGATCGAATATGGACTTACGCCTTCAGGTGAACATATGATATCCGTCATCGATGCTATGATTCAGTGGGGAATCGATCACAGGGAACAAACCATTAAGCATCATTTAAATTCCAAGAAATCAATTCCCTCTTAGCAAAATGGCACCGATGTGACCTTTATCCATTATATGCTGCGTTGTCTTAATTAAGAAATATAAGGAACCTACAGATCCAGAAACTCGTTTCCCCTTAATTAAAACTTGCTCTAAATTCCAGAGGTGATTGCCTTGTCTTGGCCTTAAACAACTTACTGAATGATTGGACATGCTCAAAACCCAAGTCGTATGCAATTTCACTGACGGTCAAATTTGTGGTGGAGAGTTTTTCTTTGGCCCTTTCAATCAATTTTTGATGGATATGTTGACGGGTACTCAAGCCTGTCAGTGATTTTAACAGTCCTGTCAGGTAATTCGGGGACATGTGCAACTCACCTGCAATATCCTGAACACTGGGCAACCCGTTATCCACGAGACGGTTACTATTGAAATAATCATTCAAAAGTTCTTCCAATTGAGCAAGAATTTTGTGGTTGCCTTTCTTTCTTGTGATGAACTGACGGTTATAGAACCGTTCCGAATAATTGAGCAACAATTCGATCTGTGTTATGATGATGTTTTGGCTGTACGCATCTATGTTGGTATCGATTTCCCCATTGATATTTTGAAAAACGGTTTCCAAAATCTTTTCCTCCCTATTAGATAAAAATAGGGCCTCGTTGACCGCGTAATCAAAAAAATCATATTTACCAATCGATTTGGCAAGAGTGGTATTCCAAATAAAATCTTCATGAAACAACAACAGCCAACCTGATCTGTCACTATTTGTCGTATCATCTTCCACGACCACATTCAGGACTTGGTTGGGTGCGAGAAAAGACATCAGACCTTCGTCAAAGTCATATTCTTGCTGCCCGTACATCATTTTAACATCCAAGTTTCTTTTTATGGCAATGGAATAAAAATTATGTAACCAATTTACATCGTTATCCTCAGGTGAATCTTTCAACTGTGAATAGTCCACCAAACTGATCAAGGGATGTTTGGGCTTCTCCAAATTTTTAAGGCGATGAAATTCGGATATTGTGCGTATCTTCTTTATTTTATTTTTCATCTTATAAAGTTAATTTTTAAATGGATATTTCAACCCAATCAGTACCAAGGGCTGAATGAAAAAATGGAATTTCCATGAAGAACATTTCAAAATTTTCTACGTTTAGGAGCATAGCCATAATTATGGCTATCATAAGTGCATTGATAGCATTTCCATAAAAAACATTCTCGGCACCAAGATCAATATTCCTATGGCAAAAGACAGAATCCCAAAATAGGGAAGCATCGTTTCCTTCATACCGAACCCAGTCAGAAAGTAAACCGTTTCGGGAAAATATTGATAGTGATATCTTTCCCAACCATGTTTAAAGTTCAAAGAAACCGAAAGTATCAATATTACTTTCAAAATGATGTTTCGGAGCATATTTTTAATTTATACCCTTGGACCATCTGCGTCGTCGAAACGGCCATTTTTATCAAGAATGGCACTCAAGCCCATGCCATATGTATGGCTTTTTCCATTTTACAAATTAGAAGGAACCCTTGCCGTGGCAATAAGTCCCTTCTTTTTCTTTTTTTGGCTCTGGTCATTGACCCATCCTGTGACACCATGAAAAACTATAGATTGGAACCACCTGATATTTCAATACGCTCACCATTGATCCATTTGGCATCATCGGTACAAAGGAATGCCACCACACTACCAATATCATCGGGAAGCCCAACACGGCCAAGAGCAGTTTGGGAGGCAAGATGTTGGTTCATTTCCTTATTGTCCCTAACGGCACCTCCCATTACATCCGTTTCTATGGGGCCAGGTGCAACTATGTTCGAGCGGATTCCACGCTGGCCCAATTCCTTGGCCTGATATTTTGTCAATGTTTCCATGGCTCCCTTCATTGCGGCATATGTGGCGAATCCTGGAGTGGTAAAACGGGCAAGTCCTGTAGAAATATTTACAAGCCCCCCATTGTCGTTCATGTTGCCCAACAAAAGCTGGGTGAGGAAAAAGGGACCTTTAAAGTGAACGTTGAGCAAGTCGTCAAATTGGTCCCTAGTTGCCTCACCATAGGGTATGTAATAGATAAAACCACCATTATTGATCAAGTAATCTATCTTGTCCGTGTCGAAGTTCTCTTCCAAAGAACCAATTAGGGAAGAAATGAAGGAGTCATAGCTGGAAAGGTCGGTGACATCCAGTTGTAAGGCCACCCCTTTCTGTCCCTTGCCCTCAATCTCTTTGATAACTTCTTTGGCCGCCTCTTCATTGGAATGGTACGTAAGTACCACATCCAGTCCTTTAACTGCCAGATTAATGGCCATATCCCTACCCAATCCTCGGCTACCGCCGGTCACTAATGCTATTTTGTTATTTGTCATTTTCAATACGATTTAATTGTTAATATTTGTTTTCAATACAAATATCCCATATATAAGACCCTTGGTATTAGCCATTTCTACGGTTGTGTTAGCCAAAAACGGGATTATCCCATGACAAGCAATTGTTTGTTTTCTTTAATGAACTATTCTGGCTGAACATCAACATAGTTGCCCAGTAACGCCTTTATCTTACCGTAGGCCAAACAATGACCCTTCCGGCCGCTTCACGGGTAAGTCTTTCATTTGTGCCGTGGGCAATTTCAAAAAAAGCGTGCCATCTCTATTGGATTCAATAGAAATGGCACACATTGTCCATAACATCCTTTTTAATTGAAACTTGCCCTAAACTCCAAAGGACTTTGCTTGGTTTTGGTCTTAAATAATTTATTGAAACTCTGGGGGTGTTCATAGCCCAGTTCAAAAGCTATCTCACTAACGGAAAGGCTTGTGGTCGACAATCGTTCTTTGGCCCTTGCTATCAATTTTTCATGGATATGCTGTTGTGTACTTTGCCCGGTTAAGGTCTTTAGCACGGCATTCAAATAGTTGGGGGATAAATGAAGGCTTTCCGCCAACATTTTAACAGTTGGCAAGCCCTTATCCACCAAAGAGCTGTTATCAAAATGTCCATCCAGTAATTCCTCCATACGATGTAATATCAACGCATTGGACTTCTGTCTTGTGATGAACTGACGTTGATAGAAACGTTCCGCATAGTTGAGCAGCGTCTCTATTTGGGATATAATGATGTTTTGACTGTATTTGTCAATGTTAGAATGGTATTCTTCAGCAATATTTTTGAGAACCGATGTGATTGTCATCTCCTCTTTTTCCGACAAAAACAAGGCCTCATTTACCGAATATCCAAAATATTCGTACTGCTTTATGGTTTTGACCAAGCTGGTGTTCCATAAAAAATCGGGATGGATCAAAAGCAGCCATCCCGAATGTGTCAACGTATCCTTGGCCTCAATGGAAAACACCTGTCCCGGTGACATAAAGAACATGGCCCCTTCATTGAAGTCATACTCCCCTTGACCATAGTACATCGTGCAGTTCACATTCTTTTTTAATGCAACCACATAAAAATCCTGCACGATACTTTTGGGTTCATCGTCCCCCAGTTGGGTAAACGATTCAAAATTCACCACACTGATCAGGGGATGCTCTGGCTTGGGCAACCGCCTGAATTGGTGGTACTCACTGATTGTCTTAAACCTACGGGGGGCCATATCTTTACATTTTTTACTGGGTAAAACCCGTTATAAACGATTGTAGGCGGCGGCAAAGTCCTCCGCAAAATCCCTTACCTTGACCTGCCCCATTGTACTGGGCCTGTTCAATCTATAGTGTTCGTAAAGCAATCCACTGTTGATCGCCGCATACATTTCGGTCATCTCCTCGGCTATGGTGGGATTCATCCCAATTGCCACCAATCCTTCAATCATTTGTTCATCCATAAGGGTCACCCAACCCAAGCTTGGTTGTCCAATAGCCTTGCCCAAAATACGGACCAATTCGTCGTAGGTGATTTCTTCACTGGCTACGTAGCGTACTTTTCTTTCCATGGTAACCGAGGTGATTTCCTCGCCAACCACAGTGGCTATGTCCAAGGGCGACACCCATGCATTCACCACTTCGCCATCAATGTTGGACGCCATGAATCCACTGTTTTTTATACGGTGTACCTGTGGCAACAAGTTATAATAAAATTCCGTAGGACGGATGTGTGAAATAACAACCTCGGACGGCAGGTCGTTCAACAAATTTTCGACAAGATGTGTTCCAAGAAGTATACCGTTCCCTTGATCCATATGGGCACCGATGCTGCTAAGATTGACCACACGCCCAACACTTGATTGTTCAATCGCTTTGGCATAATTGCTGCCCAATCGGGTATAATAGGACGGCAGGTGAAGGCTGTGGTCGAAATAATTGGCCGGAGGAACCATGGTATATACCGCGTCGGCCCCTGAGAAAGTTTGTTTCAAAAATTCCAAATCCTCCAGAAGTCCGATGGCCGCCTTCGCCCCCAATCCCTCTATTTCTTGCGTCCTTCCAGCATTGCTGCTCACAACGGTTACCTGGTGTCCCTTTCCAATCAATTCCTTGGTAAGGGGTCTACTGATGTTCCCTAAAGAACCTGTCACGATAATTTTCATGGTTTTATTTTTTATGTTTCAGCAAACTTCGCCAATAAGGCCATCCCCCGATTATCCAAATCAATCGTAGTTGTAGCCATAACATTGGTGCCAAACCAAAGGGGTGTATTTATGGAAATTCCAATGGAAGCAAAAAAATTATGGTTGCTTTAGTTAAAGTTCTTTCTAAATTCGGAAGGGGAAAGTTGGGTCTTTTGTTTAAAGAGTTTACTGAAGGACTGGGGATACTCAAAACCAAGCTCATAGGCCACTTCACCAATGGTCATACGGGTCGTGCTAAGTCGTTCCTTGGCATAACCGATCATTTTATTTTGTATGTGTTCCTGGGTATTTTGTTGGGTATGTATTCGTAGCAGGGTCCCTAAATAATTGGGAGAAATATGCAATTCCTCGGCAATGGCCGTTACTTTGGGTATACCCTCCTCAAGGCCCTTCCCATGGTCAAAATAGCGCTGTAAGATTTGCTCAAATTTATCCAAAAGTTCAAAATTGGACTTTTTTCTGGTTATAAACTGACGCTCGTAATAGCGCTCTGCATAAATGAGCAATCTTTCCACTTGGTTTACAATAAGTTCCTGACTGAACCTATCGATATGATTTTGATATTCCTGCTCTATGTTGAGCAGGATGTGTTCAATGGCCCGTTCCTCCTTATCGGATAGGAAAAGTGCTTCGTTAGCGGCGTATCCGAAGAAGTCAAAGGACTTTATTTTTTTGGCCAAAGCGGTGTTCCATAGAAAGTCAGGGTGAATCAATAGGAGCCAACCGCTCGGTTGCACCTTGGCCTCTTGATCAATTTCCAGTCTGAGAAACTGGAGCGGTGAAATAAAACTCAGCAAACCCTTGTTGAAATCATACACCTGTTGCCCATAATTGAATTTGGCGGTCACATTTCGCTTAAGCCCAATGGAATAAAAGTCCTGTATCCAACTGATATGGTTTTCTTCAAAGGGGTATTCCACCAGACTGTAATCGATCAGGCTGATAAGCGGATGTTCAGGTTGTGGGAGATTGCACAAAGAGTGAAACTCCGATAGTGAATGTATACGAAATGTATTGTCCATAATAGTAATTAACCTTTGATATCAGAACAACTCCCTACTACCAGACAGCCCTACCTTTATATCCTCACAGACCGTCTTTGGATATCCATTTTCCTACCGTAGGTGCCTCGTAATTTATCATTTTTTCAAGCAGTCCAACGATGGTGCTACCGATCAAGAGCATTGGTATCTCCATACTTTCCATGTGGTTTGAACTGCTGGAGCAACTTTCAATTCAAGCAACCCCAGAAGTCCAAATATATTTCAAAATCCGTTTCAAGAATTGACCAACCTCCATTCAATGACAACCATGGCTCCGTTGCCAAGTGGTAAATTTTCGACCAGCCGGTTTTCTTCCCGGATCAGGGAAAGTTCGTCGCTGGTCCGGTCCAATCCATTTCAGTTGGGAAAGGATGAGCCTATCACATGCTGGGAAGCAAAATTACCATGGGCATCCACTGTATAGGTACCGTACAACGCCAATGTTCCCGCCGTAGCTGCCCGCAATTCCTCACAGGTCCCCTTGCTCCGGTCCTCAGTACCGAATTTAGGGACATCCAAATCGTTCAGCACCACACTAAAGCGCATCTCTTCTGTAAAGATCAAAGATCCACTGGGGTTTTGACCAAATAAGGGCACCGTATCCTTATCGAGCACAAGATCGGCAGAAACCAGTTCCCATGTTCCCTTGATGTTATTATTTTCCATAGTTGTACATGCGTTTAATACAAGGGCCATAAGTAAAATATGGCATACTTTATTTTTCATTTAATTTATTTTTGCACTAGTCGACCTTGTCCAATACACACCAAGAACATAGCTAAAGTTACCTACACACCTTGAAAAGAAAATAAAGGAGTTCCGGTCCTTTGTTAAGGTTATCATTAATATTCGACTTGGCCCACCTCCAATCTATCGAAGGCATCATCGTTTCGCTCAAACTCCATATAGGTCTTGAATTCACCATAGTTGTCCGAATAAAAGAGACAATACAGGAGCAGGCCATTGTTTTCCACCTTATCGATTCGAATTACGGCACATTCCGATTGGCCAAAAAGCTGTTTGTCGCACCAATCCTTAAAATCCAGCTCCCGACCATCGTCACTAAAGGTTGCATTATCGGAAAAAAGTGCGTACCAAGCCTCTGCATCTTGATTGTTCAGCGCCATGATCGCCTTTTGCACATCCGGTGCGGCTCGTTCAATATGTTGTGTCATTTTCATTGCTTTTGCATTTTTTTGCTGTGCATTTCCCGCAAAACCAAGGGCAGCGCACAGGATCATTAAAATACTTTTTTTCATTTCATCAATTTTGAACCCCCACGCTGGGGCATACATCCAATGTCCCTTTCGGTTCGGTTCGAAGATACCTGACAGTGCAAGTGCTACCATTGTAAAAATCAAAGGAATGTTTACAACATGTAAAGCTTCCGTATCGAACGGAACCTCTTTGGGTCATGGAGCACGAAGTACCCATCATTCCAACTTTTTATGGAAGATATAGCCTCCATGGTGCAAGGTTTTTTCATCAACGAAATCCCCATCTGCCGTAAAGCCGGTATCATCTATATACTCAATATGGTTTCCCGTGACCTTATATCTTCCTTGATATGCGCTTTCACGCTTGCCCCTATCCTCATCATAACGGTTATTGGGCAATAATTCATGCCGAATGTATCCATCTTCGGTTACCCACATGCCCAAATATCCTTGGGTTTCCTCCATTGTATTTTTCATTGCTTTGCTTGTTTTTTTGGCCTTCATCAATACTGTCAATTCATAGGTATCCAGAAAGGCGAACCCTTTTGTGATCTTTCCGTTTTTGAACTCCATCTTCCATACGTAAGTATTGACATAGGAAGACCCATTGATGGCTTTGGCCGCGGCTTTAAAATGTAACCATACAAAATGGCCATCAGAGGTAAGACTTATCAGTTCAGGTTGTATAGGGGTATCCAACTGTTTCAAAATAGGTTGTACGGCATTTTCCAAAAAATCGGTCTTACCGTGATATACCCCTGAAACCGGTGACCTACCGGTCACGGTCCAAACGGCATCTTCATCCAAAAGATCAAAAAAACTTTCGCCATGGTTCTTCCATCGGTCAAAATATTGGGCCACCAATTCCTTGGGCCCCTCGATAGGTTGCGAACCTTTGTCAAGTTGTGCCTGTATTACAAATGCAGCACTTGACAACAAGGCCAGAACCAAAACTAAGATTACCCTGTTCTTTACACTGTCCATCAAAATGATTTTTGGGCGGTAGGTCTTACCACCAGTTCATTCACATCTACATCCGTGGGCTGGGAAACGGCATAGGCAACAGCCCTTGCAATTGCCGCTGCGGGCAATAAATTGGTCCTGAATTGGTTGATGGCCATCTCTTTTAATTCCGGATCCGAAATGGTTTCTGCCAATTCCGATTCCGTGGCACCCGGCGCTACAATGGTCACCCTTATGTTATCACTGACCTCTTGTCGCAGTCCATCGGATATGGCCCTTACGGCAAATTTTGTCGAGCTGTACACCGTAGAGGTGGGCCCTACCCAACGATCTCCAACGGAAGTGATGTTAATGAACTGGCCCTTGTCCTTTTCCTCGAAATAAGGGAGGGCGGCGGCGATACCATGCAGTACGCCTTTGATATTGACATCTATCATTCTGTGCCATTCTTCAATTTTATAGGCATTGATCATCGAAAGGGGCATCAATCCGGCATTATTGATGAACACATCCAAAGTCTTAAACCTTTCCAATGTAAACTCGACAAAATCCTTCATTTCATCGGGTTGGGTCACATCCAATTTTTTACAGATAGCCTGGCCCCCATTGTTGGAAATATCTTCAACAATATCCTCCAATCTTTCCATTCGTCTTGCTCCCAGGGAAACCTTGGCCCCTAAAGCTGCAAGGTGTCGCGCCATGGCCTCACCGATTCCACTACTGGCGCCAGTAATGGCGATTACTTTTCCTTTAACGTTTTCCATTTTCTTTTTAATTAATAATTGCTTGTACAAAGTTGGCCAAACTCCAAATGCTGTTTTTAGCCAAATCAACAAATGATGTGTTCAAATCGTGACTGCCATGTTATGTATCAATTCCGTCAATTTAGTCCTAAGGTTGCAACAAAATCCAAAAGAACAGGGATGTGGTACCCTAGTCAGGGATGTTGCCGCAAAATTAGGATCGTACGAAACCGATGCTGACTTTTCGATTTCACCGAAACCGCACTGGGACCAAAAGACTAAAGGCAATTCAAACCCTAAAAGAAAACTTGGGAGAGAAATGGAGGGGAGTGGGAAAATGGTCTATGTGTTAAAAAAGGAATAAAGTTTATAGGTAGGTTTTTATATATAAAGCACAAGCAAAGGAAATATAATCCGTTGCTTGTGCCCATGTGATCGTTATTTACGGGCATAGGTAGTATACCCACCGTCCACCAACAATTCTGTTCCCGTAATAAAACTTGCTTCATCGGAAGCCAGAAAAACTACCGTTTTTGCAATTTCATCAGGTGTACCCAACCTTTGCAATGCGGTTGAAGCTGCGAAATGATCTTTTGCCTCGTCTGTGGTAACCGCTTTGTCAAAACCTTCGGTTCTGACCGGTCCAGGGCTCACAACATTTACCCGGATTTGTCTTTCCACCAATTCATTTGCAGCAATCTGAGCAATTTTATTCAGTGCACCTTTAGTTGCGGAATATACAATGGCTCCCATATTGGCCGCCGTAGCAACGGTTGATGATGTAAACAGGACACTGGCTCCATTATTGACATAAGGGAGCAACTTTTGTAAGGTAAAGAAACTTCCTTTTACATTGGTGTTGAACTGCGCATCAAAATCTGCTTCTGTCACGTTTTCAATGGATTCGAACACCGCTGTTCCCGCATTTAGGAAAAGAACGTCAATCGAACTCCCACTATCCGCCACCGCTTTTACCAATTCATCTATTCCTGCGAAGTTGGAGGTATCGGAAACTACCGTTTTCAGGTTTGAATTGTTAATTTTGGCAGCGGCCCTTTCCAGGTTTTCAACGCTTCTCCCCGTAATAAACACCTTTGCTCCATTGGCAATAAAAGCTTTTGCCGTCGCAAATCCTATTCCGGTGCTTCCACCGGTAATAACTACATTTTTATTTTCGAAATTCATCTTGAAATTATTTTTAGTTCGGTGTAAAGGTACAGTAGCCCAATATATTTTTGTTACTTTGTTACAAAAAGTAACTGTTACACAAAGGTAACAAAGTAACTTCCCATGCAACCAAAAGAAGCGAAACCTTATGCGCCCAAAAAGGAAATGATGGCCGTTCGAGATACTATGGATGTCCTGCTGGGCAAATGGAAAATTGCCATAATCTCGTCCCTTTGTTTTTCCAATAAAATATTGAGCTAAGAGCTGAAAGAGCTCGGAACAAACCAATTGATAAAGTGAACTGTTTTGGATACACAACCCATAACGGTACAATACCAGCTTACCGAAAACGAGAAGATTTTACAAACTGTAATCAACACCTTTACCGAATGGGGACAAAATGCTGTCTTTTCCGGTAGTATCAATTTACGATCCAATCTTCGGATCTATGCATACTGCCGAGCAAAAAACACCGGATGTTCACTGTTGATTCTCTGTCCCTTCCTTTGATTTTGCCTGTTGTTTTCTATACAGCATATAGTCCAAACTGTATTTTCCCGGGCCACATAAAAAGAGTAATATCATAACTCCCAAATATACAAAGGCGATTTCACCTCCATCCAAATTAGCGTTATGAAAGACAAAAAAGGCGATGGTAAGATTGAGCGCAATCAAAACGACGCTCTTTCGGGTAAAGAGACCGAGCAAGACAAACAGGGATAATATGCCATCCGTGAACAGTGCAAAAATCAAACTTGGTAATTTACCAATGAACAAAGGGTCGGGAAATATTTCCAGCATATCATCGAAATGAAATAGCTTTTCAATACCATGCCGCACAAATAGGGAACTACAAGCGGTCAATCTAATGATCAGAAGCCCAAGATCAGTATTTACGGGCCTATATTTATGAGTCATATTTTAATGTTTTTAGGGTTTGAGAAAGAACCCTGGTTATAAAAGTTTATCGTACAAATGGTTGACAGGGCATGACCACTGCCTTAAAACTCAGTGAATGGCCCCACCATTTACCATCAGGTGCTGCCCACTGACGAAAGATGACAGATTGCCGGCAAAAAATTCAGCTACGTTCGCCACATCTTCCACTTCGCCCAAACGTCCCATGGGACAACTTTCCATCAAGGATTGGCGCAATTCGGGATGCTTGTTGGCATCTGCAAATACACCCACCCCATCGACGGCAAAGGGCACGATGGAATTAACGGTCACTCCCCGCTTGCCCATTTCCGGCACCAATACATCCATCAAATATCCGGGTGTCATTTTCCGTCCCGTCCAACCACTCATTCCACTTACCGGGAATGCCGTAGGACCTGTGGCGACATAGATGATGCGGCCCAAGTCCTCAACATGTAAAGCCGCCTGTTGCATCGTAAAGTAGGCCCCTGTGGTACTGATGGAAAATAAATGGTCAAACTGTTCTTCCGAGAATTCGGAATCCGGACTTTCCTCCATTTCCAGACCAGCATTGGCCACCACAATATCAATTTTACCAAAGGCCCTTTTGCTTTCTGAAAAAAGACGTTCAACTTCGCTTTCCTTACTGATATCTGCCTGTAGGGCAATCACATTGGCCCCCATCGCCTTGATATTGCTCACCATGGCCTCCGCCGCAATCTCGTTCTTGGAATAATGGATGACGATATCGGCTCCCAAAGCAGCGTATCGTTCCGCGATGGCCTTGCACAAACCTCTGGAAGAACCCGTAATCAAGGCCATCTTGTTTCGTAAATTAGTCATGGAGTTGGTCGTTGTCCGATCTAGCAATCAAAAGGGATGCTCGATGATTGACAAAGGCAAAGACAAACCCAGCAATGATGGCAGCAAAAATGTTCAAGACAGGCCGTGCCTCCAATGGCGGATGGACCCCGAAATAAACGATCAACCCCAGGAACCAAGCAGGAATGTTTTCAAGATATCTTATCTTGCTCAGATAAGGCAGCAGGCTTATGCAAACCAATACCACCGTGGGCATGGCAAACCGTCCAAGTCCTTGTTCCAACATATGGGTAAGGGTCGCCATAAGGATACCCAATAAAAACCCTGCGGTCATGTTGAGCAAAGTATGCAATGAGGCCTTGATCGACATCCCGAACAGGTAGTAACTAACCCAAGCGATGAACAAAACCCAAGTTGGCCATTGTAGAGAGAAGGTTACAAATACCGCCAATGCCCCCAATAGCCCCATTGATAATCCAGTTATTAGTGTTTTCATGATATATACTGTTTTTTAGGCCATGGCCCCATTAATACCTATGTTTTGAGCTGATATCCATTTTGCCCCATCACCTGCCAGAAAAACGACCACATTGGCGATATCCTCAGTTTTTCCAATCTTATTGAACGGGGAAAGCGATGTCAAACGTTCCACAACGGCCGCAGGTTTGTCCTTCATGAGCAGCGCTGTATCCGTAGGTCCGGGAGAAATGGAGTTTACATTAATCCCTCGGTCTCCGACTTCTTTGGCAAATACGCGTGTCAATTGTTCCACAGCGGATTTTGTGGCAGCATACGGTCCGTAAGAAGGCAACATGAGACGGTTGACCGAGGTGGACAAATTGATGATACTTCCGTTTTCCTCCAATTTGGTGGCCGCTTCCCTAAGGGTATGGAACACCCCATTGATATTCACTTCCATTTGTCGTGCAAAATCCTTGCTCGGTGTATCTTTGATCAAACTGTTGATCATGATACCGGCATTATTGACAAGGATGTCCATCTTGCCATAATGTTCAATGGTAGTATCGAACAGTTGTTTGACTTGGTCCGCTTGGCTCACATCGGCCTGGATAGCAATGGCATCCCCTCCATGGGTCTTGACGATTTCAACTACTTTTTGGGCAGCTTCCATGTTTCCTGCATAGTTGACGACAACCTTGGCTCCTGCCTTGGCCAATTCCTTTGCGATTTCAGCCCCGATACCTCTGGAAGACCCGGTGACCAAGGCTACTTTATTGTGCAATTCACGCATATGTTAAAGGGTTTTTATTTCGTACACTACAAAGATGGGGGCCATCACTCGGTGCACCTGTACAAGGATGTAAGGAATACTTACAAATATCTAAGACCGCCTATTTAATTTGCTGTTTTCTATAGGAAACCGGGCTTATGGAAGCATGCCTTTTGAAATAATTGCTAAAATGTGAAGTTTCCAGAAAACTCAAGCGATTGGAAATCTCCTTGATACTGAGTCCAGTATTTTGCAACAATACCTTGGCCTCTGTCATGGTTCTTTCCGAGATCCATGCACTAATGGGCTTGCCTGTCTTGTTGCTGATCACACTGGATAGGTAATTGACATGCAGCGACTGTTTTTCCGCATAGTCCTGCACCCGAAGTGGATGCTCTGTTTTGCCACTGACCAAATCCCGAAAATGGAGCTCCAAATCCCTTTTGAACGTTTTCACAATCTCAGAACTTCGGTTCCCCTCATAGATGGGGTTGTAATCTTGAAAGAAATAAGCCTTGATCTTAAGGAGCAAGGCCACCATCAAACTACCTATGATCCGATTTTGGTAAAGCGAGTTGCCCAATTGTTCTTTATGTATCAACCGGTATAGTTGTTCAATCTGATGGAACTGTTCCATCGACAAGGTGCGGGGCTCAACGGTTTCGGTAAGCAGGAAGGAAAAATGATCATAAACCTTACCATGCACATATTCCTTGAGGAAGGACTCATCAAAGGTAATCAGACAGGTGTCCGTGATACGGTACCATTCAAAAATCCGATAATTGCCCGGATTGGTAAAGTAAACGGTCCGGGGTGCCACCTCGAATTTCTTGTCATCAATGGTATATTTGCCAAATGCATCCTTGATGAACAGAAAACTGAAGTAATTGGGACGAAAAGAAATGGACGTATAGGGCAGATTTTTAAAGGTCTGTTGCAAATAATGAATGGTAAAGCCCGATGAGGGGTCCACATGATCCAGTGGAAGTCCCATGGTTTGGTACAACTCGTATAAATCCTTTACCCTTACATCCTTTTTTGCCATACCACTAAACTACGGATTGTGAATAGGCCATCGACCTTCAATAACGTATCTTTAAGAAGATGATCTCCGAAGCTGTCGATGTTTCCATACCCATATTATCTTAAACTTGGCATAAATCTACAATTTATTTTAAACGTTCGGTTTAATATTTTATATTTGTCCCAGTTATGCCAAGAAACAAAGAATTTGATTACGATGAAAAGTTGGAGGCGGCCAGAAACCTCTTTTGGCGCAAGGGCTATAATGCAACTTCGATGAGTAACCTAGAAGAGGCCATGCAGATCAACAGGAGTAGCCTTTACATGACCTATGGTAACAAACATGATTTGTTTGTCAAGTCCTTGGTGAATTACATAGCCATGAAGGACAGGCAATACAACGAAGCGGCGGAAAAAGGCAAGGATCCTTTGGAAAGCATTGCCAATATCATAACATCTGTAAGTAAATCGGCCATTCAGGACAAGAATTGCCTGTTCACCAATGCCGTATTCGAGATGGCCCTGTCCGATACAAAAGTGAACCAGCTCCTGAAGCAACAGAATTTGAAGGCGGTCGGTGTATTTGAAAAGCTGTTGAAACAAGCCAAGGAACAGGGATTGCTCAATTCGGACAAGGAACCCAGACTACTTGCACATTTTTTGGTGTCAAGCCTGGTTTCCATCTATAATACACATATCGTGTTCGGTGACCAAAAACTGACCCAACAGACCACTGAAATTCTCATAGCTTCCATAAAATGATTTTTTTTGATTTATTTTGAACCGATTAGTTTAATATTTAAGAATGAAGGCCAAGAAGAAAAAACAATACAATACAGCGGGTACGGCACGCAACATGGCATCTATCATCTACTGCCTTGCCTTGTTCACCCTACAATTGGGTTGCGGGAAGCATCAAGAAAATACGACGTCGGAAAAAACACAACAACGGGAAATGCCAACATCGGCAAGCTTTCAGGAACTGGGTTTTTTTGGAAATATCAAGGCGAGTATGTGGCCTGAGTTCCTGGAGGCGGTACAACACAATGTGGCCCTATCCAGAAGGGAATCCGGGAACATGGTCTTCAGCCTGTACCAACCGGAAAACGAAAAGCTGGCGCCCATATGGTTTGAACGGTTCCACACTAAGTCAGCCCATAATTTCCACAAGGAACAAGCTTACTTCCAAGAGGCCATAGCCGTCATCCAGCGCTCCCTGGAAGGAGATGCCAAAGCCATAAGGCTGTTGGTACTGGATGAGTTTCCGGCAACCCTTCCCATTAAAGCAGCCGAACCGGCAAGGTCACGTCATGTGATTACGTTATATGCCGTAAAGGAGGAAAAAAGACAATCCTTTCTGCAAACGATGTCCCCACTGATTGCCAATTCCAGAAAATCAACGGGGAACCTGGAATTCAATTTGTACCAACATGCTGAAGACGCTAAAGTCTTTGTCTTGATCGAAGGATGGAAAACCCGGTCCCACCATGAGGCAAATACTGATAAGGAACATGTTCGGAAGTTCGGTTCCCAAACCAAGGATTTTTTTGTTTCCAAACCATCGGACACCCGTTGGATACTTAAGGACATATCCACCAAAAACCAATAAACACGGGTAAACGTTATCAAAGGATAGCCGCCCTTATTTTTTTAACATATTTTAAAACGTTCAGTTCAATATTAATCAAAATTAGAATCATGCAGAAAATTAAATTAAACAATGGTGTGTACATGCCATTGGTAGGCTTGGGAGTTTTTCAAATCGACGATCTGGAAGAATGCGAACAAACGGTGTTGACAGCCATTGCATCCGGTTATCGGTTGATCGATACGGCTTCTATGTACTTGAATGAAACCGCTGTTGGAAATGCCATAAGAAAAAGCGATGTGCCCAGGGAGGAACTCTTTATCACCACGAAGCTATGGGTCCAGGACACGGGATACGAAAATACCAAAAGAGCCTTTGAGGACTCCTTGAAAAAGCTACAAGTGGATTATATCGACCTGTATTTGCTCCATCAAGCCATGGGCGATTACTACGGGTCTTGGCGTGCCATGGAAGATTTGTACAAGGAAGGGAAGATCAGGGCCATTGGGATCAGCAATTTTTTCCCCGATCGCGTAGTGGACTTTATTGCCCACAATGAAATCCTCCCTGCCATCAACCAGATCGAGATCAATCCATTTTATCAAAGGGACGGGGAAATCGAACTCTTGAAACAAAACGGTATCGCGACCCAATCCTGGGCTTCCTTTGCCGAGGGCAAGAATGGCATCTTCAACAATGATCTGCTGACATCCATTGGCAGGCAATACAACAAATCCGTGGCCCAGGTAATTCTGCGTTGGCTCACCCAGCGGGAGATTGCCGTGATCCCAAAATCCGTCCACAAGGAGAGACTGTTGGAAAATGCGGATATCCATGACTTTGAATTAAGTGCGGAGGATATGGATGCCATAGCCACCTTGGATACGGGCAAGAGTGTATTTTTCGATCACCGTGAACCGGAAACCGCCGAATGGCTGACCAAGCTCAGGTACGATGCTTGATACCTCATTGTAAAACCACAACCACCGTTATGGCCTACAAAGGCCATGACGGTTTCATACGATTCAACTATGCAAAACACGATGAATACAAGCTCCGACAAGCGATCCATTGTTTTGAACAATGGTGTGGAAATGCCCCTAATCGGATTGGGCGTATTTCAAATGAACGACCCCCGAGAATGTGAACAAACGGTCTTGACGGCCATCGAAACTGGATATCGGTTGATCGATACCGCTGCCGCCTATGGCAATGAGGTCGCCGTTGGAAATGCCATACGAAAAAGCAGTGTCCCCCGGGAAGAGCTTTTTATCACGACCAAATTATGGGTAAGTGATACCGGGTACGAGAACACCAAAAAAGCCTTTGCAAACTCCTTGAAAAAGTTACAACTGGAATATGTGGACGTCTACCTCATCCATCAGGCCGTTGGGGATTATTACGGTTCCTGGCGTGCCATGGAAGATTTGCACAAAGAAGGCAAAATCAGGGCCATCGGCATCAGCAACTTCTACCCGGAGAGAGCCATAGACCTACTGGCCCACAACGAAATCGTTCCCACGGTCAATCAATTGGAGGTGCACCCCTTTTACCAGCGCGTCAAAACACAGCATTATTTGGAGGATAAACAAGTTCGGGTACAATCGTGGGCATCCTTTGCGGAGGGAAGAAACCATTTTTTCACCAATGAAACGCTTTCCGAAATCGGAAAACCCTATGGAAAATCCGTTGCCCAAGTCACCTTGAGATGGTTGGTACAAAGAGGTATTCCCGTGATTCCGAAGTCAGTGCACAGGGAAAGGCTTATCGAGAATTTCAACATTTGGGATTTCGAACTCAATGAAACGGATATGACATCCATTTCCCGGTTGGATTTGGGGAAAAGTGCCTTTTTCAACCACCGTGACCCAGAAATCATCAAGCGATGGGCACAACGAAGGCCCATTCACTATTAAAGACATCCCCCATTGGGCAGGCTACGTCCTCGAAAATCAATGGGCTTCTCCCCCTATTCCACCACGGGACATCACCATGGAGAATATCCGATGCGGACCATCTTTATTGTACAGGCTGGAACACCCCGGGTCTTAAATTAAAAAACCTACCCCAAAACGGGGTAGGCTCAACCAGGGGGAACGTGCTCATTGCTTGCCTTCCGCGGCCAAAGAAATTCCGTTGGCACCCAGGAATCCGATGGATCCCATCCATAGCACGGCACCAGAAATCATGGGAAAGGTTCTTCTTTTACCCTACAAAAAACCATTCACTTCAAGCTTGACAGCGGTTGCATTCAAATACATCATACCCTAGAATTGAAAACGATATCCCACATCGGGAAAAAATCCATTCTGGTAGACCTCATTGACCTGATCGGTCAATCGATTGTACCTGCGTTCGAAAATATTGTCCCTATTGGTCACGTTCTGAAAGTCTATATAAAACTGGTGGGACTGTTTCTTTTGAACATTGTTCAATTTAAATCCCAGTTTGATGTCCCATCGGAAGTAATCCTCATATTGACGGCTATAGGCGAGGTCATCCAACAATACCTCATATCCCGATTCCTGTGAGGCCTCCAGATCCACCGGGGTATAATATCGGCCACCGGCCAAGGACAATCGGGTATCCACAAACAGCACATTCTGTTGGTTTTTACCGGTCTTGAACTCGCGACCTGCGAGCAGATTGGTCACATATCCGTTATTGAACGGTGAGTTTCTTTCAATGCCTTCACTCCCGGTATATTTGCTTTCAAAGAAAGAAGCGGTAAGGAGTCCATAGTAACCCTCACTAAAGAATTTTTCCAAAGTCAGTTCAACACCTTGGTTGAACCCAGTTCCATCATTGACCAGGGAGACCCTATCGTTATCAAAGGAAAAATCGGCGCCCTCCGTCAAGGTGGAATAGCTCGAAGGAAATGCCTCTACACCTGCCTTTGAAATATCCTGGTAATAGACTTCGGCCTTGGCCCTCCATGCAGATGACAGTCGAAGGTCATAACCAATGACATAATGGTCGCTCCTCACAAAATCAAGGTCTGTATTGGTCTGCTGCAATTCCCCGTTGACCATTTCATTTAAAAAAAGGATAGGCAAGGATATGTTCTGATGGTGTATCCCATATCCAAGGCTGAACGTGTGTGCGGTCCCTGCCCTATATTTGATTCCGGCCCGTGGCTCCAGGACAAATTGATGGTTGAGGCTACTGTACTGACCGTGCAACCCGGCATTAAGGGTCAAATCCTCCGTGAGCCTGTATTGGGACTGCAAATAGGGCTGTAAAATGCTCAAACCTTCATTGGTGTCCCTAAAGGTGAATAGGTCCGGGTCCCCATCGCCATCATTGTCTGCTTGTTCTTCGCGATCCCGAAGCAAAGATTTCACATTGAACCGTTCCAAGAGCATACCGGCACGGAGGGTCGCTTTACTGTTCAATTTGGAATTAAGGTAGGTCGAAAAGGTATATCTGTTTTCTGAATTGTCGGCTTCCGAATACCTGATCACCCGTTCCCCGGGTTGGTCTAGATTATAATACCTATCGGTCTCGATCCCATCGTTCGAAAAGGCAGTGGCCAATGTACTTTGCAAGTAGATCGCTTTCCCAAAATGGATACGGTGCTTAAGGCCTAGAACCCCAAAGTCGGATGAAACGAACATATCCTCATCTTGGGAGGAGAAGAGGTCGTCCTCGTTAAATTCCTCCCCCAGAAAATCGATATTCGAGGTCCCAAATATTCCAAATAGGGACAATTGTCCCAGCTTGGTGGTACCAAAGTCGATGTTCATGGACACATCGGAATAGTTTGGGGTGGCCGAGGTAATGCCCGCACCCCCGATCAGACCGATAAGGGAATATCTGGCACCAATGAGAAATGAACCATTGTTCTTCCCCAATGGACCCTCGGCCAGGGCCTCCACACCGGTAAAGGCACCCACTTGAAGAGAAAATTCATAATCATCCTTGTTACCGCTCCTAAAACCTAAATCAAAGACCCCTCCTATCGCGTTCCCATATTCTGAAGGAAAAGCGGAAGTAAAGAAATCTGAATTTTTCAATAGGTTCGGATTGACCGAGGATACAGCACCACCTGCCGTACCTGCCGAGGTAAAGTGGTTCGGGTTTGGTATTGGCACCCCTTCGAGACGATACAACAGACCCGTGGGTGAGTTTCCCCTGACCACAATATCGTTCCGGCTGTCATCAGTTGTCGATACGCCCGCAAAATTGGATGCCAAGCGACCGATATCACTGCGCCCACCGGAGAAGCGCTGCACCTCTTCCATGCCGAACTGGACGGCTGAGACCGAAGTCAGGGCATTGAGCGGTTGGTCCTTTCGGGACTCATAGGTGACCACGACCTCATCCAATTGCCCAAAGGATTCCTTTAAGCGAACATCCATCAGGGCGTCCTTTCCCGATGACACGATGATGTTGGGCAAGGTAACGGTTTCAAACCCCAAGTAACTTATTCGGATGGTCTGCCTACCTATAGGCACATTTTCCAACCTGTAATATCCCTCTTCATCCGAAACAACCCCTATAGGTGTTTCTTGGTCCAGCAGTTCAATTGTTACCCCAATCAATCCAATTTCCGATTGTTCATCCACTATTTGTCCCTTGATGACACCTGTTTGGGCATATAACGACGTATAGCACAGAAAAACAAGGCCGTAAAAATATGTTTTCATACATTTAGTTTTGAACAAAATTGAAGTGATTTACCTTTGTCGAACAGCCGAATACCTTTGGGTACTGTAATTTCTTGATGAACCGTCATATTACGGCCCGAAGCGTTCATTTTTTGTTTTTTTCGGCTCGAACACAGTTCAAAACAAATAACGACAGTTCATGAACTAAAATGACGGGTCATGGACCTATGGACCAAAGGGCCGATTTATCCAACTATTTTTATGCCTACCGGATTTATGATGCATATAGGTTTAATATTAAAAAAAATGGGGTTTCGTCTTCTTGTGGTCACGATGGTCTTTATTGTAGTCAAATCAATCATTGATTCGGACTACAGCGACCCATTCTTCACCGTTACATCATTCTTCTATTATGTAAGCGGGGTCATTTTTTTTATGTTCTCATGGGAATTGAGCGACCGGATAATCAAAAAGCATCTAAGGGACGACCCCTACAAAGGATTGGGCTGGGTGGCAGGGGTACAAATTTTGGGAAAGACCATAGGGGCCCTATTGCCCTTGTTCGCGATAGGATATTACCTGGCCCTATTTCATTTCGCCAGTGTTCTTGACCTCAAATCCCAGGAACCTTGGCTCCAATTTCGAATGGATTTTTCAAGGGCGGCACTCATTGCCACAATTCTTATCTTGTGCAATCTATTTTATTTCTCCGGTCAGGTAAAGAACAGATTGCACACAAGGATGCTCAAACTTGAAAAGGAGGTCCTGGCCACCAATTATAAAATATTGAAGAATCAGATCAGCCCCCATTTTTTGTTCAACAGCCTGCACACCCTGACCTCGCTCATGTACGAAGATAGGGACCTGGCCTCTGATTTTACGGCAAGATTGGCTTCTTGCTATCGGTATATCCTGGACAACCAGGATTCAGACCTGACCAGTCTGGACAAAGAGCTCTCCTTTTTGGACTCCTTTATTTTTATGATGGACGTACGCCATCAAACCTCGCTGAGTATACGCATGGAGATAAATTTGGCGCCGAATACCTATGTAATTCCCACACTGACCCTTCAGATGTTGATGGAGAATGCCCTGAAGCATAATTCCTTTTCGGATAAGCATCCTATGGAGGTCATTATTTCAAATGATCACCGATACCTTAGGATATCCAATACGTTGAGAAAAAGAAATGATGCCCATAGCTCAACCCAGTTGGGACTGGAGAATATTAAAAATCGATTTTCCTTTTACACAACATCTCCCGTCTTGATTGAGCAAAGAAATGGACACTTTACCGTTTCCCTGCCCCTATTGAAGAAAAATGTTGAACAAAAATCCCCATTACATCTCCTAACATGATAGAAGCCATAATCATAGAAGATGAACATATTGCCTCCAAACGTTTGGTACAATTGGTCAATGATATTGCTCCGTACATCAAGGTAGCGGCCACTATTTTTTCGGTTGAAGGAGCTATCAAGTGGTTCAAGGAAAATCCGCCGCCAGACCTTATTTTCTTGGATATCCAGTTGCATGACGGTTATGGGTTTGATATTCTGGACGCTATCAACGAACATCCCCCCATTATCTTCACCACGGCCTATAACGAATACGCCATCCGGGGTTTTAAATACAACGGGTTGGACTACCTGCTCAAACCCATTGATAAAAAGGAACTGGAACGTTCCCTCGAAAAGTTCCGGAACCAGTTCCATGTCATCAGGGAGACTGAGGATGTCAGGGTCCAGGGTTTTAAGAAAATGTTCAACAAGGAGTACAAGCGTCGGTTTATGGTCAAGGTGGGCAACCATTATAGTTCCCTTAATGTAGATGACATTTATTTCTTTAGATCAGAGGGCGGAACGATATGTATTATAACTGGCGATGGGAAAAGTTATCCTTTGGAATATTCCCTTGACCAATTGGAGGATATGTTGAACCCGATCGATTTTTTCAGGATCAACAGAAAATACATGATTGCCTTGAAGTCCGTTATTGAGATCCATCATTATTTCAACAGTCGTTTATTATTGAAGCTCAAACCCGTACAGGAGGAAAAAATAATTGTTTCAAGGGAGCGCTGTTCCGCCTTTAAAAAGTGGTTGGACATGTGATTCGAGCGAAAAAGTGCCAAGGTGGACCTAGGAGGACGCCCAGCACCAAAAAAACACGTCCAAAAAACTGGGTTTTTAGTGAAATCATTTGAAAGAGGATTGTTTTTGGTTTAGCTCAATTCAGTGTAAAAAGATAGGTGTTGTATAAAAAATATTGATCCTTGGCCCAAATCCCAATGATATGCAAAAAGGGTTTGTCTAAATCCGCCCATTACTACATGAAAAAATGCCTAGTGATAGCTGTCTTGATGACAATTTCAGTTTCCGTGCTTGCCCAGGAAACGGATTCGATTCCATCCAAAAGTATGATCTTGGTAAAAAAGGTGACGGACCAGTTCCCTAATACCCGTTTTATTGACGTCCATTTTGAACAATTGGGTAGCTCGGATTACGAATCGGAGCTGTTTGGCACACCTTATCAGACAGGTACCATTGAAAGTGAGACAAGGGTCCGTGCGGCCATGAACCTCCCGATTGTCCAAAAGGACACTCGGATTTTGAGTGCTTCCCTACGTTATGGTTACAGGGACATTAATTTTGGCCAGGCCAATGTTCCAAGTGGTGCCTCCCCCATCATTGGGGTCGCGGAGAGCCAAAGCTTCCATTATTTCTTCGGCTCGGTGAACTATACCCGATACGATAGGCTATTTGGAAAAACCCTAGTTTCCAACCTAAGTGTATTTGGGGATGCCTCAGATAAGAAGTTCGGTGTATTGAACGCAGCCTATGTTGCCTCTTTCGTCTTAAAGAGAAACACCCAAACGACGACCACCATCGGATTGGTACTGCAATCGAACCCCAATGCCGTATTCCCCATCTTACCGGCCTTTTCCTACGAGCACCAGTTTAAAGACTCGCCTTGGCGCATAGATATGATATTGCCCAAACAGTTGTATTTTAGAAGAAACCTATTAACCGGGGGAAGACTGTCCATCGGGACGGTCTTTGAGGGAGAGCCCTTTTACTTCATCACCGATGGCTTGGGGGACGGGGATGTTCTCTATAACTTCAATCGCAATGAGATCAGATCGGGTCTAATGTATGAATATAAAATATACGAAGGGCTCATTTTGTCCCTGCGTACGGGTTGGAACTATTTTTTGAACGGAACGATACGGGAAAGGGGACAGACCAAGGAAATAAGCACAACCTCATTTGACCCAAATTTCTACGTTAATTTTGGGGTTTCGTTCAATTTGATCAATTAGTTACGATGTGAAAAGTTACCAGATATATACCGAGGTCCGTGCTCTGGTTGGGCACATTTCCATGGAAAAAGCAAAAAATTAAATAGTACAAAATGTCAATAACAAAGGAAGATGAACTTATAGGAATGAAAAAAGTGAGCGAGGCCGTTGCTGTCGCATTAAAGGAAATGCGGAACTATGCCAAGCCTGGAATGACCACAAAACAGTTGGATGATTTCGGGGCTGGAATCCTATCGGACTACGGTGCCAAATCCGCCCCGTTTCTGACCTATGGTTTTCCAGGTCACACTTGTATAAGCGTAAACCGTGAATTTTGTCATGGCATTCCCTCAGCCAGCAGACGGTTGGAAGAGGGCGACCTTGTGAACATTGATGTATCGGCAGAACTCGAAGGGTATTGGTCGGATAACGGGGGGTCCTTTGTGTTGGGCGAGGATAGCAACCACCATCAAAACCTTGTAGACGCCTCGAAACAGATTCTGCACAAGGCAATCGACAACATTAGGGGCGGTGTCCGCATTTCCAGTATCGGGCATTTAATTGAAACGGAGGCAAGGAAGCACGGGTACAAAGTAATCAAAAACCTAACCGGGCATGGTATTGGAAGAAGTCTCCACGAAGCACCGAATGAAATAGCGAATTTCAAGGACCGTTTCAATAAAGTCAGGTTCAAAAAGAACTCGGTGGTTGCCATTGAGACCTTTATCGCAACTTCCTCGACCCAAGCTGAAACATTGGCTAATGGTTGGACCATGGTCGGAAACAAAGGCGGATTCATGGCGCAGCACGAACACACGATTGTGGTAACGGATGGGAAGCCTCTTGTATTGACGGTAATGAATGATATTTGGTCCTAAATTTGAACTTGGGCCATACAAAGATTTCACCTGCCAATGCATACAAGGTACATACTGGCATTAAGTTTAACCAACAAATACTAAAAGGTAGCACCCAAAATGGCAACGGTTTCTATGCGTATATCATCTGCTAACTTTAATTGTACCAGGAAATAAAGACAATAGCTTTCTTGCATGCGTAGCAGTTACATTTAAGAAAAATTGTAGGGATGTCGATGGTAAAATCTATGACGTATAGCATTTAAATAATTAGGAAGGAAAGTGTATCTTTCAAAAATCCGTGAATCAGGAATGCCGGAGTGAAAAAGGTCCGTACAGCGGCTCTTTAACTGTCAGTACTACCAGAGGGTCTTAATTGTCAAAAACAGATACTTCGAAGCTTGTTCTTAACGATAGGCTTCATTTCAGCATGAATTTTCAACAGCTCACTGGAAACACCGGGCATACTATGCCACCTTCGCTGGATTAAAGTGAGCATAGCAATATGTATTGCAAACCCTTTCATGGCGTAGTCTGAAACCATTTTTTAAGTGGTTCAAAAATATCCGTTTTCAATGGTTCTCTTTGACCGTTTTTTGCCCGATAGTTCCCTATCCAAAATTATTTATCTAAATTGAATCATCAATAATATTATTGGTTCATTATGGCGGTAATTAGAAAATCCATCACTTTCACGGAACAACAAGATGCTTTTGTCAAAAGTTTGATCTAGCAGGGGTTCAATACGAACGACAGCGAATATATCAGGGACATTATTCGAAAAGACCAGGAGCGAAGAAAACGTATCGTTGATTTGAACAAAGCGTTAATCGAAGGGATTGAGAGTGGTCCGACCGATGCTACCACCGATAGCATTTGGGAAGAAGCAATAAACGAGCACAATGCCGGAAAATAAATACACCATTAGTGCAAAGGCAAGGGCAGATTTCAGGAACATGGCCAAATATACTATTGAAAAGTTCAGTGAAGCACAATCATTAAAATATGCTCAAGGTTTCAAGAGTGTTTCGGCCGACTTATGCGAGAATCCTGAACTTGGAAAGAGGTAAGTGTCAGTAAAGCATAAAGTGTTGTTAACGTCTCTCCCAAGGGATATTTAGAAAAAATGGATAGATTGGTTGACTTGTCGTCCAATGGTGTACCCTCGGGAGCACATAAGTGAAAATTGTATCCGAGGTTCTCTGCGATTTGTTTTCCGGAACCATAGGTCTCTACCATTAAAAGAATATCCGGATCAACCTCCCTTATAATGTCTATGACATGCTGTAATCCATTCTCAATATCGTTACCTCCATGAAGAATGTTCCATGCCATTACCTTTATCTGCACTTTCCCACTTTGTGCAAAACATGAACCTAGCATACCAATAAAAACAAGGCATACAACTGGGAGAATCTGTTTTCTTTTTAAAATCAAATCCTTAAAATTGATGTGGATGATAGTGGTTCTCCATGGAGCCATCTTCAAAAAGCTCAATGATGGTATAGCCTGGTGGAGTCTCGTGGTACCAATACTTTTGGGCTGAATCCTCATCTCCTTTTCCCCACCAATACCCGCTCATTGCGCCATTACAATAATAATGCACATTGTTATAGACAACGGTATCAAATAAATGTACATGCCCCCCGATGCAATGTATCCTTTTATCGGGATGTTTGTAAAGGATCTTTGTGATTTGCAAAGCATCGTTATGGTTCCCACCCACGGTATGGGTTGAGGCCGATAAAATGGGATAATGGGACATGATCAAAACAGGTGTTCCCTTTGGGAGTTTTGCCAAATCATCGGAAAGCCATTGCATTTGTTTCAGTCCCAATGCTCCACCCCCATCCACATTACTATCCAAAACGATAAAATGCCAATCATTTTTGTCAAAGCTGTAAAAAGTCGAAGGCATTCCCAATTGTTGCATGGCATACCCTTTACCATACATGGGGTCATCTTTATCCGGGGCCGCCCACCACATATCGTGATTGCCCAAACAACTGTACATCTCATATTCGGAAAAGCGTTTTCTGGACGTTTTCCATAAATCCCACATTTCACTTACTTGCTCTCGGTCAATGTCCTTACCATCGGCAGCCATAATACTATCCCCTCCATTCAAGAAAAAATCGATTTTTCTTTCTTTGATTTTGTCAATACATGCATTAAATCGAGCGGGAGCATTGTTATCCGAACTCAGGTGAACATCCGTAATGTGTGCAATTCTGAGTAATTTTTTTGGACGCCGACCACCATCACTTGCTTGCGCCTTTACCAAACCCGGAAGCATACTGCCAAAACCGCTCCTTTAACAAATGTCCTCCGTTTGTTATGATTTTTTTTCTTTTCCATAGTTAAAAGTCAAAAGGAGGCTTTTACCCCTCCTTTTTAAATAAAAAATTAAACATCTGAATTATTCCCAACCGAACACTTGCTCCAAATTTGGGTTAAGTGCCATTTCAGGTGCTGGGATAGGTCTGTAATAATGTTTGGGTTCTTGGAATGTTCCTCGTTCTGGTGTTCCCACAACATTGCCACTGGTTCCCTCTGTGAGGTAAACATCCGCATTACTGCCCACACTGCCAGTTCTATAATAAATTAGTGCAACACCATTTTCATTGAGCTCTTTTGGTTCGGGAATAGCGTCCTCGATCCCTAAAAGCTGAATATCCGCTACACCATCTCCCGTAAGGTCATACTTGCCCAATCCTGGAAAATACATGCCCACGGGCTCCCTTTCCATCAATTTGCCCGCATTCCAACGATTCAAATCGTCCAGCCTTCTTCCTTCCATGGCAAACTCCACCCTACGCTCTCTTCGTATTTCCAACAAAACGGGATCTGTGACTTGTGGGTAACGTTGGGCCTGCACCGGGTCCAATGAAACGGCCATGTTCAATGGGGGCATTCCTGCACGGCTTCTAATCTGGTTTACCGTAGCATCAAGCACGCCTTGGTTCAAAGTGCCAAGTTCTGCCCTCGCCTCTGCCAAGTTCAATAACACCTCCGCGTAGCGCAAGACGGGGATATCAATACCTCGCCGAACGTCTATGGAGGGGTCGTTGGCAAAACCTTTGATTTGATGATAGCCTGTGAAGTTTTTCTTGAGTTCCTGCACATAATTAGTGGTTCCGGGACTGTAGGTAGCTGTATAGTATAGTTCCCAACCCGGGTAAGCAAAGGTTTGGGAGAGTCTTGGGTCTCTATCCTGAAACTCTTCCACAAATTCCATGGTCTCAATTCCCACCTGTTGGCTGAAATACGTACCGTCATCCATAAGATATGTCTCCAATAGGTCCCTGCTCATCGACATTTCATAACTACCAAACAAGTACTGGGGGTCGTCGGTGTTTTTAACATCAGCTTCATAAATGTTCGTGAAAATCACCTCTGGGTTCGCGGTTAGATCTTGACTCCCAAAAAGGGCCATGTAATCTTGGGCAGGATTTCCTGTATTATAGATGGAGAAGGGGCCTTGGTCTACGATATCCTGGGATACTTTTGCTGCCAGTTCCAAGAAATCGTTCGCTGTTCCCTCCAGTCCCAATTCGCTGTGATATTTTCTGAAGGTCCCTTCGTACAATGCATTACGGCTATAATATGCCATTACGGTCCATTTATCAACAGCTCCTGTCGGCACACTTTCCCTAACGTGTTCCATGGCAAATTGATAATCCTCAAAAATATGATCAACAACGGTCTCTCTAGGGTCGCTTGTTTTGAACAAATCTTCAGAGTCTGTTTCAAGAACTTGGTCATACCATGGCACGTTGGAATATCGCTTTACTTTTTCCATATAGAACTGTGCCCTGAAAAAACGGGCGACACCTATGTAGTGATTCTTTACATCCGCGCCGATATCGGCCTTTTCTGCATTTTCCAAAAACAGGTTGATGCTCCTTAAGGCGCCCCAGTGCCAACCTGAAGTAATCGTCTGGGAGTTGGCTTCTGTGGTCATAATGGTCTTTATTTCGCGATTACCTGTTGTACCTGCATTATCCGTAGCATCATCGTAGTATATCCCTAGCCCGGGAAAATTATACAATCCATTTACATAGATGGACAAGTCCTCTTCTGTATTGAAGAAGTTGTCGACCCCGATCTCGGTTTCTGGCAAGCGATCCAGAAAGTCATCATTACAGGCAGACATCAAAATTACCAGTAAACCGGCAAAACCGCCCATTAAAACCCTTTTTATATATTTTCTTGTAAGTTTCATTTGAATGATTTTTAAAATGTAACATTAATACCGAAAGCGTACTTTCGTTGATAGGGATATTGATAACCACTGGTCTCGTTACGTCCGGCACTATGGGCTGGATTAATCCTGTTCTCCACATCGGAGATGGATTCGGGATCAAAGTAATCCGAGACTTCGGACCACTCAAAAATATTATCACCGGAAAAGTATATCCTCAGTGAAGTAATTCCCATTTTTTTGGTATAGGAAGCAGGTATGGTGTACCCCAAAGTAATATTCTTGAGCCTTAGATAGGCAGCACTCAACATATACCCGGTCTGTGGTATGGCCAATCCTTGTGCTTGGTCTATCCGCTCCCCCAGATTCCGGTCGGCCAACCATGATTGAAACACCGGAAAACGTGCATCGGTATTGGCACTGGCGTACCCTGCATCGATATAGGCCTGTGAATGTTGCGCCATTAAATCGGCGGGATCATCGGAGCCTCTGTAAAAATCCTTCAAATGGGCATAGCCTCCTGCATACGGTTGTTGATAAAAGCCCCAATAGATATAGTCCTTTGGATAAAAATCTCTTTTTCCTACACCTTGTAGAAAAACACCAAGGTCAAAATTATTCCAATCCATGTTGAGGTTGATACCGAAACGATACCTTGGCAACATATTGCCTATAACACTTAAGTCCTTAGGGTCATCCGCAGTCATACCTTTCTCAATTTTTTGGTTTCCGTCCAGGTCCACGTATTTAGGCCAACCCTCAACAATTTCCAAGGCTCCCCATGGAATAATGGCCGACTCGTCCAAAGCATCGATTTCTGCCTGTGATTGAAATAGTCCATCTGAAGTCAATCCCCATATCTCACCGAGCTCCATCCCTTCACGGTATTGGGTAAGGCTGTTGTTAGGGTTTTCAAAACTGGTGATGTATGATCGGCTATCACTTAGAACAAGCCTCGCATTCAGATTAAAGGGATTATTGGGGTTTCCAAAACTGTCCTTATAGGAAAGGGAAAGTTCCCAACCTTCTGTTTTTAGGTCTGCTGCATTTTCATTGGGTTCCGAGGCTCCCAACACGCCGGGCAAATCAGTTCCAACAGTCAACATGTCCTTGGTATCCCTACGATAAACGTCCAATGTTGCATTGAATTTATTGTTGAAAAGACCTATATCCACACCAAAGTTTTTAGTAGTCACCGTTTCCCAGGAGTAATTGGACGATACCAGTCCCGGGGCACCGACTTGGGTGGGCAGTTCCCCGCCAATTATATAATTTCCCTGCCCTGCACTCATGGAAGGAATATACCCAAAAGAACTAACGTCCTGATTGCCCAGCGATCCATAGGAAGCCCTGAACTTCAAGAGGCTCACTGTTGGTTCCAAAGCTTCCATAAAAGGTTCACGGGATACATTCCAGGCCCCGGAAACGGAAGGGAAAAAGCCAAAGCGTTTATCCTTTGGAAAACGGGAGGACCCATCATACCTTCCATTAAGCTCTAATATGTAACGATCCTTGAAAATGTAATTGGCCCTATAAAATGCACCACGGAGTGCCCAGCTATAAATGGCGGAATCCGACTCATCAAGAAGTATGGGGCCCGTTGCCAAGTTCAATGTTGGAAGTGAAGATGAGATCACACCTGTTCGGTTCAAAGAGATGTATTCAGCCCTGAATTCTTCTTGATTATAACCTGCAAGCAATGTCAATTGGTGGTCATCTCCAAAATTCTTATTGAAAGTGGCATAAATATTCAATACGTTGTACTGCTCCGAACCAAAATCCTTCCAAACTTGATTGTTGCCTTCTTCCCTGACATCATCAGGGCCAAATCCTATCTGGTACTTGGAGTAGAAAGCATCATAATTTTGGTTTTCCTGTTCGTAAGTATACTCTGCGTTCACCTTAAGAATATCCTTGATCAACCACGCTTGGGCGGTAAAATTGGTACGGAAGGTATGGGTTATATATTCTTCATCACCACCATCCTGTAACCGCGCGGCCATTCGACCTACGGGCGTATTGGCCCAACTTCCATCCGGATTCTCCGCGAAGGCATAGCTATTAAAATTGAAAAGGGTGCCGATATCAAAATAAGATGGATTCTTTCGCTTACCGGTAATGTAAGAGGTGTTGTTACCGACGGACAACCAATCGGTCAATTGGGCATTTAATTTGGAACGCATTCCCGTTCTGGTGAAATAGTCTTCCGCCAAGATCAAGGAACCATTGTCCTTATTGTAGGAACCGGACATGAAATAATTTATTTTTTCCGTTCCCCCCGTAGCACTCAAACTATGGTTTTGGGAATAGGTGGAACTCGACAAAAAGTAATCGGTCCAATCCCTGTTCCCCATGTATTCCCATAAACCGGGGTTTGTAGTGCTTTCACGTACACCAACAGTACCGAAAGGATCATCGCTACGTTCCCTGGCCCATTGCAATTGTTCGGTCGTGAAATATTGGTTGTGCCATGGTGTATTTTTTGATGCTGTTTCCTGAAGCCTCATATAAATGTAGGGATCGGAAATTTTCTCGGGCAACACGGTGGGTGTGCCCACCGTAACATTGGTATTATAATTGATTCGCATCTTGCCATCCGAACCACTCTTGGTGGTTACCAAAACAACCCCAAAAGCTGCCCTTGCACCATAAATGGCAGCAGAGGATGCATCTTTTAGCACGGAAATACTTTCGATATCCTCGGGAGCAAGTTGATTGAGGTATGAAACATCAGAAGGTATATTATCTATGAGTACCAAAGGGTCACCACCATTGATGGAGGTGAATCCCCTAATATTGATCTTTGGGTTTGCACCGGGTGCCCCACTGGAAAAATCGATATTAAGACCAGGGGAAATTCCTTGTAGCCCTTGGGTCACGTTGTTTATTGGCCTTGTAGATAATTGCGCTACCGAGACATTGTTGACAGCTCCGGAAAGGTTGACCTTTTTTTGTGTACCAAAACCTACGACAACAACTTCATTTAAACTTTGGACATCTTCTTCCAAGGTTACATCCATAATGTTTGATGTTCCAACTGTAATCTCCTTTTTGGTAAAACCGATATAGGAAAATACCAGTACTTGACCTTCGGCCACACTTATGGAATAGTTACCGTCAAAATCGGTAGTGGTACCGTTGGCCGTTCCCTGCACCATAACGGTTACCCCTGGTAGAGGGACACCTGAAGCATCTCCGACCGTACCGGACACCTCCTTCTGGGCGAACCCTGAGGTAAAAACGGTCAATAAGAATACGAATAGTAATGTGTTTTTCATTTCATTTATGAATTTTGATTGGTTTTAAAAAGGTTTTTATTCTTCTACATACCACGTATTCAATGTGGTGTTTTTGGTTTCCAATATGAGCTTGCAAAACCCTTTGGATAGTTTGCGCAATGGAATTTTCAATTTTCCCTTTTCGAGCTGTACTGTTTCGATGAGTTTATAATCATCCTGCCCTCCATTTTTAAACGCATTGGTGGAACTCATGTAGAGATTTCCACTGCCCTCCGATAGAGCTTCCCAGGATACCTCAAGGTGGCTACCCTTTTTGATTGCCCTCAAATCGACAGCATCCACGGGTTGAATAAGGGAAACTCCATCCCACTCGCGGCGTACCGATTGTGGTACTTCGATGTTCAGAAAGTCCACAATGGTTGGAAGTATATCCACCACCCCGGGAGTTTTCGAATTGAAGTAACCATTGGTATCCTTCGAATTGGTTACTATCCAAGTACTTCGCTCACGGTCCGATTGTCCGCCGTGATGCTTACCGTCTTCTTCTGTTCTACCATGATCGGTGGTGACCACGAACAACCATTCCTCCTTATGTTCGGTTCGACGCTCTTCAACAGCCTTCCATATTTTTCCCACCAAGTAATCTTCAAACTCAACGGCAGCGGTAAAACGGTCGCTATCTCCATAACCATGGCCCATATCGTCGGAGAATTCCAAATAGACCCAGGACAAATCAGGACCTTCACGCCGTATGGTCTCAGCAGCATGATCGGCCACTGTATAATCAATGAGCTTCATAAAATTTCGACGGATATCGTGGGGAAAGTTGATGGTATCGTATTCCAACCCATCAAAATGATGATCCACCTGTATTTGCCCAGTAGCGTCCATGCCCTCGCCCAATAATTTTGTTCTATTGTCAAGCCACGAAGAAAACACACCTATGGTGCCATTTGGATTGTGGTCTTTATACAATCTAAAAATGGTTGGATAGTTATAATTTGGACTCTTAATGCCATTGCCCCAGACGTTATGCTTGTTTGCCCACGTGCCGGTGATCAAACTATTGTACCCTACGGCCGATATGGTAGGGGTTTCGGAGTAAGTCCCCTTTCCCCCACCGACATAAGCATCAGTATAGGCACCAACCCTGCCAATTTGATCCAAATAGGGAGTATTAGCTGTCTTTAATTGATCTGCAGAAATACCATCAACAATGATGAAGACCACTTTCTTATCCGACAAATCCGATTGAACATCTTGTGCTCTGGACATGCCCATAACCAGTATTCCTATAATTACACTAAGCTTACTTATATTCATTTTTTCCTTGGTATTAACAGAAGCCAAAGGAATATAAATTGAACGACTGTTCAATTAAAGAATATTTAAGTCATTGTTATGGAATCGTAAAATAAATTGAATGACTGTTCAGTTAATCTATTTTCAAAAAAAAGAGTAATATTGTTGTCTTGATTTTTAACAATATATTTATATAAATCAGCGAAAGATGGGAAGAAAAAGCTTGGGGCCAACAAGAAAACTGGAGATTATCCAAGCCTTTTATGAAGTGGCGAAGCATATTGGTCTAGAGAATGCCTCAATAGCCAAAGTCGCGGAATCCATGGGTATCAGCAATGGATTGGTGATGCACTACTTTAACACTAAAGATGAGTTGCTCTTGGGTTTGAACGAGTATATTCTGCAACAACATATGAATGTGTTGGTTGAAGGAAATCTATCCACTTTAAAGACCCGTGAAGATCTTGAAAACCTCATCAGAAATTTATTTTCCCGTAAATGGAACCAATATTTTGACGATGGTGTCTTCTATAGTTGTTATGCACTGGTATATAGAAACAAGGCATTCAACGACAGTTTTAAACAATACCTATTACAGCTCCACGAAGTTCTTCATGAAGAATTAAAAATGGCTTATGACCATGGCATTATAACCAATACCAATATTGAGGAATTGACGGAAATAATATTTGCTCTGGTTGATGGTTCCTATTATTACATGGGCATGTTTCCAACAGGTGATGACAACCATAGAAAACAGCAGGAAATCTATATTAATCATTGTTTGAGCCTTTTTAAGTATGAAGATTCATGAGCCTTTTCTTTGAATTACTCGGGTGGGTTGGATCTTTTTGTTTTCTTTTCTCATATTACAACTTGATCAAAGGGAAATGGAATGCCGACCAACCTGTGTATCATTGGTACAACATTGCCGGCGGCGCCCTCTTTGTGGCAAATGCTGCCTATTATGCGGCTTGGGCCGTTCTTTTTATCAACTTGGCCTGGGGAATAATTGCGTGTTTCGGCCTATATAAATCCATAAAGCGCAAAAAGAAAACTGAAAATATTGGGAACCAATCCAAAGTTTAAGGTTCAGTTTCTTATCGTAGTGTCAAAGGTCATTATTTAGTTAGCCGAAACGAACTTACAGTGAGAGTTCCATGTGTTATTAATATCGTCACCAACTAATTAGAGGCTTAAATTTACAATCATAAAGAATTCTCAATTCAAATTAGCGTTTGTTGAAAGGCGGGCAAATCGATTCCACCCACAAATGACCCTCCCGAAAGTCCTAAAAATGGGATATTTCGGTAAACATTAAATTTTGAATTGCTAAAAATCCTCTATGAACAGGCGTTTCTCGAGGTTGGTTATAATCCTTCCATAATAACACCCTCAATGTCGAATATATCAACTACATTCATAATTATCCCCCCTATGGTCTTGCCCTTTGTGAGGAAGGCCACCCTAAACTGAAAAGAAAAGCCAAACAACTAGCACCATTTTCAAAATAAATCTTTAAAATAATTTTATTAGTTAGGATTCCTTACTATATTTGAATCGGCAATAGTGCCAATATCATTTAAAACCTAACAAAATGACTAAATCAGTATTTTATCACGCAGGATGTCCAGTTTGTGTGAGCGCAGAGCACGACATCATCAATCTAGTGGGCAAGGACAATGTAGAACTTGTTCACATTGGCGAAGACCGAAACCGAATTGCAGAAGCCGAAAAAGCAGGGGTAAAATCGGTTCCCGCTTTGCTGACTCCCAATGGAAATGTACTGCACATTAATTTTGGCGCGTCCATGGCCGATGTAAAGGGATAAAAATTTAAATCAAAAAGTTAGGAATCCTAATCTAACTGGAAGCTTCTAACCTAATTTTTCAACCAGTAACATTTAAATCAATGAAACCATTATTTCTTCTTCTTGGACTCTTGTTTTATACCGTGCAAGGATATCCTTGCGACCCATGTGGCAAGTACCATAATTCAGATTTCCAAATCAAAAAGGTAAGCGTAAAGCACTTGACCGGGATTGGGGCAACCCTATGGGAAATCACCGTAAAGGGAACGGCGGGAAAGACAACCCCGACACCGGCTGGCCAACTCAATGGAGCGCCTGTTTTGGGCTACGTGTTTCCTACCTCCCTAAAACCAACGGATGTGGGATTTGGCAATACCGAAGGTATAGTCGCCCTTGCCCTGACGTCACATCCCGACTTTGACGACACCCCGCTTTGGGATGAAAACGCGGACAACAATTTTGCCAATGATGGAATTGTTTGGCATCCGCATTGGGTAGTCTTGACCGAGGATAAACGGGTGGAAGGCGGTTTGGCCGTAAAACAGTTTGACCCAAAGGATACGAGTGTGGTCCTACCACCGACGAATCCGGGAATGCCCATGTATATGGACTCCCCTGGATTTCAGGTCATCACCAAAGGAAATACCATAAAAGTGGTTGTTCCGGATTATCGGATCAACAACAGGACCGATTTTTCCTATGACGGGGTAACTGCCTATATGCAAGTGCATACAGGAAGTGACGATGGACGGAATAGTGGGGACAAACCCATGCTCGGTGTTTACAAGGTATATGCTGTAGCAAGTGGCGATTTGTCCTTGCCCTATCAAGTAAATTAAATTTATTTGCCCCGTAAAGTTAGGATTCCTACCTTTACGAGGCTTATATTTTTCCACAATGGAACAAAAAATGAAAGTAGCAGTTTGGGACACTTATGTGACTAAAAAAGACGGTAGCACCATGCACTTTGACATTGTAGTCCCCGAAGAAGTCACAAATAAGGCTATGATCCACGGTTATGGCAGGGCTTATCTAAGAACCAAGGGACAGGAAGGACAACCCCTGACATCAAAAGAATGCAGCTTCTGCCATATGGAAACCTTGAGGTCGGAATGGGAAGCGGAAATCAAGCAACAGGGATATATTATCATCGAAATGGAAAATTGCCAATGAAGGAACCAATACACTTACTCTTCTCCTATGGTACATTGCAACTCGAGAAGGTTCAGCTTAAAAATTATGGACGCACCTTAAAAGGAAAGCGGGATAGTTTGCGGGGATACAAGATTGAAAAAATAAAAATCACGGATGCTACGGTAGTTGCCAAAAGTCAACTGGAACATCACCCGATTGCCGTAAAGTCAAATTCTGAAACAGATTGTATCGAAGGAACCCTATTTGAGATCACCACGGCCGAACTTGTTGAAACGGATGCGTATGAAGTGGGCGATTACCGCAGAATATACGAAACCTTTGAATCCGGACAAGAGGCCTGGGTCTATGTGGCCAAAAATACAACCCCATGAAACAATCCACATTCAATTTAAACGAGCAAAACCAAAAAATCGAAAGCCGAATCGTAGTGGCACTGGAACGGATCTCGGAAGCGTTCCGAGTACTGCTTTGGAACGAAAGCAAGGAAAATGCATTGAGCCCCATTCAAATCCAAATTTTGATCTTCATCCACTTCCATTCATTGGAGAAATGTAAGGTGGGGTATTTGGCCGACGAGTTCAATATGACCAAGGCTACGATCAGTGATAGCGTCAGGGTATTGCTCAACAAGGCCTTGGTCTCCAAAGAAACAGACCCTACGGACACCAGAAGCTATTCGCTTTCCCTTACCAGCGAAGGAAAAAATATAGCTAAAAAAGCATCGTTCTTCGCTTCCTCAATGCAACAACCCATTGAAAAATTGACCGAAGCACAAAAAAAGGCCATGCTCAACGGATTGTTGAAATTGATTCATGATCTCAATAAATCGGGAATCATTACCATTCAACGAATGTGTTTTACCTGTTCCTTTTATAAAGCTGAAAATGGCATTCATTATTGCAATTTGCTAAAAACACCACTTGCCGAGACTGAAATCCGGGTGGACTGCCCTGAACACCAAATGGCCAAGTAAAAAGATTATGTCCAATTTCTAATCAAGCGGATAGGCTCCCATTAAATAACTACTTCAGCAGTAAATATCAGCTTATAATGGTTCATGTAACTTTCTTTGTTGGGCTCGATGGTTCTATCATCCCATACGATAAGTAAAGGGTTTTAAATGGGTCATATGATCGACTGCACCGTATAAAAAACCTCCTAATACCGCAACTGAATCCTACAAAATGAAACTTCATATAAGGCCTGCTTTGTTAAGAAAACGTTTTTCAAACAAAAACAGCTCACTTCAAGAACTGGGATACAAACAGAGGTACCAACCTTAATGTCTATTATTAATAATTCATTATAAATTCATTTTTATTTGGAATGTTCGTTCTATTATTTGTAGGTTTGTATTTAGAACGTTCATTCCAATATTATTAATCTTATAAAACAACTAAAGATGAGTACATTAAAAGGTAGAATAGCAGTAATCACTGGAGGAAACAGTGGTATCGGTTATGCTACAGCTAAAAAGTTCAAGGAAGAAGGGGCTACAGTCATTATCACGGGCCGCTCAAAGGAAAAAGTGGAATTGGCAGCAGCCGAACTGGGCATCAAAGGTATTATAGCAGATGTTTTGAATCTATCTGCCATTGATGAGGCAGTAGGGCTGATTGCCGAGGAATTTGGAAAAATAGACATTCTGTTTGTCAATGCAGGTGTTTTTATTCCTATGCCCGTAGGGCAGAGCACCGAAGACGGATTTGACAATCTATTGGACATCAATTTTAAAGGAGCGGTGTTCACCATTGAAAAGTTCCTCCCCATTCTCAAGGATGGAGGCAATATTGTCAACCTATCATCGATAAATGCATATACCGGGATGCCCAACACGGCGGTTTACGGTGCTTCCAAAGCAGCGTTGAACGCCTACACCCGTGCCGCGGCAACGGAATTGTCCCCAAGAAAAATCAGAATCAATGCGCTAAACCCTGGACCAATCGCCACGCCTATTTTTAGTAAAACGGGCATGTCCGAGGAACAATTGAAAGGTATGGGGGACATGATGCAAGACCGAATCCCATTAAAGAGATACGGAAGACCCGAGGAAATCGCTGAAGTAGCGGCTTTTTTGGCCTCAGACAAGGCATCTTTTATCACCGGTGCCGAATACAACGTGGATGGTGGACTAAACGTCAACCCCATATTCGCCGTTTAATTTTTGTGTTTATATTTGGAATGATTGTTCCAAGAATTTAGTTTTGTGGAAGTGCAGATTTGCGCTTCCACATTTTTTGTTATGCCAAGAGTAAAGTTATTTGATGAAGAGGAGGTCTTGACCAAGGCAATGCATTTGTTTTGGAAGCAGGGCTATGCTGCCACGTCCATACAGGATCTCGTATCGCATTTGGGCATTAACAGGGCAAGTCTATATGACACTTTTGGAGATAAAGAGCAACTTTTCAAAAAATCCTTTGCGCTGTACCGCAAACAAAGCATTGAAGGAATTTCTCAACTCTTAAACAGTCACTCCAATGTCAGGGATGGCTTTTATGCCCTCTTCAATAAAGCCATTGAAGAGGCCTTGCTTGACCCAGATAGGAAAGGTTGTTTTGCGGTAAACAATACCACAGAACTTGTTCCCAACAATGAAAGCTGTCTGGAAATTCTATCGACTAACAGGAGTGCTTTTGAACAACTTTTTTATGAATACCTCAAAAAGGGGCAAGAAAATGGTCAGCTAAAAGAAGGCAATGATTTGAAATCACTGGCATCACTCCTATTTACCTTATACAACGGTATGCTGGTCGTTTCCAAAATCAACAGGAACAAGAAAGAACTCATGGAAACTGTAAAATTGACCCTGAGATTGATGGATTGATTCCAATTGGCCAAATGTTTGGTTCACAACCCCAAAAAAAGGGAAACTTCATCCTGATCGGTATCTTCTTTGAGTTAGAAAAATCGCTTGTTTTAGAAGTCTACTTCTGCTTTTTTAAATATTGATATATTTCATATTGGGATCGAATACCTTTTTCATCCTTTCGTTGCTTCACATATAAATTTTCAGCATTCTGTTTCCTTTTTCTGGCCTTGACATTGTCGGACATCTGTAACATCAAGATTTCCTTTAACTCTTCGAACACCTCCTTGTCAAAAACCGGGGCAAGCACTTCAATCCTATGGTCAAGGTTCCTTTTCATCCAATCGGCACTTCCAAGATACATCTTTTGGTCTCCCCCGTGCTCAAAAAGGTAGATGCGACCATGTTCCAGAAACCGATCGACTATACTGATGACCTCAATACGTTCACTCAATCCTTTCACCCCAGGCACCAAGCAACAAAAGCCCCGAACCAGGAGTTTGATCTTTACCCCTGCTTGACTGGCCCTGTACAACCAATCAATCATGCCCTTATCCTCTAAACTGTTCATTTTAATGGTGATGGTGGCTTCCTGTCCCAATTGTGCCTGTTCGATTTCATATTGGATCAGATGTTCAAAGCCAAGTCTACTATTGTACGGGGATACCAGCAAGTTGTTCAACCTAGGTACCAGAACCTTGCGTTGCAATACCAAAAACACTTGCTCCAAGTCCTTGGTAATGGACACATCAGCAGTAAAAATACCATGATCGCAATAGATCTTCGCCGTTTTTGCGTTAAAATTGCCCGTTCCGATATATGCATAATTTCGGATTGTACCGTGTTCCAAACGTCCGATCAGCAGTATTTTCGAATGCACCTTTACATTGGGAAAACTATAATGCACGGTACCTCCCCTTTCCTCGAAGATCTTGCCCCAATCCAAATTGTTGCGCTCATCAAAACGTGCTTTGGTCTCCACAAATACGCTTACATCCTTCCCTTGATCTATGGCCTTCAACAATGCTTGGGTCAATGCGGAATCCTTGGCGATACGGTATAGCGAGATACGTATAGTTGACACTTTGGGATCCATAGCTGCCTGTTGTATAAAGTCCTCGATGTAACCAAACTTTTGATACGGAAAATGAAGCACCCGATCCTTTTCCCGAATCAACTTAAAAAAGTTGGGATTAGCCTTAAAATCCTTGTGTTCCAAAGGAGGCATTGGAGAATAAAGGAATGATGGGTCCCTGATCGGGTCAGGAAACTCCATAAAATCACTAAAGTTATGATGGCTTCCTCCCTTGACCATATCGGCCTTTCCAAGTCCCAATTGCTTTGCTACCGATTTACGAACACGATTGGGCATTCCTCCCTCATACAAGAGACGGGTGGGCTGGCCTTCCTGACGCTGCTCCAATGCCTGATAGATCTGTGTGATCCAAGCGCCCTGGTAATCGTCCTCGAGATACAGTTCCGCATCACGGGAGACTTTGACGGTAAACAGGGAAGCGATGGATTCTCCCGGAAAAAGGAGCGGCACGTTCAACTTGATGATATCCTCAAGGAAAACAAGGTGATGCCCCTCACTGGGATGTGGCACTTCTATAAACCGTCCGATTTCAGGTACTGAAACAGAGAGAAACACCAACTCCTCCGATTCTTTGAATTCCACACAGATATAGATATATCCGTCTTTGATTCCTCCTGATGCTTTCAAAGAGGTGACCAACTGCAAATGGGATTGGATATGGTCGACAAAAAACCGTTCGAGATAGTTCCTGTGCTCCTTATCAAAGGCATCGAGTTCCAACAGATAAATACCCTTCTTGGATAGTTCCGGTAAAAGCTGTTTCCTAAATATTTGACCAAAAAGTTCCTGCTGCCGGTCCACCTCCGCTAAAATGGATTTTAAGTTTTTATTGGGCTTGAGGGCCAAAGGCCGACGAATGGCCTTGTCCACTTTTTTGAGCTGCCGCAACTTGGAAACCCTCACCCTGAAAAACTCATCGAGGTTGGACGAAAATATGGCCAAAAACTTCAATCGCTCGTACAATGGATTGGTTGGGTCTGCAGCTTCCTGCAAAACACGCGCATTGAATGTAAGCCAATCCAAGTCACGGTCATTATATACTTTTTTGAAATGTACATCCCTTTTCACGGCCTTAAATTAGCCCTTCGACACGGTTCCAAAATTAAATTAAGGTTAATTGAATTCAATATGCCCTTTCTATCATTTAAATGACAATGTTCAAGTTTGATTTGATTTCAAAAAATAAAATCAATTAGGTGCTGGGTTTCAACTTACAACATTCCAAGTTGAGACGAAACTATCGCGTTTTGACCTTAGCAATAGACATGGTCAACAAGTGAAGATTTTGAGATAATACAGAGAACAAGGGTTCAGGAATACTAGGGTCGATTTGAACATTACCTGTGGTAGGTTCTACATTTAATACGATAAGATCTAAATGTTCCAAAAGATGTTCTGCTTCCCTTATGAGAACGAGTCGAACTTTTAGCTCTAAGCCATATTCCATATTGACCCGTAGATTATCATGCTCTATTTTACGAGTACCACCAAACAACCAGTTTATTTTCAAACCCTTTAATCAAATGTTAATGCAAAGTTAATTTATTTCTTCTGAAAGACCTAAAATAGGAGTTCTAAAATCAATTGGCCACGTGCTATTAAAGAGCTGTTTAGAACCATCAACCTACGATTGGTTTATTGAAAACCATATCGATATGATTCAGACCGATAGGCCACAAATCTTAATAGACTATTTAAAAAGTAAGAACCTGCACAAATAGTTTACGGGAACACTAGGGTAAGAATTTTGTTTGAGTTAGTTTAATTAGGTTTAGTAGTGAAAAGGCGTAGTTTTCAGGTAGACTGCGCCTTTTTCAATGTAATACGGAAAAGGTTCAAAGGGTTTTCCAATTAAATGAATTATAATCTTCAAACCACCGATTGGCAGGTTGAAAATTAAGCGGGCCCTTGATCAATAGGACTCGGATTTTACACTATTTCATGGGAACCATTCATTAAAAACTTGCGTCCATAATTAGGAAGACTCAAGTTTCAATTAATAAAACTATTAAACTTTGAAGAAAGCCATCCCACTAGCTGTTCCTTTACTAAGCCTCTTTGCAATTTGTAATGCTTACTCATTTTCGAATACATCAAATACGTCCTTACTGATGTTCACTTGTAACCACCCCCATACAATTGTTACAAAAAGCATACATAATCGGAAAATATCCGATTATATAGTCATATAGTTACAATATGGATTTTCGAACGAAGATAAAAGATTTTGCAGAAGGACCCATTTCCAGACATCTAATTTTGGAATTACTTAGCGATTACGATCGCCCCAACGATAAAATCGGTGAGTTGATCAAAAACAATGAGCTCATACCCATTAGAAGGGGACTATATATAACAGGCCCAGAAATGGATCTACCATCACCGGAACCTTTTCTAATAGCAAATCACCTAAGGGGACCCAGTTATGTTTCATTGGAAGCTGCACTATTCTACTGGAACCTAATCCCGGAGAGAATTTATGAGATAAGTTCGGCAACAATAAAAACTTCAAAAACATATAAAACCGCAGTTGGAAGGTTTAGTTACCATCAACTAAAGTTACCCTATTATTCTCATGGAATAAAAAGTATAGCATACTCCCCCAAGCAAACAGCTCTGATTGCTTCTCCTGAAAAGGCGTTGTGCGATAAAATCGTGTTGACACCTAGGGTCAATCTCAGAAGCATCAAGCAAACGCAACAATTTCTATTGGACGATCTTCGAATGGATAGTGAAATATTGAATACATTGAATCTGGAGATTATGGAAACATGGATTGAAAACGCACCTAAAAAAAACAGGCTTTTACGGCGAAACCGCTCTCAGAATTTTCTATGGGCTGGACAGGTATTCAGAAGACCTAGACCTCTCTTTACTTCAACCAGATCCCGATTTTTCCATCGAACCTTATTTCAAAACAATTCTGGATGAATTTAAATCGTTGGGATTCAATGTAAGTATTAAGGAAAAGCATAAGACCAAAGAATCAGCGATTGACTCTGCTTTTTTGAAAGCTGAAACCATATGGCAGGAAATCGTACTTGAAGATGTTATTAAACAAACAGGGGTACGTTCCAACAGGACCCTGAAAATAAAAATAGAAGTGGACCGACGCCCCCCCCTGAACTTTATACAGAAGAAAAGCTATTTCTCAGGCCATTTTCTTTTTATGTAAAGTGCTTTACAGGACCATGCTTGTTTGCTGGTAAAGTGCACGCATTATTATTTAGAAAATGGAAAATAGGGTAAAAGCGCGAGACTGGTATGATCTGGAATGGTATATCAAGAAGGGAATTTCTTTGGACCTGAGCCATTTTTTGGCAAGGGCAAAAGACACAAACGACTGGCAAGCGGACAATATTTCTCCAGAACAGCTAATTGAACTGCTTCAAAAACAAATTGAAGCAGTATCATTTAAAAACATTAAAGAAGATGTTGTCAGATTTATTAAAGATGACAATATTTTAAGTATTTGGAGCCCTGAATATTTCCATGATCTAGTTAGAAAAATCAAATTCAAAAGTCAATTATCCTTTTGGTACTATGATGAAGGTGGAAATTTGAGATTGGAGTTCAATATCTCAGGTCACTTTTTAAAAAAACCGATGAATTTTTCATCGGTTTTTTGTTTTTATCCCCCTTACATTTCAAAAAAAGTTGAGCTGCACCATTCCAATAAATCATAGCTGTTGGCTATCTTTAGCATAAATCAATACATAATCCCCAAATGTCCCTAGAAAAATACATCGACCATACCTGTTTAAAACCAACTGCGACCAATACCGACATCGCCAACTTGTGCCAGGAGGCCATTGAACATGAATTTTATGCCGTTTGTGTGCATGGGTGCCATGTAGGCCTTGCTAAAAGTATACTTAGGGGAACCCATGTTAAAATTGCATCCGTAGTCGCATTTCCTTTGGGAGCCATGTCTACCAAAACCAAGGTGCTAGAAGCTGCTGACTGCATTGAAAACGGCGCGGACGAGATAGATATGGTGATTAATGTGGGATGGCTTAAAATGAAGGATCATGATGCTGTTAGGGATGAAATCAAAGATGTGAAAAAAGCCATTGGCGACCATCTGCTGAAAGTCATTATAGAAACATGCTTCCTCACCAATGAAGAAAAGAACATTGCTTGTGCCCTGACTGTTGATGCCAATGCGGACTTTGTAAAAACCTCAACCGGTTTTGGAACAGGAGGCGCCACTTTCGAAGATGTCGAACTAATGAAAAAAGCAGTGGGGGATCATGCAAAAATCAAAGCTTCCGGAGGCATCAAAACGAAAGAGCAGGCACTAAAATATATTGAGCTCGGCGTTTCCCGAATCGGAACCTCATCAGGTCCACTATTGGTGGGTGATAAATCCTAAGTCAAGCCCAACATAAAAATTCCAGCATCGGGGACCATATATTCAAAATCAAGACTTGGCATCGTTCTCTTGGTCCGGTACAAATTCCTTCGAAACCGGTAGCTCAAAAAGCTCCAAGGAGAAATAAGGCAATGCGGCCAAAAGATGGTCAAAAATATCCGCCATAACATATTCATAGTTCTCCCAACGTTTATCCGAACTAAAGGCATAGATTTCCAACGGAATGCCTTGTGCGGTAGGCTGCAATTGTCTTACCATCAAGGTCATTTTTTTGTTTATGGCCGAATGGCCTTCCAAATAATTGGTCACATATTTACGAAAAACACCAAAATTGGTAAGGTTTCTACCATTGACCAATAGTTCTTTATTGATCTTGTTCTCTTCATTATATGATCTGATCTGATCGTTCCTTGTAGTAATGTAGCCCTCTATCAGCTGAATCTTTTTAAGGGCCTCGATTTCCTCATCTTTCAGAAAACGAATGCTTTTTTGCCGAATGATCAACGAACGCTTTATCCTCCGTCCACCTGAAACCTGCATGCCCCTCCAGTTTTTGAAGGAATCGGAAATAAGTGCATAGGTCGGAATGGTGGTAATGGTCATATCAAAATTCTGGACCTTTACGGTAGCCAAACTTATTTCTACCACATCGCCATCGGCACCGTATTTTTCAAAAGTGATCCAATCGCCAATGCGTACCATATCGTTAATGGTAACTTGAATACTGGCGACAAGTCCGAGAATGGAATCTTTAAAGATCAATAAAATTATGGCGGATACGGCACCCAAAGCCGTAAAAAACTTCCAAACCGTGGTTCCGGTCACTATCGCAAAAATAGTGAGGAGCCCCACTACCCAGGCAAAGATCATAAATACCTGAACGTAACTGTTTATGGGCTTGTCCCTAAACTTAGGGCGTGTTCGCAAGTATCCGTTCACGCTCTTAAAAAACTTTCGGAATATGACCAATACCAAGAGAACAAAAAGAATCTTGATGGTTTTAAGCGCTATGATCTCGGCATAATCAAAATCGGAAAAGGCTACGGGAACAAACTCCAATAAAATAGTCAACGGAACAATATGTGCCACGTAACGGGGCACTCTATGGGCCACCAAAAAATTGTCAAAGTTGTTGATGGACTTTCTGGCCAGCCTTACGGAGAGTGCGCGCAAGACCTTCCAAATGAGCAGGTCCAATAAAAAAACAAGCACCAGAACAACAATCATCAACACAAAAAGATTGATGTATGCCGCCAAGCCTTCTGCCATACCTGCTTCCAATAAGTAATTGTAAAGTAAACGACCCAAGTCCTTGTCCATAGTTTTTCCCTTGAAAGAAATTTACCTCAAAATTACAGAATCTTATCCTGCTCCCCATATAACTGGATAATCTATTTTGAGAATGGGCCAAGATGCTTTGCCGAATATGGCCATCGGGAGAAAAACCAATGGCATTTGGCGTATTACCGAATACCATTGATCTTCAATTTTTATTTAAGAAGCTCTAAAATTTTACCGAAGACATCTGTATTTTCATAAACTCCGTTAAAATTCTGGGCTTTGGGACCGTATGCAAAAAGCGGCACCATGATACCCGTATGGTCCACGGTCAAAAATCCACCTTGCACGCTTCCATCTTGCGTACTGCCCCCCATTATTCCAAATCCCGAGGTCTCGTGATCGGCCGTTATGACCACCAAGGTGTTTTTGTTTTTATCGGCGAATTTCAACGCCTCTGCAACTGCTTGGTCAAAGTCCAGCATTTCTTGGACAATGTCACTGGTACTGTTGGAGTGTCCCCCATTGTCGATTTGCGCTCCTTCCACCATCATAAAAAATGGTTCTTGCTTGGCCTCCAACACCTTCAATGACTTTGCGACGGCCATGGGCAGTACATTCCCCCTACCGTTTGACATAGAGGGCGCCTTGATGTCCCCAATATATATTCCGGTCGGCCCTGCAAATTCCTTGAAAGTTTCCAGTGATCGGGTCGTAAAAACTTCTTCGATGGATTTTTTTTGATTTTCTCCTCCCGCTATAAAAAAGTCAAGTTCACTCTCTTTTAAGTCCTGGACCAATCCAGGGGTATCGTCGCGCTCCACTCGGTGCGCATAAAAAGCTGAGGGTGTGGCACCGTATATGGCATCGGTAGTGATTATTCCTGTAAGATACCCTTTTTTGCTTACCACCTCGACCAGATTTGTAAGCGTTTGCATCTGGGGGTCGGTACCTATGGCCCGATTATTGGTTTTTTTCCCTGTTCCCATTGCCGTTCCCGCGGCAGCCGAATCCGTAACCAAATCATCATCGGACGATGTTTTTACCAATCCAATATTTTTTAACCCTGTCATGGAAAGTTCTCCCCTATTGGCGATCATGGCAGATGAAATCTGTGCCAATCCGTTCCCATCACCGATCATTAAAATAATATTCTGTGGTTGGGCATCCGAATCATATTCATATTTAGGGCGATACACATTAATTGGTTGTTCCAAGGTATAGGTATTCTTATCCAGATCATCCAAATATTGTCTTGCCAACGCCGGTTTGTCCGTATTTATGTAATCCACGCCCAATCTGGCCAATCTGGCCCAAGCGGTCTTGGTATCGGGTGTGGCCCAAAATCGGAATGGTTTGCCCGTGGCTTTTGCCAAACCGATCACCTCTTTTACTTTTTCAAGCTCGGGAGCCGTCATTCTTCCGTAGCCGTTCCATACCGTATATTTTTTATAGTTTGAACTGATCAGGGCGACCTTATCCAGATCAATCTTGTCCAGCTCCTCCAAATTTTGATGATCGAACCAAATAAAATCCGGATAATTCTTGTACTCTTCTGGTTTGGGTCGATTGCCCGATACCACAAATTGGACCTTATCTCCATGAATCAGGTTAGGATATCCTTCCAATACCTCTACCAATTTGTCCAATGTGGCATAGGCCTCGGACTTTAGGTCGATAAGCATTTGCAGCTTTCGGAGTTCGCCCAAATCCTGCAAACCTGCGAGTCTGTCCAAATACAGCTTCTCCAAGGTCTGCCCTTCTACTATTTCCTCCTCGGCGTGGGTTACGTAAAGGGAGCCATCTTTCAAAAATACATCGGCCTCAATGGACGATGCCCCATTGCTGTACGCGTACCAAAACGGTATTTCCTGAGCGTAGTCGTTATGCGAGTGGGTTTTATAAACGGTTTGGGCGAAGATTTCCCCTGTAATCAGGAAAATAAGTCCCATCGCTAATAAAAAGATTGTTCTTTTTTTCATTTTGCTTGATTTATGGCGTTGATCATTTTGTGATAAATTTCGTTGTTCTCGTAAATCCCCTGAAAGTTCTCGGCTCCCTTGCCCGCAGAAAAAACAGGGATCAGTTCCCCGCTATGCTGATCGGAATTGAAATAAACGGTTACTTTTTCGGGCACTTCCTTTTTTTCGCCCGTACTCTCGTCCACCTTATAATTTTTTCCAATGCTCACCCCGCCTGTTTCATGATCGGCCGTAACCACCAATAAAGTGTTGGGATGCTCCTCTACATAATCCAGGACAACACCCAATGTCTTGTCAAAGTCGGCAACTTCGGAAATCATCATCTCGGCATTTTCCGCATGGCCTCCCCAATCGATGTAGGAACCTTCCACCATCATAAAAAACGGTTCTTTCTTTTGATCAAAATAGTCCAGGGCCATTTGGGTGGCTTCGGACAAATATTCACCTCTTCCCTCGGTTTTTGATGGAATTCCGTCATCTGCCAATATATAGGCATTTCTTTTATCGATCTCGGGTTTTGATAATCCCAAGGTATCCAAATGATAGTTTTCCGCAATCAATTCTTCAAAGAGGTTTCTTCCGTCTTCCCTTTGATTGAAATATTTTTTGCCCCCTCCTGCAAAGAAATCAACCTTTGTCTCCAATAGATCCAAGGCAATGTCCTCATGCATGTCACGGTCTGTAACATGGGCATAAAAACTGGCCGGGGTTGCATGCGTAATCGTTGTAAGGCTAATAAGACCTGTTTGGTATCCTTCCATCTGCAAGGTTTCCAATATGGTCTCTTTGGGAATGGAGTCCGTTGAGACACCTATGGCCCTTTTATAGGTTTTTTCGCCTATGGAAAAGGCCGTTGCCCCCGCAGCCGAATCGGTGATGGTATAATCCGTAGCCGAGGTTTTGTGCAGTCCAATATGCTTGAACCGCGAGAAATTCGGGAGGCTGTCGCCAAAATAGTAGGCGGTTGATACTTGGGGCACCCCCATTCCGTCCCCGATCATAAAAATGATGCTCAAGGGCTCGGTTTTTTTTATTTCTGAAGGTTTTTCCTCCTTTTTTGTGCTGCAGCCCATAAACCCAAAGGTGGACAAGAGCACAACGATTGTTTTATAAGAAATTTTCATTTGCTTTTCTCTATTTTATAAAAATGTAAGCGGCAAGTGGTTAAACCAACTTGCCGCTCAGCTAAATAAATACACCTGATTTAATAGCCTTCATTCTGATCCAAATACCCTGCTACGTTGGATGCTCCATCTATAGCGTCTTGGGGAATCGGGAACAATCTGTGAAATACGTTGTCGTCCGTTTTTTCGGTCCAAGTGTCTTCGTAGTGACCAAATCTGATCTGATCTCCTCTTCTGAAACCTTCCCAGTAAAGTTCAAATCCTCTTTCACGGAACAAAATTTCCAAATCTATAGCCGGTAAGGCCGCTGGAGTTTGTGCCGGACGGGCCGTTCTGGATGTCCGTACCGTGTTTACGTCGGCAAGGGCACCTGCATTGTCGCCCGTTCTCAATTTGGCCTCGGCACGCATCAAATAGATTTCCGCCAAACGCATCAATACCAAATCCACACTACTGAAATTGTTTCCATTTGGCGATGTCCGGCTAAATTGATATTTGGAGACACGATAACCGTTTTTGTGCAATCTTCCCTGATTGGTAAAGTCCACTTGTAAATTATGGTTTACGTAATCCACATCCTTATCGGGTCCGTTACCTTTTCTTTGGATGACCGGGTAAATACGATAACCTTCATCACAGGTGAAGAAAGCTCCATTTTCGTCCTTACGCGGGCCCCATATTACGCCCCTGATGATGCCACGATTGATTTCAAAATCCTCGGCGGACATACAGTAGTAATGTTCTTCATCGTTTTCTGGGGAAACACCTGTCAAATCCTGAAGTTCGGCCGGTATGGTTTGATTTTCCTGATAGAACCTTGCATCGGCTTCGGCTGGATCTACGTCGCCATAGGCATCTACCCATGTTTGGTAGAAATCCGGTGTAATGGCCGGACCATCGGTACCGTCCGCACTGGGGTGCTCTGGTCTGGGGTACCAAGACCCCGCCAATGACCAATATGCCCAACGGCTGTGCTCGTTGTTCATTACCCCACGCTGGTCCAGTGCAAAAATCAACTCTGGGTTATCGTGGTTTTCGTCATTGAACAGTTCAAAATATTCCGGGGACAACGAAAACATCCCTGAATCGATGATGTTATCGGTGTACTCGATCACCTTGTTCATATCCTCGGTTGTAAAATCGGGAGTTCCGTAAGGATCACGATATACCGTGGCATTCAGGTTCAACCTGGCCAAGAATCCCCATACAGCGGCTTGGGTAATTCTTCCCGGTCCCCTGCTTGTGTTGATCACATCTACAACGGACAGCAGTTCGCTCTCGATATAGTCGATGGCTTCCTGTCCTCTCAACACTTCGGAAAGTTCACCGGAAGTTTCCTTTTTGAAGGCCAATCCCCAACTATCCAAGGTCAACATGTTCAAGTAGGCCCTCAATGCGATCATTTCATATAAGGCGCCTTCTGCTTCTGCATTCCCCTCATCGGCAAGTGGTTTAAGAACGTCGATAGCCGTTATTGTCCTGGAAATGTTTTTTGTCACTTCGTTCCATGAGCTTCCCACCAAATCGTTGCTGGGAGCTATATCGTGTGAATGTGCAGCCAAAAATTTTCCGTTATCGTACCAGTCCACCCCTCCGCGATAGGGCAAAATGGCCTCATCGGCAGGTATTAGCTGCAATCCATAATAATTAGTGTGCCGCCAGGTCCATGCTATCTGTCCATAAGCAGGTGCGATGGCTCCACTGATTGCTTCTGCCTGTCCGCTACCCTCCAGCGATTCATCAATGACCTCTTCTTCCAAATCGGTACAGCTCATATTGGTCAGTAGGCCTATTCCAAATAATGCTATTATTATTTTACTCTTCATTTTAGATTTTTTTTGATTAGAATGATACGTTTAATCCGAATACAAGTGATCTTGTTTTGGGATAATTGAAGTAATCGATCCCAAAGGTCTGAATACCGTCAATGGTCAAATTTGAGTTGATCTCCGGGTCGAAACCACTATAATCGGTGATTACGAACAAGTTTTGTCCGGTTATGGACAAACGAATCGTATTGACCAATCCATCGAGCCCCATCCATGATGGGTTTAGGTTATAACCCAAAGTAGCGTTATTCAGCCTCAAGAAATCCCCATCTTCCAAGTATCTGGTTGATACGGCATTGGAGTTGGTGATATCCTCGTTCGGGAATTGTGTAGCAATGGATGTTGTATTGAAATTGGAACTTAAAAGTCCTTTACTGAACAACGACATGGCGGTATGGTTGTACACCTTGTTACCAGAAACTCCGTTAAAATTCAACCCAAGGTCAAAATTCTTATAATTGAAGTTCAGATAGAAGGCATAGATCAAATCTGGTAATGCGCTGCCCACTACTCTTCTTTCATCCGATAGTATGCTAAGACCATCGTCACCGATTCCCAAGAACTCCTGTATGTAGAATGCTCCGATGGGCTCTCCGTTGATATTACCGTTTATGGTGGCATCGGTTTGTCCGGCCCCTTGCGCCGCGCCAGTGGTCAAAACTTCGTAGGGCGAGTTGGCAACTTCGTTTTTGGTGTAGGCCAAGTTACCGCCAATATTATAGGAGAAATCTTTGCTGTAATCGCTTTGGTAATCCAAGGCAAATTCGATACCGCTGTTCTTGATCTCCATATCGGGGATATTGGTCCAGTATTTGTCGGTAGGCTGAACAGGGTCCGCCGGGGTAACTTCCAACAATATGTTCTCGGACACTTTGTTAAAGTAATCCAAGGTTCCCGACAAGCGATTGTTGAACAGGCCAAAATCCAAACCTACGTTGGTCTGTTGGGACACTTCCCATTGAATATCGGGGTTGGCCAAACGGGTGAAAATGGTTCCGTACGGGTAATCCGCCAAAGTGCTTTCGTCACCATTTATCGGATAGGAGTCGTTATCGTCCCTGCTATCGGTAAAGCTTCTTTTGGTAATTTTTGAAGGAATCTCCTGATTACCCGTTCTACCCCAACTGGCTCTCAATTTCAAATTGTTGATGGTGGCATTGTCACTTAAGAATTCTTCGTTCATAATGTTCCAACCGGCAGCCACGGAAGGGAAATACCCGTATTTATTGTTTCCCCCGAATTTGGAAGAACCGTCCGCCCTCATGGTCGCCGTTAGCATGTACCTGTTATCGAACACATAATTGGCCCTTCCAAAAAAGGATTGCAGCTCATTTTTGGTCGCGTAGGTGTTCATATAAGTTGGTGTATCTTCCGAACTGATCTGATCTTGGTATTTTGGATCGATTCCGTTATCGGAAAAACCTTCCATTTCAAAACTCTTTTGATGTACAAAAGTCTCTTGATAGGTATGCCCGACCAAAAATGTAATATTGTGCCTTTCGGTCATTAAGTTGTAGGTCAACGTATTTTCGATAAGACTGTTTTTGTTGGTCGTATAAATACTGTTCAATTCACCACGGGCAAAGTCTTCCAACAATGAGAATGGCTTGTATTGGACATCTCTTTCCGTAGAGGAGTAATCCACACCTAAGTTCAACTTATAGGTAAGCCCTTTCACGATTTCCACGGAGGGCGCCAAATTGGCTAAAATTCGGTGGTTCAACGCGTCATCGCTATAAATTTTCTCACGGGTCAGCGGGTTCAACATATTATCCAACAATGTTGGCTGGCCATTGGTATACAATGGTAAGGTCGGGTTCAATTGAAGCATATCTCGAACTATGGCGTCTGAATCGGCACGAAGGTTCTCCGTTCTGGTCGCGGTCATATTGAACTCGATCTTCAATCGATCATTGAATGCCCTTTGGGTCAGGTTCAATCTACCTGAGTAACGTTTAAGGTCGTTGCCCCTCAAAATTCCTTCTTGATCATTCACACCCAAGGAGGCACGGTACGAAAACTGCTCGGTCGCTCCGCTCATGGCCAAATTTACATTCTTGGTAAATCCTGTTCTGCTGAGCGCATCTTGCCAATTGGTATTGGCGCCCCCGTCTTGCAATGTTCCTCCTGCTGCAACAACTTCTTGCCTAAAACGGTCGGCAGAGAACACATCCACTTGGTTTGCCAAAGTGGAAAAACCTGTGGAAACGTTCAAGTCCACTTGTGTTCTGCCCGCTTTGCCTCTTTTGGTGGTGATCACGATTACACCATTGGCGGCCCTTGCACCATAAATGGCTGCCGCGGAGGCATCTTTTAATACATCTATACTTTTAATGTCCTGCGGGTTGATAAAGTTCAACGGGTTTGTGGGAACTCCAGTGCTGGTATTGTCCAAGGCAAAACCATCGATCACATATAATGGGGTTGTTCCGGAACGGAGACTACCCACGCCCCTAATGATCACATCTTGCTCTGCTCCCGGTTCTCCGCTCACGTTGGAAATATTTACACCGGCAACCTTTCCTTGCAAAAGCTGACCTGGGTTCATCACGATTCCTTTGTTGAAATCTTCACTGTCCACTGAGGCGATGGAACCGGTAACGTCCGTCTTTCTTTGGGTACCATAACCAACGACCACCACATCTTCCAACATGGTGGCATCTTGAAGCAGTTGTACGTTAATGGTACTCTGTCCGTTTACCGCAACTTCTTGGGACTTGTATCCCAAATAAGAGACCTGAAGCACGGCATCGTCCTCTACCTCGATGGAATAGTTTCCGTCAAAATCGGTAATGGTACCGTTGCCCTTGCCTTTTTCCATAACGGATGCTCCTGCCAAGGGAACCCCATTTTCATCTGTAATTTGCCCAGTGACCGTCAGGAAAACCACCTCGACCACTCTTTTAGGTGCCTTTGGTTTTACATCTATGGAAATGGTGTTATTTATTCTTCTAAAAGTAAGGTCGGCATCTTTGGCCATCAATTCCAAAACAGATTTCAGTGAAACGTTTTGGTATGCAATGTTGTAGGTATTCTGCAACCTATCCACTTTGCGGTCATACACAAATTTGAAATCCGTTTGGTTTTCAATTTGTCTCAGCACATCTACTACGGTGGCATCGTCCACGGACAGGTCCACCTTAAAACTTTCCAAGTCCTGACCTCTGGCATCGGCGGCAAGCACCGGATTCAGTAGGGCCAAAACAATCAGAAAGCAAAATGTATGGAATGTCAACTTGATTAATTGTTTAATAGTTAGTGAATTCATAATTTCACATAATGTTTAAATGGTTATAAGTAATTTGTAATTATTGAACTATCGACAGCCTATTTCCGCTCGCCAAAGTGTTATGGGCTGTCTCTTTTTTTACATAGTTTGTTTTACGTCATAGTTTGTTTTTTGATTTAAGTTGGTTTTAGTCTGTACATTTTCCCTTTAATTCGATTTTTTTGTTGTTCAGGAACTGGTATTGCAATCCCTTTTTCGCGTAAATTATACTCTCCAGTACCGCACTCAACCTTTCGTTGTTATAGGATGCGGTAAGATGACAATCACCTATATTTTCATTATCTACCACAAAGCTCACCCCGTACCAACGCTCCAGGGTCTCGAGCACTTCGGACAGTTCTGCATCTTCAAAATGAATGATGCCATCCTTCCAGTGCAGAAATGCGGCGATATCTATTTTTTTCTTTGATATGGATTTTGACTTTTTATCGAACACGCCTTGTTCGTTCGGCAGCAAAAGCACTTCGCTTTCTCCAGAGACCACTTTTACCTTTCCAGTTGCCACGGTAACGGCCACTTGCTCGCTTTCCTCGTAGGTATTTACATTGAAAGATGTTCCCAATACTGTGGTCTCGACCTCTCCCGATCTTATGATAAATGGTTTGTTTGGATTTTCCGCGACATCAAAAAATGCTTCGCCATCCAGCTCTACCGACCGGGTATCCCCTTCAAATCGTTTTGGAAATTTTATGGTACTGCCCGAGTTGAGATAGACCTCGGTACCGTCGGCCAACACCAGGTTCAATTTTTGCCCCCACTCCGTGGTTTTGGTCAGCATAACATTGGGCTCGATCGCTTCTTCTTGACCCGCATAGTTGTACACAAAGTACGAAAGGCCCATCAACAAAATAAGTGATGCCGCAATTCGGCTCCATTGCATAAAAGGCCCCCTTGTTTTGGAAGTATTGATGCCCTTGGCCAATTTTTGACCAATAGTGGCTTTATGTCTGGTATTTTTAAATACGTTTTGATGGTTCTCTGAAAGCAGTTTATGATCGAACGCTTCCAAGAGTGCTTCTTCCTCTTTGGTAATGGTACCATTGAGGTATTTCTTCATCAAGACCTTAATCTCATTTTCAGTCATTGTGTGCTCGTTTCAACAACAAGTACCAGAAACGCACAGGGACGCACATTCAAAAAATGGGGTTTAATGATTACTTAAACTTTACGGAAGGTGCTTAACCTTTAGCTAAAAAAGAAGGTCTTTATAGGAACATTGACTTAACAATGGAAAGGTCTTTTCGAAGTCTCCTGAGCGCAAAAGAAATCTGGTTTTCGACCGACCGATGGGAGATATTGAGCTGTTTGGCAATCTCTTTATTGCTGATGTTGTGGATTCGGCTCAACCTAAAAACTTCCTGACACCGTTGCGGAAGGTTCGCCATGCTGATGTCTATACGCTTGGAAAGCTCCAGCACATCTTCTTCCTGTTCTATCTCGGAAGCCACATAAATGGATTCTGCCGCCTCAATCTGAGTTTTATTGAACTTGGTATCCCTTAGCGAATTATAACATTTGTAGCGAATAGCCTTGTACAAATAGGATTTGATGTTTTCCACCTCAACGCTTTCCCTGCGCTGCCAATAATCTATCCATATTTCCTGCACCAAATCTTTGGCGATGGAATCGTTCATAATCATGGAAGAGGCATAGGTGTACATGGGCTCCCATAACATGGAAAACAATGCATTGAACGCTTCCCTATCGGAGCCTTGTACCCGAACGGCAAGTTCTTGCTGCACTTTGATTGTATGGGGGTTTCTCATCAGAAGCAAATTTCAGAAAAATAAGAGTGGACGGATATTATGATTTTGTAAACTTTGTGCAAAGTGATAATGCTTATGCCACCCAAAAAACAACCCGCATAAAAAGCCGATAAATCCCCCTCCTTTTACACAAAAAAATTATATTTGCACACCTAAAATTCCGTAGGCCCACGTGGTGGAATTGGTAGACACGCTACCTTGAGGGGGTAGTGTTCGTAAGGACGTGCTGGTTCGACTCCAGTCGTGGGCACAAAAGAAAACCGCAAGAAATTGCGGTTTTTTTGTTTTTAATCACCTTACCCTCACATTGAAAGGGCATCACTTTTTTACTTTCTACTTTTTTAACTATTTTCCAGTTTATTCCTAAATAGTTGAAGTTGTATAAACCTTTCTCAAAGTAACGTTCGCATGGATACCCAAGTTTCAAATGAAATCTCCATGTTTTATGGCTGGTGGCAACTTTCTGTTTGTTTATTTGCTTTTCTTTCCTTAATGTCGATTTGGTACCATATCGGGAAAAAGCAACACGATTACGGTCCGGTCTGGCTCGCGCTCTCCGTGCTTTGCTGGGCATTTTCGGGTCTAACTGAAATTGTGTTCAACAACACCCCGATTTATTCAAACTACAAGGACGGACTCACAAGCATCCTTTCGTTGACCAACAGTCTATTTATCTTATTGGCGCTGCCATGGTTCAAATATTTGCCGAAACCTTTTGCTGCCCTTATCAAGTCTAAGTTTTGGCCTTACATTATCGGAATCCCTTTTGCATTTGCACTTTTCCCCACATTATTTAAAATGTTCTTGGTACGCGAAGCCCATATCATCAATGAACTTGATGTGGTTTATGCACTTTTGACATTGATTTTCTTGGGATTTGTGCTTTGGGAATCATTTATCAAAAGAAGACTGTTGTTATTGGGCTGGCTGGCATTGATCACCATATTGGTCACATTTTTGGCACAGATCTATAAGTTGATGGACAACAATATCAATTTATTGTTATTCTCGGCCATATTTAAAACATCATTGATCATGTTGTTTTTTGCCCTCGCGCTAAGCTGGGTCAAAGAACTCACCGAAACTTTGATACCAGAACCATATCAATTAAAAATAAGGTTCATCAAAAAGACCCCAAAATCGAACACAAGGGCGAATACCATTTCCTTGATCGGATTTCCCGGTGATAAAGACCGTATTGTGCAGCTTACACCTGCCCTTTATCGTCTTTTCAAAGAATTTGCCCAGCGTAAACAGGATATGACCGATGGTTGGCTGGAAATAAAACCAAAGAATTTTGATGTCTCAAAAGAGTATGACATTAATGACCATAACGAGTTAAAAAGATTGTTGGAAGCCATCCTCAATGGCCTTTTCGGCAAAAAGAACTGGACCAAGGACAAGCACTACGAGCCCCTAAAAACCACGTTGTTCGAGATGTCGGAAAACAGGGAGCGAAAGATTAGACTTCGCATCCCAAAAGACAACATACACATTGATTATTAACAGGTTACACTTATTTTGTCTGTCTTTGTGTTACTGACATTTCCAAATCCATTCCGACAAAGCCCTTCATAATTAAACCTAAAATCGAAATTCAGGCAAACTTTCGATTATGGTCAATCTACTTTACGACAACACTTTAGCTATTTTCTCACTGTTACATACAGGAACAACATCCAACCAAGGACTGGATGAAAAAATCAATGACGCCTTTATGCCATTTGCTGTTTGGTGGGAGAATTTGATTTTGGCGGAAATTCCGATGTTCGGTCAAGGAATTCCTTTGATCCTTATCATCCTAATTGGGGGTGCGCTGTTCTTCACCATTTATTTTGGGTTCGTCAACGTCCGTCATTTCCCTACCGCCATACAAGTGGTAAGGGGAAAATATGACGAACTCGAAAAAAACCCACCTAAGTCAAAACCACAGGTTTATGAGGTTGACGGTGATTTGGTGGATACCATAAAAGATGAGGGACACCTGGGGGAAGTCAACCACTTTCAGGCATTGGCCACGGCCGTTTCCGGCACCGTGGGACTTGGCAATATAGCCATGGTAGCCGTGGCCATTTCCATCGGAGGCCCGGGAGCTACATTCTGGATGATACTTGCCGGCCTGCTCGGTATGTCCACAAAGTTTGTAGAGTGTACCCTTGGCGTTAAATACCGCGATATTGACAAGGAAGGAAATGTGTTTGGAGGGCCAATGTACTACCTCTCCAAAGGAATTGCCCAAAAGGGATTTTCCAAATTGGGCAAGATTTTGGCAGGGTTGTTCGCCATACTTTGTGTGGGGGCATCATTCGGCGGAGGGAATGCCTTTCAAAGCAATCAAGCTGCCGCACAGATCATAGAGCGTTTTGGTCTAACGGGAAATGCCACAGGCAGTATTATCGGGGCTGTCTTCGCCATTTTGGCCGGAATCGTCATTATTGGCGGTATCAAAAGAATTGCCAAGGTTACCGAAAAAGTGGTTCCCTTTATGGCCGTACTGTATGTGGGCGCCGCGCTTTTCATTATTTTTTCAAAAATTGAATGGGTCGATGATGCTTTCGCTTTGATATTTAAAAGTGCCTTTACACCCGAAGCGACCGTATCCGGGGGTTTTGTCGGTGTTATGATTCAGGGGTTCCGAAGGGCTGCATTTTCCAACGAGGCAGGGGCCGGGTCTGCGGCCATTGCACATTCTGCTGTCAACACAGGGTACCCGGCATCGGAAGGTTTGGTGGGACTCCTCGAGCCCTTTATAGACACCGTTCTAGTGTGCACCATGACGGCCATTGTCATTATTCTGTTCAATATGGATGGTGTCTTTGCCTACGGAAATGTTATCGAAGGACAAGCCTTGCTCAACGATGGTAGCAGATTGGGCGGGGTCAACATTACTTCAATGGCATTTGAAAGCTCCATAAACGGTTCTTCGTGGATTTTGATGCTGGCCGTATGCCTTTTTGCCTTCAGTACCATCTTATCATGGTCCTATTATGGATTACAGGCCTGGAAATATTTGTTTGGCAGAAGCAGGGTCATGGACCTTACATACAAGATCGTTTATTTGATGTTCACTGTTTTGGGGGCCGCCATTACTTTGGATGCCGTCATCAAATTTTCCGATGCCATGATATTGGCCTTGGTCTTTCCCAATATGATAGGCCTTCTTATCCTGTTTCCCTATGTAAAAAAAGAATTCATCAACTATAAGGAATTGATTTTCAAAAAACAGAACTGAGCTATATTCCAAAGTTACTCTATACCGAACAATTAAACACAGCCTGAAAAATCCGCAGTCCTTTTCCCAAAAAGCTGATATTTATAAACCGGAATCTAAATTTTATGATAAAAAGCTAGGACGACATCTTTTAAATTGTAAATTTGTTTAACGTTTAAATGAAAATGATGAACAACGTAAAAACATCTTTTAGTATTCGTGATATGGAAAACCTTTCCGGTATCAAGGCCCATACCATCCGAATTTGGGAAAAAAGATATAATTTGTTCAGTCCAGAAAGAACAGACACCAATATACGCACTTACAACCTTGAAAGCCTGCAAAAGCTGTTAAACGTTACGCTACTTTACAACAATGGATATAAAATTTCCAAAATTGCAAAGTTGGGCAACGAAAAAATTCCCGTATTGGTCAACGAGATCATCTCCGAAAAGAGTGAAAAGAGCCATGCACTCAATTCGTTAAAGCTCTCCATGCTCAATTTTGACCAAGCACTGTTCCTTAGAACGTACAACGAATTGATGGAGGGCAAATCGTTCACACAAATTTTCAACGAGGTTTTCATCCCGCTTTTGAACGAACTTGGTCTATTGTGGCAAACCAATACCATAAGTCCTGCCCACGAGCATTTTATATCAAACCTGATCAAGCAAAAAATTTACATCCATACCGAACAGCTACAATTCGAGGCCCCTACCAACAAAGATGAGGTCTACGTACTTTTCTTGCCAGAGAACGAGATACACGAATTGGGTTTGTTGTACATCAATTATCAATTGGCGCTTAAAGGCTACAAAACCATCTATTTGGGCCAGACCATGCCCATTGAGAGCTTGGAAGACCTGTTGAAGTATTACAGCAACATAAGGTTTGTCTCCTATTTTACGGTATCGCCCACCAAAGATGAAATCGAGAATTATTTTGAACGCTTTCGGGAGGTCCTAAAAAAATCCGCCGGCTCCAAGCTTTATGTTCTGGGCCATCAAATACAGGAAATCGGGGAAGAGCAACTGCTGGGCTCCATCAAAATATTCAAAAACATTAACCAACTGATAGATTCACTTTGATTAAAATGGAAAAAGTAATTGTCGTCGGTTCCGGTTTCTCTTCGCTTTCCGCCTCCTGTTATCTCGCCAAAGCCGGGTTTGAGGTAGAAATATTCGAAAAAAACGATACGGTCGGTGGCCGGGCCAGGCAATTGGTGAAAGACGGCTTTACTTTTGATATTGGCCCTAGTTGGTATTGGATGCCCGATATTTTTGAAAAATTTTTTTCCGATTTCAACAAAAAAACTTCGGACTACTACCAACTGGACAAACTCGATCCTGCCTACAAAATTTTTTTTGAGGACGATACCATCACCATTGGCGATTGCATGGAAAAAATATGTGCCGAGTTCGAGCGCATAGAATCGGGAAGCAGTAAACATCTCAAACAATTTATAGGCGAGGCCCAAGAAAATTATGATATCGCCATCAACAAAGTGGTGCTACGACCCGGGCTTTCACCGCTGGAGCTGGTGACCAAGGAAACTGTGTTGAAAGTAGATCAGTTTTTCAAAACAATCAGTCAGCAGGTCCGTAAACGGTTCAAAAACCCTAAATTAATATCAACGTTGGAGTTCCCCGTGCTTTTCTTGGGCGCCAAACCGAGCAATACACCATCATTTTACAACTTTATGAACTTCGCCGATTTTGGTCTGGGCACATGGCATCCGAAGGGAGGCATGTACGAAATTATAAAGGCCATGAAAAGTGTAGCGGAAGAATTGGGGGTTACCATACACACCAATAGTCCGGCCACCCATATTTTGGTGTCCGAAGGTGAGGTATTGGGAATTCGGAGCAAAGAAACCAACCATTTAGCGGATTATGTGGTAAGTGGGGCGGACTATCACCATTCTGAAACTTTGCTCGATAAAAAATACAGACAATACTCCGAACAGTACTGGGACAAAAAAACCTACGCACCCTCCTCGCTGTTGTTCTATATTGGTTTTGATAAAAAATTGAACAACATTGAGCACCATAACCTTTTCTTCGATACCAATTTTGAAAAGCACGCCCAAGAAATCTATGACGATCCACAATGGCCCAGCAACCCATTGTTCTATGCCAATTTTCCTTCCGTAACGGATGTATCCATGGCGCCAGAAGGTCAAGAAACGGGTTTTTTTCTCATCCCCATAGCCCCGGGCCTTGAGGATACACCCCAATTACGGGAACAGTATTTTGATATTGTGATGGACCGATTTGAAAAACTAACCCGTCAATCTGTAAAAAATTCAGTACTTTTTAAGGAAAGTTTTTGCGTGAACGATTTTATTGAGCAATATAATTCGTACAAGGGCAATGCTTACGGTATGGCAAACACGTTGCGCCAGACCGCTTTTTTACGACCTAACCTCAAAAGTAGCAAGGTAAAAAACTTGTTCTTTACCGGTCAGTTGACCGTACCCGGTCCAGGGGTCCCACCATCCTTGATATCCGGTAAACTGGTGGCTGATTTAATCATTAAACAAGTAAAACAATGAAAACTATTTTTGACAATGTTTCCTACAGCTGTAGCAAGGTCGTGACCCAGTCCTACAGCACTTCTTTTTCGTTGGCCACCAAAATGTTGGCGCCGTCCATTAGAGCGGATATTTACAATATTTACGGTTTTGTAAGGTTTGCCGATGAAATTGTGGACACTTTTCACGATTACGACAAAGCAAAATTGTTCGATGCCTTTGAAAAGGATATGGAACAGGCCATTGCCGACAAAATTAGCTTGAACCCTATTTTGAATTCCTTTCAGCACACCTTTCATCAATATGATATTCCCTATCACTTAGTGGAATCCTTTATGAAGAGCATGCGCATGGACCTCACCAAAAAACGTTACGAGACTTTTGATGAATACCGCGAGTATATTTATGGTTCAGCAGACGTTGTTGGCCTAATGTGCCTCTGCGTGTTCGTAAAGGGCGACAAGGAAAAATATGAAGAGTTGAAAGAATCTGCGATGGCGTTGGGCTCCGCTTTTCAAAAAGTAAACTTTTTACGCGACTTAAAAGCGGATTACGAGGACCTGAACAGAACCTATTTCCCCAACACCAATCTGTTGGAGTTGGACGAGACATCCAAAAAACGTATCGTAAACGAGATCAAGGCGGATTTTGCATTGGGTTATTCCGGAATCGTAAAATTGCCCGAACAGGCCAAATTTGGTGTTTACACCGCATACAAATACTATAAAAAACTGCTTGAAAAATTACAGAGCACACCTCCTTTGGAAATAAAGAACACCCGTATTCGGGTACCCAACTACCAAAAATTTGGACTTTTGGCACAATCCTATGTAAATTATAAACTACAATTGGTTCAATGAAAGTAGCACTTTGGATATTGATTTTTTTGGCAACCTTTTGCTTTATGGAGTTTATGGCATGGTTTACACATAAATACGTAATGCACGGTTTTTTATGGAGCTTGCACAAAGACCACCACAGAAAAGACCATGATTCTTGGTTTGAGCGAAACGATGCCTTTTTTATCTTTTATGCCATTGTGAGCATGTCGCTTTTCTATCTGGGAAGCTACACCTCCTTTTGGTATGGATGGCCGCTTGGTTTTGGCATACTTGCCTATGGCATAGCCTATTTTACGGTACACGACATTTTTATCCACCAACGTTTTAAAATGTTCCGAAACGCCAATAATTGGTATGCCCGGGGTGTCCGCAGGGCCCACAAAATGCATCATAAACATTTGGGCAAGGAAGATGGGGAATGCTTCGGAATGTTGGTTGTCCCCTTTAAATATTTTAAAAGAAAATAATTATTCGGAAACCAATCTATCCAACAGCTCCCGTATTTTATCGGAATTCCAGTTGGCCGCTCCGGTTTTGTCCACCACAATATTTCCTTGCTTATCAATAATATAGGTTACGGGGATACTACCACTTTCCAATTCCGGAGGAGTTGCAGATGCTTGAAAGTAAACCGGTAGTTCATATCCCTTTTTCGCCAGAAAGTTTGCAACTTTATCCTTGTCATCATTCGCCACAAAGGCAAAAGTGACCTTATTTTTATAATCCGAGTACAATTCCATAAAGCTCGGAAGCTCTGCAACACAGGGCGGGCACCAGGTGGCCCAAACATTGATCAGGACAACCTCCCCTTTTTTACTTTCTAGGTTTGTAGGGGTTCCATTAAAATCGATCAAGTTCCAGTTGAAGTCCTTTAAAACAACCTGCTCCTCCCTATCAACAGTACTTGGGCTCGCTACCGTGGCTATCAATTTGTTCATCCATACCCGTACATGAAACCCTATTGGGGTAAAAAGAACGAGCAAAACGGCCAAAATCCATATTCCATTGATTATCTGTTCCTTGGAAACCTTCATTCTGCGATCAATTCATCCAACAATGTGTATATTTTGTCTGTACTCCAATCAGAAATTCCCTCTTCACTGATTACAATATTACCGGATTTGTCGATTATGTATGAGGCAGGTACTTTATCAGCATCAATGGGCGCTTTTTCGCCTATGATCAAATAAGTGACCGGAAACGTAAATTCATGCTCCTCCATAAAGGCCTCAACAGGTTCCCTTTCTTCATTGGTGATGATATAGAAATCCATTTTCCCCTTATACAAATCGTAAAGCTTCTGGATACTTGCCAGTTCTGCCTCAGAGGGCAAACGCCATGATGCCCATAGATTGATAAAGACAACATTGCCCTTCGATTTTTCAAAATTGAAAAAGTCCCATTCCTCATCTTTCAAACGCCAGTCGTAGTCGGTAATCCGCTGTTGCTCCGCCTTTTCGATTACCGAAGGGGGAAATGAAAAAATCCTGTTCAACCCTATTTTTCCGTAATGCCCGATCGGGGTCACAAAAAAAGACAGTATGAACAAAATCAATGCAATATTGAGAATAGTCTTTTTACTGATTTTCATGAATATTATTTCTCAAAAATTAAAAACTCCTGACATCTTCAACAACATCAGGAGTTTTCACAGATTATATTTAGATACGATTAAGCATTTTGTTTTTTGATCAAGTTCAGGGCAGAGCCTTCATTGAACCACTTGATCTGCGCATCGTTGTAGGAATGGTTCGCCATGATGGTATCTTTGCTTCCATCGGCATGCACCACCTCAATGGTCAAAGGTTTGTCCGGTGCAAACTCGGCCGCATCCACAATGTTGAAGGTATCATCCTCTTGAATCAAATCGTAATCTGATTCCTTGGCAAAGGTCAGGGCCAACATACCTTGTTTCTTCAAGTTGGTCTCGTGGATCCTTGCGAAAGACTTTACCAATACCACGGCAACGCCCAAATGTCTTGGCTGCATGGCGGCATGCTCACGGGAAGAACCTTCTCCGTAATTATGGTCGCCTACAACAACGGTCATAATTCCTTTTTTCTTGTATTCACGTTGCGTATCCGGAACTCCTCCGTACTCACCCGTCAATTGGCTTTTCACCAAATTGGTCTTTTGGTTGAAGGCATTGACCGCACCGATAAGGGTATTGTTGGCAATATTGTCCAAATGACCCCTAAAACGCAACCATGGTCCCGCCATGGAAATATGATCGGTGGTACATTTTCCGAACGCCTTGATCAACAGTTTCATTCCTTGAAGGTCACTCGCCTTGATGGGCTCGAAAGGTTGCAATAACTGTAAACGCTCGGAGCCTTCGGCAACGATTACTTCTACTCCGCTTCCATCTTCACGAGGCTCTTCGTAACCGTTTTCTTTGACTTCAAAACCTTTTGGTGGCAATTCCCATCCTGTTGGCTCGTCCAACATTACTTCTTCGCCATCCTCGTTGATCAACTTATCCGTCAATGGGTTAAAGTCCAAACGACCCGCAATGGCTATGGCAGCGGTCATTTCTGGCGATGCCACGAATGCGTGTGTATTTGGGTTTCCATCCGCACGCTTTGCAAAGTTACGGTTGAAAGAGTGCACGATACTGTTCTTTGGAGCGTTCTTTGGGTCTTCGTAACGTCCCCACTGACCGATACATGGTCCGCAGGCATTGGTGAAGATCTTGGCATCCAATTTCTCGAATATCTCAAGGATACCATCACGCTCGGTAGTGTATCTTACTTGTTCCGAACCTGGATTGATACCAAATTCGGCCTTTGTCTTCAATTTTTTGTCCAGAGCTTGTTGTGCAATGGATGATGCTCTTGACAAGTCTTCATAGGAAGAGTTGGTACAGGAACCTATCAACCCCCACTCAACGGCCAAAGGCCAGTCGTTCTTTTCTGCTTTTTCCCTCATGGTACCTACTTCGGTTGCCAAATCGGGTGTAAACGGACCGTTCAACAACGGCATCAATTCGGATAGGTTGATTTCGATCACTTGGTCGAAATATTGCTCTGGGTTGGCATAGACCTCTGGATCAGCGGTCAAATGTTCTTTTACTTTATTGGCTTCGTCGGCCACATCAGATCTGTCGGTAGCTCTTAGGTAGCGCTCCATGGATTCGTCATAACCAAAAGTAGATGTGGTCGCACCGATCTCGGCCCCCATGTTACAAATGGTTCCCTTACCCGTACAGGACATGGAAGTTGCGCCTGGGCCAAAATATTCTACAATGGCTCCTGTTCCACCTTTTACGGTAAGAATCTCGGCCACTTTTAAGATCACATCTTTAGGGGCGGTCCAACCAGAAAGTTTTCCGGTCAATTTTACACCGATCAATTTGGGGAATTTAAGCTCCCAGGCCATTCCGGCCATTACATCCACTGCATCTGCTCCACCAACACCTATGGCCACCATACCCAAACCACCTGCGTTCACAGTGTGGGAATCGGTACCGATCATCATACCGCCCGGAAATGCATAATTTTCCAAAACTACTTGATGAATGATACCTGCACCGGGTTTCCAGAAACCGATGCCATATTTGTTCGATACAGATCCCAAAAAGTCAAAGACCTCCTTACTGGTTTCGTTGGCATGTTTTAAATCTGCCGCCGCACCTTGTTTGGCCAAGATCAAGTGATCACAGTGAACTGTTGTAGGCACTGCGACCTTGTCCTTACCTGCTTGCATAAATTGAAGCAAGGCCATCTGGGCGGTCGCATCTTGACAAGCAATTCTATCTGGGGCGAAATCAACGTAATCCTTGCCTCTTACAAAGGCCTTTTCAGGTTTACCGTCCCAAAGGTGAGAGTATAGGATTTTTTCGGAAAGTGTCAGGGGCTTGCCCACCAACTCACGGGCTTTTTCTACGCGTTCCCCTATGGAAGCGTACACACCCTTAATCATGTCTATATCAAATGCCATTCTACAATTGAGTTTTTAAGATTTTCGTAATTCGGTAAATTTACTAAATCGTGAAGTATTTTGGAATTAGAATCGCACTAAATAAGTGTTGTCCTACTTATTTTTTACAACAATTCCGTGATAATCTTTTCTTCGGTAATGCCTTCAGCTTCCGCTTTGTAGTTTTTTAAGATCCTGTGGCGAAGGATTCCAAGGCTTACGGCCTTCACATCTTCGATGTCGGGGGAGAACTTACCATGGACGGCAGCATGGGCCTTTGCGGCCAAAATCAAGTTCTGCGAAGCCCTTGGCCCAGCTCCCCAATCAATGTAGGTCTTAACGTATTCGGAGGCATCTTCTTGGCCCGGTCTTGTTCTATTGACCAACCTTACGGCATAGTCAACAACGTTGTCCGGCACGGGTATGCGTCTGACCAAGTGTTGCACAGCTATGATCTCGTCCGCATTGAAAAGTGTGTTTATCCGGACCTCATCATCGGTTGTGGTGGATTTCACCACTTGTATTTCCTCTTCGATGGAAGGGTATTTGAGCTCTATGGCAAACATAAAACGGTCCAATTGGGCTTCTGGCAACGGATAGGTTCCCTCCTGCTCTATGGGGTTTTGGGTAGCCAGAACAAAATAGGGCAGGCTTAGCTTGTACTGTTGCCCCGCAATGGTCACGGCCCTTTCCTGCATGGCCTCCAGCAAGGCGGCCTGCGTTTTTGGAGGTGTTCTATTGATTTCGTCCGCAAGTATAATGTTGCCAAAAACCGGTCCCTTGATAAATTTGAAATTACGGTTTTGATCCAGCACCTCGCTTCCCAAAATATCACTGGGCATTAAATCGGGGGTAAACTGGATTCGTTTAAAATCCAATCCCAAGGTTTGGGCAATGGTATTTACCATGAGGGTTTTCGCCAAACCGGGCACACCGATAAGCAAGGAATGCCCACCTGTATAAATGGATAGGAGTATTTGCTCGATTACCTCTTGTTGGCCTACAATGACCTTGGCAATTTCCTTTTTAAGTTCTTGGTGCTTTTTTACCAGGTTTTCTACCGCATCTACATCCGACATACAACTATTCCTTTACCCAGTTGTTCGCAAAATCACAGACTCTACTCTCTGTATCCACGTGAATGTAGGTATCCTCTATATGCTCGTCCATCCATTCCTTTATTGCCTTGAACTGCTTTTCGCGCAAGGCCAATTCTTGGATCTTCATGTAATCTTTGGCAAAATCGGCCTCATGCTCATCATATCGGTTGGAAATCTTCATGATCTTGAACTTTGGAGGGCCTCCCCTTTGATCGTCTTCACGGATGGGCCTGGATATTTCACCATCTTTTAGGTTCCTTACTTGGTTGTAGAGGGTAGGGTCCATTTTGGTCAATTCAAAACGGGAATCAAAATTAACGGGGTTACGAAGCAATCCACCGTCGAACTTGGTCTCCTTTTCATCGGAGAAATTCAATGCGGCTTCGGCAAATGTGTATTTACCGTCCAATATTTGTTGACGGATGGTATCCAATTCCTGTGTTGCCTTATCAATGGCACTTTGTGGAATTTCTGGAATCATCAATATATGTCTCAGGTCCAATTCCTGACCTCTTACTTTTTCAATATATATGATATGATACCCAAAACTTGTCTCGAAAGGTTGAGATATTTCACCTTCACGAAGGCTAAAGGCAACATCTTTGAATTCTTTTACAAATGGGGTCTCCTTGGTCATACTGTAAAACCCTCCCTTGGATTTTGAACCGGGGTCTTGGGAGTACAAAATGGCCTTCACGTTAAAACTGGCATCGTTCTCGAGGACATCTTGACGAATTTCCTTGAGCTGGTTGATCACCTTTTGCTTTTCCTCCTCGGGAGCTTCGGGCTGCTTTACAATCTGGGCTATTTCCAGTTCGGCCCCAAATACAGGGCGCTCCTCTTCTGGAATCTTGTAGAAAAATTGACGCACCTCTTCAGGGGTCACTTGGATTTCCTCTACAATTTTACCTTGCATTTTTTCGGAAAGCATGCGCAACTTGTTGATTTCAAAAAGCTCTTCACGGAAACTTTCCATATCCGGCTTTTTATAGTAGCTCAACATCTTCTCCACGCTTCCGATTTGTTGCGTCAACTGTTGGATCTGCCGATCGCTTTGGGCATTTACCATATCGTCCGATACCAACAAACTATCCTGTACCGCCTGATGGGCATACAACCTATCTTCCATTAATTTGCCCAAAAGGTTGCAGCGGGTCACATCTTCGGTAGATGCTCCTTGGTTTTGAAGATCGATCAACGTTTTGTCGATGTCCGATTCCAAGATCACATAATCGCCTACCACCGCGGCAATACCATCCAATTTTACTTTTTTGGTATTGCTGGTGGAATCCATGCGCATTGCTTGGTCCGTTTCCTGTGCCTGGACCATTCCTAAAATTGCAAAAAATGCAACCGAAAGTCCTTTAATTTTCTTTGTCATAAACCTCAAATTCATTCTTCTTAATGGCTTCATCTAATATTTCGGTCTCCAATTGTTTCACGTAATTTAAACGTCTTCTGTTCAAGATCAATTGCCGAATGTCCGGTTCCACATAATCAAATGGAGCTGTTTCGTTGACTTCCAACACATTGGTGACCCAGCCCAAATATACCTCTAACGAATCTTGTAACTCAAAAAATTGTGATTTTTTTAAGTGGGAATCCTCATTTGCCTGTGTTAGGGGCGGAATTTCTTCGATTACCCGCGAAGCACTCACCCAAATGGAGTCGTTAAAATGTATTTTTTTGAACTGTACGGCTATGGAATCCAGATATCTTCTATCGGAATCGTCCCAACTTTTGATTCTGGACTCCACCCCGTCCCTATCCAAAAATTGTTCGGACATGCCAACAAATCTTAACTGTACCAATTTTTCGTTGAGCTTAAAGTTTTCTTTTTCCCGCTCATAGAATTCCTGTAGCTGACCTTTGGTTACGGCCGTATCCTGGGATTGGTTCACCAGCGCCTCTATGTAGGCACGCGTGTACAGGTCGGCACGGTAATCGGACACCAAACGGTCAAATTCCGCCAACTTTTCTTCGGGCAGGTTTATTTTTGATTTGGACAACAATAGTTGTTTTGATGCCCAATTATTGATGTAATTGTTCACAAATATGGTACTGTCCTCTGCCGTCATATCGTCCCTGACCAAGGAAGCTATATCTTCTTTGTACAAAAAAGTATCGCCCACCCTTGCCAAAGGTTCCTTTTCTTCCTCCTCATTGAACATTCCCTCGCAGGAGGAAATAATAATCGCCATAAAAGTACCTAAAAGGAAAAGTGTATTTTTTTGGAGCTTAAGCATTTCGCAAAAATAACAATTACAAAATCCCTTACAAGTAGGTTCTCATTTCATTAACAGATTTTTTTGTGACCCATAGATGCCCAGAAATTGCTACTTTAGTGAAAAACCAAACCAATTATGAAGTATACTACCGAAATTGTAGTTGATGTGCCCAGGGAGGAATTCATTAAAAAAATGGACGATCCAAATAACATGAAGCATTGGCAAAGGGGGCTTATCGGCTATGAGCAATTGTCCAAGATTCCCGGACAGGAAGGAGCTCAAACGAGCCTTAGTTATGAGATGGGAAAAAGGAAAATGGACATGGTGGAGACCATCATCAAAAAAAATTTGCCCGAGGAAATGCATATGACCTACGACACCAAGGGCGTTCACAACATTCAAAAAAATTATTTTAAGGACGAGGGCGATAAAACCCGTTGGGTATCGGAAACAGAATTTCAATTTTCCGGATTCGGAATGAAGCTTATGGGATTTTTAATGCCTGGGGCCTTTAAAAAACAATCTCTTAAATACATGCAAGACTTTAAGGCATTTGCCGAAAATGGCACATCCGTGCTCAACTCATAACAACAATGGAAAAACTTTTGGACAGAAAAATCAAGATCATCTGGGACTTTAGGGGGCCGGGTGCCGCCCATACAGCGGAACATTACCTAAAACACCTTAAGGAGTTTGCAGAGGTGGAAGAGCTAAAATACGACCTTGGCGGGGTAGAACATTTTAGTCCGGCGCACAGCATTGCCTATTTGGTCGTTGCCGAATTTGAATTGAAAGAGGTAAGGGAAATTCTTAAACCCCATCGAGGGCAGGTATATTCCGGAGAGATTTAATTTTTGCCAATGAGATCTAAACTTGCGGCACTGAGCTTATTTGTTTTGGGAGTCTCCTGCTCCAAAAATGTCCCTACCGATATTTTGGCCGAGGCACTTTCCTCCAAAAACCCTAAAATTAGCAGGGTAATGGATAATTTGGACGAACATGAAATCCAAATTAGATACACCCAAATAGACCGAAGAAATGATAGCGTAATCTTTACCGACCACGATTTTCAGGTAAAAAACAACAACTATTTCTATCCTGCAAGCACCGTGAAATTCCCTGCGGCAGTTGCGGCATTGGAAAAACTGAACGAGGTTGACTCTCTTTCCGTGCACACCCGGTTCTTCGTCGAGGGTGATTCCTTACAGACCACTTTCGCAAAAGCGATTTCGGAAATTTTTGCCGTGTCGGACAATGCCGCCAATAATCGTTTGGTCGAGTTTTTGGGACAGGACGACCTGAACAGACGAATGGAACGAAGGGGTGTTTCACCCATCCGGATAGCCCACCGCTTATCTACGGACAATGCAGATGATGTTACCACAACGCCTTTGGTTTTTTATTTGAACGACTCCACCACATCATTGAGCGCACCCATCATAAATTCGCCCATAAGACCGCTCGAGTTGGACAAACTCAAAAAAGGCAAGGGTTTTATATCGGATGAAACCTATCAAAATGGCGCTTTTGATTTTAGTTTGAAAAATTACTATCCCATTGAAGCACAATCAGCATTGCTCAAGCGTATCATATTTCCTGAAGCGTTTCCTACGGAAGAACGGTTCAATTTGAGCCAGACCCAGCAGAAAGTGTTATTGGAAGCGATGCACACACTCCCTCCGAAATTGGGCTACGACCCTGTGGAATACTACGATAGTTATGTGAAGTTTTTTATGTTCGGAGACAGTACGGAGCCCATGCCGGAGCATATCAAAATCTATAATAAAGTGGGCTATGCCTACGGAACGCTTACGGACAACGCCTACATACAAGATACCAAGAACAATATAGACTTTATGTTAACAGCCACCATTTTGGTAAACAGCGATGGTGTTTTTAATGATAACGCTTACGAATACGATGATGTGGGCATCCCTTTTTTGGCGCAATTGGGAAGAGAAATTTATGAATTGGAACTAATCCGAAAAAGATAATCGTACCAAAAATAAAAAAGCACCGCAATGCGGTGCTTTTCAGCATCAAAACAAACAACGCTTGCTTAGTTGGGCATTACAACATCCTCGATAATATGGATCACTCCATTCGAGGCAACGACATCTGTCTTGGAAATTTTACTCCAATTTCCCTTGGCATCTTCCAAATAGATACCGTCGTCCTTTTTCACAGCAGTTAATTTCCCACCGTTCAAGGTTGTAAGTTCTGCTTTTCCATTACCCTTGGACAAGGCAGCGGCTACGTCGGAAGCCATCAACTTGCCGGAGACCACGTGATACGTTAGAATTGCAGCCAATTTTTCCTTGTTTTCCGGTTGCAAAAGCGTGTTCAAGGTCTTAGAATCGATTTTGGCAAACCCGGAATTTACAGGTGCAAACACTGTAAAAGGCCCATCGCCTTTCAACGCGCCCACCAAGTCGGCAGCTTTCAAAGCGGTTACCAAAGTTGAGAAGTCATCCACCGAAACGGCCGTATCCACGATGTCTTTGGATTTTTGGGCGTTGGTGTGTTGGGTTGAAAATAATAGGGCACAAGTGGCCAAAGCAAAAATTAATTTTTTCATTTTTTCTGATTTAAATGTTCAATGATTATTGTTTTTAAAGCGCTTTCTACTATTATTTACACACGGTTTTGTCCAATGGATGAACACCGAAGTTTTTTATCATATCTTTAACACTAGCAATGAAGAACAGTATTGAAGATCATGAGGTAATTGCCCGCTTGCGAACGGGCGATGATACGGCCCTCTACCAGCTATACGATAAATATTCCGGCGCCCTGTTCGGGGTGATTCTTCGTATGTGCCGCGACAAAACCATAGCGGAAGACCTTCTTCAGGAAACTTTTGTGAAAATTTGGAAGCATATCGATCGTTACGATGCCTCCAAAGGGAGATTTTACACTTGGGCCTATCGCATAGCACGCAACACAACCTTAAATTCCCTACGGACCAAGAACAAGCTCATCCAAACGGATGATCTGAGTGTATATGATACTAAAGAGGCCAATGAGGAGGCCAATGATTACACAGCACTCAAAGGCTCCATAAAATCCTTGGAACCTCATCACCAAAAAGCTATTGCATTGGTATATTACAGTGGTTACACCCATAAAGAGGCGCACAAGGCCATGGGGGTACCGCTTGGCACCTTTAAGTCCTACATTAGGCAAGCACTAAAACAATTACGTGAAACATACGCTCATAAGTTGCTTTATATTTGGGTCGTTTTAGAATTAATGGCATGATGGAAAAGAAAAAGATATTGGAAGAAGGACTTCTAGAGCTTTATCTGACCGGAGAGCTTTCGGAAGAGTTGACCACTGCCGTGGAAGAAGCCCTTGAGCAAGATAAATCGCTCAAGGAGCATTTTGATGCCTTAGAGGCAGATTTTGAGCGCATGGGGATGGAACAGGCCATAACCCCACCCGACGCCGTAAAAATTCGATTGAAGAACACCATCGGTAAAACGCCGACCACAAGAAACTGGGTGCCCCTATCCATCGCTGCCGGCTTCGCATTGATTTTTGGACTGAGCACCTTTTGGCTTTATGTGCAATGGCAAAATGCCGAAAGCAACCTAAATACGCTTCAACTACAAACCAGCCGATTGCAACAACAAGTGGACGAGCTGGAATCAGAGTTCAGGCTCACCTCCAATCGTTTGGAGAATATCAATAATCCGAACGTAATTCCCTTGGTCCTCTATGGAAACCAAAAAGCGCCCAATGGCAAGGCCGTAGCCTACATCAACCATAAAAGTCAGTTGGTATTTGTCAACCCTAAAGGTTTGCCCCAATTGCCCGATGACAAAACGTATCAAATGTGGAGCGATGTAAATGGGGAAATGATCAACATGGGGCTTGTACCCACCGATAAAGAGCTGGTCTCATTAAAATATATTGAAAATGCGGAATCGTTGAACCTAACCATCGAACCCGCAAGCGGAAGCGAGCACCCCAATGTGGAACAATTGGTTTCCTTTGTTACCTTGTGATCATCAGACTTGAGTACAACGAGCAGTCTTAAAAAATTACAGACTAGTTGGCAACGGGCTCCCCGAATAGATCATAGTCCGAAGCATCTGTAATCTTGACATCCAAAAAATCGCCTGTTTTCACATAAAACTTTGTGGCATCTATCAAGACTTCGTTATCCACATCGGGCGAATCAAATTCGGTACGGCCCACAAAATGGTTGCCTTCCTTTCTATCGATTATGCAACGGAAAGTCTGACCGATTTTTTCTTGATTCAACTCCCAAGATATTTGCGATTGGATTTCCATGATGATGTTCGCACGTTCTTGCTTCACCTCATCGGAAACATCATCTACCAAATTGTAGGCATGCGTGTTCTCCTCGTGGCTATAGGTAAAACAGCCCAAACGCTCAAAACGCATATCCTGCACCCATTGCTTCAAGATGTCGAAATCCTCCTCGGTTTCTCCGGGGTAACCCACAATCAAGGTGGTGCGTATGGCCATTTCGGGAACCGCTTCCCTAAAATCCCTCAGCAATTTTGTGGTCTTGGCCTGTGTGGTGCCGCGTCGCATACTTTTAAGAATGGAGTCGGATATATGCTGTAGGGGAATATCGATATAATTGCAAATCTTAGGCTCGTTGCGCATCACTTCCAAAACATCCATCGGGAAGCCTGTTGGGAAGGCGTAGTGCAAACGAATCCACTCGATTCCTTCCACTTTTACCAAGGCTTGGAGCAATTGGGCCAAGTTTCGTTTTTTATAAAGATCAAGACCATAATAGGTAAGGTCTTGGGCTATCAAAATGAGTTCTTTGACACCGTTGGCAGCCAATTTTTCGGCCTCGGCCACCAAATCCTCAATGGGTGTGCTACGATGCTTTCCGCGCATTAATGGAATGGCGCAGAAAGAGCAGGGACGGTCGCAACCTTCGGCTATTTTAAGATATGCGTAATTTTTTGGTGTGGTCGTTAAACGCTCACCGATCAATTCGTGCTTATAGTCTGCCCCCAGCGCCTTCAATAGATTGGGCAGCTCACTTGTTCCGAAATATTGGTCGACATTTGGGATTTCTTTCTCCAAATCCGGTTTGTAACGCTCGCTCAAACAACCGGTCACAAAAACTTTATCAACATCACCGGCCTCCTTCTTTTGAACATATTCCAAGATAGTGTTCACACTTTCCTCCTTGGCATTGGCGATAAACCCGCAGGTATTGATTACCACCACATTGCCTTCCTCTTCATGGGCGACCTCCTTGTTGTTGGCGCGCAATTGCCCCATCAACACCTCAGAGTCGTAGACATTTTTGCTGCAACCCAAGGTCACTACATTGATTTTGTTCTTTTTAAGCGATTTTGTGCGCATAGTTCCTTTAAATGGAGTGCAAAAATACAATAACACAGGCCATTATAGCCTCAATTGACTACAATTTTAATGGACATGTTTCTTTACCCAAAAGTTAGTCCTTATAGCCTTCTGGAATTTTCCTAGCCATGGTAAGTTCTTCAAATGCTTTTCCAATACGCAGTAGATGTGCTTCCGAGAAAGGTTTGCCGATAAAGGTCAAACTTTCCGGCTCACCATCGGCCTTATATCCCATCGGGATGGTCAATGCTGGATATTCGGCCACAGCGGCGTAACCTGCATGATAATTGTTGATGCTCAACACGGCATCGAGATTTTTCTCTTCCATTATTTTGAAAAAAGCGCTTCCCGATGCTTTCAAGTCCTTTTTTATTTTTTCAAATTGTTCCGCGGTGGTCGAATCGGCCAAAATACCATCAAAACGGGCTTGCCCATAAGGTATACGAACCAAGGAATCTTGCTTGTTGAAGGCAACCACATCTTCTACCGATTCTACTCGTACCGCATCCCTATCTTTTACCTCTGCGCTAAGATAAGCGGGCAAATCCTCTTCCATATCCAGATTCAACAAGGTGGTAAAACCTTCCAAGGGAATATTTTCTGGTTCAAATTCAACAATTTGAGCGCCAGCTTGCCGTAAAGCTTCGACGTTCGCAGCATAAATGGAATCCCGTTCCATTAAGTTCTTCATTACGCCAAGTCGAATCTCATTAAGGGATTCCGGGTTCATCCATGCGGATAAAATGCCCGGTTCCGCACTTACCGATTTATAATCTGCCTCGTCCTTGCCCAGCATGGCATCCAAGAGAATGGCATTATCGGTTACATTTTTGGTCATTGGGCCTGGCGTGTCCAACGTACTGGATATGGGCACGATCCCTGTTCGACTCAACAAACCGATGGTTGGTTTTAACCCCACCACTGAATTCTGACTGGATGGGGAAAGTATACTTCCTGAAGTTTCGGTTCCTACCGCACCTACGGCATAGTTGGCTGCTGTAGAAGTTCCACTGCCCGCGCTGGAACCACCCGTATCAAAAATCCTTCTTCCGTAGGGATTCAAGGTCTGTCCGCCAACAGCACTTTGGCCATTGGGGCATACCCCACAGATAAAATTGGCCCATTCACTTAGGTTTACCTTACCTAAAATAAGCGCCCCTTTTTGTTTTAAGCGCTCCACGATAAAGGCATCATCCGTCTGGTTTTCTTTAAGCGCGATGGCACCTGCCGTCGTCTTCATTTCGGCGGCTCCAATGTTATCCTTCAATAAAATGGGCATACCGTAAATAAGGTGATGGATATCCTTGCTTTCATCCAGTTGCCGTGCTTCCTCGAGCACATTTGGGTTCAATGCAATGATGGTATTTAGGGTAGTATTGTTGGGCAATTCGTATTTGTAGATGCGGTGCAGATAAAACAACACCAAATCTTCATAGGTAAAAGTACCTGCATCGATTTGGTTTTGAATGGATGGGATATCTTGCTCCAAGACCAAAGGCTTCATTTTCTCATATTGCTCCTCGGTGAATTGGGACACCTCATCATACAGAGGTAAAAACACCTCATTTTTATCCAACACTTTACTTTGGATGAATTTGTATCGCATCCGCTCGTTCTCATTGTCCGCACTGGCTGCCACTTCAGCAGAATCGTTATAAGGTGTCCAGAGAACAATATCTTCCTTGGGTTCGGCTTCCTTCTGTTTACAAGAAATAGAACCAATCAATAATAAAGAAAAAAGAAGATATCTGAACATAAGTCTAAATTTTGAAGAATGAATCCACAAACTCATATTTATTGAACACCTGAAGGTCTTCAATACCCTCGCCGACGCCAATATATTTTACCGGAATCTGGAATTGGTCAGAAATACCGATGACCACGCCTCCTTTGGCGGTACCGTCCAATTTGGTCACAGCCAAGCTGGTCACTTCGGTAGCCTTGGTAAATTGTTTGGCCTGTTCAAAAGCATTCTGCCCTGTAGACCCATCCAGTACCAAAAGTACTTCGTGAGGGGCATCTGGAACCACTTTTTGCATAACGCGCTTTACTTTGGACAGCTCGTTCATTAAATTGACTTTATTGTGCAAACGACCAGCAGTATCGACCAATACAACATCAGCATTTTCAGCGACTGCGGAATTTAGGGTATCAAACGCTACGGAAGCGGGGTCACTCCCCATTTTTTGCTTTACAATGGGCACATCTACTCGTTTTGCCCAAACCTCCAATTGGTCAATGGCAGCGGCACGGAACGTATCGGCCGCCCCAAGAACCACTTTCATTCCCTTTCCTTTTAACTTATGGGCCAGTTTCCCGATAGTGGTCGTTTTTCCAACACCGTTTACGCCTACCACCATAATTACGTATGGTTTTTTATCCTTTGGTATGCTTATTTCGGTTTCTTCACCGGTATGGGTCTCAGAGAGCAACCCCGCTATTTCCTCGCGAAGAATGGTATTGAGTTCGTCGGTACCCATGTATTTGTCGCGAGACACACGCTCTTCAATCCGCTCGATGATTTTTAGGGTTGTATTTACGCCCACATCGGAAGTGACCAGCACCTCTTCCAGATTGTCCAGCACCTCATCATCTACCTTTGACTTACCCGCTACGGCCTTCCCCAGTTTGCCAAAAAAGCTGGTCTTGGATTTTTCGAGTCCCTTGTCCAAGGTCTCCTTTTTATCCTTTGAAAATATATTTTTGAATAAGCTCATCCTGTGTTCTTTGAGAATGGTCAAAGATAGGAAAGTAAGGGGAGTTTTGTTAACACTAAATTCCTTTGAAATGCCATAGCAACTCCGAGTTGGAGCATCAAAGGAAAATTAAGGGAATAAAAAAAGCCGCTAAAAGCGGCCTCGATATTGTTTATAAGGGATTTTTCCTTATTTGCTGTTCAACCAGTCATTCACCATTTCCGGTGCCATTACAGACTCTACAAAAGTGTAAGCCCCTGTTTTGGGAGATTTTACCATTTTTATGGCTTTGGTCAATCTCTTGGATGATGACTGAAGTGTTGCTACTGTTTTCTTTGCCATGGCTTATATTTTTCTGCCTTTTACTTTGTAAAAAGCGATTACTTAATTTCTTTATGAACGGTCATACGCTTAAGGATAGGATTGTACTTTTTGATTTCCATCCTATCTGGCGTGTTCTTCTTGTTCTTTGTGGTAATGTATCTAGAAGTACCTGGCATACCAGATTCCTTGTGCTCTGTACACTCTAAAATTACCTGAACCCTATTTCCTTTCTTTGCCATTGTATTGTACTTATAATGCTTTTACAACTTACTTTTTGGAATTGATTTCCTTCAAGACAGCAGAGATTCCTTTTTTGTTGATGATTTTCAACCCACGGGCAGAAACGTTCAAGGTTACCCAACGATCTTCCTCTGGAATATAAAACCTCTTCTTGGAGATATTTGAATCAAATCTCCTTTTTGTCTTATTGATAGAAAAGGAAACGTTGTTTCCAAACATCACCTTTTTTCCTGTTACTTCACAAACTTTAGACATCTCCCTAACTATTTGAGTGATTTTATTGAGGCTGCAAATTTATACCATTTTACTGGGACGTACAAAATTCTTTTTCAGAAATTTAAAATTTCTTTGTACAAGAGCTCAAAAGCCTTGTTTACAGACTTTTTCACGACCCTGTCCCGATGCTTTCCCATCACGAATTTTTGGGCAAAAGCACCTTTTGGGGTAGCAATTCCAATATAAACGGTCCCAACCTCGGCATCGGAATCTCCCTTGGCGGGCCCCGCATTGCCAGTGGTGGCTATGGAGAAATCGGTTACCAACTTATTTTTAACGCCAATTGCCATGGCAATGGCGACTTCTTCGCTCACTACGGAATGTTGGTCAATGAGTTCTTGCGGAACCCCCAACAAATTCACTTTGGCCTCGGTCGCATAGCAGACCATACTACCTTTAAAGTAGGCGGACGCCCCGGGAACGGAAGTCAGTCGTTCGGCAATACTGCCCCCCGTAAAACTTTCTGCGGTGGACAAGCTCATTTTTTTATCGGTAAGCAGTGTACCTATCTGTTTTTCGACCCTTCCATCTTCCTCCTCTTCCCCGTAAATAATATCACCAATAATAGGATAGAGTTTTTTTACCTGCGCTTCAATACCCTGCAACAGCGCTTCCTTATCCGTGCCCTTAGCAGAAAGTCGAAGCCTTACACTACCTATATTCGGCAGATAGGCAAATTTGATGAATGACGGCAGATTATCTTCCCAGTGCTCGAGCTTTTCGGCAATCGCACTCTCCCCCATTCCATAAGTCAGTATGGTCTTGTGGACAATATGCGGCCGCTCATATTCTTCAATGATTTTTGGCAACACCGATTTTTTGATGAGATTCATCATTTCGTAGGGCACTCCGGGAAGGGAAACAAAAGCTGTTTCGCCTTTTTTCATCCAAATGCCCGGGGCTGTTCCAAACTCGTTGTGCAGCACCGTTGCTTTTGAAGGCACCATGGCCTGTTCCCGGTTCAAATCGGAAATGGGCGTGGTGATGTATTTTTTGAAAAGCTCCTCAATATGATGTAGCACCGAATCGTCCCGCACCAGTTCATCGTCAAAAAATTCGCAAAGGGTATGTTTGGTAACATCGTCCTTTGTTGGTCCCAGACCTCCCGTGATGATGACCACCGAAGAACGCTCACCAGCCTCTTTCAAGGACTTAAGTATATGCTCCCTGTCATCTTGAATCGACGTTATCTGATAAACGGAGACCCCAATTTTGTTCAGTTCTTTGGAAATAAATGCTGAATTGGAATCTACAATCTGTCCAATGAGAATCTCGTCCCCAATGGTGATTATCTCGGCCTGCATCTAAAGATCGAAGTCGTTTTTAAGTTCAGAGACCACTTGGAGCACATCCTTTTTCAACAAAGGAAACTTTTGTTCAATTTCCTCCATGCTACCGGTTGCCTTACCGAGCGTTTCTATTTCCAAGGCCTTGGCCCTTGTTTGCTCCATACCCAAAATATCCACATTGGGCTTAATTTTATGGGCCAACTTATATATATTTTCATAGTCCTTGCAACCTATCGCCTTTTCCAGGCTTTCTAGGTCTTCAGGAACTTCTTCCAAAAAAACGGAAATTACCGAGGTAATAAACTCCTCGTCACCTTCCGCCATTTCATTTATTTTATCGAGGTTGTAAATCATTATTTTACATTAATATCAAACATTTGCTCACCTTCCAATGTACCCACAAGGTAGTCATTTGGGCTTACTTTACCAACACCGGCAGGAGTGCCGGTAAAGATGATATCACCTTTTTTCAACATAAAATAAGTTGATATGTGGGCTATAATTTCATCTATCTTCCACAGCATCAAAGAGGTATTCCCTGCTTGGACGGTTTCATTATTTTTTGAGAGTGAAAAACGCACGTTGTCCAAATCTTCAAACTTGTCCTTTGGCAGCCATTTCCCGACTACGGCCGCTCCATCGAACCCTTTCGCCTTTTCCCAAGGCAGGCCCTTGGATTTTAATTTGGATTGAAGGTCCCTTGCCGTAAAATCAATGCCCAATCCAACTTCATCATAATATTTATGGGCAAATTCCTTGGAAATGTGCTTACCTACTTTTTTGATTTTCACCAAAACTTCCACTTCGTAGTGCACGTCTTCGGAAAATTCGGGGATATAAAAATCCTGCTCCTTGGGCAAGATGGCGGAATCCGGTTTGATAAAAACCACAGGTTCGTCCGGACGCTCATTACTGAGTTCATTTATGTGGTCTACATAATTGCGTCCTATACAAATCAGTTTCATAATTTGTTTATGGGGGTTAACGCTTGTTTATTTTAAATTTTGTTGTTGAGCTTGCTCAACTTTATCTGGGTAAGTACTTTTTTGGTGTACAATGGGAAATCGGCGTTCAAAATCCAGCCGAAATAACCGGGCTCTTTCTCCATCACCTCATCCACTGTTCTTCCTTTATGTTTCCCGAAGGCAAAAATCGGTTCCTCGTTCTCATTGAGACCGATAAAGCCTGCAAAATCAAGATTCTGTCTTCGGGTAGTGAACTCCGACAGTTTTTTCACGTCGTTTTCAAGTTCCGGATACCGCTCCAACTGTGCCAACAACACTTCGTAGGTTGCCAAAGTATCGGCTTCGGCACTATGGGCATCATCCAAATTCTTATCACAGTAAAACTTGTACGCAGCTTCCAGGGTGCGCTTTTCCATTTTATGGAAAATGGTCTGCACGTCAACGGACACCATGCGTTTCATATCAAAATCCACATCGGCACGCAGCATCTCCTCGGCCAAAAGCGGAATATCGAACCTATCGGAATTGAACCCTCCCAGGTCACTATCGCGAATCATCGCATAGATTTCCTTGGATAATTGCTTAAACGTTGGCTCGTTGGCCACTTTTTCATCGGAAATCCCATGAATGGCTTCGGATTCTGCCGGAATGGGCATCTCCGGGTTTACCAACCATGTTCTACTTTCTTTATTTCCGTTCGGATAGACCTTTAGAATGGAAATCTCTACAATCCTATCCTTCGCAACGTTGGTCCCAGTGGTCTCCAAGTCAAAAAAACAGATAGGTTTGGTCAATTGTAATTGCATGTGGGGCGTTTTAAATAAGGTTCACTTGGCTTCTAAATTAAGCATAGTGACAGGAATATGAACGGTTTTCTGCTATATTTCCCTGTTTATGTCCCAAGCTTCCAAATAATCGGCCACTGCCTTTACGAACATTCCGCCCAACGCACCGTTGACCACTCGGTGATCATAACTGTGCGAGAGGTACATTTTGCTACGGATACCGATGTACTCTCCTTGGTCGGTCTCTATGACGGATGGCAGCTTTCTGATGGCTCCCAATGCCAGAATCCCAACTTGAGGTTGATTGATAATGGGCGTTCCGAAAACACTTCCGAAGGAACCAACATTGGTCACCGTATATGTACCATCCTTAACTTCGTCGGGTTTTAGCTTGTTGTTTCTTGCCCTTTCTGCCAGGTCGTTCACGGTTTTGGCCATGCCCACCAAGTTCAATTGGTCCGCATTTTTGATTACGGGCACGATCAAGTTACCATCGGGCAGGGCGGCTGCCATTCCCAAGTTGATGTTTTTCTTTTTGATGACCTTGTCCCCATCCAAAGAGATGTTCATCAATGGATATTTTTTAAGGGCCATGGCCACAGCTTCCATAAATATGGGCGTAAAGGTCAATTTTTCGCCTTCCCGCTGTTGGAATGCATTTTTCACCTTGTTTCTCCAATTCACCACATTGGTCACGTCCACCTCTACAAAGCTCTGCACGTGCGCGGACGTTGATACACTCTCGATCATGTGATGGGCGATCAATTTGCCCATGCGGGTCAACGGAATTACCTCATCTCCTGCTCCAACATGGATTTTGGATTCTTTTGGTTTATCGGCAACCGTCTCTTTTGGTGCTGCAGGTGCATCTGCTTTTTCTGGCTTGGCTTCAGGTCTGGGTTGGGCCTCCTCTTTTGTTTGGCTTCCGTTGGAACGATTTTCCAAGTAGGCCATAATATCATTTTTAGTGACCCTGCCTTCTTTACCGGTGCCGGCAATGGCCTCCAATTCGTCCATGGAAACATTCTCTTCCTTGGCTATATTTTTCACCAAAGGTGAATAGAATCGTTCTGAACTTGAATAATCGGGTACCGGAGCTGAAACAGATTCCTTTACACTGGCCATTTGGGTCTCCAGCTCCCTTGCAGGCGCTTCCACGGAAACCTCTTCCTTAACATCGTCCTCAGAACTATCTTCTGTGGCAAGCTCAACTTCTCCTTCAATTTGAATTACGGCAACGACTTCACCTACTTTTATCACATCATCTACATCGAACCGCTTTTCCACCAACACCCCATCTACTTCACTGGGAACTTCGGAATCCACTTTGTCGGTGGCAATTTCAAAGACGGCTTCGTCCATCTCTATGGTATCGCCGACTTCCTTCAACCAGTTGGTCAAAGTAGCTTCTGCGACACTTTCTCCCATTTGCGGTAATTTCAATTCAAATTTTGACATATTCGTATTTATCAAAGTGATTTTGATTTGTATTTTACAAAAATACTAAAGAAATCGACTTATTTTTGATTTATGTTCACTAATTCGCTTTCATCGAACTTTCAAAAGGCACTCTATTGATGATACTCCTGCCCAAAGTTACTTCATCTGCATATTCCAATTCATCGCCCACCGAAATTCCCCTGGCGATTGTAGAGGTGGTCACCTCCAAACCTTCCAGTTGTTTGTAAATATAAAAATTAGTGGTGTCTCCTTCCATAGTAGAGCTTAGGGCCAATATCAATTCTTTAATGGTACCGTCCCTCACTTTCTTCACCAATGAAGCGATATTCAGGTCCTGCGGCCCCACACCTTCCATGGGTGAGATTTTGCCGCCCAATACATGGTAGAGCCCATTATATTGAGAGGTGTTCTCAATGGCCATTACATCCCTGATGTCCTCCACCACACATACCAAGGTTTCGTCCCGTTTGGGATTTGCGCATATTTCGCACACTTCGGTATCGGAAATATTATGGCAGTTTTTACAAAAATTGACCTCGCTCTTCAATTTCAGCAGCGCATGGGCCAGCAGTTCGGTCCTTTCCTCGGGCTGTTTTAACAGATGGAGCACCAAACGTAATGCCGTACGTTTACCGATTCCCGGCAACTGCGACATTTCGTAAACTGCGTTTTCCAATAGCTTCGACGAAAATTCCATAGCATCAATTCTCTTGCAAAATTACAATTTTAGAGTTACCAATTTACTTTCGTACTTTGCAAATCAAAATACATGTATGTCGGCCACACAAATTTTGTTGCTGATCGGCGCCTATTTCTTGGTGCTGATCCTTATATCTTATTTTACCGGTAAAAACGATTCCAATGCCGATTTTTTTAAGGCAGGCAAACAATCACCATGGTATATTGTTGCTTTTGGAATGGTAGGCGCCTCTTTATCGGGCGTAACTTTTATATCGGTTCCTGGATGGGTGGGCGATAGCCAATTAACGTATATGCAAGTGGTGCTGGGCTACCTGTTCGGGTATTTTGTGGTGGCATTTGTACTCTTGCCCCTATACTACAAGCTCAACCTCACCTCTATTTACGAATATTTGCATGATCGTTTTGGAAAAGTGAGCCACCGTACCGGCGCATTTTTCTTTTTTATATCGAGGGTTTTGGGTGCGGCGTTCCGGTTATATTTGGTGGCCATTGTTTTACAGCAATTTGTTTTTGATGACCTAGGGGTCCGTTTTGAAGTCACAGTGGTGATTTCCATTTTATTGATTTGGCTCTACACCAACAAGGGAGGGATAAAAACCATTGTTTGGACGGATACTTTGCAGACACTCTTTATGATCGTCGCAGTGATTCTTTCCATTGTGATGATCAATCAGGAATTGGGTTGGAGTTTTGGGGAATTTTTGACTTCGGATGCCCTAAAAAATTATGATGACTTTTTGGTGACCGATAACTTTTTGGACAAAAATTATTTTATCAAATCCTTTGTCGGGGGGATGTTCGTTACCATTTGTATGACGGGCCTGGATCAAGATATGATGCAAAAGAACCTTACCTGTAAATCTTTGAAGGATGCCCAAAAGAACATGGTTTCCTTTAGTTTTGTGCTGGTAGGCGTTACATTTTTGTTCATGTTGTTGGGCGCGCTGCTCTACATTTTTGCAACAAGGGACGGTATTTCCATTCCCTTGATGGACGGCACTCCCAAAACCGACCTTTTGTTCCCCGAAATTGCTTTGAACGGCGGCCTGGGATTGGCCTTGGCCATTACTTTTATGCTCGGCTTGATCGCTGCTGCCTACAGTAGCGCGGATAGTGCGCTTACTTCGTTGACCACCTCCTTTTGTGTGGACTTTTTAAATGTTCAACAAAAAGGCGAAAAGGAACAAAAACGCATTAGAAAACGTACCCATATTGCAATGAGCGTTGTACTGGTGATCGTGATCATCGCGTTTAAATACATACTGAGCAGTAATGTCATCGACAGTCTGCTTACAGTAGCAGGTTATACCTATGGCCCGCTCTTGGGACTTTTTGCGTTCGGGATTCTTACCAAACACAAAATAAAGGACAGTTATGTATGGGCCGTTGCCCTTGCCTCGGTTATTGCCATTGTTTTGATCGCCAATATCCCGGCGGAGTATTTGGGCGGTTATCAGGTTGGCTATGAATTGTTACCACTCAACGGATTGTTGACATTTATTGGTTTGTGGTTTATCCGCACCAAAGAACCAAATTCCAAAACTAATATTGTCCAGTAGCCAAGAGTACCAACGTACAGGCCACTTCTACCTGAATACCAGCATTTTCAAGGATTTTATAGAATTCTGGATTTTCCGTTCCAGGGTTAAAAATCACGCGCCTGGGTTTTAAACCAACGATTTGTTGATAATATTCTTTTTGATTTTTTGGGCCTAGGTATAAAGTTACGGTATCAATATTTTGAAAATCAACCAAGTTGTCTTTAATTTGTACCCCTGATACAGTTCCCCCACGTATCCCAAATGCGGTCGTTTCAATATTGTTGTCGACCAACCTACGAATTGCTGTGTTACTGTATCTTCCCGGGTTTGTAGAAGCCCCTACGACAAGTGTCTTTTGCATTTGTTAATTTTTGTGTTAAACTTATTATAGACTGTAATTTTTAAGCATAAAAGTCGTCTATTATTCATATATTAAAGTCATTGGTAAGACTGTATTTTTATAGTTAATGGTTAGTGTTTAGTATAGCTTATCAATGTATAACCCCGGTAACTTTACCGGGGTTTCTTCTTTTTTACAGATATCCCAATAGTCTTCTTAAAGCATGGTTCCTTACAAAGTTGAGGCAATTCAGGACGCTTAATTGTTAAAGGATGTTAAAATAAGTTTTACCTGTAACATTCATGAACCTGCGGCGTCTTAACAGTGACATCAATCATCAATCAATCATCAATCAAAAAACGAACTACTCATGAGACATGTGAGCCTTCTATTTGCACTATTGCTGTGCATGACCTCCCCATTTTTAACTTTTGCCAACGACCCGGGCGATGCCCTGGGAGTGATCAACGGTAAAGTTATCGATGACATCTCCAATCAACCCATTGCCTATGCTGCCGTAGTGATCAAATCAGAGGATGGTTCCCAGACCATTACCGGTGGAATTACCACAGAGGACGGAAATTTTGAAATTGACAAACTGCCCGATGGCACATTTATTTTTGAAGTACAGTACATCGGCTATAAAACACATTCCCAAAAACTAGTGATCGCCAAGGGCAAACGAACCCATGATCTGGGCACCGTTGTGCTGGTCGAAGAGACCAAAGAACTGGAAGGCGTGGAATTGGTGGCCGAACGTACCACCATTGAACAACGCGTGGACCGAAAGGTCATTAATGTAGGTAAAGATTTGACCACCGCAGGTGCTTCGGCATCCGACATTATGAACAACATACCCTCCGTTAACGTAGATTCCCAAACAGGGGATATCACCTTGCGGGGAAACTCGAACGTAAGGGTTATGGTAGATGGAAAACTCTCCAACGTTCCCGTGGCCCAATTGCTCAAGCAGATTCCGTCCACATCAATTAAATCCATAGAACTCATTACCAATCCATCCGCAAAGTATAATCCCGAGGGCATGAGCGGAATCATAAACATAGTGCTTCACAAAAATGCGAACATAGGCTTTAACGGTAACGTGAACATGGGGCTCACCAAGGGTATCGAAGCCAAGTTCAACAGTTCCATCGATTTGAATTACCGGAACGGCAAATTCAATTTCTACGGCAACTATGGCAACAATATTGGCAAATGGGTGAACGATGGTAGTATTCTCCGTGTGGACGAGAACTCGCGTCAAAAGTTTGACTTTTTCAACAATAACAAATCGCACCTGTATAAATTGGGAGTCGATTTCTACTTGAACGACAAAAACACCATTTCCTTTTTTACCAACCAGAATATTTATGAAGGAGAAGGAACCGGTGAGACCGCCGTATCCTATTTTAACGATCCTTCGCGCAACGTTACCCAGTTGTTCTTGGATGACTCCAACAACAACAGTGAACAATATAATTTTGATTATAAGCTCGATTTTAACAAGGAGGGCCACAACATTGAATTGGAAGTGGACCATAACCGCTTCGAAAGTGAACAAGATGCCGATTTTAGGTCTATCGGAGCCTCTACCTATCCCGATTATATGGATTTTGTGGATACGGAACGCACCCAGACCACGGCCAATTTGGACTACGTCAATCCTTTGGACAGTATTTCCAAACTCGAGCTTGGACTGGAATCCAGAAATTTTGAGACCATCGTGGATTACTCCTCAACAGGGCAATCTTTCAACTCCAACGGCACACTGGTACCTACGCCATCCACAAAATTTGTGTACGATATGGATATTTACTCAGCGTACGCCACCTTTGGACAGTCCTACGAAAAATGGTCCTACCAAATGGGCGTTCGCATAGAAGATGTCCAGGTCAAGGCAGACACCAATGCCATACGTGCCTTTACCGACGATTACACCCAAGTTTACCCCTCAGCATTTGTAACGTACAAACCCAATGATAAGGACCAGGTACAAGTCAGTTACAGCCGACGTGTGGACAGGCCCGGATTACAACAGGTAAATCCCATACGTGAATTTGCGACACCTTTGATCTCCTCGTTCGGAAACCCGAATTTGGTTCCACAGTTCACAAGCTCTTACGAAGCGAATTACACGAAAAGAATAAAAAATGGAAGCATCACAGGGGGCGTTTTCTACAGAAGTATTTCCGACGAGATCAACCGGGCCGTTTATGTGGACCGCCTGGACCTGAACAAGACCATACTGACCTTTGATAATTTTGACAAAACTTCCGCTTACGGAGTGGAACTTTCCACCAATTATAAACCTTTAAAATGGTGGAACATCAATGGCAGCTTTGACCTGTTCTCCCAGACCCAACGTGGGCTTACCGAAACGCTGAACACAACGGACCCAAATCCGAGCGAGGACGATATTGTAGAACAACGGGTAAAGGTGGACAACACCGCTTGGAACCTAAGAATGAACAATAGTTTCACCGTAACAAAAGCATTGACGTTTCAGGCATTTGGTTTTTACCGAGGCCGCAACAAGAGCATACAGTTCAATGCCGAGCCCATGTACTTTGTCAATTTAGGGGCCCGATACAGCTTTGCCGAAGGCAAGGGAACACTGAGCCTTAATTATAACGACATTTTCAACACGATGCGATTTGCTTTCGAGGGAGAATATCCCTACGCACAAGAAGGTGCCTTTAACTGGGAGAGCAATAATGTGTACGTTGGATTGTCCTACCAGTTTGGAAGCGGAAAAAACCGCGCCAAACAACGTAAAAGAAGAGATAGCGATACCAAACAAGGCGGCGGCGGAATCCTTTAAAATATATTGATGCTTCATATTCGAGTGTTGGTTGGTTATCTTGTGAGAGCATCAATCAAAAACCCCGATCCAAACGGACCGGGGTTTTACTTTTAATTGTATATGGTTGATTTTCTACCAACGGATGATTACACTGCCCCAAGTAAAGCCACTTCCAAAGGCGGCAAGCACTACAAGGTTACCTTCCTCGATTTTTCCGGCCTCCCAAGCCTCCGTCAATGCAATGGGAATGGATGCGGCAGTTGTGTTACCGTACTTCATGATATTGTTGAAGACTTGATCATCCTTTAATCCAAACTTGTTCTGTATAAATTGAGAGATTCTTAGATTGGCCTGATGCGGAATCAACATATCTATATCAGTGGGTGCCAGACCATTTTTGCCAAGTCCCTCCATAATCACCTCACTGAAGCGGACCACGGCATTCTTGAAAACGAATTGTCCGTTCATGTGAGGATAATAAGAAGTATCCTCCGGATCCTTATCCTCGATAATATCGGTGACCCAACGCTTGCCCATACCGGGCGCGATCAACGAAAGTTCCTCTGCATGTTGTCCTTCGGAATGTAAATGGGTGGAAAGAATGCCTTTGGAGGTATCTTCCTCTCTAGTTAAAACGGCAGCTCCCGCACCATCACCAAAAATAACGGACACTCCCCTGCCCCGTGTGGTCATATCCAGACCACGGGAATGAAGTTCAGAACCAACGACCAATATGTTTTTGTACATTCCTGTTTTAATATACTGGTCCGCAACGGAAATTCCGTACACAAAACCAGAGCATTGGTTACGGACATCCAAGGCCCCAACGGTTCGTTTCAATCCCAAATCGCGTTGTACCAACACACCTGGCCCAGGAAAATAATAGTCGGGACTAAGGGTGGCAAAAACGATAAAATCGATTTCATCCTTATCGATACCTGCACGCTCAATGGCCTTTTTGGCCGCTTCCACGCCCATAGAGGTCGTAGTTTCGGTATCTTTTACAACATGACGCCGCTCTTTGATCCCCGTACGCTCTTGTATCCATTCATCATTTGTGTCCATCATTTTAGACAAATCATCATTAGTGACCACATTCTCAGGGACGTAAAATCCTAACCCGGCAATCTTGGAATTGTACATTTAATTTAATTTAGATAGAAAAAAGATAGTTAGAATTTGAAAATTAGCAAATATCCTCGCCAAATATTCATTATTCCGCCAAAATAATACTTTTTAAAAGTTGTACTTTTAAAAAATCAAAAAACTTAATTCGTTAAACTATCAAATAAGGATCATGAAAAATTATCTCTGGGTATTTTGGACCATTTTGTCCATTTGCTTTGTACAGGCACAGGAAAAATTAAGTTACCAAAAACCTTCGGAAGAAATACTCGAACTTGTCAACGCACCTTTGGCACCCAGTGTGCTGATCACGGATGATGGCAAATATATGGTACTCCTCTACAGGGACTACTACAAGACCATCGCCGAATTATCGGAAACGGAGCTTAGATTGGCCGGCCTTCGCATCAACCCCAAGACCAACATTGGGAGCCGCACCAATTATTACAACAACATCATTGTTAAAGAAGTGGGCAACAACGAGGGCACACAAGTACAGGGACTCTCCGAAAATCCAAGATTGGCCAATTTTAATTGGTCGCCGGACCAGTCCAAAATTGCATTCACCAATACCACATCCAACGGTGTTGAGGTCATGGTTCTCGATTTAAAGTCCGCCAAGGCCACTGCCATTACGGAAACCAATGTAAATGCCAACATGAGGGACATCATCAATTGGTTCAAGGATGGTGAGTCCGTTTTGGTCAAAATGCTACCGGATGACAGAAAACCATTGATCAATACCAATGAAGCTGTGCCGGAAGGCCCCACCATTTCTACCAATGATGGCAAAAAAGCGCAGAACAGAACCTATCAGGATTTGTTGAAAAACCCGAACGATGAATTTAATTTTGAGCAATTGGCCCGTTCCGAGCTCTACAAAGTTCAAATGGACGGTACCAAGACCAAGTGGAAAGATGCCGACCTGTATACAAGTATCAGCTTCTCCCCAGATGGCGAGTATGTAATGACGGTCACTTTGGACAAGCCATTCTCCTACTTGGTTCCCTACTATAGGTTTCCGAACACTACCACCGTTTACAAAAAAGACGGAAGCAAGGTAAAAACACTTTTGGAGGTCCCCCTTATCGAAGACCTTCCCAAAGGCTTTATGGCCGAAAGAACCGGTATGCGTGATATAAGCTGGCGAAACGATAAACCGGCCACCATAATTTATGTAGAAGCGCTGGATGGTGGCGACCCGGAAAACGAAGTCGATTACCGCGATGAAGTATTCCAACTGGAGGCGCCTTTTGATGGAAAGGGAGAATCCATCCTAAAAACCAAGAACAGATTCAGCTACATTCAATGGGGGAACGATGATCTGGCCATTGCGCACGATCGTTGGTGGAACGACAGAAACACCAAAACCTATCTTTTTGACCCCTCCAACCCTTCAGCGGGAGCCAAGATCATTGAGGACAGAAACTATCAAGATGTGTACAGCGACCCAGGGAATTTTGTCACAAAAAGAAATGAAAATGGCAGTTGGGTACTCTCCTTGGACAAAAACAACAATGCCTATTTGATCGGCGATGGCTATACCGAAGAAGGACAGTTCCCCTTTGTGGATAAAATTAATTTGGAGAACCTTAAAAAAACGAGGCTATATACCTCAAAGCTTGAAGATAAGCTGGAAAACTTGATAGAATACGACCCTAAAAAAGACCAATTGTTGGTGCGCATCGAATCCGCCAACGAATACCCGAACTATTACTATAAGAGTTTGATCAAGAGAAGAGGGCCCGTTCAGTTGACCAATTTTGAGAACCCCTACAAAAGCATTCAAAACGTACACAAAGAAGTGATCACATATAAGAGGGATGACGGATTGGAGCTTTCTGGAACTTTATACCTTCCTGTTGGGTACGACATGGAGAAAAAAGAAAAAATGCCAATGATTCTTTGGGCCTATCCAAGAGAGTACAAGGACAAGAACAGTGCTTCGCAGAACACATCCAATCCCAACGAATTCACCTATCCGTATTGGGGTTCGCCCATTTATTGGGTAACCAAAGGTTACGTGGTACTGGATGATGCCGCCTTCCCAATTATCGGCGAAGGAGACGAACAACCCAACGACACCTTTAGAAGTCAACTCGTAGCAAATGCCAAAGCAGCTATCGACGCTGTGGACGAACTTGGTTACGTGGATACGGAGCGAGTTGCCGTAGGCGGACATAGTTACGGTGCGTTTATGGTGGCCAACCTACTGTCACATTCCGATTTGTTCGCTGCAGGAATTGCGAGAAGCGGTGCCTACAATAGGACACTTACACCTTTTGGTTTCCAGAGCGAGGAAAGGAACTATTGGGAAGCTCCCGAGGTGTACTATACCATGTCCCCTTTTATGCACTCTGAAAAAATGAAAACACCATTACTTTTGATTCACGGAGAAGCGGATAACAATTCTGGGACCTATCCCATGCAGAGTGAGCGCTATTTCAATGCTCTAAAAGGATTGGGGGCAACCGTTAGATTGGTAATGCTGCCCAAAGAAAGCCACGGATACAGGGCCAAGGAAAGCATCCTACATTTGTTATGGGAGCAAGATCAATGGTTGGATAAATATGTAAAGCAGAAAAAATAGACAACTAAATTTGCTTCAAACAAAAATCCCGTTCATTGGACTACCACTGAACGGGATTTTTTTATTTCCAATGGAGGAAATCAATCCATATATGTTTTGTAGGAGTTCACATCTACTTTAGCCCTTAAGTCATGAAGAAGATTGTACAGCCCAAAAAACGTGCGGTTGATGTACAAAAAGTGTTTGGAACCTCTGTTTCCGTTCATTTTTCGGATTTGCTCGTCTTTGGAATAGCGTTCACTGAGATTTGCAATTTTAGACCAGAACCCTTCGTCGCCAAAGTCAAAAGTATCTTTATGAAAAGGAGAAGTGAAAATAGTCAGCATTTCTTTAAAAAGCGCTTTAAAAAATTTTAGTTCTTCTTCGGAGTCGGTTGGCGTCAAGATTTCCAGTTCGTACAATTTCTCCATGAAGATTTTATCATTGTTGATATTCTCCTCCTTGGCCAGTTCAAAATAAGGAACATAAAAATCGTCTGGAATCTGCTTGATGCAACCAAAATCGATGGCTATCAACTTACCGTTATCACTTACCAAAAAATTACCTGGATGCGGGTCTGCATGCACCCTTCTCAATTTATGGATCTGGAACATGTAAAAATCCCAAAGGGCCTGGCCAAGGGTATTCCCAAGTCCAGCATCAAAGTCCGTTCGGGTAAATTCACCCAAGTGTATTCCTTCCATCCAATCCATCGTCAAAATACGCTCGCTTGAAAGTTCTCGGTAATATTTTGGAAATTCCATATTTGGAATCACGGAACAAGCTTTGGTAATCTCATCGCTTTGCTCCAACTCCAAAATATAATTGGTCTCCTCGATAAGTTTATGCTCTACCTCTTTAAAATATTTTTCGGAGTCCTTTCCCTTTAGATTGAACATTTTAATGGCCACCGGCTTCACCAAGGCCAAATCGCTACTGATGCTTTCCGCAACACCTGGATATTGGATTTTGACCGCCAATTTTTTTCCATCCTTTTCCGCACGGTGCACCTGTCCTATGCTGGCAGCGTTTACAGAATCTTTTTCAAACTCATCAAAAATTTCTTCGGGATATTTGTCCAAATACTTTTTGAAGGTCTTGCGTACCAAGGGTGCGGACAACGGAGGCACTGAGAACTGGGAAAGGGAAAACTTCTCCACATAGGCCCGTGGCAAGAGGTTCTTCTCCATGCTGAGCATCTGTGCCACCTTAAGGGCACTGCCCTTTAAACTTTTAAGCCCATCGTAAATATCCTCTGCATTGTCTTGGTCCAAGGAATCCTTGGAGGTTTGCGGGTCCACTAGCTTTTTACCGTAGTATTTTACATAGTTCCCGCCTATTTTCACCCCGGTCTTTACCAGCTTTCCGGCGCGTTCTATTTTCCCCGTGGGAATGGTATCCAAACTTTTCATGGGCGCTATGCGAATTTTTCCTTGTAAAGGAATTTTCCAAAGTCCACTATCTTTTCCAAAGGGGTGGTCTCGAAAATTTGAAATATGGTAGTAACGGATTTCTCAATGGCGATATCGGTTTTTTCCAGACCAGGTGAACCATCTTCCATCCAAAATTTTAAAATAAATAGGAACTGTAACCAAGCGCCTTCGGCAAACAAGGGAGCGTTGTACTTAAAAATCTTATGCTGTTTTTCATCGTTCCTTTCCTCAATGAGCGTGGAAGCGAAATCCTTGAACCTTTTTCGAAGGCCCTTCAATTGCATTAAACCTTCCAAGGTATACTTGTGTTCCTTCATTATGAACAGTACATAGCTCCTGTTCAATGTCAGATTCTCAAAAAAGGTGAAGAAAAATGTCAGCATCTTTTCCTCGTTGGTCATGGATGCGTACTGCTTGTTCTTTTGCATCAACCCATAACTGTTGTCGAAGAATTTGTTCCAAATGGATTGTTGCAACGATTCGAACGAACCAAAGAACCCATAGAATTCTTCTTCCTTAATATCATGCTCCTTGCAGAACTTAAATACTGAACCCGGCACTTTTTCATGCTCCAAAACAGATTCCATGAAAAAGCCTATGATTTTATCCTCGGTGATTTTGGTTTTAGTTGTATTTGCCATTTTTGAGATGTTTTTGAAGAGTTAACAAAGTTAGGGATGGATCATCTAATTTTTTAAAGAAAATGCACTTCCTGGCGAAAGTGCATTTTCACAACCTAACCAATAAATAAACAAACTTGTTATAGAAATACTATCTCATAGCAATTTTTAACCTATAACACTGTAAATATAATCATTTTGTTTAATCTTTTTAAAAATTAAATAAACAAAGTTATGTTAAAATTGATGGAGGGCCTATCAAATGTCAGTTTGTCAGATTTGGCATTATGGTATTTTTTTTGACTCATCAGCTATTAAAGAATAAAAAACAAAACGATGGCTACAGGTAAAATCAATGTTTCAGTAGAGAACATTTTCCCTCTGATCAAAAAGTTTCTATACAGTGATCACGAAATTTTCTTGAGGGAGCTTATTTCCAACGCTACGGATGCAACACTAAAATTAAAGCACCTTACCTCAATTGGCGAAGCTACAGTTGAATATGGCAACCCAGTAATTGAGGTTAAAGTGGACAAGGAGAACAAACGCATTCATATTTTGGACCAAGGAATCGGGATGACCGAGGAGGAAGTGAAAAAGTACATTAACGAAGTGGCTTTTTCCGGTGCCGAAGAATTTTTGGACAAATACAAGGATACCGGGAAAGATGCCGGGATCATCGGGCATTTTGGACTTGGTTTCTATTCGGCCTTTATGGTCGCCGAAAAAGTGGAGATCATTACAAAGAGCCATAAAGAAGAGCCAGCGGTACACTGGACCTGTGATGGTTCCCCAGAATTCACCATTGAACCCAGCGACAAAACCGAGAGAGGCACCGAAATCATACTTCATATTGCAGAAGATTCCACGGAGTTTTTGGAGAAAACCAAAATCCGTGAGCTTTTGGTGAAGTACAACAAGTTTATGCCCATTCCGATCAAGTTCGGGACAAAAACGGAAACGCTTCCAAAACCGGAAGGAGCCAAAGAGGACGAACCGGCACCAACTAAGGAGGTGGACGACATCATCAACAATCCGAATCCCGCTTGGACCAAACAACCTGCAGATCTAGAGGAGGCTGATTACAAAAGCTTTTACAGGGAACTTTACCCGATGCAGTTCGAGGAACCTTTGTTCCATATTCACCTAAACGTGGATTATCCCTTCAACTTAACGGGTATCCTATATTTCCCAAAGTTGACGAACGACCTCAGCATACAAAAGGATAAAATCCAATTGTACCAGAACCAAGTGTTCGTAACGGACAATGTGGAAGGCATTGTTCCCGAATTCTTGACGATGTTAAAAGGGGTCATAGACTCTCCGGACATTCCATTGAACGTATCTCGTTCATATCTTCAGGCGGATGGAGCCGTGAAGAAGATTTCCTCCTACATTACCAGAAAGGTTGCGGACAAATTGACTTCGCTCTTCAAAAACAACCGTGAGGATTTTGAACAGAAGTGGAACGATATCAAAGTAGTGATAGAGTACGGAATGCTATCCGAAGATAAATTCTTTGAAAAGGCGGACAAATTTGCACTTTACCCTACCATTGATGGCAATTACTATACGTTTGAAGAACTGGAAGCCAAGATCAAGGACAATCAGACCGATAAGGATGATAAGTTGGTCGTGCTTTATGCTTCCGACAAAGATGCACAGCACAGCTATATTGAAGCTGCCAAGAAAAAAGGGTACGAAATCCTCTTGTTGGATTCCCCGATCGTGCCACACTTGATGCAAAAACTGGAAACCTCCAAAGAGAACCTATCCTTTGTACGGGTGGATGCCGATCATGTGGACAACCTCATCAAAAAAGAGGATACGGCCATTTCCAAATTGTCCGATGAGGAAAAAGACAGCCTAAAGGCTGATTTAGAAAAAGTAATTTCCGATAAAGGATATACCATTCAATTGGAGGCCATGGAAAGCAGTGCATCGCCGTTTATTATTACCGAGCCGGAATTTATGCGACGTATGAAAGAGATGCAGCGTACTGGTGGCGGAGGCATGTTCGGAATGGGAAATATGCCCGAAATGTACAACCTTATCGTGAACACCAATCACGAACTGGTAAGTGAAATACTAAATACCAAGACCGCTAAAAAGCGCGAAAGGCTGATCAATCAGTCGTTGGATTTGGCACGCCTTTCCAAAGGATTGTTAAAAGGTGAAGAGCTTACCAACTTTATTGCAAGGAGCTACGAGATGATCAAGTGATCCTAACTTTTTATAATCGACAACGCAAAACCGCTCATTTTGAGCGGTTTTTGCATTTTATGCCTATATTGGATGTACAAACCGATCAAAGACCGTGGGCGCGAACAACGATTATAACAGTCCCTCATTTAAAAAACTACTGGACTCGCTACAGCAGCAAAGCTGGGAACTGGAACTGATTATCTCAGGTTTTGCGATTTTTGGACTGTTCACCGCCTATGAACCGCTTCGTATTGAAATGGTGAACGCAGAGAACGAGCAACAAATTTATCGGTTCGTGGTTTACCTCATCCTTCAAATTTCCTGTTCCATATTATTGTTCAATCTATTGCTCCACGTAATTCTTCGTGGCCTTTGGATAGGTTCCTTGGGCCTTCGGTATGTCTCCGGCGATATAGAATTTGAAAAGCTTCGTTACTCCGAGCGCTTTACCAAATACCTTCAAAAACGCATCGTCTCCTTTGACCGGTATATTGCCAATCTTGAGAATTATTGCAGTGTTCTATTTGCCATTTCGTTCTTATTGATCTTCTATGTGCTGGCCATGACGATGATTATATTATCCATCGTATTGGTGGTCAATTTTATTCTTGAAAGTGACCACTTGAACGAAGGGGTGGCCATTACTCTCGGTTCCGTACTGATAGTTTTTATCATTACGGGCATGATCTTGACCTTTATCGACTTTTTGACACAAGGTTGGCTCAAAAAGAAAAAATGGATATCACGGATCTACTTTCCAATCTATTGGGTTTTCAGCTTTTTGACACTTTCCTTTTTATATAGGCCCTTGGTCTATAATTTTTTGGACAACCGGTTTGGAAGAAGGCTTATTTTGCTCTTGGTCCCAATTTATATTGCCATATTGATGATGACCAGTTTGGAGTACCGTAGCTCCAATTATCTGGATAAGGACCAAAGGTCTTCAAGTACTTTTGCCAACAAGGAAAACTATGCGGACATGCTTACGGAAGATGGTGATTTCCCTGGTCACATGGTGATTCCGTCCAAGGTGATCAATAAACCCTTTTTGCAGGTTTTCGTACCCTTTTCCGAGAATCTGGAGAACCGGATTTTCGCCTACAATGATTCCCTGAGACCGGAAATAGACAGGCGGGGATTATCCACCAGTATGAAGGTCACCACCAATTGGAACGACCAGATTACCAGTGCACGCCAAAAAGACAGTATACGCAAGAGGTATTTAAGAACCTTTAATGAAACGCATGCTTTCCAAATCGATAGCCTGGATATGGACGAAGATTTTATCCTGACCACGGGAATCAATAATATCCTTGGATTCGAGACATATCTCAATATTTCGGACCTTGAGGAGGGCAAACATCTATTACGGCTAAGACGAAAAAGAAACGAAAAAGATGCGGTTGTGACCGTTACAGATGTTATCTTACCGTTTTGGTTTTTTAAAAATTAAGGTTTATGGCTCCATGGCATCTATATGTAATGGCGGGAATGTACATTTTTGCTGGTTTAATGCATTTTATAAAACCTAAAATGTATATGCGCATTATGCCCATGTACCTGCCCGACCACAGGCTTCTGGTCTATTTGAGCGGAATCGCAGAAATTGTATTGGGGATAGGCGTATGTTTTGATGCTACCCGAAAATTGAGCACTTTCGGCATCATTTTAATGTTGGGCATATTTTTATCGGTACATTTTTATATGCTTTCGGGCGAAAAAGCATCCGCCGGAATTCCCAAATGGATTTTGGTTCTTCGGATTCCACTGCAATTCTTTTTGATGTATTGGGCGTATTATTACGCTTACATTTAAAAAACACTTTTATCCAAATACCTTTTCAACCAAGGCACTTGCACAAAAAACATCAGTCCTAGAAAAATAAAGGCATACACCATGGTTTTGGAGGTACTGTAATCCGCCATCCAGCTCCAATTGGTATGAAACCAATTTTCCATATCCATATTTTTGAACCAGCCTTGGCCATTGTCCACACCCAATTGTGAACCCAATAGGAACACCAATGCCACAAAAGCAACAAAGCCTAAGGACAGCACCCTGCCCGATAGTATGGGTTTGTATTCAAAAACATGTTGTGGCGCTTCTACCTCAAGTCGCTGCATCACATTTTTGGTAAAATCGATGGAAGGAGACTCCACAGGAGCTTCTTCCATGATCCTATCTACAAACGCCTCCAAATTTTTATCATCATACTTATCCATTGCTCTGAAATATTTCTTTGTTCAAACTCCTATCCATAATACCGGCCAATCGCTTTCTGGCCCGGAACAACCTTACCTTTACCGTATTCACCGGAAGGTTGGTCGCTTTTTCTATTTCCTGCAGGTTCTTTTCCTCAAGATAGAACAAAGTAAGGACACCTGCATCTTCTGCCGATAGTTTAGATAGACATTCTGCTATTAATTCGCTTCGTTCCACCGCTACCATTTTATGAAATGCCGTATCCAGGTCGGCATAATCAATCCTATCCGCATGCTCCATATCCAAATGGATTCGTTGCTTTTTTACTTTTTTTAGCCTGTCCAAACAGGCATTGTAAGCAATTTTATAGATCCATGTGGACAACTTTGAATCACCTTTAAAGTTGGGCAAGGAGTTGTATACCTTAATAAATACATCTTGTGCAACTTCCTCGGCCTCCTCCCGATTTCCCAACATTCTTAAGGACAGCGTAAAAACCAAATCCTTGTAGGTATCCACCAAATCGGAGAACGCGCGGGTGTTTCCCCTGCGTATTTCCGAGATGAGTTGATTTTCCTTGTTGGTCAGCATTGTACATTGGACGCCAGAAGCACCGTTTAGGTTACACAAAAAATTATTTTTTTGAAATTATGTAACCTGACCGTAAAAACCGTCGTCATAGCTTATGAACAAAAAAATTACGAATAATCATTAAAACGAACAGTTATGGGATCAGAAGTAATCATTTTACCAATTATTTTCGGAGTCATTTTTGCCATTGCATATCTCTATTTCTCAACTAGGAACAAAGAACGCTTGGCCTTAATTGAAAAAGGGGCCGATGCCAGTATTTTTGTAAGGGGAAAAAGAAACGGTACTGCACCAATTTGGAAAATCATCATCCTAAACCTGGCCTTGTTGCTCATGGGTATTGGAGCTGCCATTTTTATTGCCTCCATATTGCACTACAGTTTGGGCGTGGACGAGGAAGTCGCTTATCCTGGCACCATCTTTATGATGGCCGGGCTTGGTCTATTTGCAGGCTTTACCATGACCAAGAAACTGGAAAAGGAAGATTAACATTTTCCACATCAAATTTAAACCACCGACCACCGCCACAAGCGGTGGTTTTTTATAACTTGCCATTATGAAAGTTATCTCCACCAACCTCGGTAAGCCCACCAAAATTGTTTGGAACGGCAAAGAAACATTGACGGGCATCTACAAATACCCTGTTGAAGAACCACTTTTTTTGGATACGGAAGATGTAAAGGACGATTCCGTTGTGGACCGAAGATTCCACGGTGGCATATACAAGGCCTGTTATTTATTTTCTGCGGACAATTATCCTTACTGGAAAAAGAAATATCCCCTTTTGGATTGGGACTGGGGCATGTTCGGGGAAAATTTGACCCTTGAGGGATTGGACGAATCACAATTAAGGATAGGAAGTATCTATAAATTAGGTGGGGCGATGGTGCAAATAACCCAACCAAGGGAACCTTGTTATAAATTGGGCATCCGGTTTAACGACCAAGATATCCTGAAGCAATTTATTGATCATGGATTTCCCGGCACCTATGTTCGCGTTCTGGAACCTGGAAAGGTCAGTGTTGGCGATACCATGGAGCTGGTGGAGGAATCAAAAAATCCCTTGACGGTCAAGGCGTTCTACACCCTCCTTTTTGCCAAAACGAAAGATAAAGATGTTCTAAGTTGGGCCCTGAACAATGAAGCGCTCCCCGAGAGCAAAAGGAAAAAACTTGAAAAATGGGCATAAAAAAAGGGGGCCTCTCGACCCCCAATGCACATAAAAATTAACTAAACAAACTATCTTACTACCATAGTTTCTTTGTAGGTTCCAAATTTGTCCACTACAACAATGGTATATTCATCTTTAAAGGCTTTTTCAAAGTTGAATGCTTTTTCAACTACGATATCACCATCGATAGCTTCGTCAAAAACAAGTCTGTCCTCGCTATCGTATACTTTCAAAAGCACCTTTCCTTTGGAAACGTTCAAAAGGTTCATCATAATTTTCTGACCTTTTCTTACGAATACAGGATCAAGGTTTACTTTTACCAAATTCTTTTCAACTTCGTACTTGGCAACAACTTTTTTGCCAAAATCGGTTGTGGTTCCATTGGCCATCCCAATTGCACTTATCAAAAGGGCCGCCGCTACTGTTAGATTCTTTACTACTTTCATAACATTTCGTTTTTTTAAGATTACAGTACAAATGTATGGTGCAATAGCGCACAGGAATACCACTCCTTTTTCCACTTTATATGCTATATTAACATGGTAGGTGATTTAACATAGTATTAATGATAAAATAGCATACCTTTGCGTTAATATTGTGGACATTTGTATAAAAGACATATTTGTAATTTTACAATACCCAACAAAAAATTGCGCTAAATGATTCAAAAACCGGCATTTGAAGCAATCGCACCCAGTTTTGGGCACTCATTTACTTTTCAGAAATTCAACGAAAACAATGAGAACAAGAACAATGGATGGCATTACCACCCCGAATTGGAGTTGGTATATGTGAACGGTGGGTCCGGAAAAAGGCAAATTGGCAGCCATGTATCCTATTATAGGAATGGGGACCTTATATTAATAGGTTCCAATTTGCCCCATTGTGGCTTTACGGACAAACTTACGGGCAACAAGAGCGAGACCTTGGTACAGATGAAGGCCGATTTTTTGGGAAGTGATTTCTTTAATATTCCCGAAATGAAAAACATCCAAAAGCTCTTCGAAGTCGCCAAAGGTGGCATCGCTTTTTCTGGAAAGACCAAAATGAAGGTCGGGGAAAAAATGGAAATATTGGAATACCAGACGGATTTTCAACGATTGTTATCCATTCTTAACATATTGAACATCTTGGCCACCTCCAAGGAAATCCATGTATTGAACGCTGAAGGGTTTTCCATGGAGACCGAGGTCAAGGACAACGACCGTATCAATATTGTGTTCAACCACGTAAAAACCAATTTTAAAGAAGATATCAGTCTGGAAGAGATTGCCGATATGGTAAGTATGACGGTACCCTCTTTTTGTAGGTACTTCAAAAAAATCACCAACAAAACATTTACACAGTTCGTGAACGAATACAGATTGGTGCACGCTTCCAAATTATTGGCCGAGCAGCCTATGAGCATTACCCAGGTATGCTACGATTCTGGTTTCAATAATTTTTCGCACTTCAACAAATCCTTCAAGGCATTTACTGGGCAAAACCCATCGGAGTACAGAAATCAGTTAAAAACGGTTTTACAGTCCTAACAGTTTTAGGCAAACAGATTGTTCAAGACCTTGGCCAAACGTAGGCCGCCCCTTTGCAATTGCTGAAAAAGTAAATCGTTGTAATCATAGGAGTAGCGATAGCCAAGTTGATCACCAATTTCTACCGAATCATATAGTTCCGCACATATTGCATGGGATTCGTCCACCCAATCGTAAATGGTGCCTTCTTGGATTTTTTTGCGCTGTTTCCTGTCCACTTTGCTCAATTCATCGGCCAGTTCGGTATAGGTCATCCCGTAAGATTCTATCAAATTTTTGTCCCAGACCCTATGCAAATTGCTCCCTTCACCGAACCACTGCACCTGAATATCATTTCCCCCTTTGTCTTCTGCCCTGCTCGCATGCATGGGCTGGTGCAGGTCACCTATTAAATGGATAAGCATTTTCAGATGAAATACCCTGTCCTCGCGTGAATTGCGTTCATCCTTTACTTTTTGGGTGCATTCCTCAATGGCCATAACAATATCCCCATATTCACTCTTTTGGGAATCCCTATAGCTTGTACCCAAGGGATAGTTTACATAATGCCATGCCGAATATTTTGAAAAGGCACGGTCCGCTTTTATATCGTCCGCAAAAGTAGAGACAAAGGCAAGGCTATGTCCGTCCAAAAGATCCTTCAATGCCCTTTTGGCCTTACCAGTTAAATAATCCTGGGCTATTTCACCGGTAACACGATGACCTGTTTTGCCCCAAGTGGCGTTCCCGAACACAAAAACGGGAAATAAAAGCAATAGGAATAAGGTTTTTTTCATTTTACAACGTTTCTTTAGTGTAGCGGCAGTGCGTCCAATCAAATTTCAGAATGTTTTATCATTGGACAACCTATTTTGCAATTTTGGGATTTTTTACCATGACTCCGAATTTAGAGATCAATCCAGCCAAAAACAATAGTCAGTATTTTTTCTTTTTTGAAAGACCCCTTATCCCATAAAAAAAAACAGTTGTGAAGCGTTCACAACTGTTTTTTGGGTTTTTGGTGCTCTGGATACCTTTATAATGGTTTCCGTCCCGAAATAATATTGTACAAAATGGCAATTACTGCGATTACCAGTAGAATGTGTATTAGACTGCTGGTGCCCATTCCGGCCACTACGCCAAAAAATCCCAACACCCAAATAATTATGCAAATCACGGCTACCAGCCAAAGTAAACTTCTCATCTGTTCTAGGTTTTTAGTGTTTATACTTCTTAAAAGTATCTAAAAATTGGTTAGGTCGTTGTTTCAATTCGAGTAATTGTTAACGCAATACCGTTTTAGTCTAGAAGTCTTTCCACTTGATTAATCCACAAACTGTTAGCGACTGTAAAATACCTTTAAAACCAAATGTGCCCAAAGGAGCGTCCCATTTTTATCTGGTTGGTGCTTCTACCCCACCGATTTTCCTATATTTGGGCTTTTAGCTAAAAATATATGGACCAACTACCTTTTACCCAAGATACCGTCATCTTTGGGCTACTTTGTCTCTGTTTAGGTTTTGTTTTTTACACTTCTTCCATTAAAAGTGGGTTTTGGAACAAATTTTATGGTGTGGTCCCAACAGTACTTATGTGCTATTTGCTGCCCGCTATTCTGGCCAGTGTAGGTATCGTGGACGAATCGGCATCACAGACCTATTATGTGGCCAGTAGGTATCTGTTGCCCGCCGCGCTAATTTTAATGACGCTGAGCATTGACCTCAAGGCCATTATAAATTTGGGGTCCAAGGCTTTGGTGATGTTCTTAACCGGAACCGTGGGCATTGTGATCGGTGGCCCAATAGCCATCCTGATCGTTTCCATATTTTCTCCCGAAACCGTGGGAGGTGTTGGTCCGGATGCCGTTTGGCGCGGATTGGCGACCATTGCGGGAAGTTGGATCGGTGGAGGGGCCAACCAAGCTGCAATGTTGGAGGTTTTCCAATACAACCAAGAAAACTATGGCGGCATGGTACTTATCGATATCGTAGTAGCGAACCTTTGGTTGGCCGTTATTCTTTTGGGAGTTGGCAAAACCGACAAAATAGACCGTTGGCTAAAAGCCGATACCTCTTCCATTGAAGAACTCAAGGCAAAAGTATCCGCCCACACCGAAAAAATTGCACGGGTCACTACCCTCAAGGACTTTATCATGATATTGTTCTTTGCCTTTGTGGGCGTTGGAATTGCCCACTTGGTCGGACACCATTTCGCTGTGTTCCTTCAAAATAATTTCGAAGTTGTTCGCAATCCACAGAAAATATTGTCATCCCTTGGGTCGGAATTTCTTTGGATGGTCGTTTTTGCCACTGCCATCGGCATTGGCCTATCGTTTACGAAGGCCAAAAACTATGAAGGCGCCGGTGCCAGTAAAATTGGCGGCATGTTCATTTACATATTGGTGGCCACTATCGGTATGAAAATGGATCTGGGCAAGGTATTGGACAATCCGGGCCTTATTGCCATAGGTTTAATTTGGATCACCATACACGCCGGACTTCTCATTTTAATGGCCAAACTCATAAAAGCACCTTTCTTTTTCTTGGCGGTGGGCAGTCAGGCCAATGTAGGTGGGGCAGCATCCGCACCAGTGGTTGCGGCAGAGTTCCACCCCTCCCTGACCTCCGTGGGAATCCTCTTGGCAGTTTTTGGCTATGTCGTGGGCACCGCAGGAGCATATTTATGTGCTTTGTTGATGGAAGTAGCTTCCAATGTTTAAATATTTTCAGAAGATTATGCATCTTTGCCCAGCCAAAAATTTTATGATGAAGCGCATATTGTTTGTATTACTTATCGGATTTACCGTGCTGTCCTGCGAAAAAAGCACAGAAAACACCATGACCGTTAGCGGGAACATTAAGGGATTAAAAAAAGGAACCCTGTATTTGCAGCAGTTTAAAGATTCCACATTGGCCGTTCTGGATTCATTGGAAATAAAGGGTGATGGCGCTTTCAGTTTTTCCACTGAAGTGAGCGAACCGGAAGTATTCTATCTGTACTTGGAGAAGGAAGACCATAACGATATCAACGATAGGATTACCTTTTTTGGGGAACCTGGAAACATTGTCATCAACACGGCATGGAACACTTTTGATACCGATGTTGAGATTTCTGGTTCCACATCCCATAAAAAGCTTTTGGAATTTCAAGAAATGGCTTCCAAATTCAATATAAAGGAACTGGGCCTGTTGCAACAAGCTTCTGGTCTTGATACAGTGAAAGATTCCCTTGTCTTGGATTCTTTACAAAGATTGGTCAATCAAAATACGGTAAGCAGATACAGATATGCCTTGAATTTCGGTCTTAACAATGGGGATTCCTACGCCACTCCGTATATTATGATGACCGAGGCCAGCGAAGCCAATCCAAAATATTTGGATTCCATTTACAAAGGATTGTCCCCCGAAGTGGCAGCATCCAAATACGGCAAGGAATTTAAAGCGTTCTTGGATAAAAAGAACTAGGCTTCTAAATTGTTCAATTGTTCGACCAGCTTGGTGGCCTTTTCCTCAAGTTCCTTTCGTATGGATTTAAAGTGGGCCTTATTATCCTCCAATTTTTTCTGGTTGATTTTGTTCATGAGGTCGTCATATACCTCAATGGCTTCGTCTATGATTACGGTACCCTCTTCGGACTCTTTGTTTCCGGAGCCGGCTTCCCAAATGTAGACAGCTTCAATAATGTCGCCCAATACAAAATTGACATCTTTTTTTAAATCACGAATACTTGGCATAACACGGTTGTTTTTATTAAAGATACCATTAAATAGTAACTTGTAAAAGTTTAGCGCTTTGGGCATCTATTTCAACATAACTGCTTGATGCAGCAATGAGAACGGTTTCACCTTTTTTTACAGGCTCGCTTCCCCAATCGTTTTTGATGGTGGCTTCACCGCCAACACACATAAAAATGGTGAAGGAATCTCGATCGGTCAAATCTTGCCTCATAGACTTGGTCAGTTCCAAAAAGTCCGTTTTAAAGTATGGGCAATCCACCATTGCATTGACCCGATCCACTTTTTTGGCGTAATCCACTTTAAAATCGTCCTTCTTTTCATAGTCGATGGCATCTACAGCCAAACTGGTGTGCAATTCCCTGAGATTTCCATCCTTGTCCCTTCTATTAAAATCAAACACTCTGTAGGTGATGTCCGATGTCTGTTGAATTTCTGCCAAGAGCACTCCTGCCCCTATGGCGTGGATTTTGCCTGTATTGATAAAAAAAGTGTCCCCCTCTCCCACTTCTTCATAATTCATTAAATCGGTAAGAGTACCGGCCTCAATACTTTCCACATACTCTTCCTTTTCAACATCTTTGTTGAAGCCTACGATCAGTTTAGCGCCGGGGTCGGCATCCATAATGTACCACATCTCTGTTTTTCCAAAGGAATTGTGACGTTTTTTTGCCAACTCGTCGTTGGGGTGCAATTGTATGGAAAGGTCCTGCTTGGCATCGATAAATTTGATGAGAATTGGAAAATCGCTGCCAAAACGTTCCACAACGCTCTTTCCCAAAAGTGCCTCACCGCGCTCTTCCATCAAACTTTGGAGCGAAGTGCCCGACAAATCTCCATTTGACACTTCGGAAATATCACCATCTACCCCGGAAAGTTCCCAGCTCTCGCCGGTAATATCACTTTCAATAGGTTTGTGCAATACGTCCTTTAACTTGGTTCCTCCCCAAAGTCGTTCTTTAAGAATAGGCTTGAATTTTAACGGGTATAGGTTCATTTTTTTTATCCGGTATAGGTTACAAAGTTGCGAGGGGTTTCATAAAGTACCACCTCCAATTCCTTAGTTTGTTTAATATGAGGTCTTAACTTGTTCCAAATCACTACTGCTATATTCTCCGCGGTAGGGTTCAAATCCTTGAATTCAGGGACATCGAGGTTCAGGTTTTTATGGTCCAGTGCTTCTTCCACATGTTCCTTGATCAAATCCTTGAGTACTTTTAGGTCCATTACAAACCCGGTTTCCGGGTCAATTTCCCCGGTAACGCTTACGATCAGGTCGTAATTGTGTCCGTGGTATTTAGGATTGTTGCATTTACCAAAAACAGCTTGGTTCTTCTCTTCGTCCCAATCTGAACGGTGCAATCTGTGCGCTGCATTAAAAGTGGCCTTCCTACTTGCTTTTACTCTCATTGCGCAGGGGTATTTTCCATAAGGTGGTCGTAGAAACGTTCAAAAATTATTTTGAACCAGGCTGTATAGTCATCAGGATTATCCGTTATATCTTTTTTGATATCCTCGGGATGCATCCATTTCCATGCCGCTACTTCTTCGGGGTTGATGTTGGGTTCTTCTTCAAAATAACCTACCATTACATGATCGAACTCGTGTTCGGTAAGGCCATTGTCAAAAGGAGCCTTGTACATAAAATGAAATAGTTCTTTAAGCTCGGTGGTGAAGCCCATTTCTTCCATGAGTCTTCGTTTTCCAGCATCAATATTGCTTTCGCCTTCCCGTTGATGGCTACAGCAGGTGTTGGTCCACAATAATGGGGAATGATATTTTTCCTTGGCCCGCTGCTGAAGCATGGTCTCTCCATTTGCGTTCATTACAAAAACCGAGAATGCCCTATGGAGCAGGGCCTTTTCATGAGCTTCCATTTTTGGCATTAGACCAATGGGCTCGTCCTTTTCATTTACAAGTATCACTTTTTCCTCTTTCATAAGGTAAAAATATGACCTTTGAAGTTAAATAAAGGAGGATTGATGGATAAATTCTTCCTAAAAGAAGCGTGGGGATTTCAAGTTTCCGATACTTCTGATAAAATCGTAACGTAGAATAATTTCGAAGGAACCATCGTTGAAGGTGGCAGCCCCGAGTTCGGTAATTTCCCGATCGTATGCCATGCCTATCATAAACTGATCGGAAAGCATAAAGCCAAATAGGCCACTGAATGCCGCATCCCAACGGTAGGCAACGCCCCCTATAAATTTTTCGTTGAACATAAAGTTTGCGGAAAGGTCTACCTGCAATGGTGCCCCTTGAACGGCTTTGGTCAACAGGGTAGGCTTGAACTTTAAAACCGGGTTCAAGTCCCAAACATAACCGGTGATCAGGTAAAGGTTCATTTGCTCCTTTGCCGTTGATATGGAAGAGGTATCAAAATGGGTGGTTTCCAATATTCTTGGAGCGGAGAGTCCTGCATAAAACCTATCGGTATGGTAATATATTCCTGCCCCGATGTTCGGAGAGAATTTATTTTGTATGTCCTGCTGCGATTGCAATTGTGGGTCTATCTCGAACTCATCCAACTCGGAATAACGGATGTCCAACATGTGGGCGCTGGCCTTTAACCCAAAGCTCAACCTTCCTTCCCAACCTGTTTGGATGGTATAGGAGAAATCTACATCAAAATAGGTTTCGGAGGTGGGGCCTATTTTATCGTTAACAATGGACAGTCCCAAACCTACACCACGGTACCCGACCGGGGTATGGACGTTCAAGGTCTGTGTCTCTGGTGCCCCATCGAGACCCAACCACTGGTTCCGGTACAATGCCGCTATGCTCAAGTGGCCCCTGGAGCCTGCGTAGGCCGGGTTGACACTTACGGTGTTGTACATATATTGGGTGTACTGGGCATCTTGCTGTGCCTGTATGGTCCCCACTCCGAGAACTAGCAAGCCCAGCATGCATTGGATTTTTTCTTTTAAGAGTTTCTTCACCACAGTAACCATTGTTTATCTGTTAATGTATATGTAGCCCGTAAGCTGTTTTGTATTGCCTCCGTTGTCCTGGTAATCTATCACGTAGAAGTACGTACCAACTGGGAGTTTATTGTCCTGATCTACGGTCACCCTTCCTTGGGAGGTGCCGTCAAATACATTTCCACTTGAATTGTATGCCTTGGTCTGGAATACCATTACTCCCCATCTATTGTAAATTCTTACGGTATTGTTAGGGTAGTTTTCAAGTCCTCGAATCTCTAAAACATCATGCACTCCATCTCCATTGGGGGTAATTACATTGATCACGTCCACTTCTTCGCCGTCTGTGTTCAACTCGCCCAAATCTGGATCTAGGTAATCGGGAGTTCCATTTTCGTTGGCATCGTCATTGGCGTAGTTACCGTCACCGTTTCTATCCTCATCCATGGTTTCGATGCCGTCGTCGTCGTCGTCAGAGTCCCTGAAATCAGGTATGCCATCGCCATCGTTGTCCGGTAGAGCGGTACTTGGTGCGTCCATTTCATCATTTATATCAATATCTATAACGGTTCCTCCTTCGAAGCCATCGTCGAGGCCATCGTTGTCCTTATCGGAACCTATCAAGGTCACCTCTGGAACACCATCATGGTCATGGTCGTGCGCTTCAATGGCATCGGGCACATTGTCGTTATCGCTATCCTCGTCCACATAATCCGGTATACCATCATTATCGGAATCAACTGGAATCAACCCGATGTTGCCATCACTTTCATAGGCATCATCCACTCCATTGTTGTTCGCATCGACCAAACTTGGTGGAACGTATCCCAAGGCGGGCTGTGCCTCAACGTTATCGGGAATACCATCATTATCGCTATCGATATCCAAATAATCAGGGATTCCATCTCCATCTGTATCTGTTGGATTGGTCGATGGGTCGTTGTCGTTGTCAACATTCAAATCCTCAAAAATGTCAAGGATTCCATCTCCATCAGCATCAATTACTACTTCCACTGGAGGAGCTGGAGGTGGTAAGGAGTCCACTATAACTGTTATTGTAGCTGTGCCACAATTACCATTTGCATCGCAAACCGTATAATCAAAAGAGTCGGCACCTATAAAATCAGTGTTTGGGATATAGGTAATGTCATCGTCGGAAGGATCATTTACGGTTCCGTTGTCATTTAGCACTACTGTTCCGTTTGATGGATCAGTAACGGTGATCGTTCCCGTAGTAGGTATATCGTTATCGTTTGCCCTCCAAGAAATTTGTATATCCTCGTCCATTGTTGTCGTTACCGAGTCGTCAAACGTATCCACAATCGGAAGTACATTTACGGTTACTGTGGCGGTGCTGCAGTCCCCAAAAGAGTTACAGATGGTGTAGTCGAAACTATCGCTTCCATTGTAATCTGGATTTGGAGTATAGGTCACCACATCATCGGTCGGATTGTTTGCTGTGCCATTGTCATCAATATCTACCGTTCCGTTTGTCGGAGTCGTAGTGGTCAAAACACCCACAATTGGTAAATCGGTATCATTATCAAAAATGGGAATGGCTACGGATGCATCTTCATTGACAGTAACCAAATCGTCCATCAAATTAGCAGCCTGGCTCATACAGACCACCGTAAATCGTGGAAGTTCTTTACTGTTGCCCACTTTGGTGATGGTGGCCACATACCGCATTACTGTTTGTGTACTGGTAACGGTCGGTCTGGTTTGGTCGCCAGATAAAGCCGGTGTCCAACTTACTGTTGCTCCGGAAGGAACGCTGGCTGAGATATCCAGAACCACCTCATTGTTAGGTGCCTCGCAATCGGTCAGGATAAAATAACCCGTTGCATTGGAACCACATAGCGTACCATCGTAAGTTGCAAAGTATACACCGGGTTGGGTGGCTTCATAAAATGAATTGGTACCCAAAACGGTTCCAGTGTCCGATGCTTCGTACCATTGGTAATTGTGCTCATCTCCGGTATTGGGTGCCTGCAACAAAAATTGGGCACTTGCAAAGTTGATTCCCATAAAGAGAACAAACAGTCCAATGAATAAAGACTTATATGAGGTGTTGGATTTCAAATCTATTTGTCTTTATTCATTATTATTTTACCACAAAGACCACATTGATCAACGCGTTGTAATCCGCTGGCTGACCAATTATATCATAGGTCAACACACCATTGGCATCGATAACCATATTATCGAATACTGTTGGATCAGCATAGGTGATGTAATAGTATAGTTCTGTTGGACCATAAGTCGGAATCGCAGCAGGCGCTCCGGCACTTGCTACTGCAGGACTACCATATTGAGCCACATATTGACTATATAAATTCAACGTTCTACCTGTTCCATTGCTCGATGCATCGATAGCAATTGAGGGTGGATAGAAAATTCTTGCTGCCTTAGATATAATTGGGGCAATATCTTGGATTACATCTTCCACCGTAGCTTCCGTATTTCCATCGCCATCTACATCAACAGGAGTATCCGAATCTACTTCTGAAGCATCTTGATTATCCGTATTGTCAAGGTAACCGCTAAGGTCGATCGGCGTAGCTGTAGGATCCCCGGTAAGGCTCAGCTCGTCGCCGCTCAGGCTCAGGTCCTGGCTGTCGGTGCCCAAAAGGCCGCTCAGGTCCACAGAGTTCCCTCCCGTGGCAGGGTTGCTCAGGGTCAGCACGTTGCTCCCGTCAAGGCTCAGGTCGGACAGCTCGTTGGTGTCGTCCTTGTCTCCATCGGCATAGTCCACAGTATAGTTCCCGCTACCGTCGTCGGTAACGGTGATGTCGTTCGCCCCGGTAACCGTCTCCGTGTAAGCCCCAAGGTCGATCGGCGTAGCTGTAGGATCCCCGGTAAGGCTCAGCTCGTCGCCGCTCAGGCTCGGCCTGGCTGTCGGTGCCCAAAAGGCCGCTCAGGTCCACAGAGTTCCCTCCCGTGGCAGGGTTGCTCAGGGTCAGCACGTTGCTCCCGTCAAGGCTCAGGTCGGACAGCTCGTTGGTGTCGTCCTTGTCTCCATCGGCATAGTCCACAGTATAGTTCCCGCTACCGTCGTCGGTAACGGTGATGTCGTTCGCCCCGGTAACCGTCTCCGTGTAAGCCCCAAGGTCGATCGGCGTAGCTGTAGGATCCCCGGTAAGGCTCAGCTCGTCGCCGCTCAGGCTCAGGTCCTGGCTGTCGGTGCCCAAAAGGCCGCTCAGGTCCACAGAGTTCCCTCCCGTGGCAGGGTTGCTCAGGGTCAGCACGTTGCTCCCGTCAAGGCTCAGGTCGGACAGCTCGTTGGTGTCGTCCTTGTCTCCATCGGCATAGTCCACAGTATAGTTCCCGCTACCGTCGTCGGTAACGGTGATGTCGTTCGCCCCGGTAACCGTCTCCGTGTAAGCCCCAAGGTCGATCGGCGTAGCTGTAGGATCCCCGGTAAGGCTCAGCTCGTCGCCGCTCAGGCTCAGGTCCTGGCTGTCGGTGTTCGCCGGAACATCGATCGTATAGGGGTCCGCGCTGGTACCGCTGCCGTTCACAGTCGTGTTCGAACCGTCGTTGATAACGGTCTCCGAACCGTCCGCAGTAGGGAGCGTAACAGGGGTCGCGTCGCCAGTAAGGCTCAACGTGTTGCCGCTTATCGTTAGGTCCTGATTATCCGTATTGTCAAGGTAACCGCTAAGGTCGATCGGCGTAGCTGTAGGATCCCCGGTAAGGCTCAGCTCGTCGCCGCTCAGGCTCAGGTCCTGGCTGTCGGTGCCCAAAAGGCCGCTCAGGTCCACAGAGTTCCCTCCCGTGGCAGGGTTGCTCAGGGTCAGCACGTTGCTCCCGTCAAGGCTCAGGTCGGACAGCTCGTTGGTGTCGTCCTTGTCTCCATCGGCATAGTCCACAGTATAGTTCCCGCTACCGTCGTCGGTAACGGTGATGTCGTTCGCCCCGGTAACCGTCTCCGTGTAAGCCCCAAGGTCGATCGGCGTAGCTGTAGGATCCCCGGTAAGGCTCAGCTCGTCGCCGCTCAGGCTCAGGTCCTGGCTGTCGGTGTTCGCCGGAACATCGATCGTATAGGTGCGCTGGTACCGCTGCCGTTCACAGTCGTGTTCGAACCGTCGTTGATAACGGTCTCCGAACCGTCCGCAGTAGGGAGCGTAACGGGGTCGCGTCGCCAGTAAGGCTCAACGTGTTGCCGCTTATCGTTGGTCCGATTATCCGTATTGTCAAGGTAACCGCTAAGGTCGATCGGCGTAGCTGTAGGATCCCCGGTAAGGCTCAGCTCGTCGCCGCTCAGGCTCAGGTCCTGGCTGTCGGTGCCCAAAAGGCCGCTCAGGTCCACAGAGTTCCCTCCCGTGGCAGGGTTGCTCAGGGTCAGCACGTTGCTCCCGTCAAGGCTCAGGTCGGACAGCTCGTTGGTGTCGTCCTTGTCTCCATCGGCATAGTCCACAGTATAGTTCCCGCTACCGTCGTCGGTAACGGTGATGTCGTTCGCCCCGGTAACCGTCTCCGTGTAAGCCCCAAGGTCGATCGGCGTAGCTGTAGGATCCCCGGTAAGGCTCAGCTCGTCGCCGCTCAGGCTCATGGCTGTCGGTGTTCGCCGGAACATCGATCGTATAGGGGCGCTGGTACCGCTGCCGTTCACAGTCGTGTTCGAACCGTCGTTGATAACGGTCTCCGAACCGTCCGCAGTAGGGAGCGTAACAGGGGTCGCGTCGCCAGTAAGGCTCAACGTGTTGCCGCTTATCGTTAGGTCCTGATTATCCGTATTGTCAAGGTAACCGCTAAGGTCGATCGGCGTAGCTGTAGGATCCCCGGTAAGGCTCAGCTCGTCGCCGCTCAGGCTCGGCTGTCGGTGCCCAAAAGGCCGCTCAGGTCCACAGAGTTCCCTCCCGTGGCAGGGTTGCTCAGGGTCAGCACGTTGCTCCCGTCAAGGCTCAGGTCGGACAGCTCGTTGGTGTCGTCCTTGTCTCCATCGGCATAGTCCACAGTATAGTTCCCGCTACCGTCGTCGGTAACGGTGATGTCGTTCGCCCCGGTAACCGTCTCCGTGTAAGCCCCAAGGTCGATCGGCGTAGCTGTAGGATCCCCGGTAAGGCTCAGCTCGTCGCCGCTCAGGCTCAGGTCCTGGCTGTCGGTGCCCAAAAGGCCGCTCAGGTCCACAGAGTTCCCTCCCGTGGCAGGGTTGCTCAGGGTCAGCACGTTGCTCCCGTCAAGGCTCAGGTCGGACAGCTCGTTGGTGTCGTCCTTGTCTCCATCGGCATAGTCCACAGTATAGTTCCCGCTACCGTCGTCGGTAACGGTGATGTCGTTCGCCCCGGTAACCGTCTCCGTGTAAGCCCCAAGGTCGATCGGCGTAGCTGTAGGATCCGGTAAGGCTCAGCTCGTCGCCGCTCAGGCTCAGGTCCTGGCTGTCGGTGTTCGCCGGAACATCGATCGTATAGGGGTCCGCGCTGGTACCGCTGCCGTTCACAGTCGTGTTCGAACCGTCGTTGATAACGGTCTCCGAACCGTCCGCAGTAGGGAGCGTAACAGGGGTCGCGTCGCCAGTAAGGCTCAACGTGTTGCCGCTTATCGTTGGTCCGATTATCCGTATTGTCAAGGTAACCGCTAAGGTCGATCGGCGTAGCTGTAGGATCCCCGGTAAGGCTCAGCTCGTCGCCGCTCAGGCTCAGGTCCTGGCTGTCGGTGCCCAAAAGGCCGCTCAGGTCCACAGAGTTCCCTCCCGTGGCAGGGTTGCTCAGGGTCAGCACGTTGCTCCCGTCAAGGCTCAGGTCGGACAGCTCGTTGGTGTCGTCCTTGTCTCCATCGGCATAGTCCACAGTATAGTTCCCGCTACCGTCGTCGGTAACGGTGATGTCGTTCGCCCCGGTAACCGTCTCCGTGTAAGCCCCAAGGTCGATCGGCGTAGCTGTAGGATCCCCGGTAAGGCTCAGCTCGTCGCCGCTCAGGCTCAGGTCCTGGCTGTCGGTGTTCGCCGGAACATCGATCGTATAGGGGTCCGCGCTGGTACCGCTGCCGTTCACAGTCGTGTTCGAACCGTCGTTGATAACGGTCTCCGAACCGTCCGCAGTAGGGAGCGTAACAGGGGTCGCGTCGCCAGTAAGGCTCAACGTGTTGCCGCTTATCGTTAGGTCCTGATTATCCGTATTGTCAAGGTAACCGCTAAGGTCGATCGGCGTAGCTGTAGGATCCCCGGTAAGGCTCAGCTCGTCGCCGCTCAGGCTCAGGTCCTGGCTGTCGGTGTTAATACTTGCTAAAGGAATATCAAAGTTTGTTCCTGACTCCGTAATCCGAAGATCAGTACCATTTATTCCAAAAAAAGTTATGAGCTCATTGCTATCACTTGCATCTCCTGGTGTGGCACTACCACCAACAATACTCCAAGAAAAACCATCATATATATATAACTGGCCTGCATTGGTATCAACATAAGTCACACCTGAATTATTATTGACTGGTGCACTTGAAGGTGCACCACTACCGCGTAAGGTAAGCTCGTTGGTGTCGTCCTTGTCTCCATCGGCATAGTCCACAGTATAGTTCCCGCTACCGTCGTCGGTAACGGTGATGTCGTTCGCCCCGGTAACCGTCTCCGTGTAAGCCCCAAGGTCGATCGGCGTAGCTGTAGGATCCCCGGTAAGGCTCAGCTCGTCGCCGCTCAGGCTCAGGTCCTGGCTGTCGGTGTTCGCCGGAACATCGATCGTATAGGGGTCCGCGCTGGTACCGCTGCCGTTCACAGTCGTGTTCGAACCGTCGTTGATAACGGTCTCCGAACCGTCCGCAGTAGGGAGCGTAACAGGGGTCGCGTCGCCAGTAAGGCTCAACGTGTTGCCGCTTATCGTTGGTCTGATTATCCGTATTGTCAAGGTAACCGCTAAGGTCGATCGGCGTAGCTGTAGGATCCCGGTAAGGCTCAGCTCGTCGCCGCTCAGGCTCAGGGGCTGTCGGTGTTCGCCGGAACATCGATCGTATAGGGGTCCGCGCTGGTACCGCTGCCGTTCACAGTCGTGTTCGAACCGTCGTTGATAACGGTCTCCGAACCGTCCGCAGTAGGGAGCGTAACAGGGGTCGCGTCGCCAGTAAGGCTCAACGTGTTGCCGCTTATCGTTAGGTCCTGATTATCCGTATTGTCAAGGTAACCGCTAAGGTCGATCGGCGTAGCTGTAGGATCCCCGGTAAGGCTCAGCTCGTCGCCGCTCAGGCTCAGGTCCTGGCTGTCGGTGCCCAAAAGGCCGCTCAGGTCCACAGAGTTCCCTCCCGTGGCAGGGTTGCTCAGGGTCAGCACGTTGCTCCCGTCAAGGCTCAGGTCGGACAGCTCGTTGGTGTCGTCCTTGTCTCCATCGGCATAGTCCACAGTATAGTTCCCGCTACCGTCGTCGGTAACGGTGATGTCGTTCGCCCCGGTAACCGTCTCCGTGTAAGCCCCAAGGTCGATCGGCGTAGCTGTAGGATCCCCGGTAAGGCTCAGCTCGTCGCCGCTCAGGCTCAGGTCCTGGCTGTCGGTGCCCAAAAGGCCGCTCAGGTGCAGAGTTCCCTCCCGTGGCAGGGTTGCTCAGGGTCAGCACGTTGCTCCCGTCAAGGCTCAGGTCGGACAGCTCGTTGGTGTCGTCCTTGTCTCCATCGGCATAGTCCACAGTATAGTTCCCGCTACCGTCGTCGGTAACGGTGATGTCGTTCGCCCCGGTAACCGTCTCCGTGTAAGCCCCAAGGTCGATCGGCGTAGCTGTAGGATCCCCGGTAAGGCTCAGCTCGTCGCCGCTCAGGCTCAGGTCCTGGCTGTCCGTATTCGTATCTATCAAAGCGGCTAGATCAGCCAACGCCACTGAAAAGGTATTGGCATCAGAATCGGTTATGACCAAATTGGTGTTTGTTCCATCAATATCAAATGAGGTTACCGCTGTATTTGAATCGGTAAAAATATCCTTCAAACTACTTAAATCAACATTTACATTTCCTCCATTTTCCAAGGACAATGACAAAATATTGGTAACATCATCAAAATTGAAGCCAGTTAGCTGTTGGTCGTCCGTGGATGTCAATTCCCAAGAATCTCCATCCCAGAAATAAATGGTGCCAGTATTGGTGTTTACGTAAATGTCTCCTAAATCAGCACCAGATGGACTGGTGGCTCCTGGATTGGAAACATCGGTACCTTTAAGGACTTCACAGTTGCATTGGTCCTGAAGGGTAACGGTTGTCTGTGAAAAGGCAATTCCTGTAAAAAGAAGGAACAATAGGGCTAGAATGCTCTTTTTCATGAGGTTACTATTAATGAAAATTGTATTACTGTAGCTTGTTGATTTTATACTATTTTGGTCAGTCGGTTATTACATGATCCATCTCACCGAATTAAACCGCATACAAAATTACCCTCGCTTTTAGGCTTAGAAAATAATTGTTGTGAACCGATGAAATAGAATTGTATAGCGCACAAATCTTGAGGTTACCCCAGTATCTTTTTTAGATTTTTTTAAGACTGCTTATCGATGAAACCCCAAAAAGACAGTTGTTTGCGTAGGTTGAATCTTACGAGACTCTGGTGATAAACCTAATAAATGGGTATGGTGAAGATGCTGATCAGTTTAGTTCACAACCAAAAAAAACGGCTCCATTTTGGAGCCGTTTATATTCAATAGCCTAGATGCCTTTATTCAAAAATAATAAATTCCGACCTTCTGTTTAACTGATGTTGTTCTTCTGAACATTGTACCCCATTGGCACAATCGTTGACCAAACGTGTCTCTCCGTAACCTTCGCCTTGGAGCCTATCGGCGGAAATACCCTTCGAGATCATATAATCCACTGTGGATTCCGCTCTTTTTTGTGACAACCAAAGGTTGTAGGCGTCCACACCTCTACTATCGGTATGTGAATTCACCTTGATTTTAAGACTTGGATATTTTTCCATGGCTACGATTACCTTTTGAATCTCTATTTCGGCATCCGGCCTTATGTTGAATTTATTTAAATCGAAATATATGGTACTCAACTGTAATAATTTGGCCAGATCATCACCAAATCCACCGGTTACCAGATCGCGCTCTAAATAAAAGTCGACGATACGTGGTTTTCCATCGGAAATGGGCAAATATTCTTCTGCCGGAACGTAACCGTCCCTGGAGGCCCTTACAAAATTACCCTTTGAACAATCCAACATGAGGATGTAGTTACCATCGGAATCGGTTATGGTCGATGAAATTTCATTGTTTTCCTCATCAATAATTTTAACGGTAGCTCCTGCCAAGACCTCGTTGGAAATACGATCTCGAACAGTTCCCGTGATCTCTTGAATGCAATCCAGCACCAAGGGTTCGTTTTCCACAAACTCGTAAATGTCGTCATCTCCCATGCCTCCATCCCTGTTGGATGAGAAGTATCCTGTTTTGTCGTCCGAATCAAAAATGAATGAAAAATCGTCCTTTGGTGTATTGACGGGCTTGCCAACATTGACTACGGGCTGGGTATAGTCGTTGAAAGCTATTTTTGTTGCAAAAACATCCAATCCTCCCAATCCTTGGTGACCATCCGAAGAAAAATAAAGCACCCCATCCTTAGTGATAAAAGGAAAGGTTTCACGGGCCATGGTGTTGATGTTTCTTCCCAAATTTTTGATGGGTCCATAGGTACCATCGCCAATAATATCGGTGACAAAAATATCGGACTCGCCCAAGGTTCCGGGCATATCGGAAACAAAATAGAGTTTTTTGCCATCGGGGCTCAACATGGGGTGGGCCACGGAGTAGGAGTCGCTATTAAAGGGAAGCTCGGTTATATTTAGCCATTCTCCATCTATATTTTCTGCGCTATAGATCTTTAACCTAATAATTCCTTCTTCGTCCTTCTTTTTTCTGCCATCAAAAAAATTATTGCGGGTAAAGTACATGGTTGTCCCATCTTTGGACACTACGGATGTAGACTCGTGCAATCGGGTATTGACATCGCCCCCCAATTTTACCACATTGTTATTGGAAGCACTATCGGCATTTACCTTGTATAGGTCCAAAAAATCCCTCGCATTCCACGTGTGCCTGTACCTTGCAAAGTTTCCCGTATCGCGATCAGAAGCAAAAATGAGCCCCTTTTCGTAGTAGGCCGCCGCAAAATCGGAATATTTGCTATTATAGGGGAATGTTTTAACGGTGTAACGGCCCGAATTTTTCTCGATTTTGGCCATGTAATCCGCATCAAAATCCGACATGGTAGCGGTCATCTCCCTAAAATCTTGCATGATCGCGGTAGCCTGTTCGTAGTTGCCGACCGATTTTAAACTTTGTGCATATCGGAACACATCTTCCACGGACATTTGATCGGGGTATGCTGCTTTAAGCTTTTTATACGTCTCCGCCGCTTCTTGGTACTTGGCGTTGAAATAGTAGGAATTTCCCAGCCTTTTCAACAGATCGGGCGAGGTATAGCCTTTATCCAACACTTTTTTATAGATGTCGATTGCCGGACTGAAGGAATATTGATCGTACCGCTGATCGGCTCTTTCCATAATCCGTTCTATCTGCTTATCGGGAATACTGTCCTGCTGGGCAAAGACTTTGCCCCAAAATCCGCAAACGATAATGAATAATATGAGTATTCTTTTCGGCATTATAATCTAATTTAAAAGAATCTTGGTGATATGGTTCTCTGGAAGGATTTCAACAATTCCAATCTCAGGAACACTTCAAAAGATCCATCGTTGAACTGTGTCCCGCCCAATTCGGTCACTTCGCGATCGTAGGCCAATCCCAACATAATCTGGTCGGTTACCTGAAACCCAACCAAACCGCTTACTGCAGCATCCCAACGGTATGCCGCCCCAAAACTGAATTTTTCGGCAAACAAGAAGCTTGCGGAAAGATCTACCTGCAAGGGGGCTCCACTAACGGCCTTTGTAAGCAGGGCCGGTTTAAACTGAAGGTCTGGCCCAATATCAAAAACATACCCTGTTATCAAGTAAATGTTCATACGCTCGGCTGACAAAAAGTTGACGCCTTCACCTGAATTGTCATTATCAAAATATTCAGATTCCAGCACATTGGGAGCTGAGACTCCTGCATAAAATTTATCGGTATGGTAATAGATGCCCAATCCAAAGTTCGGTGTGAACTTGTTGTCTATGTTATTTTGGTTGACGACTTCTTGGTCGAAGTTCCTCAATCCATTAAAATCCAGATTCAACATATTACCACCTGCCTTTAATCCAAAAGATAATTTGGCATCCATGGATACATCGATGGTATAGGATACAACGGCGTCCAGATAGGTCTCTTGCACCACACCGTCTCCAATATTATCGTTCACTATGGAAATACCATAGCCCAATCTGCTGTTCCTTATGGGCGAATGAAGATTGAGCGTAAAGGTTTCCGGAGCTCCGTCCAAACCTACCCATTGTGAGCGGTAAAGTCCCGCAAAACTCAGCTGTCCCCTAGATCCCGCATAGGCAGGATTTACGCTCAAGGTATTGTACATATATTGTGTATACTGGGCATCTTGCTGAGCAAATAGACCCGTGGACAAGATTCCAATGAACAATAAGGTGGTTAAAAAATGTTTCTTTATCATGCTATCCATATTGTTATCTGCTCAAATAAATATATTCCGAGTCCGTAAAACTTCCTTGTTCGGTCTCATAGTTGAATATGTAAAAGTAAACTCCCGCTGGAAGGTACTCGTTTACACTAATTGCTGATTTTCCACGAACACGCCCATCGAAAGCGTTGTTTACATTGTTGTAGTTGTCGCCTTCAAAAACCAATGTTCCCCATCGGTTAAATATTCTGAGCTTGCTAGATTTAATGTACTCGACTCCCCGTATGAACAAAAAGTCATTTTTTAAATCTCCGTTCGGGGTCAACATTTGGTTTACCTCTATGGCTTCTATCACCACCGTAACTGTTGCCGTGTCACAATTATCTGGATTATCGACTTCACAGATAGTGTACTCGATGGTATATGTCCCAGGTGAGGCATCATCCGCCACTCTAACAGTTCCATTATCCTCGATACTAAGTTCATTGGTTGGTGTGGATGTCAACTCCACCTCGCCCAATGATACCAATTCGCCGTTTAGGGTATCATTTTCCAATACATTGCTATTGGCGATCAATCCCCCAGTGATAGCAGTGTTATAAGTATCGTCCACGGCATCTATAACATTATCCTCTCCTTGGGTTACTTCAACGGTTACAGTTGCCGTATCGCAATTGTCCACATCCAAAATATCGCAAATGGTATAGGTTATGGTGTACGTTCCTTCTGGTGTTCCTGGCAATACACTTACACTTCCATCTTCGTTGACCCTAAGTTCTTCTGTGGGCGTGGATGTCAAAATCACATCGGCAAGGGTCACGGCGAAATTATCATACGTATCGTTCATCAATACATCACTGTCCATGATCATGCCTTCTTCACCTACCGTTGCCGTATAAGCATCATCTACGGCATCGATAATTGCATCTGGCGGTGGTGGTGGCGGAACTGTCGTCACTATAACCGTAACTGTTGCGGTGTCACAATTGTCCACGTCCATAATATCGCATATGGTATAATCAATGGTATAGGTGCCCACTTCCGTTCCCGGTGCGACCGTAACACTCCCATCTGGGTTAATGGTCAATTCTTCTGTTGCAGTCGATGTTAAAATCACATCCGCTAGAGTTAAGGCCTGACCGTTTAGGGTATCATTTAAAAGGACGTCGCTATCATCTATATCCTCATCGGTATATGTATCATCCACGGCATCTATAACATTGCCTCCCATTCCTTCTGTGACGGTTACGGTTACGGTTGCTGTATCGCAATTAGTAGCATTTCCCGCATCACAGATGGTGTAATCAATGGTGTAGGTGCCCACAACTGTTCCTTCGGTAACAGAAATGCTTCCATCCGGATTAACGGTCAATTCCGCTGTTGCAGTCGATGTTAAAACCACATCGTCAATTGAAATCGGTTCGCCATTCAAAGTGTCATTCAATAGTACGTCACTCCCTTCAATAACGCCATCTTGATCTGTTGTTACCGAATAGGCATCATCAACAGCATCAATAGCGTTTGCCCCAACCTCTATATAAATGGTTGCAGATGCGCATACGCTTGGGTCCGGCAATACATTACAAACCTGATAAACTATGGTTACGGTAGAATTTGACTCTTCCACGGTTGGCGTATAGGTTACAAAACCTGTTTCGTTATCAAAACTTACTGTTCCCACAGCATCGCCGCCAGTTCTAGACAGATTGGTTTCACCCAAATTATTGCCATCGTTATTTGGCAGGTAATCGTCGTTTTCCAAAATATTGATAGCTACTTCGGTCAAAGCCGGGGTTGAACCATAATCGTCACTGGCGTTGGCAGCCAATGGGTCTGGGTCGGGGCCATTGGGATTTCCATCATCATCACAATCCAATGCTTCCCAATCCGCAGTCTGTGGCAGAGTCACACTTTCTGGTTTATAATCGCAAGGATCTAGCGGGTCGGTCCCATCCTCTTTTTCATCTTCGTTGGTCACACCGTCGCCGTCACAATCGGCTGCATTCCATGTGGAGTCGGGAGCTACAGTCTGACTTTCAAGGAGAAAAGAACATGGATCTAAGGGATCTGTTCCGTCCTCTTCCTCATCTTCATTGGTCACACCATCGCCATCACAATCCGCATCCAGATAATCACCGGTTTGTGGAAGGGTAACGCTTTCTGGTTTATAATCGCAAGGATCTAGCGGGTCGGTCCCGTCCTCTTTTTCATCTTCGTTGGTCACACCGTCGCCGTCACAATCGGCTGCATTCCATGTGGAATCGGGAGCTACAGTCTGACTTTCAAGGAGAAAAGAACATGGATCTAAGGGATCTGTTCCGTCCTCTTCCTCATCTTCATTGGTCACACCGTCGCCATCACAATCCGCATCCAGATAATCACCGGTTTGTGGAAGGGTAACGCTTTCGGGTTTATAATCACATGGATCTAGTGGGTCGGTCCCATCCTCTTTTTCATCTTCGTTGGTGACACCATCGCCGTCGCAATCCGCTTTCTTCCATTCTTCAGATGGAGAACAATCCTGATGCTCCAACACAAAATCACATGGATCTAAGGGATCCGTTCCATCCTCTTTTTCCTTGCCATTGCTCACGCCATCGCCATCACAATCATCCTTCTTCCATTCTTCAGATGGGGAGCAATCCTGATGCTCCAACACAAAATCACATGGGTCCAAGGGGTCCGTTCCGTCCTCCTTTTCCTTTCCATTGCTCACGCCATCGCCATCACAATCATCCTTTTTCCAAGCTTCGGAAATAGAGCAATCTTGATGCTCCAATATAAAATCACATGGGTCCAAGGGGTCCGTTCCATCCTCTTTTTCCTTTCCATTGCTAACGCCATCGCCATCACAATCATCCTTTTTCCAAGCTTCGGAAATAGAGCAATCTTGATGCTCCAATATAAAATCACATGGGTCCAAGGGGTCCGTTCCATCCTCTTTTTCCTTTCCATTGCTAACGCCATCGCCATCACAATCATCCTTTTTCCAAGCTTCGGAAATAGAGCAATCCTGATGCTCCAACACAAAATCACATGGGTCCAAGGGGTCCGTTCCATCCTCTTTTTCCTTTCCATTGCTCACGCCATCACCATCACAATCATCCTTTTTCCAAGCTTCGGAAGGTGTACAGTTTTGATGTTCCAATATAAAATCACAAGGATCATTGGGATCTGTGCCGTCCTTCTCCTCCTGCTCACAAGAAACGCCATCCCCATCACAGTCTTCTGGCGCCATCGCACTGGACAGCGGATTCCAAAGATCAGCCATTTGCGAGGGAATAAGATCAGTAGCAGAAATAGCTACGTCTGTATTGTATGTATGTACAGGGGACAGACCAAAGGAAGGAATTGGCCCAAAAACAAAACACCATAAGGTATATTTTAGGACCAAGTGTTTCTTTAGTCTTACAAAAGTAATGTTCTCCATAAATGATAAGTTTTGGTCAACTAATCACCATGGCAATAAGAGGTTCTCGTATTTGTAAGAAAATTGGGGTTTTCTCAGTATTCTAATAACTCTGGCCCTTTCGACACAAATCGATAGAAATAGGTCACATAATTAATCTATTTGTGTTTCACCTCCCATTTTAATCGATAAAAAGCAATTTCCTTATCATTAGTTGCCCTATCTCCTTATTTTGAGAATGCACAACAGGAGCGTGAAATGGCCAGCGTTTTAAAAACGGGCGAAAAATACCGTTCTTTTCGGATTTAACTGCTGTTTATTTTTGATTTTTTTTCAATTATATCAACAATCCCTAATCGTACTAAAAATGAGTGACAAAAGATTTAAATCCCGTATTTTTGCCGAAATTTTTGTTGATGGATTTTGAAAAGGAAATAGCGAAACGAAGAACTTTTGGCATTATCTCCCACCCCGATGCGGGTAAAACTACACTTACGGAAAAACTGTTGTTGTTCGGTGGCGCCATCCAGGAAGCCGGAGCGGTAAAAAGTAACAAGATCAAAAAATCCGCTACCAGCGACTTTATGGAAATCGAACGCCAAAGGGGAATCTCCGTTGCCACTTCCGTTCTGGCCTTTATTTATAAGGACAAAAAAATCAATATTCTGGATACTCCCGGGCACAAGGATTTTGCCGAAGATACTTTTAGAACCTTGACGGCTGTGGACAGCGTGATTGTTGTTATCGATGTAGCCAAAGGTGTTGAGGAACAGACCGAAAAACTGGTCGAGGTCTGCCGAATGAGAAATATCCCCATGATCGTCTTCATCAACAAATTGGACCGTGAGGGAAAGGATGCTTTCGACCTTTTGGACGAGGTGGAACAAAAACTGGGATTGACCGTAACCCCACTGAGTTTCCCCATTGGAATGGGATACGATTTTAAAGGCATCTACAACATCTACGAAAAGAACATCAACCTTTTCAGCGGAAATAGCAAAAAAAATATCGAGGAGACCATCGCCTTTGATAATTTGGACAATCCTGAACTTGAAAAACTAATCGGTACCGATGCAGCCGATGAATTACGTGGAAATCTGGAGCTCGTTGAAGGGGTTTATCCAGATTTTGACCAAGATGCCTATTTGAAGGGCGAGCTACAGCCTGTATTTTTTGGCTCCGCCCTGAACAATTTCGGGGTGCGTGAGCTCTTGGATTGTTTTGTAAATATTGCCCCTTCACCAAGGCCAAAGAAGGCCGAAGAGCGCTTGGTAAAGGCCAATGAAAAAGATTTCTCAGGTTTCGTATTCAAGATACACGCCAACATGGACCCCAAGCACCGAGACCGTTTGGCCTTCATAAAAATTGTATCCGGAACGTTTGAACGTAACACCCCCTATTTACATGTACGGCATGGCAAAAAACTGAAATTTTCCAGCCCCAATGCCTTTTTTGCAGAGAAAAAGGAGATTGTCGACATTTCCTATCCCGGTGACATTGTGGGACTGCACGACACAGGAAACTTTAAAATCGGTGATACATTGACGAGCGGTGAGGAGTTGCATTATAAAGGAATCCCAAGTTTCTCCCCGGAACATTTCAGGTATATCAACAATGCGGACCCTATGAAGGCAAAACAATTGTACAAGGGTATCGATCAGCTCATGGACGAAGGTGTCGCACAGTTGTTTACCCTAGAAATGAACGGGCGAAAAATTATAGGCACGGTCGGGGCTCTACAGTATGAAGTGATCCAGTATAGACTGGAGCATGAGTATGGTGCCAAATGCACCTATGAGAACTTTCCGGTACACAAAGCTTGCTGGGTGGAACCCAAGGATGAAAAAAATGAGGAGTTCCAAGAATTTAAACGCGTGAAGCAAAAATTTTTGGCAACGGATAAAAAAGGGCAGCTCGTATTTTTGGCGGATTCCCCGTTTTCACTTCAAATGACACAGCAAAAATACCCTTCGGTAAAATTGCATTATACTTCTGAGTTCGAATAATTTTTTTATTGGAACAAACCACATATTCGACTGGTTGTTAATTCGTTGGACACTACGAATCTGTTTTTTTCGTACATTGATTAACGTAACCAATTAAATAATCAAATTATGACGACTTCGGTAAAACCACCTGTTTGGTTCTGGGTGGTGAGCGTAATCGCTCTTTTATGGAACTTGGTGGGCGTTATGAACTATCTCAATCAAGCTTTTAACCAAGTAGCGCTTTTAGAGGCCATGGACCAGGCCCAACGCGAAGCTTTTGAAGGTATCCCGGCTTGGGCAACAGCTGCATTTGCCATTGCGGTCTTCTCTGGAACTTTGGCCTGTATTGGGCTTTTGCTCCGAAAAAAATGGGCGAAAACTTTTTTTATCGTATCCTTGATCGCAGCAGTGGCGCAATTCATCCATTGGTTGTTTATTTCCAATGCGGTAGAGGCCTTTGGGCCATCCACCTACGCAATGCCGATAATCGTTATCGTTATTGGCATTTACCTGATTTTCTTCTCGAAAAAAGGAATTGAGAAAGGTTGGTTAAAGTAAAAGATTAAAAAAAGCCCCGATTTGGGGCTTTTTTATGCTTCACCAGTGGGACCAAAATTTAACGGTATCGCTGGTTGCTCGTAGTCTTGAATGGTTCCGTGTGCCTGTTCAAAGCGGCTGACATTATCGTTCAATGCCTTTAGTAACTTTTTGGCATGTTGCGGTGTCAATATGATTCTGCTCTTTACCTTGGCTTTGGGAGCGCCCGGCATCAAGCTGATAAAGTCCACCACAAATTCGGATACGGAATGGTTGATGATGGCAAGATTGGAATAGGTCCCTTCTGCCGTTTTTTCATCCAACTCTATGTTGATCTGTTTCTGATTTTTCTTTTCTTCAGCCATATCACTTTATCTTAAAAAGAAAAACCCCGACCTAAAGGCCAGGGTTTGTTTTATTTAGAATTTGAATTCCTCTTTTCGGGCCATGATCTCATCGTATTCCTCTTTGGAACCTACAATGATGCTATCGTAATCCCTCATACCGGTACCGGCAGGAATCTTATGTCCAACAATTACGTTTTCCTTCAATCCTTCCAAGGTATCCACTTTACCACTTACAGCGGCTTCGTTCAATACTTTGGTCGTTTCTTGGAACGATGCTGCAGAGATAAATGATTTTGTCTGCAACGAAGCTCTTGTAATACCTTGCAAGATCGGTGTAGCGGTTGCTGCCACGGCATCCCTTGCCGATACCAAGGTCTTGTCCTCTCTTCTAAGAATGGAGTTTTCGTCCCTTAGCTCACGTACCGTCAAAATCTGTCCTGGTTTCAACCTTTCGGAATCACCGGCGTCCTCAACAACTTTTTTACCGAAAATCTCATCGTTCTCGTTGATAAAGTCATCTTTGTGCACCAATTGGTTCTCCAAGAAAATAGTATCTCCTGGATCTTGGATCTTCACTTTACGCATCATCTGTCTTACAACAACCTCAAAGTGCTTATCGTTGATCTTCACCCCTTGCAAACGGTATACTTCTTGTACCTCGTTCACCAAGTATTGCTGTACTGCTGATGGTCCTTTGATGGCCAAGATATCTTCCGGTGTTATGGAACCATCGGACAATGGCATACCTGCACGTACGTAGTCGTTTTCCTGAACCAATATCTGGTTGGACAATTTGACCAAGTACTTTTTGATATCGCCTGTCTTGGATTCGATGATGATCTCACGGTTACCACGCTTGATCTTACCGAAGGATACCACACCGTCAATCTCAGATACAACGGCCGGGTTGGATGGGTTACGGGCTTCGAAAAGCTCTGTTACCCTTGGAAGACCACCGGTAATATCCCCTGCCTTGGCAGATTTACGAGGGATTTTCACCAAGATCTTACCTTCTTTTACCTTCTCACCATCATTGATCATCAAGTGGGAACCAACTGGCAAGTTATAGGAACGTAAGGTTTCACCTTTACTGTTCTGTATCAACAACGTTGGTATCAACTTCTTGTTCCTTGATTCGGAGATTACTTTTTCTTGGAAACCGGTCTGTTCATCGATTTCCACTTGGTAAGTAACCCCTTGCTCAATATTCTCGTAAGCAATCTGTCCGGAGAACTCAGAAACGATTACACCATTATAGGGATCCCATTCACAGATTACGGTTCCTTTGGTGATTTTTTCTCCATCCTTCACGAACAATTGAGATCCATAAGGAATGTTGCTGGTACTTAACGTGATTCCTGTTTTTGGATCAACGATCTTCACTTCCGAAGTTCTGGAAATCACGATATTCGTTTTACTTCCATCGCCGGCCTGTCCTTCTACAACTCGCAAGTCCTCAATTTCGGCGATACCGTCGAATTTGGATTCCAACTTGTTGTCCTCGGAAATGTTACCTGCAATACCACCCACGTGGAAGGTACGCAACGTTAGCTGTGTACCTGGCTCACCAATGGATTGTGCCGCCACAACACCAACAGCTTCACCTCGTTGTACCATTTTATTGGTAGCAAGGTTTCTACCGTAACACTTGGAACAGATTCCCTGAGGAGCCTCACAGGTCAACGGTGATCTTACTTCTATCTTTTCAATTGGAGCTGCCTCTACCCTTCTCACATCGACCTCGTTGATTTCTTGGCCTGCTCTTAGGATCAATTCTTCGGTCAATGGGTTGTACACATCGTGCAACGATACCCTGCCCAAGATTCTTTCACCCAGGGTTTCAACAATCTCCTCATTTTTCTTCAATGGTTCTACCTCGATACCTCTCAAAGTTCCACAATCCTCGCTATTCACGATCACATCTTGTGAAACGTCCACCAAACGTCTGGTCAAGTATCCCGCATCCGCCGTTTTCAAAGCGGTATCCGCAAGACCTTTACGCGCACCGTGGGTAGAGATAAAGTATTCCAAGATCGAAAGTCCCTCCTTAAAGTTGGAAAGAATCGGGTTCTCGATAATTTCACCACCACCAGCTGTGGATTTTTTCGGCTTGGCCATCAATCCACGCATACCGGTCAACTGACGAATCTGCTCTTTGGAACCCCTCGCACCAGAATCCAACATCATATATACGGAGTTGAATCCTTGCTTATCCTCACGGATTCGCTTCATTGCCAATTCGGTCAACATGGCGTTGGTAGATGTCCAAACATCGATAACCTGGTTGTAACGCTCGTTGTTGGTGATCAGACCCATGTTATAGTTCATCATAATACCATCGACCTGCTCGTTTGCCTCGCCGATCATATCCTGCTTTTCGGCAGGGATGATAATATCACCCAAACTAAAGGACAATCCACCTTTAAAGGCGAAATCGTATCCCATGGCCTTGATCTTATCCAAGAAATCGGCCGTTGTAGGTACATCGGTCACCGCAAGAATGTCCCCAATAATGTTCCTAAGGGCCTTCTTGTTCAATACTTGGTTGATGAATCCTGCTTGTTCCGGCACTTCCGTGTTGAACAATACACGACCTACCGTGGTTTCAATGATTTGATATACCAATTCACCTTTTTCGTTAAAGTCCTTGGCCCTTACCTTGATTCCGGCATTAAGCGAAACTTTTTTCTCGTTGAAGGCAATTTCAACCTCTTCAGAAGAATAGAAGGTCAATCCTTCGCCCAATACAGGCTCTTCTGGAGTGGATTTTTTGTGCTTGGTCATATAGTACAATCCCAAAACCATATCCTGGGACGGGACGGTAATCGGAGAACCATTGGCAGGGTTAAGGATGTTCTGCGAAGCCAACATCAATAGTTGCGCTTCCAAAATGGCCTCTGGCCCCAATGGCAAGTGAACTGCCATCTGATCCCCATCAAAATCCGCGTTAAATGCGGTACACGCCAACGGGTGCAAACGGATAGCCTTACCTTCGATAAGTTTAGGCTGGAACGCTTGGATACCCAATCTGTGCAATGTGGGGGCACGGTTCAACAATACAGGGTGTCCTTTAAGGACGTTTTCAAGAATGTCCCATACTACGGGCTCTTTCTTGTCTATAATCTTTTTGGCAGATTTAACGGTCTTTACAATACCTCTTTCAATCAACTTACGGATGATGAACGGTTTGTAAAGTTCGGCCGCCATATCTTTTGGAAGACCACATTCGTACAATTTCAATTCCGGTCCAACGACGATTACGGAACGGGCGGAGTAATCCACACGTTTACCCAAAAGGTTTTGACGGAAACGGCCTTGTTTACCTTTCAAGGAATCTGAAAGGGATTTCAATGGTCTGTTTGATTCTGTTTTTACCGCAGATGCTTTTCTTGTGTTATCGAAAAGGGAATCTACCGCTTCTTGAAGCATACGTTTTTCGTTCCTCAAGATCACTTCTGGTGCCTTGATTTCCATCAAACGCTTCAAACGGTTGTTACGGATAATTACCCTACGATACAGGTCGTTCAAATCGGAAGTCGCAAAACGACCACCATCCAACGGCACCAACGGACGCAATTCTGGTGGAATCACGGGAATCACCTTCATGATCATCCACTCCGGGTTGTTCTCCCTGTTTCCTTGCGACTCACGCAAAGCCTCCACTACTTGAAGACGCTTCAAGGCTTCGGTCTTACGTTGTTTTGAAGTCTCTGTGTTTGCCTTGTGACGAAGTTCGTAAGACAATTGTTCCAAATCGATTCTGGACAAAATGTCGATCAAACACTCGGCACCCATTTTGGCGATGAACTTGTTGGGGTCGCTATCCTCCAAGTATTGGTTCTCGGTAGGAATGGATTCCAAAATGTTCAGGTATTCCTCTTCGGTCAAGAAATCCATTTTTTGGATTTCCTCACCTTCTGGACCTTTGGCAATACCTGGCTGTATAACCACATACCTTTCGTAGTAGATGATCATATCCAACTTTTTGGAAGGCAATCCCAAAAGGTAACCTATCTTGTTTGGCAACGAGCGGAAGTACCAGATGTGCGCTACGGGAACCACAAGATTAATGTGGCCCACACGGTCTCTACGTACCTTCTTCTCCGTCACTTCAACACCACAACGGTCACAAACGATTCCACGGTAACGGATTCTCTTGTATTTACCACAGGCACACTCATAATCCTTTACAGGACCAAAAATACGCTCGCAGAACAATCCATCACGCTCTGGTTTGTGCGTTCTATAGTTAATGGTTTCAGGCTTCAACACTTCTCCGCGGGACTCTGCCAAAATCGACTCTGGCGAGGCCAATCCAATGGAAATTTTGTTGAACCTTTTTTGTGCGTTATTATCTTTTATTCTAGCCATAACAATATGGTGATGATATAATTAATGTAATAATAGTATTCTACTCTTCCAAACGGATATCCAAGCCCAAACCTTTAAGTTCGTGCATCAATACGTTGAAAGATTCTGGCAACCCAGGTTCTGGCATGGTCTCACCTTTTACGATGGTCTCATAAGTTTTGGCCCTTCCGATCACATCATCCGATTTAACGGTCAATATTTCCCTAAGGGTAGATGATGCACCGTAGGCTTCCAATGCCCACACTTCCATCTCTCCAAAACGCTGACCACCGAACTGTGCCTTACCACCCAATGGTTGCTGTGTGATCAAGGAGTATGGTCCAATAGATCTTGCGTGCATCTTGTCGTCGACCATGTGACCCAATTTCAACATGTAGATCACACCAACGGTTGCACGTTGGTCAAAACGCTGGCCTGTTCCACCATCATATAGGTAGGTGTGTCCAAATCTTGGTACACCAGCTTCATCGGTAAGCTTGTTGATCTCATCCAATGAGGCTCCGTCGAAAATCGGGGTCGCAAACTTTTTGCCCAACTTCAATCCGGCCCATCCCAATACGGTTTCGTATATCTGACCAATGTTCATCCTTGAAGGTACACCAAGTGGGTTCAATACAATGTCCACTGGGGTTCCGTCTTCCAAGAACGGCATATCTTCTTGACGAACGATACGGGCCACGATACCTTTGTTACCGTGACGACCTGCCATTTTATCACCTACTTTTAGCTTACGCTTTTTGGCGATGTAAACTTTGGCCAACTTCATGATACCTGCAGGAAGCTCATCCCCTACGGAGATGGTAAACTTGTCCCTTCTCAGGTTACCTTGAATATCGTTCAATTTGATTTTGTAGTTGTGCAACAGGTCGGCAACCAAGGCATTGGTTGCATCGTCGGTTGTCCAGCTACCTCCTACCAAGTGAGCGAAATCGTCAACGGCGTTCAACATTTTGATGGTGTATTTCTTTCCTTTTGGAAGTACTTCTTCACCCAAATCGTTGATTACCCCTTGCGATGTTTTTCCGCTGATCAGTCCGAACAACTTCTCGATCAATTCATCTTTTAGTTGTTGGAATTTCACTTCGTAGTCCATCTCCAATCTTGAAATGGCCTCTTTATCTTCGGAACGCTTTCTCTTGTCCTTGATGGAACGTGAGAACAATTTCTTGTCGATCACAACACCTCTCAAGGATGGTGAAGCTTTCAATGAAGCATCCTTAACGTCACCTGCCTTATCACCAAAGATGGCACGCAACAATTTTTCCTCGGGAGTTGGATCTGACTCTCCTTTTGGAGTGATCTTACCAATCAAAATATCACCGGGCTTCACTTCGGCACCGATACGGATCATACCGTACTCGTCCAAATCTTTGGTCGCCTCTTCGGATACGTTCGGAATATCGTTTGTCAATTCCTCTGCACCCAATTTCGTATCCCTCACTTCAAGAGAGTACTCGTCAACGTGAATGGAGGTAAAGATATCCTCACGAACAACTTTTTCTGAGATTACGATCGCATCCTCAAAGTTATATCCTTTCCAAGGCATAAAGGCTACCTTCATGTTTCTACCCAAGGCCAATTCACCTTTTTCGGTAGCGTATCCTTCACAAAGTACCTGACCTTTTTTCACCTTGTCGCCTTTTCTTACGATGGGCTTCAAGTTGATACTGGTCCCTTGGTTTGTTTTTCTGAACTTCACCAATTGGTACGTTTTGGAATCCTCATCAAAGCTTACCAATCGCTCTTCATCAGTTCTATCGTACTTAATGGTAATTTTCTGTGCATCCACATATTCCACGACTCCATCCCCCTCGGCATTGATCAATACTCGGGAATCCGTAGCCACCTGTCTTTCCAGACCTGTACCCACGATCGGGGAATCCGGTCTCAACAATGGAACTGCTTGACGCATCATGTTGGACCCCATCAACGCACGGTTCGCATCATCGTGCTCCAAGAACGGAATCAACGATGCGGAAATGGAAGCAATCTGGTTCGGCGCAACGTCGGTATATTTTACTTCTGTTGGATCCACAACCGGGAAATCCCCTTCTTCACGTGCAATGACCTTTTCTCTTTCGATGGTACCATCGTCCGCCAATGGAATGTTGGCTTGGGCGATCTTCATTCCTTCCTCTTCCTCTGCACTTAGGTAAATGTGGTTTTTGGTATCCACTTTACCATCCTCTACTTTACGGTAAGGAGTTTCCAAGAAGCCCATATTGTTCACCTTGGCGAATACGGACAATGAAGAGATCAAACCAATGTTCGGACCTTCTGGTGTCTCGATCGGACACAATCTTCCGTAATGTGTATAGTGAACGTCACGCACCTCGAAACCGGCTCTTTCACGGGAAAGACCACCTGGCCCCAATGCGGACAATCTTCTTTTGTGCGTAATCTCGGCCAACGGGTTGGTCTGGTCCATGAACTGGGACAACTGGTTGGTTCCGAAGAACGAGTTGATCACGGAAGACAATGTCTTGGCGTTGATCAAATCTATCGGGGTAAACACCTCGTTGTCACGAACGTTCATACGCTCACGGATGGTACGTGCCATACGTGCCAAACCTACGCCGAACTGTTGGGACAATTGTTCCCCAACGGTCCTGACACGACGGTTGGACAAGTGATCGATATCATCGATCTCCGCTTTGGAGTTGATCAACTCGATCAAATATTTAATAATGGTGATGATATCTTCCTTGGTCAAAACCTGTTTGTCCATTCCGATATCCAATCCCAATTTTTTGTTCATTCTGTAACGACCTACTTCACCTAAGTTGTAACGTTGGTCGGAGAAGAACAATTTATCGATAATACCACGAGCGGTCTCTTCATCTGGCGGCTCGGCATTACGCAATTGTCTGTAGATATGTTCTACCGCTTCTTTCTCGGAGTTGGTAGGATCCTTTTGCAAGGTGTTGTGGATAATGGCGTAATCGGATTGCGCATTGTTTTCTTTGTGAAGCAAAATGGTCTTCACATCGGCATCAATGATCTCATCGATATGCTCTTTTTCCAAAATGGTATCACGATCTAATACAATTTCGTTTCTTTCGATGGAAACCACTTCACCTGTATCCTCGTCCACGAAATCCTCATGCCATGTGTTCAACACCCTAGCGGCCAATTTACGGCCCAATACTTTTTTAAGTCCGGATTTGGAAACCTTTACTTCTTCCGAAAGGTCGAAGATCTCCAAAATATCCTTGTCCCTTTCAAAGCCAATGGCACGGAACAAAGTGGTTACCGGTAATTTTTTCTTCCTATCGATATAGGCGTACATCACCGAGTTGATATCGGTGGCGAACTCGATCCAGGAACCTTTGAAAGGAATTACCCTTGCCGAATACAATTTTGTCCCGTTTGCGTGGAAAGACTGTCCAAAGAAAACCCCTGGAGACCTGTGCAACTGGGATACTACAACACGTTCCGCTCCATTAATCACAAAAGTTCCACTTGGAGTCATGTATGGGATGGTCCCCAAATACACGTCCTGTACAATGGTTTCAAAATCTTCGTGCTCTGGATCGGTACAGTATAGTTTTAGACGTGCCTTTAACGGTACGCTATAGGTAAGTCCCCGCTCGATACATTCTTGGATGGAGTATCTTGGCGGATCAATGAAGTAATCCAAAAACTCAAGTACAAACTGATTTCTGGTATCGGTGATTGGAAAATTCTCCATGAAGGTGTTGTAGAGACCTTCGTTTCCTCTTTCGTCAGATTTAGTTTCAAGCTGGAAAAAGTCTTGGAACGATTTTATCTGAATGTCCAAGAAATCCGGGTATTCCGGTATGTTCTTAGCGGATGCGAAATTAACTCTTTCAATAGTGTTTGTGAACATCTATGGACAAATTTTGATCGTGATTACTAAGTGGGTTGGTGTACGGCTTTATACACTCCTTATATAAATAGGCTAAGGTCTAACCAAAAATGGAAAGACCTTAACCAAGTTCTAATGGGAAAAGCGATTATTTAAGCTCAACTTCTGCTCCAGCTTCTTCCAATGATTTTTTGATACCTTCTGCTTCGTCTTTGGAAACACCTTCTTTAACAGCTTTTGGTGCACTGTCAACGATGTCTTTAGCCTCTTTAAGACCTAGACCTGTCAATTCTTTCACCAATTTAACAACTGCCAATTTAGATCCACCAGCAGCAGTAAGTACTACATCAAATTCTGATTTTTCCTCAGCAGCTTCAGCTTCACCACCACCGGCAGCACCGCCAGCAACAGCTACTGCAGCAGCAGCAGGCTCGATACCATATTCTTCTTTTAAAATGTCGGCCAACTCATTTACCTCTTTTACTGTAAGGTTTACCAACTGTTCTGCAAAATCTTTTAAATCTGCCATTTTTCTATCGTTTAATAAAAATGTTTAAAAATATACTTAGTTTATTGTGCGCGAATTATTCTCTCTCAGACAAAGTCTTAAGGATACCTGCCAATTTTCCGCCACCGGACTTAAGTCCAGAAATAACGTTTTTGGCCGGGGATTGCAACAATCCAATGATATCCCCGATAACTTCCTCTTTGGACTTGATCTCAACAAGTGCATCAAGGTAGTTGTCGCCGATGTAGATGGCCTCTTCAATAAAGGCACCTTTCAACAAAGGTTTATCTGATTTTTTTCTAAAGTTCTTGATAAGTTTCGCAGGTGCATTTCCAGTTTCGGACAACATCAAAGATGTATTGCCTTTCAACACTTCGGGAAGTTCACCGAATTCCTTATCAGAAGCTTCCATTGCCTTTGCAAGCAATGTGTTCTTTACGACCGCAAGCTTAATGTTCGCCTTAAAGCACGCTCTTCTTAGGTTAGAGGTGTCTACGGCGTTCAATCCTGATATATCCGCCAAATAAATGTTTGGATTATCAGCCAACTGTGCAGTCAAGTCTTTTATTACCGTTGCTTTTTCTTCTCTTGTCATAGTTATAAAAATTGAACTACCAGTTTATTGAACTGCCTTTGGATCTAATTGAACACTAGGACTCATAGTGCTGGACAAGTAAATACTTTTCATGTACACACCTTTAGCTGCGGAGGGCTTCAACTTGATCAACGTATCGATCAATTCCCTGGCATTTCCTGCAATCTTATCTGCAGAAAACGATGCTTTTCCGATAGCTGCGTGCACAATACCTGTTTTGTCCACTTTAAAGTCTATTTTACCGGCCTTAACATCGGAAACGGCTTTTGCCACGTCCATTGTTACTGTTCCGGTCTTTGGATTGGGCATTAAACCTCTCGGTCCCAAAACTCGACCCAATGGTCCAAGTTTACCCATAACGCTTGGCATGGTGATGATCACATCAACATCTGTCCAACCATTTTTGATTTTATCCAAATATTCGTCCAATCCTACAAAGTCAGCACCCGCTTCTTTAGCCTCTGCTTCTTTGTCTGGAGTCACCAATGCCAAAACTTTAACGTCTTTACCTGTTCCGTGAGGAAGGGTTACAACGCCACGTACCATTTGATTGGCTTTTCTTGGGTCTACGCCCAAACGAACCGCCAAATCAATGGAAGCATCAAATTTTACATTGGTTATTTCTTTTACTAAAGCTGACGCCTCTTCCAAAGAATAGAGTTTGTTCTTGTCTATCTTGGCCTGGGCCTCTTTTTGCTTTTTAGTCAATCTTGCCATTTCTTACTTGCTTTCAGATTTTAAAAAGGTCTTTGTCCTGCTATTTTCAGACCCATAGATCTTGCAGTACCCGCAACCATACTCATTGCAGACTCTACGGTAAAAGCGTTTAAATCCACCATTTTATCTTCGGCGATCGCTTTTACTTGATCCCAGGTTACTGAACCATTCTTAACCCTGTTAGGTTCGCCAGATCCTTTTTTAATCTTAGCCACTTCCATCAATTGAACTGCCGCAGGTGGTGTTTTTACAACAAACTCGAAAGATTTGTCTTTGTAAACGGTGATAACAACAGGTAATACTTTACCTTGTTTGTCCTGCGTACGAGCATTAAACTGCTTACAGAACTCCATGATGTTAACACCAGCAGCACCTAAGGCGGGTCCAACCGGTGGCGATGGGTTCGCAGCACCTCCCCTAACTTGTAATTTAACTACCTTATCTACTTCTTTTGCCATTGTTTCTAATTAAATTCAAAGTGTGTCAATTGGAAGCAACACAGCTTTATATATGTAACAGCTCTTGTTATACTTTCTCTACTTGCATATAGCTAAGTTCCAGTGGAGTTTTTCTACCGAAAATCTTCACCATAACCTCCAGCTTACGCTTTTCTTCATTGATTTTTTCAACAGTTCCGTTAAAACCATTGAAAGGTCCATCAATAACCTTTACTGTTTCACCCAATACAAATGGAATAGAAACGTTATCTGTATTTACGGCCAACTCATCTACTTTACCAAGCATACGGTTAACCTCTGATTTTCTCAACGGAACCGGATCACCACCTTTTACCTCGCCCAAGAAACCGATAACATTGGTTATGGAACGGATGATGTGAACCATTTCTCCACCGAGATTGGCCTTGATCATGATATATCCCGGAAAGTAAACACGTTCTTTGTTGATTTTCTTTCCGTTTCTGATCTGTACGACTTTTTCGGTAGGCACTAGAACTTCCTCAAGATAGTCACCGAATCCGGCGCGCTCTACCTCGCTCTCAATATAGCCTTTGATCTTGTTCTCTTGACCACTGACCGCTCTAACTACATACCATTTTTTCTCCAGAACCTCAGACATATCGACCGATCTTTACCCTATTAATTTTTCAAAATACAATGTGATCAATTTACTGAACAAGGAATCGACACCCCATGTTGCCAAAGCAAATAAAATGGAAAAAACTGCCACAATAACCATTAAATTGGAAGCTTTGCTCCTTTCCAACCAAGTAACATTGTTTTTAAGTTCTTCTAATGATTCCTTTATATAAGCGACCATAATTTTAAATATTTTGCTTGCACGGGAGGAGAGACTTCCCTCGACTACGCTCGGGATAAACTTCTCGTCTCACTTCACAATGCCACGCTTTTCTTTTTGCACGGGAGGAGAGACTCGAACTCCCGACACCTGGTTTTGGAGACCAGTGCTCTACCAACTGAGCTACACCCGTTTATAATTACACTGAAAGGTATCCCGATCAAATCGGAACACCCTTGAGTGCAATTTTATAATAAAAATTTATTAATCTAAAATCTCAGTAACCTGACCAGCACCTACTGTTCTACCACCTTCACGGATAGCGAAACGTAGACCTACGCTCAATGCGATTGGCTGAATCAAATCTACAGTAATTGTCAAGTTATCACCTGGCATTACCATCTCAACACCATCAGGAAGGTTAATGTTACCTGTTACGTCAGTTGTACGAACGTAGAACTGTGGGCGGTAGTTGTTGTGGAATGGAGTGTGACGTCCACCTTCTTCTTTTTTCAAGATATAAACCTCAGCTTTGAATTTAGCGTGTGGCTTAACAGAACCTGGCTTACAGATCACCATACCTCTTTTGATATCGGATTTCTCGATACCTCTCAAAAGAAGACCAACGTTATCACCAGCTTCACCTCTATCCAAAATCTTACGGAACATCTCAACACCAGTAATGGTTGAAGACAATTTCTCAGCACCCATACCAATGATATCTACAGCGTCACCTGTGTTGGCTACACCTGTTTCGATACGACCAGTAGCTACGGTACCACGACCAGTAATGGTAAATACATCTTCGATCGGCATAAGGAAGTCTTTATCAACCTCACGAGTTGGCTCCTCGATCCAGCTATCAACAGCTTCCATCAATTCCATTACAGTGTCAACCCATTTTTGCTCACCGTTCAAAGCACCAAGTGCAGAACCGGAGATTACAGGTCCGTTGTCACCATCGTATTCGTAGAAAGAAAGCAATTCCCTTACTTCCATTTCAACAAGCTCCAATAGCTCCTCATCATCCACCATGTCAACTTTGTTCAAGAAAACAACGATACGTGGAATACCTACCTGACGACCCAAAAGGATGTGCTCACGAGTCTGTGGCATAGGACCATCAGTTGCAGCAACCACCAAAATAGCACCGTCCATCTGAGCAGCACCAGTAACCATGTTCTTTACGTAATCCGCGTGACCAGGACAGTCAACGTGAGCGTAGTGACGGTTAGCAGTTTGGTACTCAACGTGCGAAGTGTTGATAGTAATACCTCTTTCTTTTTCTTCTGGCGCGTTATCGATGGAGTCAAAGCTTCTAAGCTCGGACAAACCAGCGTTCGCCAATACAGTGGTAATAGCAGCAGTCAATGTTGTTTTACCGTGATCCACGTGTCCAATGGTACCAATATTTAAGTGGGGTTTGGAACGATCAAAAGTTTCCTTTGCCATTTTAAAATAATTTTAATCTTAGTTTATATTAGTGTACAAATCGTTTTGAGCCAATGACGGGAATTGAACCCGTGACCTCTTCCTTACCAAGGAAACGCTCTACCCCTGAGCTACACCGGCCTATGGGTTATCAGGTTTAGAGTTTAAAGTTACAAGCTTAGCTCGTTAAAACTTCAACCTTCATCTACTTGCATCCAAAAGATTCAAGTTTATATGGAGCGGGAGACCGGGTTCGAACCGGCGACATTCAGCTTGGAAGGCTGACGCTCTACCAACTGAGCTACTCCCGCATTTTTTCTGGATTTTCATCCAAAGATTCCAATATTTCAAAAAAAACCTTCTATCCCGATTGTTCCGACGAACAATCTTTGTGGGGGGAGCAGGATTCGAACCTGCGAAGGTAAAAACCAACAGATTTACAGTCTGTCCTCGTTGGCCGCTTGAGTATCCCCCCGCCTTATTTTCAGTAACTTACGAGCCGATAGAGGGACTCGAACCCACGACCTGCTGATTACAAATCAGCTGCTCTAGCCAGCTGAGCTATATCGGCATTTCACCGCTTTTTTCTCACTAAAAAAGCCCGCTATTTCTAACGGACTGCAAATGTATATATTTATATTTTAATTCAAAATAAAATTTGAAAAATTTTCATCAAGCATTCGCCCTTAACTTCTCCTTCTTTTTAACCAGCTGTCTTTCCAAGGAACTACAGGCCGAATCCACGGCCTCTTCAAAAGACTTACATTGCTTTTTCACCATGATTTTGTCGCGAGGTACGAACACCATGATTTCCACTATCTTATTCTCCTTTGCACTTGTGTTTTCCACTTTTAAATAAACATCCGATTCGATGACCTTGTCATAAAACAATTCCAACTTGTCCATTCGCTTTTGGACAAAGTCGATGAGTTTACCATCAGCTGTAAAATTTACCGATTGTGCGTTTACTTTCATAAGACGAAGTTTTAGTACTGTCAAAGACAGTGAAGTTAAACAATACAAGAATTTTATTTCTTGTTTCTTGGATGGGCCTTTTGATGTACTTTTTTCAGTTCGGCTATACTGTTGTGCGTGTACACCTGTGTTGATGCCAAACTGGAATGACCCAATAGTTCCTTAACGGAATTTAAATCCGCCCCCCTGTTCAGCAAGTGCGTTGCAAAGGTGTGCCTTAATATATGGGGACTCTTTTTCACCTTGGGGGACACTAAACTAAAATACTTATTTATAGTTCGATAAACAAGTGTTTCGTAAATTTTAAGACCTTCTTTTGTTAATATTAGAAAGGAAGAATCAGTCACCTTTTCAAGTTCCGAGCGCTTGGCCAAATAGTTTTTAATCTGCGCCATGGTCGAAGTCAGTATGGGAATAATGCGCTCCTTGTTCCGCTTTCCCAACACTTTGATGACCTGGGCCGAAAAATCCACATCGTTGATTCTCAAGTTTACCAATTCGGCTCTCCGTATTCCGGTGGTGTACAATAATTCTATGATCAGTTTATCCCGTACGCCCTCAAAATCATCAGCAAAAGGTATTTCAGACAGAATCGTTTCCATTTCGTTCTCGGAAAAAGGCACCTCCATTTTTTTACTTGTTTTCAGCGCCCTGTGCTTTGCCAAAGGTGAAACGGTAATATCACCGACCTTCAATAAAAATTTGTAATAAGCCTGTAGAGAAGATATTTTTCTATTGATGGTCCTATTTGAAATACCGCTGTCGGATAGCTCAACGATCCAGTTCCTTATCAATGGATACGAAATCCCCTCAATATTTTCTTCTCCATGATGCGCTCCGCAGAATTGAGCAAAGGCCTCAATATCCTTTTGATATGCCCTTATGGTATGATCGGAATAATTTTTCTCCAATCTTAAATAGGATATAAAAGCGGATACTGACATACATCAAAGGTAACACTTTAGATTGCTCCCGGATATAAAACGAAAAATCCCGTTCCAATATTGGAACGGGATTCATATATTTTGTTAAAGCGATAGCCCTATACTTCTTCTTGGTCCCTAAGACCTTGAATGTACTGTGCTTTTTGAATTTGCGCTCTACGCTCTACAGAAGGTTTGGTGAACTGCTGTCTTGATCTTAACTGACGCATGGTACCTGTTCTGTCGAACTTACGCTTGAAACGCTTTAAAGCTCTATCGATATTTTCTCCTTCTTTTACTGGTATAATTAACATGGGCTACAACCTCCTTTCTTTAAAATTTTGGTCTGCAAATATACAAATGATATTCAACGGGTAAAGAAATATTTTATTTTTTTGACGAAACGCTGTTACGACCGCTTTTTGTACTCCTTCTTATCCACAATGATCTTGGCCAAAATTTCCCTTAGGATTTCTGATGTTCCCCCACCAATGGGGCCCAATCTACTATCCCGGCTCAAGCGGGCCATCGGATAATCCTCGATATATCCGTAGCCTCCTAAAAATTGCAGACAGTTGTAAATGACCTCATCGGCCATTTTGGTGGATTTCAATTTGGAAATGGTCGCTTCCTTCACCACATAGACTCCTTTATCCATTTGCGCTACCGTGGCATAATTATATTGCTTGCACACCAACATATCCGAATAGAGGTCCACCAATCGGTGGCGCAAGGCCTGGAACTGGTCAATACTTCTACCGAACGCCTCTCGCTCGGACATATACTGTAGGGCATAATCGAGTGCAAATTCGGCTCTGGCATGTGCATTTATGCCCATAACCAAACGCTCCAAGGCAAATGCCTCCATGATGTACCCAAAGCCCTCATTCTCCACACCCAATAAATTGGACGCTGGAACCTCAACATTGTCAAAGGCCAACTCCGCCGTATCGGAAGCACGCCAACCCAACTTGTTCAACTTACTGGCAGAGACACCCTTTGCATGCCTATCCATAATAAACATACTGATACCCTTATTACCTGCATCCTTATCGGTTTTGGCGGCAAGAATTATATAGTCGCCATAAACCCCATTGGTAATAAAAGTCTTGGAACCGTTTACAATATAAACATCACCTTTCTTTTCGGCAGTGGTGCGCATAGCGGCGACATCACTTCCCCCAAAAGGTTCGGATACGCCCAGACAGCCAATTTTGTTACCCAGCACACTGGGTTCCAAATAGGCTTTTTTCTGTTCATCGTTCGCCAACTTGTTCAAATAGGTCATCGCAAGGTACTGGTGCGCCCACATGGCGGCTGCAAAACCTCCCGAATTGATCTTTTGCAATTCTTCCAGAAAAATAACGGTATAAAAAAGGTCTAGACCCAAACCAGAGTATGCTTCGGGCGTCATCAATCCAAAAAAGCCCATCTCCCCGAACTTGGGCCAAATAGCCTTATCAATCTTGCCAGATTCCTCCCATTCCTCAATATGGGGAACAACTTCTTTCTGTAAAAAATCCTTCAAACTTTCGCGGAATAAGTTATGCTCTTCCGTGAAGTACATATCGTTCATAGCACCTATTTTATAAAGACAAATATAAAGCTATTCTATCTAGCTTTTCCGAAGGGAATCCGTCCACTTGGGTCAATTCCAGTAAAGATGCAAATAAACCATTTTTATCTCTATATTCCACAATGTTGGATGCCAATGAACCATTTATATAGACCAATCGGGACAACTCTTTTGTATTTGCCTTGTTAACATTGATTTTGACTACCGTAGGCGCTTCCAGTACTTGAAACCTGAGCAACGCTTTCTCCACAACATCCGGCTCCAGTCCGTAAACATCGTATAGTTGTTCGTTCACCAAAAAGCCGCCCAGCCTATCCCTGAATTTTATGATTCGCTCGGACAATGTTTCCCCAATACCGTAAACTTGTTTCAAATCTTCTGCGGTTGCCGTGTTCAAATCTTTGATTGTTGATTCGGTTACAGGCTTTGAAACTATCTTCTTTACCGTTCGACTTTTTCCGGCCCATTCGGGAAATTTAAAATAGGGCGAGATTTCGTTCAATAAAGAATCTGACACTTGGGTGACTGCTTGGAATTCCTTTTCCGAATTCACAAACTTGCCTTGCTCCCTAAAAGCAAATAACCGGTCGAATTCAACTGGGGACAGTCCCAATGCATACCCTTTATAATCGGTCAAATAATTTGGATTGAAGGGATATATTTTTTGGGATTTATCGAATCGCTCCTTTTTAAGACTGTCTATCTTGGTCTGCTCGACAGCATTGAGGGCAAAATCACTTTTTAAATTGGATGGATTTGCTTTTACATAGTAATACCCACATTGAAGCACGACCACGATCAACAACAAAAAGAAAATCCCACTTCGCTCTTGCTTGTTGAACCGAAAGTGGGATTGTTTTCTCATAATATATGTAATTCTATTGGCTCTTCAACTTTTTAAAGAGCTGGCCAGCTTTCAATTTTGACAAGTATCCATCCAGATCTTTACGTACCTCACCGGACATGATATATAATCCAATGATGTTCGGGAAGGACATGGCCAAGATCATCATATCCGAAAAGTCCAGTACAGCTCCCAAACTTACGGAAGCACCAACGACCACGAATACCAAGAAGAGCATTTTATAGATCATTTCCGAACGCTTGCTCTTTCCAAAAAGATAGGTCCAAGCCCTCATTCCATAGTAAGACCAGGAAATCATGGTCGAAAATGCAAAAAGGAACACTGCCAACGCCAATACGTACGGGAACCATGAGATCTGACTACCGAAAGCATCGGAGGTCAACTGGGCCCCGGCCATTCCTTCCACTTCGTGCATTCCTGTAAATATCAATACCAAGGCGGTAAGGGTACATACGACTACGGTATCGATAAATGGCTCCAGCAAGGCAACAAAACCTTCGGACGGCGGATGGTTGGTCTTTGCCGCACTGTGCGCAATGGCTGCGGACCCCACACCGGCCTCATTCGAGAAGGCGGCACGCTGGAATCCTACGACCAAAACACCGATTATACCACCTTTTAAAGCTGAAGGATTTAATGCTCCTTCAAAAATGGCGGAAAATGCCGGACCAATATTTTGTATGTTCATTATAATGACCGCTAAGGCGGCAACAATATAAACCGAGGCCATTATAGGTACAATCTTACCTGTTACTTTGGCTATACTGCTAATTCCGCCGATGATAACCACACCGACCAATATAGCAGTGACCACTCCAAACCAAAAACCGTTGCCCGCCAAAACAGGAAACTGCCCTGCCAATTGCTCAAAGGACTGATTGGCCTGGAACATATTTCCACCTCCGAAGGAAGCTCCTACGGCAAGCAGCGCAAAAACTCCTGCCAACACCTTACCAAACCCTTTCAGGTTTCTTTTTTCGAGACCGTAGCGGAGGTAATTCATAGGCCCTCCGAATACACGTCCATCAGGAAGAATATCACGATATTTTACACCAAGGGTACACTCCACAAATTTGGAGGACATACCCAGCAGTCCGCAAACAATCATCCAGAAAGTCGCACCGGCACCTCCCAAAGATACTGCCACGGCAACCCCCGCTATGTTCCCAAGACCAACAGTACCGGAAACTGCAGTGGCCAATGCCTGAAAATGCGTCACCTGCCCGGGTGCATCTGGATCATCGTACTTTCCTTTGGCCAAATCAATGGAATGTCTAAAGCCACGGATATTGATGAATCCCATTCTGATCGTGAAGAACAATGCCCCCAGTACCAACCAGATCACAATAAATGGAATACCCTTGATAATGGAGTCGCCATTCGGATGCGTCATTGCAATGGGCTCATCGTACTCGACCTCTGCAAAATAATGAGCTCCTTGTTCAATTACGTGTTCTTGGTTTTCGGAGTTATAAATTACATTTCCCTCTTTAACCTTATGCAGTAATTTACCTTTTACAGCAGCTTTTACAGTAAAGTCTCCACGTTTATCACTGGTAATAACGGCGATATCCTCGCCTTTGGCAACGCTTGCCTTATCGCCCTTGAGCCATTCCTTTAGGACAAACCTGTCCTGGGTCTCGTTGCTCCAATCGGGAATACCGATCAATTTTACATCGGCATAGGCTACCGGATCATATATTCCGATGGCCGCAAAAGGGTCCCAAAAAAGAACAGACCCCAAAGCACTTACTGCCGGGGTCATGGTTCCATTGAAAACTTCTGTTATCGATTCTGTCTCTACCTTAAACTCTTTGGTAATGGAATTACCTGCGGCATCGGTCACCGTAACACTATATGGTATACCTTCCACCAAACCTTTTGCCGATTTGGAGGTAAGCGGCGTTTCTTGGTTGCTCCACTTGTATGTGTAGGGCTCAACACCTCCATCTACTTCAAGCTCTATGGCACCGTCGTTTATGTTATTGGAAACATTGTAGGTTTTGCCCACTACAGTCAAATCCTGTGAAAAACCTGTGGTCAATGCACAAAAAGACAATAGAAAAAGAAAATACTTCATATATTGAGATTAGTTAGTTTTTGGTGTGATAAAGGCAACAATATCCAAAAAAAAATCAACGCTATCAAATTTTATGTTTTTTTAACTATCCGATCTGAAACATTTGATTTAATTTCCGTATTTGTTCGGGCCTGCCCAATACGATCACCTTACTATTGGGCTGTAAAACCAAGTCGGCCTCGGGGTTGATGATGTAATTTCCATTGGGGTCTATGTAACCGATAATGGTACAACCGGTTTTTCTTCTTAAGTCCAAATCCCGAAGCGAGTGACAATCCATTTGATTGGTAAAGTCCTCTATACTCACCTCTTCCAAATTTGTTGTATGCTCACCTTCTATGGACAGTTGGTCCAAAAATGTGATCAGATTGGGCATTACCACCAAGGATGCCATATGGTCCCCCCCTATCTTATCGGGCATGATCACCTTATTGGCTCCGGCAAATTCCAATTTTTTCACGGAAGTAATCTGCGATGCCCTACTTATTATGAACAACTTTTTATTAAGCTGACGTGCGGAAAGCACTATGAACAAGTTGGCCGAGTCGTCCGGGACAGCAGTGATCAAATACTGCGCCCTGTCTATTCCCGCCTGCAGCAATACTTCGTCCTCATTGGCATCTCCCTCCACGAACAAAATCTCTTCCTCATGCCTCTCTATGATCTCTTTATCCTTTTCGATAACCACAAATGGCTTTTTGTAAGCTATCAATTTTTCGGCGGCCTGCATGCCGTTCCTTCCAAAACCACAGACCACAACATGGTTTGTAAGACCGTCTATCTGTTTCTTCACTCTTTTCTTTTTTAGCAGTTCCAATGAGTTTCTTCCCAAAATGTATTCGGTAACCACCGATATGGCAAAACCAAAAATAAATACACTGGTGACAATTAAAAATACGGTAAAAATCTTTGCATTGGCATCCAACGGCCTCACCTCCGAAAAACCGACCGTGGTCACGGTGATAATGGTCATGTAAATGGCCTCTATCCAGGTAAAGTCGGACAGCATTTTATAACCGACCACCCCGAACAGCAGCACCATCACCATTAAGGATAGGGCCAATACTATTTTGGAGCGCATCAGTCTAATCATGTTTACAGGTCAAATACGGATGTTCTTTTGGTATAGATCAAGTCTTTAATCCGGAGCCAGAAGGCTATAAACAAGTACAATGCAAATCCAAAACCTAAAGTAACAAAAGTTAAATAAATAAAACTGGTGCGCACCACACGGGCCCGTATGCCCAAACGCTCCGCAATTCGGCCACAAACCTCAAAGCCTCTTTTTTGAAAGTAATAAAGGGTATTATAAAACAAAGACATAACCAAAATTATGTATTTCTAATCAATAATTGCGTACCGATGGCGCATTGCATGCATTTATTTTTGGTGCAGTAACTCGTGTACAGTTCCAATTTGGCCTGGCTCTCCAAAGCATTTTGGGTTTTTAAACCTACGCTGTCAAAATTCTTGATGATGGAATTGTCCTCGCTCGCCAATTCGGATATCAACGAAATCAGTTCTTCGTTCCAATCCCTGCCCGTATGCTTTGCATAACAAAATTTTAAGGGCACCAACGTATTTATGACGACCAAATCGATAAACTTTTTGGACAATTTCTTCACGCGTGGTTTAGAGGTCTTGCCAAAGGTATAGTGTGCTTCCCAATATGGCCCTGCGGATATTTCAAAAGTTTTGTACACAGCCTCAAGTGTTCCCAAGTCCATCAATTTTGAAAAAAGATTATAATTTTCCCTGTATAAATTGACCAACTGGGAAACTCGGATGGTGGGGAAATTCATTGGGCGCAATCCAAAAAAATCAGGTTTTGATGAGGGTCCGTCCAAACCAAATTTACGTACCAAATACTCATATTCCTTTTGAAGCTGCACATAATGGGAATCCGAACATTCCTCCACGCTCAACAGTCCAAAATGACCAAAAAGCAAGGCTTCCAATTGCAAAGGCTCGTTCACCGCTTTCCTCACAATTGAAAAATCCAATTGCCGCGCCCTGTCCAAAAAGTATGGGCCGTTGACCTTGGAACCAAAATTTTTCGCCAATAGCATGAACAATACCGCCTCCCAATCATTTTTGGAAGTTTGTAAAAGCTCAAAGATCAATTTGGACTTATGTTCCAGCCGCTCAATGTACAAGCGGTGCAACCAGTTCTCCACCAAAAAGGCATCCACGAGTTTCACATCCTTTTCGCAGTTGATAAAGTTTGTGCGGGAACCGTCCATTAAGGTTCGATAGCCCTCCAACAACTTGTCGGACACGTAGCGTTTTACTTCCAAGGTGGGAATTTGGGAACCATCCTTCCTAAAAACGGCAATGTCATCCTCCCAGACTACATGGAGGATGACATTGTTATAATTTTCATCCGCTTCGTGGTGGTGCACGTACCAATCGGAAGATTTGAGGTGCATCTCCACATTGCCGGCCCAAAGCTGTCCGCCGATTTCAATTTTGGCATTGAAAAAATCCGGTCCGGCCAAGCTGTTTTGGGTTCCCGGGGCCCTGATCAAAACAGGCTCCCCATTCCCCGTACACAGGCCATCTGTCGGAAGCTTGTTATGCCTCCAAATATAATAAAGTAGGTCTTCTCGCATTGATTTGGGATAAATGGAGGACTACTCTTCTACATCGCCGTCCCAGTTCATAAAACCACCTTCCAGATTATAGGCATTTTCAAACCCAAGGCTGTTCATTATGGCACAGGCCTGTCCGCTACGGTTCCCCGACCGGCAATACACATAATAATTTTTGGACTTGTCCAACTTTTCCAGTTCGTCGACAAATTCTTGTCCCAAATAAATATCGATGTTCGTTGATCCCGGAATATATCCGTCTTCAACTTCTTCAGGGGTACGTACATCCAAAATAAAGGCGTTGTTATCATTTTCCAACTGTTCCGCCCATTCTTCTTGTGATAGATCTGACATTTTTTTCAATTTAGATTGATACAAAAATAAAAATCCGAAGCATTACTCCGGATTTACTGCTACTTTATTTTGAATGAAGTCTATTTTATACCGCATCCAATAGCTTTTGTTGTTGCTGGATTGATTTCATTTCCCGCCAACATTGCATCCACGGCATTTTCCACATATGCTTCCTCTACTTGTGATGCATCTTGATAATTGTCGTCGATGGCCCCAATATATTTTACCATATTTCCCGATGCTGTTTTCTCCAACAAGAAAACATGCGGGGTACGCGTGGCCCCGTATTGCGGATACACTTTTTGGCCCTCATCGAACAGATACGGAAATGTAAAACCTTTTTCGTTCGCACGTTCTTTCATTTTGGCAAAACTGTCGCCGGGTTTGGCACTAGGATCGTTGGGGTTGATTGCGATTACGGGAACGCCTTGGGGCTTGTATTTTGCATCCAAAGCAATAATGCGGTCCTCATACGCTTTCGCATAGGGGCAGGTATTGCAGGTGAAAATCACCAAAAAACCTTTGGCGTTATCAAAGTCCGATAGCGAGACCATATTCCCGTCCACGTTTTTCAACGAAAAATCGGCAGCGACATCGCCGACTTCGTAACCATCATCCAAATTATGTTCGGCCGCCACTTTGAATCCCATGGCGAAAGATGCCACAAAAATCAACAGCAATGCGGACCATCCTAAAATCTTAATTTTTTTCATAGCTGATCAGTTTATGAATTTGTTCAACTCGTTGTTCAGTTCTTCGTACGTGAAACCACGCTCGTAAAAAGTTCGCTTGTCCTTATTATATATTAAGGTAGCGGGAATACCACCGCCCCACTCCTCAGAAACTTTGGGAATCCAATCGTTCTGTTTGGGATCGTCCAATATCACCACCTTGGACTGTATGCCCTTGTTCGCCACGAAGGGCTCCAAACGGCTCTTCCACATGTTGGGCATGTCCAAGCTCACCAAGATCACTTCCACTCCTTTTGCTTTATATTTTGAATTGATCTCCTCAAAATGGGGCATCTCCGCAATGCAGGGCTTGCACCATGTGGCCCAGAAGTTTACCACATAAGTTTTGTCATCATCAAAATGGAGCATGGGCTCAAAACCATTGAAATCGTAAACCGGAAATTTCACGTCCTGGCTCGAATCGCTTTCCATCGCAACCGTTTCTTTGCCAGCAACCTCGGCCCCTCCTTTGTCCTCCTTCTTCCTTTCGGCACATCCAAAAAGAATCAACATCATCCAAACTCCAGTAAATAACTTATTCATTACCTGATTTTTACACCTTTAAAAATACGCACTCACAATTCTAAAATCCAGTCTTTAACAAAAATTTATCTATCAAAAATTTGGAACCGCACTAAAAATAAACATACATTTGTATATACAAATATTGTTTGTACATGAATGTTGAAGAAATTATAAAAACCTCAAAAAAGATTCCCTTGGAACCCAGAACGGTCATTCACTTGGAATTGGTTCATAACAGAATCAGTGAAATCATGACAGGCGCCTTAAAGCCTTTTGAAGTTTCTATGCAACAATTTAATGTACTACGGATTTTGAGGGGGCAACAAGGAAACCCTGCCAACCTCTCCACCATCAATGAAAGAATGGTGACCAAAATGAGCAATACCACCCGGTTGGTGGACAAACTTATTGCCAAGGGACACGTAAGCCGTTGTATTTGCCCATCTAACCGGAGAAAGGTAGAAATTTTGATCACAGAACAGGGGTTGGATGCCTTGGCACAAATGGACAAAGCCCTGGAAAAGGCACATGGCACCCTCCTTAAGAACTTTGACAAAAAGGAACTGGAACAATTAAATCAACTATTGGATAAATTTTAAATATAATGAACACCGTTTTAGAACATAGAACCTGGCGCTATGCCACAAAAAAATTTGATGCCACAAAAAAAGTTTCCGACCAGGATTTGGAGACCCTAATGGAGGCCGCGCGATTAAGTGCTTCCTCCTACGGACTGCAGCCTTATCACTTTTTTGTGATCTCGGACCCAGAAATTAGAGAGCAGTTAAAGCCCGCTTCTTGGGGACAATCCCAAATTACGGATGCATCGCATATTATCGTATTTGCAAATGCAACGGATTTTGGTGAGGAATTGGTCGATGATTATGTGTCGAACGTAAGTGAGACCCGAAGCATTCCCGCAGAAGGATTAAAAGGTTATGCCGATTTTATGAAGTCCAAATTGATGGAGCTTCCTACCGAGCACAAAAGCAATTGGACGGCCAGACAAGCCTATATCGCCTTTGGTAATTTGATGCAGGCCGCTGCGGAATTAAAAATCGACACCTGTCCCATGGAAGGCTTCGAATCTGAAAAGTACAACGAAATTCTCGGGCTCAACGACAAAAACCTGAATGCTGCTGTAGTTTTGGCAGTGGGATACCGTTCCGAAGAGGACGATACCCAACACTACGCCAAGGTTAGAAAATCAACAGAAGAATTATTTACCCTTATATAAACATTGAACCTTTAACAATTTAAAACAGAAATTAAAACAATCATGAAAAAAACAATTCTAAGCTTAACATTGGCCACCGTTTTTGGTGCCTCGGCCAACGTAAACCCGATCAAAGAAACCAAAGAGGTTAAAACTTCGGAAAGTACAGTAACCTGGAAAGGGTATAAAGTAGGTGGTTCGCACGAAGGTACCATCACCCTTAAATCCGGTGCCCTGGAATTTGACGGTGAGAACTTGGTAGGTGGAGAGTTTGTTGTGGATATGACAAGCATCAACACTACCGATTTGGAAGGCGACTACAAAGGACAACTGGACGGTCACTTGAAATCCGACGATTTTTTTGGCACGGCCAATCACCCTACAGCAAAATTGGTCTTTACCAAAGTAAAATCAACCGGAAAAAATTCTTACGACGTAACCGGCGACCTTACCATTAAAGGTACTACCGAGCCTGTAACTTTTGAAGTGTCCGTATACGGAGATAAAGCAACCGCTTCTTTAAAAGTGGACAGAACCAAATACGATGTAAAATACGGATCAGGAATCATTGGTACCGCCAAGGACAAATTGATCTATGATGAGTTTGATTTGGTAGTTGATCTACAGATGTAATCAACTCCTGTTTAGTGTGTGGAAATCCCGTCCGAGCAATTCTTGGACGGGATTTTTTATTTTAAACAAAACATTGTTGTGCCGTTAAAAATTCCTCCCTATATTTGAGCCAATGATTAACAGAATAGCAAATAACTGGTGGTGGATGAACTTACGAAAAACGTCGTGAGCTAAGTCCCCATTATAACCATACAAGAGGCTTGTCATCACGACAGGCCTTTTTTAATTTATATAAGTACCAAATGAGTTACACCCTAACCACACATTACAAAAAAATCCTCGCGGACACCATTACGCCCGTGAGCGTCTACCTGAAGATCAGGGACAAGTTTCCCAACAGCATCCTGCTCGAAAGTAGCGATTACCACGCCAACGACAACAGTTTTTCGTACATCTGTTGCAACCCTATCGCATCCATTAAAGTAGAGAACGAGACCATTGAACAACGTTTTCCAGATGGTTCAAAGGAAGTAACCGAAATTACTCCCGGCACGGATGTTACCGAAATGATTCACAACTTTAGCAAGCGGTTCAAAACCACGCAAAATGGTTTTAAATTCATTTATAATGGATTGTTCGGGTATATGGCCTATGATGCCGTGCGTTATTTTGAGGATGTAGCAATTTCCAAAAAGCAAGATTCTGCAAACATTCCGGATATCTACTACGCGGTGTACCAAAATATTATTGCCATCAATCATTTTAAGAACGAGGCCTATTTGTTCGCCCATTGTTACGATACCGAAAGCAATGTGGAAGAAATGGAGCAACTTTTCAGCGTCCGTACCTTTTCATCCTACAATTTTAATAAAGAGGGTAAACCAGAATCCAACTTGAAAGATGAGGACTACAAAGAACAGGTGGAACTTGCCAAAAAGCATTGCCAACGAGGCGATGTGTTCCAATTGGTGCTCTCCAGAAGGTTCAAACAAAAATTCAAGGGAGACGAGTTCAATGTCTACCGGGCACTTCGCTCCATCAACCCCTCCCCTTACCTTTTCTATTTTGATTACGGTGATTTTAAAATCTTCGGGAGCTCTCCCGAGGCCCAGCTCATTGTCAAGGATGGCAAAGCCGAGATACACCCCATTGCCGGAACCTATAAACGTACCGGAAATGATGAAAAAGATGCCGAATTGGCAAAAAAACTGGCGCAGGACGAAAAAGAGAACAGCGAACACGTAATGCTCGTGGACTTGGCCCGAAACGATTTGAGCCGCAACGGTAACACCGTGAATGTGGAAACCTATCGGGAAGTACAGTATTTCTCTCACGTGATTCATTTGGTGTCCAAAGTAACCGGACAAAAGAAAAAGGAAAGCACCACAATGAAGGTGGTCGCCGACACCTTTCCTGCGGGAACGTTGAGTGGCGCACCCAAGCACATGGCCATGCAGCTCATTGAAAAGTACGAGAAAACGAGTCGCTCGTACTATGGCGGCGCCATCGGGTTCATGGATTTTGACGGCAATTTTAACCACGCCATTATGATCCGAACGTTTTTGAGCAAGGATCACGAACTATATTACCAAGCAGGTGCAGGTTTGGTGGCTGCCTCCAATCCCGATGACGAACTCCAAGAAACCTACAATAAATTGGGCGCATTGACCAAAGCGCTGGAAATTGCCGAAACAATCTAAGCATGGGAAGAAAGATTTTAATGATAGACAATTACGATAGCTTTACCTACAACTTGGTGCACTATCTGGAGGATCTGGATTGTGAGGTTACCGTAAAACGGAACGATCAGCTCACCTTGGAAGAAGTGGAACCTTTTGAATATATAGTACTTTCACCCGGTCCTGGCATTCCTGATGAAGCCGGACTTTTAAAGGACATCATAAAAACCTACGCACCAACAAAAAAAATATTTGGGGTGTGTTTGGGGCTGCAAGCCATTGGAGAAGTTTTTGGGGGCACCTTGATCAATTTGGACCAAGTATATCACGGCGTGGACACTACCATAACTGTGACCAAAGACGACCCTATTTATAAGGATATGCCCAAAACCCTTCAAGTGGGAAGGTACCATTCTTGGGTGGTGGACCCGAATTTGCCCGATGTTTTGGAAACCACCGCGGTGGATGAAAACGGACAAGTAATGTCTCTGCGGCATAAAGCATATGATGTTACGGCCGTACAGTTTCACCCAGAATCCGTTTTGACACCTGAAGGAAAACAAATGCTAAAAAATTGGCTCAATAGAAAATAGAAGCGAGATATGAGAATTGAGAATTCTCTAAAATCCAACATCTAATCTCTCACATCTAAAAACAATGAAAGAGACCTTAAACAAACTGATCAATCACGAAATACTTCCCAAGGAAGAAGCCAAAAAGATATTGGTGAACATTGCCAAGGGCGATTACAATACATCACAAATTGCCGCATTTTTAACCGTTTATATGATGCGGAGCGTGACCATTGAAGAATTGGAAGGCTTCCGTGATGCCCTTTTGGAACTTTGTTTGGCCGTAGACCTCGCTGAATACGACCCCATTGACCTTTGCGGAACAGGTGGGGACGGCAAGGACACCTTCAATATTTCCACCTTGGCCTCCTTTGTCACGGCAGGAGCGGGAATCCATGTGACCAAACACGGCAACTATGGGGTTTCCTCAAAATGTGGAAGCAGCAATGTGATGGAATTTCTAGGAATCAAATTCAGTAATGAGGCTGATTTTCTAAAGAAAACCATCGAGGAAGCCGGTATTTGCGTATTGCACGCACCCCTTTTTCACCCAGCCATGAAAAATGTAGCCCCCATCAGAAGGGAGTTGGCCGTAAAAACATTTTTCAATATGTTGGGGCCTATGGTAAATCCCGCGTTTCCAAAAAATCAAATGGTTGGCGTTTTTAATCTGGAATTGGCCAGAATGTACGGTTATCTATACCAGAACACCGATAAAAAATTCACTGTTTTACACGCGTTGGACGGGTATGACGAAATCTCGTTGACAGGCGACACAAAAACCATATCCAACAACACCGAATCCATGTTGAAACCATCAGATTTTGGGGTTGAAAAAGTTTTACAGCAAGAAATCGTTGGTGGAGAAGACGTAGCGGCATCCGCCCAAATATTCATGGACATTTTACAAGGAAAAGGTACCGATGCACAAAACAACGTTGTCTGTGCCAACGCAGGTGTCGCCATTGCCACAGTAGAGGGCACCTCTCCAAAACAAGGTTTTGAAAAAGCAAAAGAATCGTTGTTGAGCGGAAAGGGATTGGAAGCATTGAAGAAATTGCAAAAATTAAGTGCCCAATGAATATCCTAGAACAAATAGTAGCCGATAAACGCAAGGAGGTCGATTTAAAAAAATCGCTCATCACCCTGCCCCAATTGGAGGCTTCCGTGATGATGGAGCGTACCTCCGTTTCATTGGCAGAAGTATTGCGCAAAAGCAATTCGGGTATCATAGCCGAGCACAAGCGACGTTCACCATCCAAATCCGTGATCAATCAAAGTTTGAGCATACAAGAGGTGGCCAAAGGGTACGCCGATGCAGGCGCCTGCGGGATGTCCGTGCTCACCGATGGCAAATATTTTGGAGGTTCGTTGGACGACCTCGTACTTGCAAGGGCATCCACCAACATTCCCATTTTGCGAAAAGAGTTCATCATAGATGAATATCAAATCGTGGAAGCCAAGGCTTACGGTGCCGATGTCATTTTATTGATCGCCGCCATTTTGTCCAAAGAAGAAATCAAGACCCTGTCCAAATTGGCCAAAGAATTAGGGTTGGATGTGTTGCTCGAAGTGCACAACGAAGAGGAACTCGAAAAATCCCTGATGCCCAGCTTGGATATGTTGGGGGTGAACAATCGTAATCTTAAATCCTTTGAGGTTGATTTGGAGATCAGCAAATCGCTGTCCAAGAAAATACCCGATGATTTTGTGAAAGTATCCGAAAGCGGGATCAGCTCGGTGGAAGCCATTCGCGAATTAAAGGAATTCGACTATCAAGGATTTTTGATCGGGGAAAATTTTATGAAGACCGATGAACCCGGTAAAAGTGCAAAAGAATTTATTAATAAGATCATCGCATAACGTCATTTCGAGTGATTTGATTTTGGTCAATCGTATTGGGAAATAGCGGTCTCGATACATTTTGAAACAACTTTCAAAACACTCGACCGGACAAAATAGCAACTATGAAACTAAAAATCTGCGGCATGAACCATAATCCTGAAGAGGTGGCAACCTTGCGACCGGATTTTATGGGGTTTATTTTTTGGGAACCTTCTTCCAGATATTTTGTGGGGGAAATGCCTCCATTGCCCAGTTCCATCAAAAAAGTGGGCGTTTTTGTGGATGCGCCTTTGGAAGAGGTTTTGGAAAAAACGGAGCAGTATCAATTAAATGCCGTGCAACTCCATGGGAAGGAAAGTGCTGATTATTGCGCTGCCCTTCGTCAGTCGAACAGTGACATCATCAAAGTATTCTCCATCAAGTATGATTTTGATTTTGATGTCCTGAAAGATTATGAAGCAGTCTGTGATTATTTCCTCTTTGACACCAAAGGAAGATTACCAGGTGGCAACGGCTACACCTTTGACTGGTCTGTTCTGGAAAAGTATCCATCCGACAAGCCCTATTTTCTGAGCGGAGGCATAGGCTTGGATTCCAAAGAGAAATTGAAAGCATTTTTAAACAGTCCAGCTTCCAAAAACTGTTTCGCCATCGACGTGAACAGTAAGTTTGAAACAGCACCTGGATTAAAAAATATGGAAGATTTAAAAATATTCATCGAATCGCTGAAGAGCGTTCGTAACTAAAAATTAAAACCAATGAAAAGCTATCATGCCGATGAAAGGGGATATTACGGTGAGTTTGGGGGAGCTTTTATCCCGGAAATGTTGTATCCCAATTGCGAAGAGCTACGGCAAAACTACCTGGGCATTATGGAGGAACCTTCGTTCAAAGAGGAGTTCCATCAATTGCTCAAAGATTATGTGGGCAGGCCCACCCCACTTTATTTCGCCAACCGTTTATCAGAAAAATACAATACAAAAATCTATCTCAAACGAGAAGACCTGTGCCATACCGGCGCCCACAAAGTCAATAACACCATTGGTCAAATCCTAATGGCCAAAAAGCTGGGCAAAAACCGAATCATAGCCGAGACAGGAGCAGGTCAGCACGGAGTGGCCACAGCAACCGTTTGTGCACTAATGGGCATTGAGTGCATTGTGTACATGGGAGAAATCGACATTGCACGCCAAGCCCCGAACGTGGCCCGTATGAAAATGTTGGGAGCCGAGGTAAGGCCGGCCAAATCGGGCAGTAAAACCTTGAAGGATGCGACAAACGAAGCCATCCGCGACTGGATCAACAATCCTGTGGACACGCATTACATCATTGGTTCCGTCGTTGGGCCGCATCCCTATCCGGATATGGTGGCACGTTTTCAATCCGTAATCTCGGAGGAAATCAAAAATCAGCTTCAAGAGAAAGAAGGCCGTGAAAACCCGGATTACGTTGTGGCCTGTGTGGGCGGTGGAAGCAATGCCGCTGGGGCCTACTATCATTATTTGGATGTTCCCGAAGTGGGTATTATTGCCGTGGAAGCTGCCGGAAAAGGAATTCACTCCGGTGAAAGTGCGGCCACCTCCGCTTTGGGAAAAGTGGGCATCATTCACGGCAGCAAAACGCTGTTGATGCAGACCCAAGATGGACAGATTACCGAACCCTATTCCATTTCAGCAGGACTGGATTACCCCGGTGTGGGACCGATGCATGCACATTTGTACGCTTCGGGCAGGGGAGAATTTATTTCGATAACGGATGATGATGCCATGCATGCCGGTTTGGAGCTTTCCAAACTGGAAGGAATCATACCCGCAATAGAAACTTCCCACGCATTGGCCATTTTTGAGAACAGGAAATTCAAGCCCGATGATGTGGTGGTGGTCAACCTGTCAGGCCGTGGCGACAAAGATTTACAGAACTATATTGATTATTTTAAATTATAGATAATGTCCCCTCGAGGGGACTTTAGGGGTGTTTTGACGCCCCTTGCCCCCTTCAAAGGGGTAATAGATACTCATTTTCTTATGAACCGAATCAAACAAAAATTACAGGAGGACAACCCGCCTGCCGGACGGGCAGGAAAAATCCTTTCCATATACTTTTCCGCAGGATATCCCAAGCTGAACGACACCGTAAAAATCATCCAAGATTTGGAGAAAAATGGAGTGGACCTCATCGAAATAGGACTTCCGTTCAGTGATCCATTGGCCGATGGCCCCACGATCCAAGAAAGTTCCACGGCCGCCCTTAAAAATGGAATGAACACGGCATTGCTCTTTGAGCAACTCAAAGATATCCGCAAATCGGTTTCCATTCCGCTTATTTTGATGGGCTATTTTAACCCTGTGCTTCAATATGGGGTGGAGGAGTTTTGTGCCAAATGCGAGGAAATCGGTATCGATGGGCTCATTCTGCCAGACTTGCCCTTGGATGTGTACACGGAAGAATACGAGCCAATTTTCAAAAAACACGGATTGATCAACGTCTTTTTGATCACCCCGCAAACCAGTGAACAACGTATCAAAGCCATTGACGATGCTTCCGAAGGGTTTATTTATATGGTGAGTTCGGCCAGTACCACGGGCGCCAAACAAGGTTTTGGACCGGAACAATCCGACTATTTTGAACGTATTGCCAAGATGGGCTTGAAAAATCCACAAATCGTGGGATTCGGCATCAGCAATGCCGAGACCTTTCAGCAAGCGACCAAAAAAGCCAAAGGAGCCATCATCGGTTCGGCCTTCATCAAACATTTAACAGCAAATGGGGTCGATAACATTGGTGACTTTGTAAAGCAAATTCGTTAAATTTCACCTCTAATAACCATTCAACGGTAACATGAAAAAAACGCTGTTCCTTATCTGCTCATTCCTCGGTTTTTCACTTTTTGCCCAAGACGATGTGGCCATTAAATCGCAAGTGGCAGACGCCATTAATGAGATCCGGGAATTTATTGCCATTCCCAATGATGCCCTCGATGCTGCGGATATTGACCGTAACATTATGTGGCTCAAACGAAAATTTGGGGACAGGGGTTTCAATACCGCGGTTTTGGATACCGAAGGACTCCCTTTGTTCTTTGCAGCGATGCCAATGGACGCAAACAAACCAACGGTACTGATCTACATGCATTTTGACGGACAGTCCGTTGATCCGACCAAATGGGACCAACTAAACCCTTATCAAGTAGTGCTCAAAAAACCGGCTGATGGTGGATTTGAGACCGTTTCATTTGATGAAATGGATGACGACATTGATTATAACTGGCGTTTGTTCGGCAGGTCCACTTCCGATGACAAATCGCCCATTGTGATGCTTTTGAACGCCATGGACCTCTTGAAGAAAGATGGCAAGGAAATACCCTTCAACATCAAGGTGATTCTGGACAGTGAAGAGGAAAAGGGCAGTAATCCCCTACCAGCCGCCGTAAAACAATATCGTGAACTGTTGGAATCCGACTTTTTGATGATCGTGGACGGTCCTGTTCATGCTTCGGAAAACCCGACCGTGGTTTATGGTTGTCGTGGCATTACCACTTTGACCCTGACCACCTACGGCCCCATAAAACCGCAACACAGCGGACATTATGGTAATTACGCGCCTAATCCGGGATTTCAGTTGGCGCAACTTTTGGCCACTATGAAGGATGTTGATGGCAGGGTTACCATTCCCGGCTATTACGACGGTATTTCCATTGATGAAAGCACGGATTCCATTTTAAAAAGTGTTCCCGATAGCGATGAGGCCATTGCGGAGAAACTACAATTTAAAACTGCCGAAAAAGTGGGCAACTATTATCAAGCCGCCTTGCAATATCCCTCCTTGAACATTCGTGGCTTGGGTTCGGGCTGGGTCGGTGACAAAGCGCGGACCATTGTGCCGGAAAGTGCCACGGCCGAACTGGATTTGAGATTGGTGGTGGAGACTGATGGCAACCGTCTCAAAAAATTGGTGAAAGACCATATCAGCAAACAAGGATACAAAGTATTGGACCACAAGCCCTCCAAAGAAGAGCGAATGCAGTTTGATAAAATCGTGACCGTGGAAGAAGGCAGTGTTACGGACGCATTCCGCACTGAGCTGGACAATCCTTATGGTAAATTTATCGTGAACACATTAAACAAAAGTTTCGGAGAAGAGGTGATTCGGATACAAACCATGGGCGGCACCGTACCCATTGCACCTTTTATCAACGAGTTGAAGATTCCTGCCTTTATTGTTCCGGTCGTCAATCCGGACAACAACCAGCACAGTCCCAACGAGAACATCAAAATTGGTCAGTTGGCGTATGGCATTAAAGCATTTTACGGGATTCTTTCTTCTGAAATGAATTAAAAAAACTCCCGATACTGCATTACCCTAAAATCAAGGGTATTGAAATCTGGATTTTTGCTTTTTAAATCTTTGTAAGCCTGTAAACTTCCCACAGCGCGATTGGCAGCTCCCGAAGGAGCTGTCAGGGAAACGGTTTTTACTGTTCTCGTCCCGATAGCTTTCGGGAGCGCTCGGACTGACATATCAGATTCAAAGTGCAGCTCCAGATGATGGATTCGAGGCACTTGGTTGGAAACAACTTTTAATTTTAGCCCATATTCTTTTAACTGTTTGCGAAAGAAATATTCGGGACCGTTTTTACTGTTTCCGCCCATGAACAATACCGTCTGGATATTGGGGTGTTTTTTTAAATAGCCTGTCAAATCCCGTAGGACTACGTTTTGCATGCCCAGGTCAGAAGCATCGATTTTTTCGCGTTCTGCACTTTCGACAATATCACAGACCCCTATGCTATTATCGATCAAGAATTCTTTTCGTTGCTCAACTGCCTCTTCCGTGGTCTCATATTTTAAACCCAAATTAAAAATTCGGTCCAAAATGGGCCAAAGCTGACCGTTGCAGCTTCCATAGCAAAAATCCACATCTTGCGGCCTTAATTCGCCCGTGGTAAACCGTGGTGGCGGCAAGGTGCCCACAATCAACTTGGTGGCCTCTTCTAACAAAAAGGGTTTATAGGGATGTGTATGCTTGAATAGTCGTGAACTCAAAATAAAGATTGTTCGTATTTGTGCAAAAATAAACAATCAGTACAATGCCATACGTTTTGCATTATACTGATTGCTGCTTTTGATTATTTTACGACCAGATCGAATTGGGCACTAAGCCGAATTCCTACTCGCATTGATGTTTCCGTATAACGAGCGGGTCACAATTTTCTCGTACAATTCTTTGTATTCGGAATTTTGGGTGATGTGGTACAGGGCGTTTTGCTGAATCACCAACAATGGCAACACGATTTTTTCCCTGATTTTCACGGATTCCCTCGATACTGCTTCATCTTCCATCAAAATCTTAAGTCCGGAAATCTGCAGAAGCATTTTCTTGGACAATTGATATTCTTCAAAAAGTATCTTCCAGAAGTCCCCAAACTCGGGATCATCCTTCATGTAACTGGTCAGGTCAAAATTGGTCTTGGCCAATGACATCATACTGTTCAGCATCAACGCTTTAAAGAAAGGAACCTCCTTGTACAGTTTTTTGACCTCGTTCAACCGTCCTTCGTCCTTTAATTTTTGGAGAGCCGATCCCAATCCAAAGTAGCCGGGCACGTTTTGTTTCAATTGACTCCAAGAGCCCACAAACGAGATGGCCCGTAAATCGGAAAGTGTCAGCTGTTTTGCACTACCACGCTTACCGGGCCTACTGCCGATATTGGCCTTTGTATAATATTTTAAGGTACTCCTATTTTCCAGGTATGGGATAAACTTATCATGCTGTTTCAGGGCGTCATATTTATCAAAGCTGAGCTCGGAAAGTTCCTCGATCAATTTTCTTTGCGAGGCCGAAATAGTAAGTTCCTTACCAAACAAGTTATTGCTCAACCCGGCCGTCAATAATTGCTCGGAGTTGTGCATAAACTGCTCTTTAGTACCGTAGGTACTGGTAATGGTCTGCCCTTGGATGGTAAGTTGGATTTCATGGTTCGCAACGTCTTTTGTCTGTGCGGCGTAGAATCTATGCGTCTTCCCCCCACCTCTAGCCGGTGGTCCTCCCCTACCATCAAAGAATATGGCTGCAATACCATTTTTCTTGCACACCTTGCTCAAGGTTTCCTTGGTCTTTAATATGGACCAATTGGCCTTTAGGTAACCACCATCTTTGGTACCGTCGGAAAAACCGAGCATTATGGTATGTATATCTCTTCTTCGTTCTAGGTGTTGTCTGTATTTTGGAATATCGAACAGGGTCTGCATCACTTCTTCGGAAGCATCCATGCCTTTCATTGTTTCGAACAATGGAACAATATCGAAAGTGATGTCCTTCTCGTTCCATCCGCACCATCTGAACAATCCGAACACGAACAGTACGGAGAAAATATCCTCCGAGTTACTGATGATGTAGCGATTGCACCCGTCCTCACCGTTCTTCTCTTGGATTGCCTTTAAATTTTGGATATTGACGATAGTGTCCTTCACGATATCATCATCAAAATCCTTTGCATCCAATTTAAAATCATTCTCCAATAACAACTTCACCAATTCCTTTTCTTTGAGCTCGTCCAAGCTTTCTTTGATGACCCCGTTCTTTTTTAAAACGGACTCTACCACCAAGGTGTGCTTGCTGTGATCTTGACGGATGTCCAACGTGGCAAAATGTGTTTTGAAAATGTGAACCTTGTCAATGAACCGGTCTAGTTCATCTAAATACAGTCCATGATAATGCTCCACCAATTCATTCTTCACCTTGCCCAAGTGACCGATGATTTCCTCATAGGAAATTGGTGCATTGGAATCGAACATGGCATGGTATAGCTTTGTGCTCAACGTATTGATTTCTTCTTGCATACTCTTGAACGTGAGTTTTTTGCGTAGATTCTTCAATTCGTTGTAGTAGCATTTCATCAAGGTGAGTCGTAGCTCGTCGGCCACCTCCTTGGTAATGTCCGCGGTCACGAACGGGTTTCCATCCCGGTCACCGCCCGGCCAAAAACCAAGCTTCATCAAATTATAGTTCTCGAACTTTTCGTCACGGATATTGCTTTTCACGTATTGGTACAGTTCTCCAACGGCATCGTAATAGGTGTTACGAAGAATATAGATAATGTTTTTTGCCTCGTCCAAAGGTGTTGGCTTCTTGGCATTGATCAGCGATGTCAATCCCAATTGTTGAAGGGTCACATCTATATCGTGAATCCTGTCTTCATGAATCAACGAGCGTAGCTCGGCAATGATATCCAAGACGGCTGGTGTATAAAACTGCGTAGGGTGCGCCGTTAATACGATACGTGCACTAAAGGTTGACAATTTTTTGGAGACCTTGTCCCAATTTTTGGTACGGTTCACCAACTCAAAATAATCGGGTATGGTCAAAGAACTGCTATATTCCTGTAGTTTGGGAAATGCGGAATCCTCAACACTATCGTAAAGCACCACTTGGCGCTCCACATATTGTACGATCCTGAACATAAAATCCAAGCGTTCCCTTTCGTCCTGAATATCCACAAAATTGGAAAAGAATACCTCCAATATTTCTTGGGGATCCTTACCTGCCTTTAATCCTTTTTCGCACTGATCTAGTAAAAGTGGAATAAGGATTCCCACGTTTTCCACATTCTTGTAGGGCAAGCTCAGGAAAAGGCTGTTATAGATATTGAACTTATTGGTTACCGATTTTTTAAACTCTTCTAACCGTTTAGTTTGCTGCATGAATCTGTTTTATGTTAGTGTAAAAAATAGTCGAACACTCAAAGGTCGTGAATAAAGTGTAACCTCTGGGTTAAATTTAAGTGTATCACAATTTAAGGCATGCGCAGTTCCAATCGTAACAACATGCCTTGTGGCTTATAACTTAAAGATTACTTCGGATTTTACCAAAGTTTTTTATCGGACAAAAACGGGTTCGTTTTTCTTGACGGTATGCTCTTCACTAAAGAGATATCCGTCATAATCAAAATTCTTGATATCGTCCAGCGTTTCGGCTCCCGTATCCAGTATATAACGGACCATGGAACCGCGGGCTTTTTTGGCAAAGAAACTGATGACCTTCAATTTATCGTTTTTCCAATCCTTGAAGACTGGGGCAATGACGGGAACCTTAAGGTTTTTGTCATCCACAGCGCTGAAATATTCGTTGCTCGCCAAGTTTACGAACAATTCGTCATCTGCAAGTTCGTTGTTCAGAAAGTTGACAATGTCCTTCTTCCAGAATTCGTACAGATTCTTTTTACGACCCACTTTCAGTTGCGTCCCCATTTCCAATCGGTAGGGCTGCATCAAATCCAAAGGTTTTAGCACTCCGTAAAGGCCGGATAAAATTCGCAGGGTATCTTGCAAGCGGTCCAATTTATCCTCTGGAATGGTGTAGGCATCCAAACCTTGGTACACATCGCCGTTGAAAGCATACACTGCCGGTCTTGCATTTTCCGTGGTAAAAGGAGTTTCAAATTTTTGATTGCGCTCCCAGTTCAGGTCGGCCAGTTTATCGGAAATGGACATCAAATCCATCAAGGCCTTGGGCTTTTTCTTTTTGAGCACGGCATTCAATTTTTCCGCTTGTTCCAAGAATTCGGGCCGGGTGTATTTTGATGTGGGCAAAGCGGTTTCGTAATCCAACGACTTTGCAGGAGATATCACAATTTTCATTTTCTTCTGATTTTTGTAAAAATAGCGAGGTTTTTCCTTTTTTGGAAGGGCATTCCAATGGTGTTTTCAATCTTAAGATTGAAGAAAGCTATGATTCGTGATGTTTGGCATAGCCACGCCACTTCTCGATTCCATTAACCATATCTTCAGGCAGTTCGGAATCAAATCGCATAAACTCACCGGTAACGGGATGCTCAAAACCGAGGGTTTTGGCATGCAAAGCTTGTCGCGGCAATGTCTTAAAGGCATTTTCAACAAATTGCTTGTATTTGGTAAAAGTGGTGCCCTTTAGAATTTTGTCGCCACCGTAGCGCTCATCATTAAAAAGTGTGTGCCCAATGTATTTCATGTGCACCCGAATTTGGTGGGTTCTACCTGTTTCCAACTTACAGGAAACCAATGTAACATATCCCAAACGTTCGATGACCTTGTAATGGGTAACTGCTTCCTTGCCATCGCTTCCATCGGGAAAGACCATCATCTGCAAACGATTTTTGGGGTTACGGGCAATATGGCCCTCAATGGTTCCTTCATCCCCTTCAACATTGCCCCAAACCAAGGCCACATATTCACGTTCACTGGTTTTATCAAAGAACTGCTGCGCCAAATGGGTCATGGCCGACTCTGTTTTGGCAATCACCAATAAACCAGAGGTGTCCTTATCAATACGGTGTACCAACCCAGGCCTATCGGAACTGTTGTTGGGAAGGTTCTCAAAATGATAGACCAATGCATTGATCAAAGTACCGGAATAATTTCCGTGCCCGGGATGCACTACCATGCCCGCAGGTTTGTTCACCACCAAGAGCACGTCATCTTCATAAACAATATCCAAGGGAATGTTCTCCGGTGTCAACAAAAACTCATAGGGCGGATGCTCGAACATCACCTTGACCTCGTCCCCGGCCTTTACTTTATAGTTCTGCTTAACAATGGAACCATTGACCCAGATATGGCCTTTTTTAGCGGCCTGTTGGATTTTGTTCCGTGTAGCGTTCTCAATAAAGTTCATCAAAAATTTATCCACACGCAATGGCTCTTGGCCCTTGGAGGCGGTAAAACCATGGTGCTCATAGAGGTCGTCCTGCGAAAGGTCGTCCTGGGAAAAGTCTTCTTGATTATCCGAAATATCCATTTTAATTGGATTCTGCCTGTACCCTTGCGCTTCCCGGAATGGTACCGTTGCCACAGATCAATTCCACTTTGGATGTTTTGGGCAATCGGTCGCCAGGTTTAATATACTTCCCCTTATGCTTCATTCGGTAAACCATATCCTTGCCCAGTTCGTCAATATAGGTCACTCGTTCCACTTCCAGTCCCACCGCCTTCAACATAGAAGCCGCATTTCTTTGGGTAACTTGCACAATATCCGGCACGCTTACCTTTTTATAACCTGATGGGTTTACGGTAAAATATATTTTACGGTTGGACTTCACCTTGTTTCCTGCGGGTGGATTTTGTTCCAAAATGGAGAACCGTGGGTAATCGGGATTATATTCCGACGAATCCAAAACTTGATATCTAAGTCCGGCATCCTCCACGGCCTTGCGCATCTCCGAAACCGACATTTTGGAAAAGTCCGGCACCTCAACAAATTCACCGTGGTTCGTGGTGCTCTTGAGCCACTGTAAAGCAACAAAGACCAAAACCAGAATTGCAACGACCGCCAATCCCAATTGAATCAAAAAAGTCTTGCTCTTTAAAAAGTTGAAAAAATTTTTCATGTAGTTCACCTTATCGGAACAAATATAGGAAAGCCAGCCCTTTTTTCTTTATTTTGGCTTTGCGTTATTTTATTATACAATGAAAAAGAACATTGCCATCATTATGGGCGGCTATTCCAGTGAGCACAATATTTCCATTAAGAGCGGAAATGTGGTGCACAAATATTTGGACAGGGAAAAATATAATCCTTACCGGATTGTGATTACCAAGTATCGATGGTACTATTTGGATGAATTGGAACAGGAACATGCCGTAGAGCGGTCCGATTTCAGTGTTGGGATACATGGCAAAAAAGTTCAATTTGATTGTGTTTTCAATGCGATCCATGGAACTCCGGGAGAAGATGGGCTCATGCAGGCGTATTTTGAGCTTCTGGGAATGCCGCATACCTCTTGCGATCATTATGAAGCTGCTCTCACGTTCAACAAACGTGATCTTTTGAGCACTCTAAAACCCTACGGAATACCTTGCGCCACATCCTATTATCTGAACAAGGGACAAACAGTGGATGACGATGCCATTGTGGACAAGGTTGGGCTGCCCTGTTTTGTAAAAGCCAATAGGGCCGGAAGCAGCTACGGTGTTTCAAAAGTGCACAACAAAGCAGACTTGGCCAATGCCATAGCAACGGCTTTTAAGGAAGATTCACAAATCATCATCGAATCCTTTTTGGACGGCACGGAAGTTTCGGTCGGTGTGATCACTTTCAACAACGAGGTTACCGTACTGCCGGCCACAGAGATTATCTCGGAGAACGATTTTTTTGATTTTGAGGCCAAATATTTGGGCAAATCACAGGAGATAACCCCTGCAAGGATTTCAGAAAAGCAGGAATCGAACGTAAGGCAATTGGCTGAATTTATTTATAAGACCCTTGGGCTGAAAGGCTATACCCGTAGCGAATTTATTTTTATCGGCGATGTGCCTCATCTGCTCGAAATAAACACGACCCCTGGGTTAACGGAAGAGAGCCTATTGCCGCAACAGGCAAAAACCGCAGGAATTTCACTTGAAGAGTTATTTGACAGTGCCATTGTTGAAGCTTTGCGATAGAAACCGTATTTTTAAGAAACTTTAAACCACAACATGAGACGCGCATTGTTCCCCGGTTCCTTCGACCCACTCACTTTAGGGCATTACGATATTATTAAAAGAGGCGTGACCCTTTTTGACGAACTGGTCATCGCCATAGGAATCAATGCCGACAAAAATTACATGTTTACCTTGGAAGAAAGGGTAAAGTTCATCGAGGATGCATTTAAAGATGAGCCTAAAATCAAAGTGACCACCTACAAGGGCATGACCGTCGACTTCTGTAAAAAAATAGATGCCACCTTTATTCTCAGGGGGTTGCGCAATCCGGCGGATTTTGAGTTTGAAAAAGCGATTGCCCACACCAATAGAAAGCTCTCCGAAATCGAAACCGTGTTCCTGTTGACATCCTCCGGAAAATCCTACATCAGTTCATCCATTGTTCGCGATGTAATACGAAACGGTGGAGATTATACGGGATTGGTTCCCGAAACCGTGGTGGTCAAGTAATTACAAAAGTTCATTTGGTCGATTTTTTTTGTAGGTGGTTTCTTTCTTTTCTATATTTAGTAAACCATGTCCAGCCTTTTGAATACCACATGAATTATTGCTTTCGCAACATTAAGTGCGTTGTGTTGGTCAATAATCATAGTTTAGTCTGAAATTTCTGAGAGGTAGAACGTTTTTTAAACACCCCCGAGTTTTGAAAGCAGTTGAAAGAGTTGACCAGTTTTATTTATTGAAACAGTTGCCAAAGGCAACTGCACTTCTATGCAAAAAAGGCATCCTGTTGGACGCTTCCAGTTCTTGGCTCGATATTTTTGGACTGCCCCCGCAGGACAACAATCACCAAACCAAGATTTTTCCGCTCTATCCCAAGGCTTTGGACCTAAAGCAACAGCTTAAGAAAAGTAAGACCTTTACCGTTGAACATACAGTGGTGAAAAATAATCTTAGTAGACATTACAAAAGTTATTTTGCCCCTTGGTTCGATGAAAAAGAGAATGTGGTAGGCACCATTGTACAGACGGATGATATTACTTCCGAAGTAAAAAAACAACAGGAAATCGATTGGCTCAACAACATTCTTGAAACCAAGGTAGAAGTATCCAAAACCGGATGGTGGGAATATGAAACTGAAACCGAAAAACTGACTTGGTGCAAGGAAACAAAACGGATACACCAAGTTCCGGTGTGTTATGAACCCACCACAATCGAGGCGATTGAATTTTTCCAGCCGGGATACAGCAGGAACAAAGTTTCCATGCTTTTCCACAAGGCCATCACACAACATCAATCCTACGATGCCAAATTATTGATCACCACCTTCAACGGTGAGGAAAGATGGGTCAGAATTACAGGAAAGCCCTTTCTTAGCGATGGAAAAGTCGTCAAATTGTTCGGCACCATCAAGGATATTCACGATCATGTAGAGGCAGAGACCAAAGTAAAGGAACACCAACAACTATTGTCTACCATGGTCGATAGCCTTCCATTGAACGTTTATGTGAAGGACTTGGAATCCAGAAAAATATTGGTCAATAAAAGTGAGTGCACATATTTGGGCAAAAAGGCCGAAGACATTGTGGGCAGGACAGATTTTGAATTCTACACAAATGAAGTCGCCAACATTTCGAGGGAAGAAGACCTGGCTGTAATGAAAAACCTGACCCCGATGATCGGGAAGGAAACCAAAAGCACCCTTAACGGTAAGGCCACCTATTTTTTAACATCCAAAATTCCATATTTTGATCTGGATGGAAAAGTATGCGGGCTCATTGGCATGAGCCTCGACATTACCTCCATGAAGAAAAAAGAGGAACAATTGCGCAACTTGATCGATGTTGTCTCTAACCAAAACCAAAAACTTATCAGTTTTGCGCACATCGTCTCCCATAACCTAAGATCACATTCCGCCAACTTTTCCATGCTATTGGAGTTTTTGAACTCGGAAAAAGATACCGACGAAAGAAAACGCATCATTGCGATGCTCTCCCAAGCTTCCGACAACCTTTTGGAGACCCTTGGCAACCTTAATCAAGTGGTCGATGTAAACACCAATGCATCAGTGACCAAAAAACCGGTCAACCTAGACCAAAGCATCCAAAAGGCCATACAGAACCTATCCGCCCTATTGGAAAAAAGCAATGCCGAAATCATCAACAACATAGACAAAAGCATAGAGGTAAAAAGTGTACCCGCCTATCTTGACAGTATTTTAATAAACCTAATATCCAACGCAATAAAGTACAAAAACCCCGACCGGCCACCTTTGATAACCATTAACGCAGTCAAGTCCCCAGAGGGAACCCAACTGAGCATTTCCGACAACGGCATGGGCATTGACCTTGACAAGTACGGGAATAAAATTTTTGGAATGTACAAGACGTTCCATAACAGAAAAGATGCCAAAGGTTTTGGTCTTTACCTGGTAAAGAATCAAATTGAGGCCATGGGCGGAAGTATAACAGTGCAGAGCGAAGTTGATAGAGGCACTACATTCAATGTAAGTTTTAATGAAGAAAATTAGTTCTATTTTTATTGTGGATGATGACCCCATCACGGTATTTGGCATAAAAAAAATGTTGAAATCCGCTGCTGAATGTGAGGATATACAGATTTTTCAGAACGGCAAAGAAGCCTTTGATGCGCTGTTGGAAAGGCACGAATCAAAAAAACCGATTCCCGATGTCATATTTCTGGACATCAACATGCCCATTATGGATGGCTGGGAATTTCTTGACGAGCTCATAGAATTGGACATCAATGATCATATCATCATCAACATGATCACTTCTTCCATTGATCCACTGGACCACAAAAAGTGGAACAGTTTCAAGGACAGGTGTCCCTATGCGCTCAACTTTACGAACAAACCCCTTTTTAAAATCGAACCAAATCATCTTGGCTGTATCAATGTAGCTTCATAAATTATAATATTCCGTATTTTTGGCGCAGCAAAACAGATGTTTGGCACCAACCAAAGTTCCCGAGTTATTGTGAAGTACATTGTTTTTTTTACGGCCCTGTTTCTATTGATCTCCTGTGAATCCGAAACACAGGACGAAAAATCATCGTACCCCACCCATTTTGAGCTGTCGGACGGGAAAGAAACCGCTACCTATAAACAGACCATTGACTACTACATCACCCTGGCCCGCGATTTTCCGGAGATCAATATTCATACGATAGGGAAAACGGATAGTGGTTTGCCGTTGCATACGGTCACCTTTAATCCTGATGGGGATTTTAATTATGAGAACATCCGCAAGGAAAAATCGATCATCCTAATAAATAACGGCATACACCCCGGGGAAAGCGATGGCATTGATGCCACCATGATGCTATATCGTGACCTTGCCACCGGCAAACTGGAAATGCCCGAGAATACCGTACTTGTTACCATACCCATATACAATGTTGGTGGTTCGCTCAACCGAAACTCCACCACAAGGGCCAACCAGAACGGCCCGTTGGAATATGGTTTCCGTGGCAATGCCCGCAATTATGACCTTAATAGGGATTTTATTAAAATGGATACCGAAAATGCCAAGACCTTCGCACAAATATTCCATACGGTAAAACCCGATGTTTTTGTGGACAACCATGTGAGCAATGGCGCGGATTATCAATATACTTTGACCCATCTTTTTACCCAGCACAACAAATTGGGCGGTGAAATGGGCAAATACCTTCATGATACCCTTATGCCGAACCTTGAGGATTCGTTGGCCGATAAGGAATGGGGCATTACACCCTACGTAAATGTTTTTAATATGCCCCCAGAGGAGGGATTCAGCCAGTTTATGGACCATCCAAGATATTCCACGGGATACACCACATTATGGAGCACATTGGGGCTAATGGTGGAAACGCACATGCTAAAACCTTACAAACAACGTGTGGAGGGGACTTACGCCCTAATGCAGAGTTTGATAGAGGTAGTCGAGGCAGAGCACGAAAAAATCAAAACCTTACGAAAAGAGACACTGGAGAACAATCTGGACCTTTCCGAATACTATTTTAATTGGCAGGTGGACACCACAAAAACCACCATCCTTAACTTTAAAGGGTTTGAAGCCGAACAACTTACCAGTGAAGTCACCGGGCTTCCAAGGCTAAAATACAATAGGGACAGACCGTTTACCAAGGAGACCGTTTATCAAGATCATTTTTATCCGGCAGATACAGTGCAAGTCCCTGCCGCCTATATTGTCAAGAAAAGCTGGAAACGAGTGATAGAGCGACTGGATGCCAATAAAATTCAATACACGGCCATCAAAAAAGACACCACACTTTTGGTGGAAGAGTACACCATTGAGGATTACGATACAAGAAATGCCCCTTACGAAGGACATTACCTTCATTCCAACACCAAAGTCACAAAGCACACCAAAAAAGTCCATTTTAGGGAAGGTGACCTATTGATACCTACCCATCAGCCAGGAATAAGGTACCTTATGGAAACCTTGGAACCGCAAGGCGTAGATTCCTTCTTTAATTGGAACTTTTTTGACACCGTTCTGCAACGCAAAGAAGGTTTTTCTCCCTACGTTTTCGAAGATGTTGCACTTAAAATGCTCCAGCAAGACTCATTGCTATCAAAGGAGTTCGAGGCCAAAAAAGAAGCCGAGCTCAATTTCGCCAATAACTGGTACGCACAGCTCAATTGGATTTTTGAACGCTCCGAACATTTTGAGGAAGCCTACATGAGCTACCCCATATACCGAGTTGCAAAAGGCAGCGAAGCCGCAGGTCTGCTCCCTAATTAAAGGGCCAGTCCTCGAACAATATCTTTATGTTATGGTAAGAATTTTTTAATGCCTTCTTGGTCTTTCTAGCGCCTTTCCACTTTACTTTTTTGATACCTTCGGACTTTTCTGGCAACAATTTGCCCGTGTAATCGGTGGACATAATGAACCAGTGCGTCTGTTTTAACCGGTATTCCCCGTTGCGCTTAAAAATATGGTAGGTGGTGTGTAGAAATCTTTCGATCACCAGGTTTTTAACGCCAGTTTCCTCCTCAACTTCGCGAATTGCGGCATTCTCGATCGACTCGCCTTTATCTACCTTTCCCTTGGGCAGGTCCCATTTTCCATTCCTAAAGATAAAAAGCACCTTGCCCTTTCTATTGATCACAAAACCTCCGCCAGCGACAACCACAGGTATTTTATGCATAAAAAGTTTCAGAATCTTCTTCTCATCCGGATGGTACAGGTAAGCCTTTTTTACTTTCTTTTTGGACAAAAGTTTTATGGCCTCAACAATGGAATCACCATCCAAAGAAAACAAATTACCATTGGAATCCTGGGGGCGCTCGTTTGTTAAAATCAGTGGAGCCTCATTAACAAAAACTTCATACATTTGCGCAATGGTTTTAGATAAGCAAATCGCAAAAAAAACAGCTGAGCTGTTATTACAAATTAATGCAATTAAGTTGGAACCTGAAAATCCTTTTACATGGGCTTCGGGTTGGAAATCCCCTATTTATTGCGACAACAGGATCATGCTGTCCTATCCGCAGGTTCGGAATTTTGTAAGGGAAGAAATAGCCAAACAGGTAGAGAACCTGTACGGCAAACCAGATGTTATTGCCGGCGTTGCCACAGGTGCCATCGGGATAGGTATTTTGGTGGCCGAAGCCTTGGGGCTGCCCTTTGTTTACGTAAGGCCAAAACCTAAGGAACACGGCAGGCAAAATCAAATCGAAGGCTATTTTGAAGCCGGACAGAGCGTTGTGGTCATCGAAGATCTGATAAGCACCGGCAACAGTAGCCTTAATGCCGTACAGGCCCTCAAGGAACAAAATGCAGATATAAAGGGAATGATCGCCATTTTTACGTATGGTTTTCCAGTATCCACGGAAAATTTTGATAAAGAAGGCATTGAACTCCATACCCTATCGGATTATGAGCATTTGATCGAACAGGCATCTGAGACCAATTACATCAAAGAATCACAATTAAAGACCCTGTTGGAGTGGAGATCTAATCCACAAGAATGGAAACAATAATTTACCATGCACATTGAAGCCTCCAAAAAGAAAGTAGCCAAAAGCGACAAAGAAGTATTTGAGTTCTTGACGGACATCAAAAACTTTGAAACCTTAATGCCCGAGAACATAGACAAGTTCGAGGTGTTGGATGAAAAAACCTTCAAATTTGCCCTAAAGGGCATGCCCGAGATTGTACTCCGGTTAAAGGAACAAAACCCTTACGATAAAGTGGTATTGGGAGCTGCCAGTGATAAATTGCCGTTTACCCTAACCGCCGATATTGTGTCGCTTGGAGAGAACGAAAGTGAGGTGGCACTTAGCTTCGAGGGACAGTTCAATGCCATGATGGCCATGATGATCAAGGCGCCCATCACCAACTTTATGGGCACATTATCCGATAACATGGATAAAATCGGTCAGTAGAGCAAGGTAACCTCCTTTAAATCGAATTCTTTCAGAACCTGATTCTCCAGTTCTATGACAAGTTTACCCGTTGGCGAAACCTTACGGATAAACCCCATGAACATTTCGTTGTTCGCATTTGTAAAGGTGGAAGGTTTATCTTTCCTAAAAAGCAATTTCTCGTAAGGAGTCAATACTTGTTTCACGGTTTTCGACTCAATGTCCTCCAGATGATGTTGAAGTTTGAGCAGCACGGCATACAAAAGTTCGTCCAGATCAAAATTACGGCCCGTAATCTGTTTCAATGACGATGCCTTTTCCAAATCGGCAAAATCAGTTTGGTTCACATTTAGGCCGATACCGATAATCGATTGCCCTACCTTTTCCCCCTTTAGGACATTTTCTATCAAAATGCCACAAATTTTTTTGGAACCTGACATTATGTCGTTGGGCCATTTCACCTTAATATCCGGTATCGAAAGCTCTGTCAATGCATCAAAAACAGCCATGGAAACGGCAATGTTCAAAACAAATTGATGCTTGACATGCAACGCACCAAACCTCCTCAATACGCTAAACGTAAGGCTTTTACCCCCCTCCGACCGCCAGACCGTTCCCATTTGCCCCCTGCCCTTCAGTTGTCGTGCGGTAACAACCACGGTATAATCCATAGGATTTTCCGAACGCAACAAATCCTTTAAATATTGATTTGTGGAGTCCGTGGCATCAAGTTTGAGTATTTGAAATTGTTTTCCCAATATGACAAGCCTTTACGATTTGTTAAAAACTAGGGCTAAGAAAACAAAAAAAACATAACTTTGTAAAAACTAAACTTTTTGAATGCAGAAAAAGAAAGCTAGCGCAGATGAATTGATTGCCTTGATCCTGGAAGGAATAGAAGACGTTAAAGGAGTTGACATAAATCTACTGGACCTTAGGGAAATCGAAAATACAGTTTGCGACTACTTCATCATCTGTAACGGTACTTCCAACACACATGTTAACGCAATAGTATCCTCCGTACAAAAAAAGGTGAGCAAGGCCATACAAGACAAGCCATGGCATGTCGAAGGCTCCGAGAACGCCGAATGGGTGCTGATGGATTATGTAAACGTTGTGGTACATGTATTTCAAAAACACATTAGGGAATTCTATGATATTGAGGGACTTTGGGGAGATGCCAAGGTCACTATGGTGGAAAGCAGTTACAATTCTTAAGAAAAAATGGCAAAAGAAAACAACCCAAATAATGCTCCGAAAAAGCCACGTTTTAGCTCGTGGTGGATATATGGTGTGGTCATCGCTTTGATTATTGGCTTCCAATTTTTTGGTGGAAGCAGTTTTTCGAGCACCGAAAAAACCACAACTTCTGAATTACAGGAATTCTTACGTAATGGAGACATCTCCAAGATCGTCATAATTACGAACACACGGCAAGCCAAGGTCTATTTAACCGAGGAAGCCCTGAAAAAGGACGTACACAAAGGAGTGGCCGAAAAACCCCTCCTACCGTCCAGCGGACTTGTCCCACAATACGTTTTGGATTACGGAGACTTGCAGATTTTCCAAAATGAAATCACTGAAATAAAGAAAGAGAACAACTTGGATACCATTGTCGAGTTTGACACGGAATCCAATGTGCTGGGTGAAATATTCCTGACCCTGCTTCCTTTCGCTTTGATCATCGGTATCTGGATTTACCTGATGCGGAGAATGTCAGGTGGTGGTGCCGGAGGCGCAGGAGGACAGATTTTCAACATAGGAAAATCCAAAGCCAAATTGTTCGACGAAAAAACCGACACCCGCACTTCTTTTAAAGATGTGGCAGGCCTTGAAGGAGCAAAGGAAGAAGTACAGGAAATTGTGGAATTCCTTAAAAATCCGGACAAGTACACCTCTCTTGGTGGTAAAATTCCAAAGGGAGCCCTATTGGTAGGCCCTCCCGGAACAGGTAAGACCCTTTTGGCAAAAGCCGTCGCAGGTGAGGCAAAAGTACCTTTCTTCTCCCTATCAGGTTCGGACTTTGTTGAAATGTTCGTGGGTGTGGGAGCATCAAGGGTCCGCGATTTGTTCAAACAAGCGAAGGACAAATCCCCGGCCATCATATTTATTGATGAAATCGATGCCATTGGACGTGCAAGGGGCAAGAACAACTTTACAGGTTCCAATGACGAACGTGAAAATACATTGAACCAGCTATTGACAGAAATGGACGGGTTCGGCACCAACACAAACGTGATCGTGCTAGCTGCCACCAACCGTGCCGATGTACTGGACAAAGCACTGATGCGTGCAGGTCGTTTTGACCGTCAAATTTATGTGGACCTTCCCGATCTGAACGAAAGAAAAGAGATATTCGAAGTACACCTTCGTCCCATAAAAACAGCAGAAACTTTGGACTTGGACTTCTTGGCCAAGCAAACACCAGGTTTCTCCGGTGCCGATATTGCCAACGTCTGTAACGAAGCTGCACTTATTGCAGCCCGTAAAGAGAAAAAAGCCGTAAACAAGCAAGATTTCTTGGATGCCGTGGACAGAATCGTTGGTGGGCTTGAAAAGAAAAATAAAATCATTACCCCGGACGAAAAGAAAACCATCGCCTTCCACGAAGCAGGTCACGCAACCGTAAGCTGGATGCTGGAGCATGCGGCACCTTTGGTAAAAGTTACCATCGTTCCAAGAGGGCAATCCTTGGGAGCAGCTTGGTACTTGCCAGAAGAGCGTTTGATCGTTCGTCCAGAACAAATGTTGGATGAAATGTGTGCTACCATGGGCGGTAGGGCCGCAGAAAAGGTAATGTTCAATAAAATTTCTACCGGCGCACTGAGCGATTTGGAAAAAGTGACCAAACAAGCACGTGCCATGGTCACCATTTATGGACTCAACGACCAATTGGGGAACATCACTTATTACGATTCGACCGGGCAGAACGAGTATGGGTTTACCAAGCCATACAGTGAGGAAACGGCGCAAAAAATTGACCAGGAAATATCCAAAATGATCGAAGAGCAGTATCAGCGGGCCATTAAATTGTTGCAGGACAACAAGGACAAGCTCACCGAACTTGCCGAAAGACTTTTGGACAAAGAGGTTATCTTTAAGGACGATCTGGAAAAGATTTTTGGCCAAAGACCTTTTGAAAAAGAAGAGGAGAAATTGGAGCCTGCCGAATAAAATCATTCAGAAAAATCTAATTAAAAGAATTATATTGATTCAATAGAAAAGAACACATGCCATAAATGGGAGTTTTTAAAAAACTTTTCGGAGGAGGAAAAAAGGTTTCCAAGGAAACTGCGGAAACCCGTGGTGACCACATGCCCGATTTAAAAATTCCCGTAGATGAAAAATTCACCATCTACTTTAAGAAAAATGGCGGAAAGTTTATCTATTGCGAAGACTTTGCCGAGGTCTCCGAAGCCCTTAAAAATATTATTTCGGAAAACGATTGGCAAAACCATCTTTTCTATTCCTTGGACCCAAGGCTCGAGACAAAATTTGCATCCGAAAAACTAGAGTTTACGGACAATCGCAACGAAAGCAATATTTTCTTTACCACTTGCGAACATCTTGTGGCCCATAATGGCTCCATATTGGTCTGTTCCAATCAAATCAAGGAAAAAAAGTTGGACGAACTGCCATCCAACTTGGTGGTCTTTGCCACAACAAGCCAGTTGGTGGATTCCATAAGTGAAGCCCTAAAAATTATCAAGGAGCGCTATCAAAAAAATATTCCCAATAATATCACCACATTAAAGCACTTTCAACCTACAGCAGAAAACAAGGATAATTTTCTTTCGTACGGAAGTGCCTCAAAAAATGTATACCTTTTGCTCCTAGAAGATTTCTAAGTACATGAGAGAAATTTTAAGACGCTCCTTAACCGGGGTGATGTATGTGTTGCTTCTGCTAGGTGCTGTTTTTCTAAGCTCGGATGCGTTCGATTTCCTATTTATGACCTTTGGGCTGGCATGCCTGTATGAATTTAAGCGCATAGTAAAGCTAAAGGGTTACCATATATTCATGGCCTATCTGGCCCTTTGGTGGATCTTTATTTACCTTACTAACGACTCAACGGCAATAAACCTCCTGATGCTCTGCACCATTACCGTGGACTTGGCATTGCTCATGTTCCTGTTCTCCAAAAGGCCCAAGAGCTTCAGTACGTTTCAAAAATTCATCATAGGACTATTTTACATTGGCGGAGGATGCATTTTTTTGACGATGATCCCGTACAAGCACGATGATTTTGCCCAATTTCTTATCATGGGCATCTTTATTTTGATTTGGGTAAACGATACTTTTGCCTACGTAACGGGACGCGCTTTTGGGCGTACCAAACTTTTTCCTTCAGTTTCACCAAAAAAAACCATTGAAGGTTCTGTAGGAGGTCTTATTTTTGCACTGGTGGCCGCTTACTTTTTATCATGGTACGAAACAAGGTTATCCATCACCGAATGGATGGCAATGGCCTGTTTGATAGTAGTAGCGGGGAGTTTGGGCGATTTATTGGAATCCAAGTTCAAACGAATGGCCGGAGTTAAAGATAGCGGTGCTATTTTACCCGGACATGGTGGAATTTGGGACCGTTTGGACAGTCTGGTATTCGCTGCGCCTTTTGCTTATTTGATTTTAAATATTTTCTCCTATGTTTCATAAAGAGGGTCAAAAAATTATCATCATCACTTTCTGTATCGTGGTCGCAGCCGTTCTTGCGGCGCATTACTACGTTAATTTGGAATGGATACGGTTTTCACTTCAAGTTGCCGCATTGATTTTCCTGATTGCGATCCTTCAATTTTTTAGGAACCCAAAAAGACGCGTTACCCGTAGTTTCGATGAAATATTGGCCCCTGTTGATGGAAAAGTAGTGGTAATCGAAGAGGTAGATGAACCTGAATATTTCAAAGAAAAAAGAAAGCAGGTATCCATATTTATGTCGCCCACCAATGTTCATGTAACCCGATACCCTGCCAGTGGAACCGTAACCTATTCCAAATACCATCCCGGAAAATATTTGGTGGCCTGGCACCCAAAATCCAGTACAGAGAACGAACGCACCACGGTAATCCTGCACACGCCAAAGTTTGGTGAAATAGGATACCGACAAATTGCAGGTGCCATGGCCCGTAGGATTGTAAACTACGCGGAAGAAGGTGAACAAGTGACCCAAGGCGAGGATGCAGGCTTTATAAAGTTTGGGTCACGTGTTGATTTGTTGCTCCCTTTAGACTGTGACATTACCGTAAAGCTCAATCAAAAAGTAGTAGGTGCGCGCACTTGTATAGCTTCTGTAAGACCTTTGGATGATTAACGAAGACCTACATAAAAGATTCAACGATGCCGTTAACTTTGTTAATGACTACACAGATCCTTTGCCAGCCGATCTACTTCTCAAATTATACGCCTATTTTAAGATTGCCAACAAAAACTTTGACAATCCCGGAAGCAGAACCCCGCTCATCAACGCATTCAAGGCCAACGCCTTGTTCCAAGCCAAGAGGATAAGCATAGAGGAGGCCATGGAGAAATATGTGGAATTGGTGGAGAAAGAGTTAAAAACGCTCTAAGAAACCAAATCTGGAGCGGCAAACGACTTCTCAACATACGTAAAGTAGACACCTCCGAAAATTGTGACCAGAAAATAAAGTGCAACCACATAACTTCCCATGGCAAGGTACGTATTGAGGCCGAACCAATCGCTGGTAAAATAAATCAAGGCCAATCCCCCCACCCCTCTGATCACTTCAATCCAAATGGCATAATTTTTACGGTCCATTAAGGTGGTGTACCCATAAATTCCAACAAAAATAAAGGCACCGAACAGCAATAGACCATCAAATCCGATTTCTGCATAGTTATAGAACATGAAGAGCATCAAAAAAGTGGTTATGACCAATTGAAAAAGCGAATATGCTTTCAGCGCAGCTGAGGCTTCAGGCTGGTATTTTCTAAAATTATATACATTTTCAATAATCGTGACAGGATACTTTTCCTTCACATCCGCCGGGCGCCAACCCGTGGGCATAAACCAAATCCGGAGTTTGTCCCAATAATTTTTGGTCCTCCAGGCATCCTGCACCAACCGCCATAAATGTTGAAAGTTGATAATGATCGGATTCCAAGTATTTGCAGGTTTTAGTACGCCGTATTGGGGCGGAACCTCATCCAGTTCTTCTTGAAAGGTTCCGAACATTCTGTCCCATACACAAAAAATCTGTCCGAGGTTTTTATCAATATATTCCTTGTTGATGGCATGGTGCACACGATGCTGCGAAGGGGTAACGATAACGTACTCCAAAAAGCCCATCTTCCCAATGTGCTGGGTATGGTACCAAAACTGTGCAAATAGATGTAAGGGCGCCAGAACGGCTATCACCTTGTGCGGCACGCCCAAAAGCGCGGCCGGAATCAATAAAAGTGCATAATAGCCCAACAAATTTGAAATGGGCTGTCGAAGTGCACAGGCCAAATTGAACTCCTCACTGCTATGATGGATCACGTGCTGGTTCCAAAAAAAGTTGATATGGTGGCTCAACCGATGGTTCCAGTAGCCCGCAAAATCAAGGGCGATAAAGGCCACGACCCACACCAACCACGTTGCCTTGATCTCCAATAACGCCAAATGCTCCAATAAAAAAGGATAACTGATCAAAATCAGGACCAGACCAAGAGAATCCTTCACCACATTGGTAAGCCCGGAGCTAAGGCTGCTCACGGTATCCATAAGGTTATGTTTCTGATCTTTTACAAATCGGCCATAAAGAATCTCGATCAACACCAGGCCTATAAAAAAAGGGGTGGCATATAACAATGCCGTTGCATATGATTCCATATCAAGAAAAATTTAAAATTTTGCTCGATGCAAGAATGGGGTTATATGCCTTTAAGTTACTCTAAATTTTTAAATAACTGAATATCATTTGCATCCGTTAGATCAGGAATGTGTTCGGAGCGGGGTATGCAAAGAACGCTTCGCGGTTCCTCCTCCACCAATACAGCCACAGCCTTGGGGAGTTCCTTTTCGTCACGAACAGCATCAATGGGGCAATTTTTTAAGTATGGATAAATCTCTTTCCCCGAAAAACTAAAAATGTTCATGCTTACCCTGAGCTGTCCGGACGCATCCTTGTATTTGGGAACATCTTCCACATTTGGTTTTTCAACGATTTGCTGTAAAAATCCATCCGCGGAAATATCCATTACAGCGAACTTGGCAATACGCTCCTCGGTATAGTCAAAACCTGAGCTTCCGTAACTGATGAGGGCATGAGGTGCTTTTCTATCATCTCTTAAATCTTGCAATGCACCGACGGAGTATAGGTTATCGCCATTGCAAACCGTAAAGGTGCCCTCTTTTAATTCAGGATACTGGTCCAAACATTGCTGAAGGGCATCGGCAGTCCCCAACGGCTTTGATCGTCCTTCGGGAACCGATTGTATAGCCAAAAACACTTCCATTCCATCGGGAAAACCTCTTTGATCTTTCAAGTTTTGAAATGCTGAATTTTCGGGGCTCGTGATCAAATATAATTTGGTGTATCCTGCATCCGCAGCGTTCTGAACCAAATAGTACAGGAAGGGTCTCCCATTTTTTCCGACGGGAATCAGACTTTTGTGGGGAATATGGTCCATAACTTGGTCATCCCGCTGTTTCAAACTACGTTTCATTCGTGATGATGCACCACCCACCATGATGATCAAACTTGTATTCTCCATTTATATCAACTTGTTAATTCTACCGTATAGACCGTTTTGGCGCCTTTGTCCAAAAATGCCTGTTTTACCTTTTCCTCGACACTGTCCGTTATCATGGCCACCATACAGCCACCGCCGCCCGAGCCTATTATTTTTGTTCCCAAGGCCCCGGCATCACGTGCGGCGTCCATCATGTGTACCATTTCCAAGGGTGTATTTTGAATTTCATTTTGAAGAATGATTTGGTGTTGGTTCATCAAATCTCCTAAAATTTGGATATTGGGATTAACTTTCAACAGCTCCTTTTTGGCCTCCAACGTTATGTGATAGTTGTAAATAGCGGCATACCAATACCCTTGAAGCTCCTCTGGCACCAAATCAATATACTTTTCATAATCTTCCAAAGCAGCTTGCTCCAGTTCAAAAGCGGGATGGACCTTTTTAATGGCCTCGACCGCCCGTTGTTGATAGACCCTGGCATTCTTTAGTACTTCCAAGGTTTTCTTTGGCACGCCAGATTCCGCAACCAATAACTTCCCCAAATTAGCACTCAAGCGAGTGCTCTCCCCACTTTGGGTATCGATATAGATCAGTCCTTTCTGGGCGATTGTGTACTGGTCCATCAACCCACCGGGCTGATCAAAAAACAACACTTCGGCTTCGTAGGCCCATCTTCCTATTTGATAATCACTGATCTCTTCTGATTTTCCCTGCGTAGCCAGCAAAAATCGAATCCATGCGACCACCAATGCCGAAGAGCTGGAGAGTCCGGCGTTCACAGGAATATTTCCCGAGATTTCGATATCATAACCTTGGTCAAATTGAAAACCTTCCTTTTTCAGCACGGACATCACCGACCTGAAATAATCATCAGGTTGAACCTGCATTAAACCATCATCTACTGCAATGGACAATTCTTCATTAAGATCTAACAATTTTAAGCGATAATCAGCATTAGAATTGGGCTGTGCCTTTAAATTGATATATCGGTCAATGGTCCCTGCTATCACGGGAAGCCCCAAATAATCTTGATGGTCTCCGTAAAAACAGATTCGGGCGGGCACTTTTATTTCAATCATTGATTTTGTGTGGTTAACTTATAATTTGCAAGGGTTCGGTGTCCTTCCAATTGCCCCGGGTAAAATCCGGGAAAGGCTGGGGCGCCCCATTACTTGCCACTGAACGTTCGCTCAATGGGGAAACGGCGCTCCATAAGCACCCCTCGTATACATTTTGATCTAAGGGGAGTCCCTTCTGAAGACATTCAACAATACGGTACACCATGATTCCGTCCATGCCGCCATGCCCACTGCCCTTCGCAGCTTCATTCAGTCGTTTGTAAAGTGGGTGGTCGTACTTTTCATATAGTTTTTCCAGTTGCTCGCCCTGCACCCACGAGTGATGGTCTTCCGTAAGTCCTTCCACGCCACCTTCCAAAGCTACGCGGGTCGGGAACCCGGCTAAAATTCCTTTGGTTCCCTGTACCAAGTTCAACCGAGAATAGGGTCTAGGACTGGTTTCGTCCCATTGTACCATGATGGTTTTTCCCAACGCGGTTTTAATGATGGATGTATTTAAATCCCCTCCCTTAAAATCGAGTTGGTTCCATTTGTGGTCGGCGGGATAATTTTTTTCAGCATACAGTTCACGACCTCTTGATGGCGTAGAAAAGGAGACCAAACTACCAAAGGTATCCTCTTGCCTTGCCAAATTCATGTATTGGGCCACGGGACCCAAACCATGGGTGGGATACAAGTTCCCGTTACGGTTGGCATAATGGGGTGTTCTCCAAGAACCCGTGCCCCGCTCCTGCTCTTCCATCTGCCAGCGTAGTTCGTGGATATAGGCTGCCTCGCCATGAAGAATCTCACCAACTAAACCTTGGCGGCACATATTGAGAAACATCAGCTCATCACGGCTGTAGTTGACGTTTTCCAACATCATGCAATGTTTTTGGGTACGCTCACTGGCGTCCACAATATCCCACATCTCTTGAATAGTGGTCGCGATGGGCACTTCAACAAAGGCATGGGCACCACTTTCCATGGCCCCGATGGCCATTGGTGCATGGTTGGCCCAATTGGTTGCAATAAAGACCACATCGGGCTTTACTTCTTTGAGCATGGTTCGCCACTTATCCTCATCTCCCCAGTATTGGGCTATGTTTTTATGTCGATTTTCACCAGTTGCCTCTTTTACCCATTTCGTTTTTTCCTTGACCAAATCCTCATAAAGGTCACAGATGGCGACCACTTCGGTTCCTTCCAAGGCGGCAAAGAACTTGGCATGTGTGCCTCCCCGGGCCCCCACTCCAATAAAAGCGGCACGCACCTTTTCCAATTTGGGAGCCGCAAAACCACCCATGTAGCTTGATGAAAATGGTCTTTCCGTATTGGCTTTTAAATAACTTGGAACAATGGAAACTGCAGCAGCGGTCAATGAAGTCTTTTGGATAAAACTTCTTCTATTGAGGTTTTTCATGGGTATTTGCGTTGTTGGTTCTTTACCGTGTCAAAGTATGAAAAATAATAAGAAAAGGGAAGCTGGCTTCCCTTTTCAATTTCAACATAATCTGTAGTAAGAGTTTATTTCAAACTTGCCAAGCTCTTTTCCAAAGTTTCGATTTTGGCTTCTGCATCGGCAGCTTTTTTACGTTCCATGTCCACCACTTGTTCCGGGGCATTGTTCACAAAACGCTGGTTGCTCAATTTCTTTTCCACCGATTTTAAAAATCCTTTGGTGTAATTGAGCTCTTCCGTAATCTTGGCTATTTCTGCCTCAACATCAATGGCGCCACTGATAGGAATAAAATATTCGTTGCTCTTCACCCTGAACGTAAGTGCACCATCCAAACTAGCATCTACGACCTCCATTTTTGAGAGGTTTCCTAATTTGAGAATAATGGCATCCATTTGCGAGCCCACTCCTTCGGCATTCAACACAAAAAGTTCCAAAGCATCCTTTTGTGGAATGTTCTTTTCTTTTCTGATGGTTCTTATTCCTGAGATCACTTCGGAAGCAAAATCAAATTCAGCAATCAATGCGGAATCCACCTTTTTAGTTTCGGGCCATTGGGAAACGATCAAGGCATCTTCTGGGGTACGTTCGGCAATATGCTGCCAAACTTCTTCCGTCAAAAATGGCATAAATGGGTGGAGCAACTTCAAGTTTTCCTCAAAAAGACCCAATACTTCATTGTATGTTTTCTGGTCGATTGGTTTTTGATATTCCGGTTTTACGATTTCCAGCAACCAAGAGCAGAAATCGTCCCACACTAATTTATAGGTCGCCATCAAGGCATCGGAAATACGGTATTTGGAGAAATGGTCTTCAATCTCCACCAAAGTTTGATTGAACTTGGCCTTATACCATTCGATTCCCTTTTGTGCTGCTTCGGGCTGTGGAATATCTGCCACTTCCCATCCCTTTACCAATCGGAAGGCGTTCCAAATTTTATTCGCGAAGTTGGCCCCTTGCTGGCAAAGGGCTTCATCAAACAACAAATCGTTGCCTGCTGCAGAACTCAACAACAATCCTACGCGAACTCCATCGGCACCGAAATCCGATATCAGTTTAAGGGCATCTGGCGAGTTGCCCAAGGATTTGGACATTTTTCTGCGCTGTGCATCACGTACCAAGCCTGTGAGGTATACGTTCTCGAAAGGGCGTTTACCTCTATATTCATAACCGGCCATGATCATTCTGGCTACCCAAAAGAACAAAATATCGGGACCCGTGACCAAATCGTTGGTCGGGTAATAATAGTTCACCTCGTCGTTTTCCGGTTCCAAGATGCCACCGAAAACGCTTATGGGCCACAACCAAGAAGAGAACCAGGTATCCAAAACATCGGGGTCTTGAGTTAAGTCTGAAGCCCGAAGTCTGGGGTCCGAAGTTTTTTCCCGTGCCAGTTTAAGTGCTTCTTCCAGGGTTTCGGCTACTACAAAATCCTCCTTGCCATCCCCATAATAATAGGCGGGAATTTGCTGTCCCCACCACAATTGGCGGGAAATGTTCCAATCACGGATGTTCTCCATCCAATGGCGATAGGTGTTATCGAACTTTGAAGGGTACAATTTTACATCCTTGGTCTCCAACACACTTTCGATGGCCGGTTTGGCCAAATTTTCCATTCTTAGGAACCACTGATCAGACAATCTCGGCTCGATTACGGCCTTGGTTCTTTCGGAAGTCCCCACTTTATTGGTATGCTGTTCCGTTTTTACCAAAAACCCTTTTTCTTCAAGCTCTTTTGAGATTTCTTTGCGCACCACAAAACGGTCCTTGCCTTCGTAATGAAGGCCGAAAGAGTTCAAGGTGGCATCTTCATTGAAAATGTCAACAACCTCTAGATTGTGCTTATCCCCAAGGTTTTTATCGTTCTCATCGTGGGCCGGGGTTACCTTGAGGCACCCTGTACCGAATTCTACATCCACATATTCGTCCTCAATAATGGGAATTACCCTGTCACAAATCGGAACTATGGCCTTTTTACCTCTTAAATGATGGTATCTCTCATCATTGGGGTTGATACAAATGGCGGTATCGCCCAAAATGGTTTCTGGGCGGGTGGTGGCAATGGTCACTTTTTCATCCGAACCTTCAATGGCGTAGGACAAATAATATAGGTTGCCCTGCCTTTCTTCGTAGATTACCTCCTCATCGGATAGGGTGGTTTTGGCTTCAGGGTCCCAGTTCACCATTCGGTACCCCCTGTATATCAAACCTTTATTATATAAATCAACAAAAACCTTAATCACCGAGGCTGACATATCGTCATCCATGGTAAACTTGGTTCGGTCCCAATCACAGGAACAGCCGAGTTTTTTCAATTGTTGAAGAATTACTCCCCCATACTCATTGGTCCAATCCCAAGCGTGTTTTAGAAATTCATCACGGGACAATTTGGACTTGTCGATGCCATCCGCCTTTAGCTTTGCAACCACTTTGGCCTCAGTGGCTATGGATGCGTGGTCCATTCCAGGAACCCAACAGGCGTTTTTCCCCAAGAGGCGTGCTCTTCGGATAAGAACGTCTTGAATGGTATTGTTGAGCATATGCCCCATATGTAGCACCCCTGTCACGTTTGGTGGTGGGATTACTATGGTGTACGGCTCCCTTTCGTCTGGTTTGGAGTTAAAATAGTTATGCTCCGACCAATAGGCATACCAGTGTTCTTCAACCCTTTTTGGGTCATATTTTGATGGAATCTCCATTTTTCGGTATAGTTTTTGTTAATAAGACTGTGATTGGTTTTTTTGAAAGGAAAGCTAAATGTTAATTTTACGCTATTCTTCGGCTTAGGACCAATTCAGAAATACGAAACAAAAATAAGTAACGTTATTCTATAACAAAAGAATTTTGGATGCAGGTATCAAAACATCTACATTTGAAGTTCACCCAAAAACCAAAAATGATGAAAAAAACTGTACTCATGCTGTTTGTAGGGCTTTTATCCTTAGGGGTATATGCTCAAGAAACCGCTAAAATCGAATTTAAGAGCGAGACCATTGATTACGGAGAAATTGAAAGAGGTAGCGATGGTGTCCGTGTATTTGAATTTACCAATACAGGTGATGCTCCTTTGGTAATCAGCAACGTTAAATCTAGCTGTGGATGTACTATCCCCAAAAAACCAGAAGAGCCGATTATGCCCGGAAAGGTTGGTAAAATCGAAGTAAAATATGACACAAACAGAGTTGGCCCTATCAGAAAGGCCATTACTGTAACCTCAAATGCTGACACTCCAACCAAGGTACTCAAAATAAAGGGTAACGTAAAAAGTCCTGGAGCTAAGTAAGAAGAAGAGAATTATATTTTAAAAGCCCCAAAATCGATTGATTTTGGGGCTTTTCCTTTTATTCGTCGTCGAACATTTTTTTAAGGACAAAGGTAAAAAGCAGGTCGGTGTTGTATCTTTCAATGAGTACTTTTATCCGCTTTCCTTCCCGTTCGTTTATCATATTAAGTATTTCCTGCAGTTTGTACTTATGTATCCGCTTACCGTTCACGGCCAAGATCACATCGCCTTCACGTATACCGGCCTCCGCGGCGGGGCTACCGGCACGGATACCGGACACCACTATTTCGGGCACCAGACTCAATCTGGTCTTATTTTCCAGCAAAATCTGAACATTGCCAAAAGTATCGGCATTATCTTCCTTTACGATTCCGTTCACATCCGCAATGCTCTCTGCAATGTACCTTAAGCCATTGTGCTGCAAATCGATTCCCGCCAAGTTATACTGAAAGGGGTCTTTAAAATTACCGTTCTTTTTTAGGGTGACAAGACCTCTGCCATAGTCAAAAATCATATTGAAACGTTTGAGCACCTCGCCGCCCAAACTACCGTTACGGTCACCCAAGCTATCCAGTCCCTGAAAAGATTCCCGATATGGAAAGGCCACTTTGGCCTCATCAAGTTTAAAATCTCCGATCTGAACCCCATTGATCTTACTTCTTTTTCCAAAAATATCACCGCTCAACCCTCTTCCCAGATGGTCTTCATAATTTTTTTCGGGTATTTCCAATCCCTTTTCGGGTTCGGGAAACAACCAAAGTGCATCGCTACTCCCAGTATCGACAAGCAATTTTACAGGAACATTGGCTGTATCTTTCATTAACACCGTTCCTTTCACATAGGCCTTTCTTCTTTCCACATGCAAGGGAATGGTCTGTCTGTTCCTTCTTTTCCTGTAGGTATAAAGTTCTGGATTGTGCAGTTTCAGCTTTTCCGCGTTGTAGTTCACCTCAACAATAAAATCCCGAAAAAGGTCGTAGCCCATGATTCCATGCACAGGAATTCCCAATGTGGTCGAAAAATTGATGCCCCTGTCCATAACCACATACAGATCTTGGGAAAGGTTCCTTGCTTGTCCCAATCTAAATACATTGCCCTTTGAGCTCAGTGCTTTCATGGGTTCTCCACCACCAAGGCCCCGTATGGTAACTTCGGAAACGTTGTTGATGGGTATGGAATCAGATTCTGAAAGGTTGAACAAAATGGGTTTGCTAACACCGGAATCAAGAATAAAGGTAAGTTCCACCCCATTGATCTCCACTGGAATGATAATCAGATTGTTTATCAGCTCAAAGCCTATTCGCTGAAACTTTTTATCCTTGGGCAATTCAAAACCTTGTGCCAAAATGAATATCGGCACCATTAAAAGAAGCGTAAAAACCAAACATTTTTTCTTCGACATAAACAAAATAATTACCTTCCCATTAAGAAATATACAAAATAAGCGCTAGACTTTATCATATTTTAACATTTCCCCAACCAATTAATTTATGTTAGATCTTGTTGTTTTCGATACAAGGTTTTCTCATTTTTGCCAAAACTTTAGTTCATGCCAAGTATCTCAAAGAAAGGGGGCCAAATGCCCGCATCGCCTATACGAAAATTGGTGCCCTACGCGGAAGCTGCCAAAAAACGTGGAACCCATGTAATCCATCTTAATATTGGACAACCCGATATTAAAACACCCAAAGTGGCATTGGACGCGGTTCGCAACCACACCATCGAGGTTCTTGAATATAGTATGACCCAGGGCTCCGAGGAGTACCGTACAAAAATTGCGGATTACTACGCCAAGCAGGATATTTTTGTCGGTGCCGAAGATATTATCGTGACCACCGGCGGTTCCGAGGCATTGTCGTTTGCCATGGGTACCATTATGGACAATAATGATGAAATTATCATACCCGAACCATTTTATGCCAACTACAACGGTTTTGCCACTGCTGCAGGCGTGAAGGTAAAACCGATTGCCTCGTCTATAGAAAACAACTTTGCCCTACCTCCTATTTCCAAGTTTGAAGACCTTATCACTCCAAAAACGAAGGCCATACTAATTTGCAACCCTGGAAATCCGACAGGATACCTGTATAGTAAGGAAGAAATTCATCAGTTGGCGGATTTGGTCAAAAAGTACAATCTTTTCCTAGTAGCGGACGAAGTGTACCGTGAATTTACCTATGACGGCAGGGAGCATTACTCCATTCTACAGGTCGAGGGACTGGAAGAGCACGCCATTGTGGTCGATTCGGTATCCAAAAGATACAGCATGTGCGGCGCCCGTATCGGATGTCTGATTTCAAAGAACACCGAGGTTATTGGCACTGCGCTAAAATTTGCCCAGGCCCGCTTATCCCCACCCACTTTTGCCCAAATTGCCAGCGAGGCGGCTTTGGAAACACCCCAATCCTATTTTGATGATGTAATCGAGGAATATGTTTCCCGTAGAAATCTTTTGATCACCGAGCTCAACAAATTGGAAGGCATAAAAGTGGCCACTCCGCAAGGTGCCTTTTATTGCGTTGCCGAACTCCCCATTGAAGATGCGGACCACTTTGCACAATGGCTGCTGGAAAGTTTTGAAGTCGACGGAAATACAGTGATGGTAGCTCCCGCCGCAGGTTTTTACGCAACGCCGGGCTTGGGAAAAAATCAGATTAGAATTGCCTATGTGCTGGAAAAAGACCAACTTGTAAAGGCCGTCCATATATTAGGGAAGGCTTTAAGACAGTACAACGCCCAGTGAACATACAGGAGAACATATCCTTAAAAAACTACAATACCTTCGGCATTGACGTTAAGGCTCGGTTTTTTGTTGAAATAACCGGCCTGGTACAGCTTCAAAAAGTATTGGAGCTCAAGGCGTACCCAAAAAAATTCATTATCAGCGGAGGCAGCAATATGTTGCTCACCAAAGATATCGATGCGCTTGTGGTCCACATCAATTTAAAGGGCATCACCGTTGTAGAAGAAAATGAGAATTTTGTGGAAGTTAAGGCAATGGCGGGCGAAAATTGGCACGAACTTGTTATGTGGAGCTTGGAGCAAGGGTATGGCGGACTTGAAAACCTATCGCTCATCCCCGGCAACGTTGGCACGGCACCTATCCAAAATATTGGCGCATACGGTGTTGAACTTAAAGATGTTTTTGTGAGCTGCGCGGCCATGGACGTAAAAACAGGTGAGCTAGAAGGTTTTGATAACGAGGCCTGTGAATTTGGCTACAGGGAATCGATTTTCAAAAATGAGGCAAAGGACAAATATATTATTACTTCGGTAGTATTAAAGCTTACGAAGAAAGACCATGTGCTTCACACAGGCTATGGCTCCATTGAGAACGAATTGAAAAACAAAGGAATCGTACATCCGACCATTAGGGATATTTCTGACGCAGTGATCGCCATCCGCAGAAGCAAACTGCCCGACCCGAAGGAAATAGGCAATAGTGGCAGCTTTTTTAAAAATCCCGTAATTTCCCAAAAGGCGTTTGATAGGTTCATCAAAAAACACCCCAATGCGCCCTTTTACGAGATGGACGACAATGAGTTTAAGATTCCCGCAGGTTGGTTGGTAGAGCAATGTGGATTTAAGGGAAAACGCTTCGGCGATGCCGGTGTGCACGATAAACAGGCCCTGGTTTTGGTAAACCATGGCACTGCAACGGGCAAAGAGATTCTTGACCTAAGCAAAAAAATTCAGGATGAGGTACAAAAAACCTTCAAAATAAAAATCCAACCAGAAGTGAACATAATAAAATAACCCCCGCATTGAAATCAATAACGAGGGTTATACCAAACCAAACTAACCAAATTTATGTATATCTTCAGGGCCTTTGCGCCCCTTATTTCTATTCAAAATTCACAAGACAAAAAAGCTTTTTCTGTCTTAGCTTTGTTTTATATACGAGATAAATCCTATTTTAGATTTTGGTCCCATAAAAAATTTTACCAAAAGCATCATTAATGAGCACATTGATAGAGAGACATATTGTTTCACTCCTTGAGGAAAAAGACGATAAAGCTATTTCCCTACTTTATGAAAATTATGGGGATACGCTCTTCGGGGTTGCCTTTAAGGTGGTAAAAGATGAGGATTTGGCCCAAGATGTGCTACAGGAAAGTTTTATCAAAATCTGGAAAAAAGCCGACACCTACGATGCTTCCAAGGCAAAACTTTTTACATGGTTGTTCCGGATCGTTAGAAACACGGCCATAGATAAATTGCGCAGCGTGAATAATAAATCGGACAAGGAAATCCAAATCGACGTTTCAGACGTATATAATGTTGGAGTGAAGGCCATTAACCCGGAACATCTGGACATCCAAGAAAACTTGGACAAAATCGAAGATAAGTACAGAATTGTTTTAGAGGCCCTGTTTTTTGAAGGAATGACGCAGCAGGAAGCGAGTGATGAACTGGACATCCCTTTGGGTACCATAAAATCCCGGCTAAAAATAGGACTTAGGGAACTTGGAAAGATTTACGGCACAACAATGTCCTTGCTCTTAATCTTAAATTTGTTGTCATGAAGGAAAAAGTTAAAATATTTTTAGAGTCCGACATTTTAGAGAAATACCTTTTGGGAGACACCACTAAGGAAGAGTCCCAAAAGGCGGAAAGATATATTGCCATGTACCCCGAAGTACGGGAAACCTATGAGGTACTCCAGAAAAACTTGGAGACTTTTGCCAATATGTATGCAAAAAAGACCCCAGAAGGCCTAAAGGACATCATCATTGCGAGTGCAAGAAAAGAAACCATGGTAAGCAAAAGGTATATGAGATATGCCGTTGCCGCCAGTATCGCCATCATGATTTTCGCCGGCTCCTCCCTATTCTTTTGGAACCAGAACAAAACATTACAAGAAGAAAATACGCTGGTCACCAACCAAATCAAGTATTTGGAGGACAACATGAAGGACCAATTGGCCGATATGAGGAACCAGTTTATCGTTCTTAACAATCCCGCCACCAAAAAATATCAGGTAAGAGGTGAGCGTGAGGCTAAGGAACTTAAGGCCATCGCATATATCAACCCTGTAAAAAAACTGTCGTACATCAATGTGAGCAACGTCCCGGAACTTCCCGAGGATAAATGCTTCCAAATGTGGGCAGAGGTGAATGGGGAATTGGTAAACTTGGGCGTCATCAAAAATTTTGATGAAAAAGACAAACTGCTCGCCCTGCCCTATGCCGATAATGCCGTAGGCTACATCACTATAGAACCAAAGGGTGGGAACAACATTCCATCTGTCGACAATATCGTGGCCAACATAAATTACTAATAAGGCTTTTAAGGTAAAGAAACTTTAAACACCCATACCTTTAGCGAGCTATTTTGTACCTTTGTACAAAAGTTGGATTATGAAGTTAGTATTGGTCACCATAGGATTGTTAGCACTTGCATTTGCAGGAATCGCCATTAAAATCTGGGGGAAAAAGAACGGCGAATTTGCAGGAACATGCGCGAGCCAAAGTCCTTTTTTGAACAAGGACGGCGAAGCTTGTGGTTTTTGTGGAAAACTACCGGAAGAACAAGATTGCAAGAAAGATACCGTTACGAATACCCAATAAATTTAATTTTTAGGTAAGCCTCATTTTTTGGAAAAAACCGACGATTCCATCAACGAGATCATACAAAGGGCAAAAGAGGGAAACCAAATTGCCTTTAGTAACCTCGTAGACACTTTTTGGAACGATGTTTATGGTTTTCAGGTACTCCGCACCAAAAACGAGAACGATGCAGAGGACATTACCATAAGAACATTTTCCAGGGCTTTTGATAAAATTGACACCTACGACGAAAACTACGAGTTCAAAACCTGGCTCATCACCATTTCCAAAAACCTTCATGTAGACCTGCTTCGAAAACGCAAGCGTAGCCTCATGAACGAAATGGAGTCGCGCGGAGACGAGGTAAAAAGGGTTTTGGACGAGACACCCACCGTGGAGGACCGTTTGATTACAGAGCAAAATCTGGCCAATCTTTTGCAGGATATCAAAAAATTAAAACCGCACTACCAAGAAGTCATCAACCTACGCTATTTTCAGGAAATGAGCTATGCCGACATCGCCAAGGAGCTCAATGAGCCTGTCAATAATATTAAGGTAAAATTGCTCCGTGCCAAAAAACTTCTGGCAGAAGTCATCAAAAAAAAGTGACCCCGTTCAAAGGCACAAAGTTTCCTTCCCAGTTTCGTATCTTTGTACATCTAAATTTGTTCTATGAGCACAAGCGTAGCAGAAAACGTAATACCGCCCAAAGGAAAGCCCAAGTGGCTAAGGGTTAAGCTCCCAACGGGTAAAAAATATACCCAGCTAAGGGGGCTTGTGGACAAGTACGACCTACATACCATCTGTACCTCCGGTAGCTGCCCCAATATGGGCGAATGTTGGGGAGAGGGAACAGCTACTTTTATGATCTTGGGAAACATCTGTACCCGCTCCTGCGGATTTTGCGGTGTAAAAACCGGCCGTCCGGAAACAGTGGACTGGGCAGAACCGGAAAAAGTGGCCCGTTCCATAAAAATTATGCAAATAAAGCATGCCGTGCTCACCTCCGTGGACAGGGACGACCTTAAAGATATGGGTTCCATTATATGGGCAGAAACGGTGAAAGCCGTAAGACGGATGAACCCAGAAACCACAATGGAAACACTGATTCCCGATTTTCAGGGCATCTCCACCCATTTGGACAGAATATTAAAAGTGGCCCCTGAAGTGATTTCCCATAACATGGAAACCGTAAAAAGGCTGACACGCGAAGTAAGGATTCAGGCCAAGTACGATAGAAGCCTCGAAGTATTGGACTATTTGAAGAAAAATGGGGCGAACAGGACCAAATCGGGCATCATGCTGGGCTTGGGCGAAGAAGAAAGCGAGGTAATCGCCACCATGGAAGATCTTAGAAAGGCAAATGTTGATGTAATCACCATTGGACAGTACCTTCAACCATCCAAAAAACACTTGCCCGTAAAACAGTTCATACTTCCGGAACAATTTAAAAAATATGAGGAACTAGGACTGGAAATGGGTTTTAGGCATGTGGAAAGCGGGGCCTTGGTCCGCTCATCCTACAAAGCCCACAAGCATATACACTAGAACAGTACCCGCCCCATATCATCATGAAAAACATCACTGTTGGAATAAATGGCTTCGGCCGTATTGGCAGAACACTTTTCAGACTTTTGCTCGACCATCCGAACATCAATGTCGTAGCGATAAACGATCTGGCCAATGCCGAAACTTTGGCACATCTGCTAAAATATGATAGCATCCACGGGGCGTTGACCATTGATATCTCCCATAAAAACGGTCATATTATTGTTGATGGAAACGAAATACCCATAATCAATCACCATCATCCCAAAGAAATAGATTGGAAGTCCCACCGAGTGGATATTGTAGTGGAATCCACGGGGAAATTCAAAAAAAGGGAAGATTTGGACTTCCACCTTAAAAATGGGGCCAAAAAAGTGATTCTTTCCGTTCCACCGTTGGACGACTCTATCAAAATGGTGGTCATGGGCGTCAATGAAGGGATTGTCAATAGTGAGGACCAAATCATCTCTAACGCTTCCTGCACCACCAACAATGCAGCGCCAATGATCAAGGTCGTCAACGAGCTGTGCGGCATAGAACAAGCTTACATTACAACCATACATTCCTATACATCGGACCAAAGCCTCCACGACAGCCCGCACAGGGACCTTCGCAGGTCCAGAGCTGCCGGACAATCCATTATCCCCACCACTACCGGGGCTGCAAAGGCATTGACCAGTATTTTCCCCGCATTGTCAGATGTAATTGGCGGATGTGGTATCCGAGTGCCCGTACCCAATGGTTCGCTTACCGATATCACCTTTAATGTAATCCAGGAAACGTCCATTGAAGAAATAAATGCTACCTTTAAAAGGCAAGCGGAAAACAACCTTAAAGGAATTCTCAATTATACCGAAGACCCTATTGTTTCTATCGACATAAACAATAGTTGTTACTCTTGTACGTTTGATTCATTGATGACCTCCGTGATTGGCAAAATGGTGAAAATCATTGGGTGGTACGATAACGAGACTGGATATTGCTCCAGAATTATTGATTTAATAGTTTTGCTCATAAAGAAAAAATACGTTTGATCTCAACCTTGGCAAACAAAAGGACCGGCCTAAGATGGCTGTTTTTTCTGTGCATCATGTGCACACAAATCCTTTTTGCCCAAAATGACGGCAATTCCACGTCCAACATCAAAGCGATTTTTAATGATTTTATGAAATATCGCCACGAGAACAACGTGGACAAGGCCCTTGAAACGCTAAACCAAGCGGCCAATATTGCCGAAAGCAATGAAGATTCCAAGCTTTTGCTGGACACATACCATCAATATGCCAGGCTTTATTTGGAAGAAGGGGACCGGGAAACAGCCGTATTTTACTGGGACCGTGCAAGCATATTGTTAAAGGATACCTCATATTCCTTCGGGCAAGCCTTCCATTTATACCTGGACGCCGCACTTAGGTTCAATGAAGGAAACAACTTCCAAGCCCTTAAACAATTGGAAGAATCCAAAAAGCTCAGCAACAACAGGAACCTTACCAACAACATACTCCTGCAAGAGGCATACATCTATACCAATATAGAAAAGTACAACGATGCCATAAAAAATCTTCATGCACTCATTGTAAATTCCGACGATAAGGAACGTGCCTATTTGGCCACCAAGGCCAACCTGCAATTGGCAAATATCAGCGTAACCTTAAATGACCCCGAAGAAGGCATCATCCATTCCAAAGCTGCTTTGGAACTTGCCGAAAAACATGGTTTTTCCAAAGAAATCAAAAATGCTTACGAACAATTGTCGGGCATATATGAATCAAAACAAAATTACTCGGAATCCCTGTTTTACACCAAGGGACTGGCAAAAATAAAGGACTCCATATTCAATGTTGAAAAGGCCAAATTGGAAGCCAATACAGCAGACAAAATACGGTTCGACCACCAAATGAACGAGCTGAACAAGCTCCAGGCAAAAAACGAGGAATTGAGCGAATCGAAAAACCGTTCGGAGATCACCGCCATTTTAACCTCTGCCTTTTTGACCATAATCTCCCTTTTGGCGGTCTCCCTGTTCCGGAACAACCAAATAAAACTAAAGACAAACGACCTGCTCTACACCAAAAACAAAGAGCTGGAGGTGGCCAGGGATGCGGCCGTATCGGCCATGGAGGCCAAAACCAATTTCCTTTCCACCGTTACCCACGAATTGCGCACACCTTTGTACGCAGTAACAGGGCTTACGCATCTTTTATTGGAAGAAAACCCTTCCGAGCACCAAAAGGAACATTTAAAATCCTTGAAATTCTCCGGGGAATATCTTTTGAACTTTATCAACGATATTCTACAGATCAATAAAATCGATGCAGAAAAATTGGAGCCGCTCAGCATCGAGTTCAAATTGCACAAAGTGCTGGACGATGTAGTAGAATCGCTGCAACAAAATGCCCACGAGAAAAAAACAGAGCTTATACTGGATTACGACCCCACCATCCCTAAAAAATTGATGGGAGACCCCATAAAATTGTCCCAAATTTTCATGAACTTGGTCGGGAACGCCCTTAAGTTCACCAAAAACGGTAGGGTCGAGGTCATTGCCAAAATGCTCAGAAAGGAAGAGGACCAAGTAAAACTCTATTTTGAAGTAAGGGACAACGGAATCGGGATTTCGGAAGACCAACAACAGAACATTTTTGAAAGCTTTGAACAGGGATCTATCCAGATCAACAGGGAATATGGAGGCACAGGCCTTGGTTTGACCATTGTTAAAAGTCTTCTGGGACTATTTGGAAGTACCATTCACCTTGAGAGCGAACTCGGCCATGGAAGCTCCTTTTACTTTGAAATGGACCTGGATTACGAAAGCAAAGAAGGAGAGGATATTTCGTTCGAGCTCAATCTTGAAGAATTCCAATTTAAAGGATTGCACGTACTCGTGGTAGAGGACAACAAGATAAACCAGGTGATCACCAAAAAAATGCTCACCAAAAAAGAAATCACCTGCGACATTGCCAACAATGGCAACGAAGCCATTGACATGGCCAAGAACAACACCTACGATGCCATTTTAATGGACATACACATGCCCGGCATCAGTGGTGAAGAGGCCACAAGGCAAATACGAAAGTTTGACGAAGTTATCCCCATTATCGCCCTAACGGCCATTTCGTTGGATGATAGTTTGGACAGCTTTTACGAAGCAGGCTGCAACGATGTGGTCACCAAACCCTTTAAGCCAGAAGTGTTCTACCATAAAATCGGAGAAAATATCTTTAGGAGCAAAATGGAGGGGCCCGTCTAAAACAAGCCTTCAATGGCAAGTTTCAGCACTTTTTCATCCGTTGCTGAGAAACTATGGGCAATTTCCAAATAATACAGCTTGTCGACCCTACCTTTTAATCTTACGAAGTCTTTTTCCGTGGTCAGAATCAGTTCGAACCCTTTGAACTGTTCAATGTCCCTATCGGTGAAGTGATGATGGTCGCCAAACTCGAAATGCTTAAAACCAATTCCTGCCCCTTCCAAGTATTGAACCAAAGGTTTGGGCGAGGCAATGCCCGTGACCAAGGCCAGTTCTTTATCTTTTAAGTTGGATAATGAGATGTTGTCATCTTCTCCATCCGTTACAAAATCTTGATACTTTAAACTTGCAAACAAAACATTTTGATGTGCTTTTGGACCTAACTTGTCCACCACCTTGTGCTTTTCAATTTCATCCAATGATTCAGGGCATTTGGTCACAATGATCACATCGGCCCTTTTGGCCTCTTTTTTGGCATCACGAAGGTTTCCCGTGGGCAAATACCAATCATCCGCGTATAAATTTTGATATGTGGTCAACAAAATGGCATAAGTCGGTTTCACCTTTCTGTGCTGAAATGCATCGTCCAAGACAATCACCTCTGGCCTTACCATTGCTTCCAACCGCTCGATGCCGTTTCGCCTGTCCGCATCTACAGCAACGGCCACATCGGGAAATTTTTTATGGATTTGATAGGGCTCATCCCCCAACTCCAAAACAGTACTTTCAACATCGGCCAAATAAAACCCTTCCGATCTACGCTTATAGCCCCTGCTCAAAACTGCAGTCTTCCGATGCTCCAAAATCCGAAGCAAATATTCCGTCATCGGGGTCTTTCCAGTACCACCAACACTTAAGTTGCCCACACAAATGGTCGGTGTTTTGTACGATTTGGATGAAAAAATACCCACATCGAACAAGAAGTTTCGAACATAAACCACCAGGGCATAGACCAACGAAATGGGGAACGCTATTTTCCGAAGCAATTGAAGCATTGAACGAAAATATAATATTTTATCTTTAGGCCACTTAACATTTTTAAAATGACCGTTACCGAGATAGCAAAAGTGCTTGAAGAATTGGCGCCCCTGGCACACGCCGAGGATTTTGACAACGTGGGTCTGTTGGTGGGCGACCCCAAAATGAACGTTAAAGGTGTCTTGGTTACCTTGGACACGTTGGAAAATGTAGTGGACGAAGCCATTGAGAAAAAATGCAATCTGATCGTAAGCTTCCATCCCATCATTTTTAAAGGATTAAAAAGATTGACGGGAAGCAACTATGTTGAGCGTGTTGTGCTGAAGGCCATTGCCAATAACATTGCCATTTACAGTATGCACACTGCGCTGGACAACAGTAAAATGGGGGTGAATGCCAAAATTTGTGAGGTTTTGGGGCTGAAAAACCCCGAAATCCTGATTCCAAAGGCCAATAGCATCAAAAAACTGACCACCTACGCTCCTTTGGCCGATGCCGAAAGTATAAAATTGGCACTCTTTAAAGCCGGTGCCGGTGAAATTGGCAAATACAGTAATTGCAGCTACAGTTCGGAAGGCATTGGTAGCTTTAAGGCCGAGAGCGGTGCCAATCCATCTGTAGGAAAAGTTGGTGAGGTCCATTTTGAAAAAGAGGCACAAATCAATGTAATTTTCTCTTTTGAAAAGGAGAAAGGCATTTTAAAGGCACTTTTTGATGCCCATCCGTATGAGGAAATTGCCTATGAAATACTGACCTTGGAGAATACCAATCAGGATTTGGGCATGGGAATGATCGGCAATCTTGAAAATGAAATGGACGAAGAACAGTTTCTCCTTATGGCCAAGAAACGCATGGACGCCTCCGTGGTGAGGCACTCCAAACTATTGGGAAAAAGGGTAAACAAAGTCGCCGTATTAGGGGGTAGCGGGGCATTTGCCATTGGGGCCGCAAAGCGAGCCGGGGCCGATATTTTGGTAACCGCCGACCTGAAATACCATGATTTTTACCAAGCCGAAAACCAGTTGGTAATAGCCGATATGGGGCACTTTGAAACTGAGCAGTTTACAAAAGATTTATTGGTTGATTATCTTACGAAAAAAATTCCTAATTTTGCAGTCTCTTTATCGGAGAGTATAACGAATCCCATCAAGTATTTATAAAATATATGGCGAACAAGAAAGAAAGCACTGTAGAGGATAAATTGAGAGCATTGTACGATTTGCAGCTTATTGACTCTAGGGTGGATGAAATCCGCAACGTTAGAGGCGAATTGCCTTTGGAAGTACAGGACTTGGAAGACGAAGTCCTAGGTCTTAAAACCAGAATGGACAAATTGAAAACTGATGTTGAAACGGTCAACTTTGAGATCACTGCCAAGAAAAATCTTATCGATGAGTCCAAGGCGCTTATCAAAAAATATAGCGAACAGCAGAAAAATGTAAGGAACAGCCGCGAGTTCAATTCCCTGAGCAAAGAAGTGGAGTTCCAAGAGCTGGAAATTCAATTGGCCGAAAAGAACATTAAAGAGTTCAAAGCACAAATTGAGCAGAAAAAAGAAGTGATCGCCACCACCAAGGAAAAACTATCCGAACGTGAAAGCCACTTAAAGCACAAAAAAGGCGAACTGGACGCTATTCTTGCGGAAACAGAGAAAGAGGAAAAAGCCCTTTTGAAGAAATCCGAAGAATATGAGGAAAAAATTGAAGATCGCTTGGTGCAGGCCTACAAAAGAATTCGCCAAAATGTGAAAAACGGTTTGGCAGTCGTTCCAGTGGAGCGTGGCGCTTCCGGAGGTTCGTTCTTTACCATTCCCCCACAGGTACAGGTTGAGATTGCTTCCCGCAAAAAAATAATTACCGATGAGCACAGTGGAAGGATTTTGGTCGACCCACTTTTAGCTGAAGAGGAGCAAGAAAGAATGGAAAAACTTTTTGCAAAAATCTAAGCTCGCTTATCATATTAAATCTATAAAGCCACCTCTTTCGGGTGGCTTTTTTTATGAAGTTGTCATTAAAAAGTGAAAGTGAACGAAGCTAAAAGTGGTTTTTCCTTATATACAATTTGTTTCAAGAAATTTTTGCTGCGCTCAAAATCCAAGCTATGCCACCTCTTAATCTCTTAAAAGTTCCAGAATTTTGTTCTCCACTTCCTTGGAATCCCATTGCGACTCGATATTGGGTGTTTGCATTATTTGTTGCATAATGGCCTCCTGTCTATCACCGATTGCCAGTGCTTCGGCATAAGGTCTGTCCGAAAAAGTGACACGACTGTATACGGGCACCCACTTTTCCGGGTGTTTGCTTGCAAAGTGTTTTTCAATCTTCTTTTGCAACAGAAACTTTGGATCAGCTGTTTTACTGCTCATTTCCATAAAGTTCCTATAGCTGAGCTCTGCAATGGCATCTGCATTGGGTTTGCGTTCTTCCTGATATTCGGAAAAAATGGTTTCCCAGTTATCCCCGTGTTTTTCCATAAGTTGGTTGAGCACATAGATATCCTCAAAACCAGCGTTCATGCCCTGCCCATAAAAGGGAACGATGGCATGGGCCGAATCGCCCACTAGAGCCACTTTGTCCCAGTACGTCCAAGGGTAGCACTTCATGGTTACCATGGCACTTGTGGGGTGGTTGAAAAAGTCCTTGGTCAGGTCTTCGATATCTTTCCGCACGTTCGGGAAGTACTTTTTAAAGAATTCCCTGGCGTCATCCTCCGTTTTCATGCTCTCAAAAGAAATCTCGCCTTCAAAAGGCAAAAACAGCGTACAGGTAAAACTGCCATCAATATTGGGCATGGCAATGAGCATAAATTCCCCCCGCGGCCATATATGGAAGGAGTTCTTGTCCAATTTGTGCGTGCCATTCTCATTGGCAGGTATGGTAAGTTCCTTGTACCCGACATCGATAAAGTTTTGGGAATAATTGAACCTACTACGGCGTTGCATTTTATGGCGAACTCTTGAAAAAGCACCATCACAGCCAAAGATCAAGTCATACTGATACTCCTTCCATTCACTTTTTTCCGTATCGCCCGTATAGATTTTGGCATCTGGTAAATCAACGTCCCAAACCTTTTCATTAAATCGAAAAACAGCTCCCTCCTCCTCTGCCAAATCGATCATACGCTTGTTAAGAATTCCCCGCGAAATGGACCAAATGGCCTCACCATCCTTACCATATTTCTGAAAATACACGGGTTTATCGTTCACGTGCATGGCCCTTTTATCCAGTGGAATGGCAATCTCCTTGATTTTCTTACCGATACCGACCTCATCTAAGGAGCGCCAACCGCGGTTGCTCATGGCCAAGTTAATGGACCTCCCCGAAAACTTGATGGTCCTAATATCCGGTCTTCTATCAAAAACGGTAACCTGATGTCCAATTCTTCGAAGATATATTGCTAATAGGGAACCCACCAATCCGGAACCGATGATGGCTATATTTTTTGGAGTCTGTGCCATAAATGCCCCAATGGGCCTAATTCTGATTAAAGCAGTAAAAATAAGCATTTTGCTCGTTAAACCGATCCGGCAACCAGGTTTCACTTAACACAATTCATTTTTGTTTAATTTTTTATTATTTTTATTAAACAATAAATTGAATTGGTGCACAAGAAACCGTATTTGGCCACTAAAACATGTCCCATTTGTAAAAGACCCTTTGCTTGGAGAAAAAAGTGGGCGAAAGATTGGGAACAGGTCATTTATTGTAGTGAAAGATGCAGAAAAAATAAAAACAAGAATGAACACTAGCCTTATTTGGTTCGGGAACAACCTTCGGATTCATGATAACGAAGCGCTACATTTAGCGGGCCGGGCCGATAGATTGATAGCCGTTTATTTTTTTGACCCCAGACAATTCCAAATAGGGCCGTTTGGATTTAAAAAAACAGAACGTTTTCGGGCCAAATTCTTATTGGAATCGGTGCATCAATTAAAAACAAATCTCGAACAACACAACATTTCCTTATTGGTTTATCACGAAAAACCAGAGGACAGAATTCCCGAGTTGGTGGAACACTTCAACATCAGTCAAGTTTTTCTGCAAAATGAATGGACTTCCGAAGAGGCACATGTGATTCAAGAAACTCAAAAGCGCGTTTCTGAAACGGTCACTTTCCACAAAACCTTTGACCAGTTTCTTTTTCACCCCGAAGACATTCCTTTTGATTCCTATGAACAGATTCCACAGGTATTTACGGCTTTCCGTAAAAAATGCGAAAAACAAGCTCAAGTAAGACCATGCTTTGATAAACCAAGAGCATTCGGCATAGAAAATCGAGTGGAACCGACAACGGAGATACCTACATTGAAACAACTTGGCTTCTCCAATTTTGAAACGGACCCCAAATCGGCCTTTCCGTTTAAAGGAGGTGAGGACAATGCCTTAAACCGTATGCAGCACTATTTTTGGGACACCAAAAAGCTGGCTTATTATAAAAAAACAAGAAATGGACTGGTAGGTGCCGATTACAGCTCTAAATTCTCACCTTGGTTGGCCAATGGCAGTATTTCCGCCCGTACGATATATTGGGAAATAAAACGTTTTGAAAATGAGATCAAAAAGAATCAGGATACCTATTGGTTGATTTTTGAGCTTATTTGGCGGGACTATTTCAAATATGTTTCCCTAAAGCACGGTAACCAAATCTTTAAAATTGATGGTATTCTCCACAAAGCTTATGATTGGAACTCCAATGAAGCTGCCAAACACGACTGGATCAACGGAAATACGGATGACGATTTTGTAAATGCCAATATGATAGAGATTCAACAAACAGGCTGGATGAGCAACCGTGGCCGACAAAATGTAGCAAGTTATTGGTCCAAGCACCTTAAAGAGGATTGGCGCATTGGAGCTTCTTATTTTGAAGCGATGCTCATTGATTACGATGTGCACAGCAATTGGGGCAATTGGATGTACAACAGCGGCGTGGGCAACGACACTCGCAACAGAATTTTTAATACCAAAAGGCAGGCGGAGATGTACGACCCGAACAAAAAGTTCCAACGCCTTTGGCTGCAACCGACTTTATTTTGATTCATGAAAACACTTAGACTTATCCTTGGCGATCAGCTCAATCTTTCCCATAGCTGGTTAGATCAAGTGAATGACGACCATTTATACCTTATGGCCGAAATGCGGCAGGAAACGGATTATGTAAAACATCACATTCAAAAAGTAGTGGGGTTTTTCCAAGCCATGCGGAATTTTGCGAGTGAACTCGAAGACGAGGGGCATTATATAATCTACTTCAAAATTGGAGATAAAAACAATCCCCAGAAGTTACCCGAGCTTATAAAACAGACCATATCCGAGCACAAGATCAAAAAGTTTGAATACCAATTGCCGGACGAATACCGATTGGACCAACAGCTCCAAGAAATCTGCAGATCCATAGCCATTCCTTCCGAAGCTTTTGACACGGAACACTTTTACACCAGCAGGGATGAGCTGAAAAATCACTTTAAGGGCAAGAAACAACTATTGATGGAAAGTTTCTATAGGATGATGCGGAAGAAACACCATATTTTGATGGCAAACGACCAGCCCGAAGGCGGAAAATGGAACTTTGACCAGAGTAATCGAAAAAAATGGGACGGTTCTCCAAAAATTCCAAAGGAACTTTCCTTTAATAAAGATGTCAGTGACCTTTTGGAAGAAATCAAAAATGCGAAGGTGGTCACTTTTGGCAACATTGATGCAAACAATTTTCCCTGGCCCACAACATACGAAGAGTGCAAAGAGTTGTTGGACTTTTTCTGCTCCGATTTATTGAAACATTTTGGAGATTACCAAGATGCCTTGCATACCCGGGAAAAATACCTGTTCCATTCCCGATTGTCCTTCGGAATGAACAGTAAAATGCTTTCGCCCAAAGAAGTTATTGATACGGTGGTAGATTATTACCACGCCCATAAAGATGAAATAGACATTTCTCAGGTCGAGGGCTTTGTTCGTCAAATTCTGGGTTGGCGCGAATACATGCGCGGAGTGTATTGGAAAGAAATGCCCGGCTATGCCAAATTGAACAAATTGGACAACCACAACCCTCTCCCCGATTTCTTTTGGACGGGAAAAACAAAAATGAACTGTCTGCACAAAGCCATTACGCAAAGCTTGGACAATGCCTATGCCCATCACATCCAGCGATTAATGGTGATCGGTAATTATGCCCTGCTCTCCCAAATCGACCCCGACGAGGTGGATGCCTGGTATTTGGGCGTGTACATTGATGCCCTTGAATGGGTAGAGATTACCAACACCCGTGGTATGAGCCAATTTGCGGATGGGGGACTCGTAGCCACCAAACCCTATGTGAGCAGCGCGAATTACATCAATAAAATGGGCAATTATTGTAAGGAATGTGTTTATAGCCATACTGTGAAGTCAGGAGAGAACTCCTGTCCGTTCAATTCGCTGTACTGGAACTTTTTAGAAGCGAAGAAAGCGCATTTTAAGAACAACCAGCGCATGTCGATGATGTTGAGCTTGCTGGAAAAGAAAAACAAAGGGGAGCTGACCGAGTTGCAGGAAAGGGCAGAAAAAATCATACAAAATCCCGATGATTTTTGATTTTAACAATCCTTTAATATCCAGCGAAATCTTCGCCACCGTATATATCTTAAAATATCCCGCTTCGGCGTCTATATATAAAAAGTCCTTCACAATACGTTGCGAAGGACTTTTCACTTTTTAAAATGTTCTTGTTGCTCTATTTGAGGATCTCATCAACAATACCGTATTCCACCGATTCTTCGGCACTCATCCAGTAATCACGATCAAAATCTTTCATGACCTTATCATAGGACTGTCCGCAATTTTCCGATAGAATTTTAGCTCCCAGTTCCTTGGTCTTGATAATTTCCCTTGCCTGTATCTCAATGTTTGAAGCCTGTCCCCTTGCTCCGCCACTTGGTTGGTGGATCATGACACGGGCGTGAGGCTGGATAAACCTCCTACCTTTTTCCCCTACGGATAAAAGTATGGAACCCATAGAGGCCGCCAGACCGGAGCATACCGTGCTCACAGGGCTTTTTATCTGTTTAATGGTATCGTAAATGGCAAAACCGGAGGTTACGTAGCCTCCCGGGCTATTGATGATCAATTGAATCTCTTTGTTGTTCAACATATCCAAATACAGCAATCTGTCGATTACGTGCTTTGCAGAATCATCATCTACTTGGCCCCAAAGGAAGACTTTACGGTCTTCTAACAGTTTTTCTTGGATCAATTCCTGAACTTTTCCTTTTTTTGAACTCATTTTTTACGTGTTGTAAGACTTCAAAAATAATCAAATTCCAAGGAAGTTTCCCCACTTGTTCACCACAATGCCAAGATTACGATTTAATCTCCACTTTTTGCGACATTACATCTTTGATAGGAATCACATACTTACCGGTCCTTGTCTCCAACGTTAAACTATTGTTTTCTATGGATTTAATGGTTCCCTCATCACCGCCAATTACGATCCTATCCCCCACTACATAGGTTTTCCGGATATAAAATGCCCGAAGAATATCGGCCACTATCTCGCGAGAGCCCAGTCCAACACCCAAGGCAAAGGCCAAAAGAAAGGAGCCGAAAATCAAAGTAATATTATTGGTTATGATGGTGGTATCCACCCCTGCCTGGTTCAATGCGGTAATGGACATGAAAATGACTATTACATAAAAAAACAGGTTGCTCACAAGGTTGGACCCACCGAATTCGAACGAATCGAACAATCGTTTAATGGTTCTCTTCACAAAATTGCCAATGTAAAAACCAAGCATCAATAGGGCCAATGCACTAAAGAATCGAGGTAAATAGTGCAACAGATTGCCTATTTCCTGAGAAATGATCTTCCAATCCAGGATATCGGCGGCCACAATCAAAAAGACCAATATCAAAAACCACCGGACAAAGCCCAATATAATTTTTATAACATCCACTTCAAGATCACCCTTACCGGTCACATCCATGCCATTTATCTTATCGTTGAGCATATCCACCTTGGCCAATTTTAGGATTTTTCTCAAAAGAAATAGCAATATTTTTATGGTAATCCAACCTAATAATAAAATTACGATGGCCCCAAATATTTTGGGAAATGCCAATGCCATTTCTCTACCCATGCCCGAGAGTGAGTCAAGGGTCACGTTTTTCCATTCATTAATAGTCTCCATAGTTGTTGTTTTATTTATTGTGTTCAGTTTGTTGATTAGTTATCCCCAAGGGTTCGGAAAAGTTTACGCAAAGCATCTCCCAAATTGATAGAGAACAAAGAAGCCATGTCCATGATCAACTTTGCCGCGGCAATGTCGTTCATCACTTTTTGTTTCATTTCGGGCGGGGCCTCGTGCAAGGAGGCTTCCAGCTCTTTAAATGGGTTTTTGTGTTTCTTTGCCATCTATTCGAGGGTATTATAGATTTCCAATAGTCTTTCCTTGGCTCTTTTAAGCCGCATTTTGACCGCGCTCTCCCCTATATCCATTAAGTTCACAAGATCTTTGATACTGGCCCCATCTTGATATTTGAGCAACAAAATGGACCTGTCTTCTGCCGAGATGATCTCCAAACATTTTTTGAGCTTGTCGGCTTTCATCTCGAACAAGCTCTCATCGGGCACCTCTTCGGTAAGCTTATGTTCGGTTTTTTCAACTTGTACGGACTTGTCCCGTATTTTCAGTTGCTTGTTCCGATTGACATAATTGACACAAAAATTATAGGTAAAAGAATACAGCCAAGTAGAAAACTTCGATTTACCCTTAAAGGTCCGAAGTTTGATAAAAAGCTGGAGGAACACGTCCTGTGTTAGATCCTCCGCTTCGTCCGCAGATTTTGCGAATCCGTAACATTTGTTGTAGACCATTTTAACATAGCGGTCGTACAACAACCCAAACAACATGGGGTCGTTGTCCGCCACAATCTGCTTCACCAGTTCCTCATCAGAAAGATGTACGTGTAAGTCTTCCTTTTCCAAAAACGCTTTGTCGGGGTTACTTACAAGTATTAGAAACAGTTTTTTTAAAAAAGTCACTCCAGAAACAGATTTTTTTTGGTCAGGCTTTTTAAAATGGGGCGCAAATTAACAGATTTTCCTAGTATATTTGGTTAAAAACCAGATATGAAGACCAATTACCTCGTTGCACTGTTCGTTTTTATATTTTTTGTTGCCTGCAAAACAGAACCAAAAAAAACTGGAGAAACCGCTGAAACCACGGAACCCGAAAAAACGGTCCCCGAACTCATAGCCGAGGCGCATGGTTACGACAACTGGGCAGATGTAAAGGAAATCACTTTTACCTTTAACGTGGACAGGGATTCCATGCATTTTGAACGCAAATGGGCCTGGGAACCAAAAACAAATATGGTTACCGCTATTTCTGGAGCTGATACCCTAACTTATAATCGGGCGGATATGGACAGTATTGCCCTAAAGACCAATGGTGGATTCATCAACGACAGGTACTGGTTAATGGCCCCCTTTAATTTGATGTGGGACGCCAACAACTACACTTACGAACAGACGGCAGAGGCCACAGCACCCATCAGTAAGGAGCCCATGCAAAAGTTGACCATCGTATATGCCAATGAAGGCGGCTATACCCCAGGTGATGCATATGATTTCTATTTTAAGGATGATTTTATCGTTCGGGAGTGGGCGTACCGCAAATCCAATCAGGAAGAGCCCAACTTGGTGTCCACTTGGGAAGATTATGTTGATGTGGAAGGCCTGCAACTGGCCAAACAGCACAACCGTCCCGAAGGCGGTATGAGCCTCTATTTTACCGGGCTTTCCGTGAGTAAGGAATAATAGGCATATTTGATTTTGCGAGCATAGTTTGCTCACAAAAAATATTTTCAAAGTTCTCCCTAACGCTAAAAATGATGTTTTCCATCATTTAATTCCCTATTTCAGGTAAAGAACCTTTTGAAACAAAAGCTATAAATGAAACTGAAAAACCTAACCACCATCCCATTATTCTGTCTGGTAATCGTACATGTACAAGCACAGGATAATTGGCTCACCAAAAAACAAGTAACAGAAGATGTTGAATTTTTGACCAAAACATTAAATGAAAAGTCTTCCTATGCTTATCTGAACGGTTTTGATTTCAACAAGGACTTTGAAACCTATCTTACATCGTTAAAAGATTCCACACGACTTGAAAATTTTGGTTTGTTTATCACCAACACCTTGGCCAAAATCGGGGATAGACATTCAGCTTTAAATGGCATTAGAGGCTATAGTCTAAACGAGTCATTATTTTTACCGTTTGTTTACGCACCTGTAAACGATAAAGTTGTTGTCTTGAGTTATGATGAGGATAAAACATTGAAAATCCTAGACCCAAACTTCCCGTACCTTAAAAAAATTGATGGTCTCGAGTTAGATGAATTCTTGCAACAAACGAGGCCAGGAGACATTGAGGCTCCCAAAGAGACCTATTATACGCTGGCAGTCCGTGACATTAGGGATATTCAAAAAAATTACATCTTGCTGAACAAACCTCTGCCGAAAGAAGTCAAATTAACGCTTTCAAACGATTTATTCCAAAATGACACAACTTTAATCGTTCCTGTAATAGACAAATCAGAACGACAACGACCATGGGACGAAAAATTTGAAATAGACTATCTTTTTATTGAAGATGAGGACTTTAACCAACCAGAAATTATTGATGGGCTATTTAGTTTAGACGACAACATTGCATACATTAAACTACCGGAAATGGTAAGCAAAGATGAAGCCCCACTACTTTTTGAGAAAGTCAATTCATTTATGAAATCCATTCAAAACAATAGCGAAGCCCTTATTATCGATGTAAGGGCGAATAGTGGCGGAACACGGGATTTGCTCTATGAGTTTGCTAAATATTTGATACACCCCGACTCTATTCATATTGTAAACATAGTTAAACAAAGGGGTCCATTGCCATTGCCTAAAGATTATCAAGAAAGCCTGCACAGCCGATTTTTACACTCCTTTTCGGAATTGGACGACAGGGAACAGAAAAAGGTAACTGGGTTTCTGAAAAACTTCAAACCTATCTATGAATTGGATGAAACAAAGTACAGCGAATACTATTTTGGCATACTGAACGGAGAAAAATTGTCAGCAACTCAATTTTACTATAATAGGCCCGTCTACATTTTAGCCAACGAAAAAACATTTAGTGCGGCGTCTGTTTTTGTTTCCGCTTTTAAAGGAATTCCGAATATGAAAATTGTTGGGATTACAACGGATGGTTCTAGTGGGAATAGTGACTGGGTCGACCTCCCTAATTCAAAATTGTTCGGAAAAATCAGCACAATGGTCTCCTTTCAAAAAAATGGAAAGGTTTTGGACGGCTACGGAACAACACCAGATATAAAAATAGAAAGGGATATGAGCCAAGTGCTTTGGCGATCGGACACACAGCTTGAAGAATTAAAAGTCCTGATAAAGGAAAAATAACCGTTTTCTTTGTATGAAGTTGATATAGCCAAAAACTGATTATAAATCCAGATATTAAGCTGATCGCTTAGAAAAGCATTTGACAATTCGCGGAATATCAATCCATCCTGATATGGCAAATATAATTGATTTTACTTCCTCCTCCTTCGCAGGAAAAACGTAATCCCAAAAACCAAGAGGGCCATACACAGGAGCAAGATAAAACTATAATTAAGGGAGGCACTTTCGGCAATAAATCCTAGAATAACAGGCCCAAGCAAAAACCCTATATACCCGAACCCAGCTATAAAAGCAACGCCTTGGGAAGAATCCACTCCCTTAACATTGCCCCCGATACGGAACAGTTCGGGCACAATGACCGAAAAACCAAGCCCGTTGAATGCAAAGCCAATAATGGACCATGTGGTGTTTTGGGTTAAGACCAACACAAAACCTACCGCAGCAATAAGCGCACCCAATCCTACGATTCGTATGGGCCCGATTTTGGCACTAATGCCATCCCCTAGAAAGCGACCCAGTGTCATTGTGGTGGAAAATGCCAAAAATCCCGCGCCGATAAGTAGTTCCGGGGCCATGGTCATTTCCTTGAGGTAAAGCGCACTCCAATCAATAATGGCGCCTTCGCTACCAAAGGATACAAACCCGATTATGCCCAACAACAGCAATGGCTTGAACAATTTTAGGCTAAAAGGCTCCTTCTCCACAGGTGCGGCCACAACATAGATGTAATGTTTCTTCAGAAAAAAATTGATGAGAAAAACCAAAACTACGGTAATGCCCATGTGCAATACAGGGCTTCCGATCACCGGAATCAAAAAACTTCCCAAACCAACTATGATCCCGCCCAAACTAAAAAAGCCATGGGCCGCGGACATAAAATTTTGTTTGTCCTCCTTTTCAATTTCCGTGACCAAGGTATTGATGGCAATATCTATAAATCCATTACTGGCCCCAAAAAGGAAGAGCGCTGCCATCAGCAGATAATAATTCGGAGCCATCAGCGGCAACATCGCTGTTAGGGAGGCAAATATTACCCCGTACCATGACGACCGACCTACCCCTATTTTATTTATGATTTTTGAAGCCACTGGGAAAATGGCAAAAACCCCCACCGACAAACAAAATAGTGCAATGCCCAAATCGGCCTTGTTGATATCCAGTTTGTCCTTTACGGTCGGGATATAAATGGCCCAGGTACCAAACCAAATATTGATACTGGTAAAGACCCATGCCGCTCCAAAATACCTTGGATTGGACAGAATAAGCCAAAGGGATTTCATTTTTTGGTCGTGTTTAGTCGGTTAATTTAGTGCATTGGTTCTTACTTGCCCTGTATACCCGCTTTTAAGATTTGTCCAAAACGGTACATATCCTCGAACGAGCAGTACAATGGAGCCGGTGCCAATCGGATAACATTCGGTTCCCTCCAATCGGTGATTACACCTTTTTTCATTAAATAGTCAAAGATGGCCTTGCCCTCGCCGTGCAAAAACACGGAAAGTTGACATCCTCTAGCTTTGGGAGTTATTATTTCGAAAGTACTGTCCACTTCTTCATCAATTTCATGCAGTACAAACTCCAAGTAGGCCACAATGGTCTTTTGTTTTTTGATAAGGGCATCCATGCCCACTTCATCAAATAGTTCCAGAGAGGCCAAATAGGGTGCTATGGATAAAATAGGGGGATTGCTCAGTTGCCATGCATCGGCGGTTTCGATAGGGTCGAACTCCGGCTTCATTAAAAAACGTGTCTCTTTTTTGGTTCCCCACCAGCCTTCAAAACGGGGGATGTCCTCTTTGCCCAAGTGTTTTTCGTGCACAAAGATTCCGGATGCGTTACCTGGCCCACTGTTCATATATTTATAACTGCACCAAGCGGCGAAATCGGCATCCCAATCATGGAGGTTCAATTTGATGTTTCCTACGCCATGGGCCAAATCCCAACCTACATAAGCTCCGACACCCTTACCTGCTCTGGTAATGGTCTCCATATCCAGCACTTGGCCGTTATAGTAATTAACGCCGCCCATCAACACTAGGGCAAGCTCATCCCCTACCTCATTTATTTTTTGGATGATGTCCTCCGTGCGCCACGCATGCTCACCATCACGTTTTTTTACTTCTACGATGGTATCCTCAGGGTTCAATCCGTGATAACGCACCTGACTTTGTAGCATATATTGGTCGGATGGAAATGCTTTTTCCTCGCAAATGATCTTGAATCTCTTTTCGGTGGGTCGGTAAAAGGACACCATCAACAAATGAAGGTTTACGGTAAGCGTGTTCATCACCGAAATTTCCTTTGGATTGGCACCGACCACTTTGCCCAGACCTTCGGCCAATCTTTCGTGGTAGTCCCACCAAGGCTTATCGGCATAAAAATGACCTTCCACGGCAAGTTCTCGCCAATCCTTCATTACCTCATCAACGAATTTTTGGGTCCGTTTGGGTTGGAGGCCAAGCGAATTCCCCGTAAAATAGATCACGTCTTTTCCGTTGACCTGTGGATAGTGGAATTCATTTCTGTAGGAAGCCAATGCATCGGACGCATCTAACTTTTTGGCAAATTCAAGCGTATTCTCGAACGTCATTTTCATTTGGTTTTCATCAAAAATACGATTTGTGGAAGTAATGTGATGAAAAGAAAATTATGTCAACCGCATTTCGATGATATGCTTTTTAAAACCTACTTTTTCATAGGCCTTGATGGCAGGTAGATTGTCGTTGTACACCGTTAATTTAATTTCCTTAAAACCTTCTTGTTGAGACCAATTTTTAAGTTCTTCGACAATTTGTGCATTGATGCCCATCCCACGAAAATCCTCGTCGGTGTACATAAAACCCAAGTATGCATAAAACTCATGGTCCAAATAATGCCTGGCTTTCTTGATAATGGCGTAACCCGAAGCCACTATGTTATCATCAACTTCGGCGACCACTACATGGGCTTTTGGGTCTTTAATCATCGCAGCGATGTCGTAATAGCTGATGGGGCCATCTTTTATGGTAACATCAAAAGGGCGTTCCGCCTTTATGATTTCCTGTTCAAAATTGAGCAGCAAGGGCAAGTCGTCCAAAGTGGCAGTCCGTATGTTTACCTTTGGTAGCGTCATGAGGTTGTTTTGTTTTATGAAGCCTTCAATGTAGTTCTTTTCTATATTTTTGCGAAAAATATATCCATGCATTTCCTATCGCCCATTTTGGAGAGTTACATTGCCAACAGTTCTCAGGACGAGCCCAAATTACTCCAGGAACTCACCCGTGAAACACACTTAAAAGTGGTGCAGCCCCGAATGATCACCGGGCATTTTCAGGGCAGGGTGTTGGGCATGTTGTCCAAAATCATCAGCCCCAAGTACATTTTGGAAATTGGCACGTATACGGGCTATTCTGCCTTGTGTTTGGCGGAAGGGCTTCAAAAAGATGGGGAACTCCACACTATTGAGGTAAATGAGGAACTACACGATATGCAGCGAAGGTATTTTGACAAAAGTGGGTTTGGACCGCAAATCAAACAACATATAGGTGATGCTCTAACTATTGTGCCCAAACTGGAACAAACCTTCGACCTGGTTTTTATTGATGCGCAAAAAGTAAACTATGATGCCTATTTTGAGGCGGTGATTCAAAAAACCAGACCGGGCGGCGTAATTCTTTCGGACAATGTGCTTTGGTCGGGAAAAGTAGTGGAACCTTTAGAGCGTTCCGACAAGGCCACTGCTGCGTTGCTGGAATACAATCATAAATTAAAAGCAGACCCAAGGGTAGAAACGGTATTGTTGCCCATTAGGGACGGACTGACGTTGAGTAGGGTACTATAAAACGTTGATAGAGCCAATAGAAAAGTAATCCCGATAATATTCCGACCACTGTTCCCACTATAATATCCACAGGAAAATGTACGCCCACATAAATGCGGCTCATGGCAAAAAGGATGGGCCATATAAAAAAGAGCACTGCCCATTTTACCTTATGCCGTAAAAAAAGGAATACCAAAGTGGTAATGGAAAAGGAGCTGGAGGCATGGCCCGAAAAAAAGCTATAGTCCGTTGGGCTTTTTAGAATACGGATCAGCGTATTGATCTCTTCTGTATTGTTCGGGCGTAACCTTGCCACCGAAATTTTGGTGATATGGGTAATGGCCGTGATAAAAACCACCAATCCCAAAACTGTCAAAAACTTATATAGTGCCTCTGTTCTTGAAAATTTAAGGTAAAAAAGAGCCAGAAAAAGGATAAACAGGGGTATCCAAGTGGTAATATTGGTAACGGTGGACCAAAAAACATCGTAATCCTCTATGCCCAGACCATTGAGATAAACAAAAGTGTCCCTATCCCATTTGAGCAATTTTTCCAACATAAGGATCTATTTCTTATTGAGGTCTCTTTTGATGGAACCGGATACTTCGTTCACATTCTTCTTTACATCGTCGATTTCCTTGCGGATGTTCTTTGTGAAATCAGTATCCACATCATCCGTACTTTTTTGTATTTCCCGTTTAATATCGTCCGTGGCGTCCTTAAGTTGGCGCATTCCTTTGCCGAGCCCCCGGGCTATACCGGGAATCTTGTCCGCACCAAACACCATCACCACTATAAATAGGATGAAAAAAATCTCGGCTCCACTAATAAATAGAAATTGCATGGCACAAATATAATCAGAACTTCATTCCAAAATAAAAAAAGCCCCGTGAAATCACGGGGCCCTTAACAATGTTTTTTATCTACTCGTCTCCCTTGATATTTTCCTTGAACTTATCAAAGTCGGACTTCTCATCTTTCTTGGGCCAAGCGTTGTTGGTGGTGTCGATATCCGCGGTTTCCAATTTTGGGTCTACCACGATTCCCACCAATTCTTTTTGGGTGGCCATTACTCTTTTTACCTCGGCATCGTTCTTTCTCCAAATTTCCGGAGGATAGGTAATGTTTTCGGTAGTACCATCGGCATAGGTGTACTCTACGATCAATGGCATTGGAATACCTCCCGGCTTATCAAAAGTGATCTCGTAGAAATACTTTGGCTCTTTTACCTGTGCTCTTTCGGCTTCGGACATGTTGTCCATCATAAACTCCTTAAGGTTTTTCGAGGTCTCGGTCGGGGACTTTCCTTTAAGTTCAGGTAAAAAATCTTCGCTTTCTTCGTCTGCCAAATATACCAATGGTGGAAGGTCCGCCTCGGTAAGGTTCCTATCGGCCATATACTTTTCCATTTCCTTGGTAGGCTTGTTGGACACATAGTATTTTTTAACACTTGACACCCCTATATCCACATAATCGGTGGTGTAGAACCAGCTTCTCCAGAACCAATCCAAATCCACTGCGGACGCATCCTCCATGGTACGGAAGAAATCTTCCGGGGTCGGGTGTTTGAACATCCAACGCTGTGCATAGGTCTGGAACGCATGATCGAACAATTCTTCTCCCATTACGGTCTCCCTTAAAATGTTAAGTGCCGTTGCCGGTTTACCATAGGCGTTCGGGCCCAATTGGTACACATTCTCCGGGTTGGACATGATCGGGGAAATGTAACTTTGGTCTCCTGCCATGTAGGGTACAATGTCCGCTGCCTTTCCTCTTCGTGAGGGATACGCTGTATTTGGAGCTATTATCTCAGGGTAATTTTCACCAAATTCCTGCTCTGCCAAATACTGGGCAAAGGTGTTGATTCCTTCGTCCATCCATCCCCACTGACGTTCATCTGAATTGACGATCATAGGGAAGTAGTTGTGTCCCACTTCGTGGATGATCACACTGATCATACCGTATTTAACCCTGTCGGAATAGGTACCGTCCTCATTGGGACGCCCATAGTTCCAGCAAATCATCGGATACTCCATTCCCTGGTTCTTTGCATGCACGGAAATGGCCTTATGGTAAGGATAATCAAAGGTATGCTTGGAATAGGTCTGCAAAGTCTGCACCACAGCTTTGGTAGACATTTCTTCCCAAAGTGGATTACCTTCTTTTGGGTAAAGCGATACCGCCATTACATCCTTGTTTCCGATTTTGACGGCCTGCATGTCCCAAACAAATTTTCTGGACGATGCAAATGCGTAATCCCTAACGTTGGTTGCTTTAAATTTCCATGTTTTGGTATCGGTTGAAAATCCTTTTTCCGCTGCTTCGGCCTCTTCTTGGGTTACAATGATCACAGGCTTGTCATACGACTTCTTGGCCTGCTTGTAACGCTTCATCATTTCTTTGGAAAATACTTCCTCTCGGTTTTGAAGCTCCCCCGTTGCATCCAATATGTGGTCTGCCGGTACGGTTATGCTTACCTCATAATTACCAAATGGCAAAGCGAACTCTCCGCTTCCCCAGAACTGATGGTTCTGCCATCCTTCCACATCACTATAAACGGCCATTCTTGGGAAGAACTGTGCGATTACATAGGCACGGTTCCCGTCTTTTGGAAAATACTCGTACCCGGAACGTGCCCTATTTACGGTATGGTCCGGAATATTGTACCACCATTTGATGGAAAACGAAATCTTCTCACCGCTTTTTAACGGCTGTGGTATGTTTACGCGCATCATGGTCTGGTTGATGGTGTAGGACAATGGCTTCCCACTGGCATCGGTGACCGATTGTATATTGAAACCACCATCGAACGGCTCGGTGATGTACGTTTGGGCAAAATTATCGGCTGTATAGGCAATATTTACACCGTTTCCATCACGCAAAGGCGACTTTGAATCTTTGGCCCGTACATTTTGATCTAACTGTACCCAAAGAAACTCCAGATCGTCCGGTGAATTGTTATGGTAGGTTATGGTCTCCTCTCCACTGATCTTTGCATTCTTGTCATCCAACTGGATATCCATAACATAATCGGCCTGCTGTTGGTAGTAATCGGGGCCAGGGGCTCCGGATGCGGAACGATAGGTGTTGGGAGTGGAAAACTCCTCGTACAATTGTTTGAATCTACTTTGGTTGTAATGACCGGGCTCCCGCTTTTCTTTGGCATCTCCCTCTTCTTGTGCCATGACAACGGCTCCAAAAAGGAACAAGATGGAAGCTAAGGAATACTTGAATCTGTTCATTTTTTTATCTGATTTTATAGCGCTGAAAAATAACATATTTTAACCAATTGTTAAGAATACATCATAAGTTTAACATTCCTTTATTGTTCTGACGGATCAGCATAAAACTTTTTTTGTTTCCATCCCATTTTACGTGTACCACATTCTGCTGATCATCAAAGAGATCCATGAGCACCTCATTCTGGACGGACATGCTTTTTGTTTCCGATAATTTTACATTGGGAATCTCCAGATAGCAGATGACCACATCGGTATCGTACCTTTTTCCCAAAAAATTGAACTGTACGCGCTTGCCGTCCAATTCAACAGCAAATTTTGCCCTAAAATATTTTTCGATGTACTCATCGGCCAACTCGGATTCTTTTGGCGTGGCCAGTTTGGCCTCGATACCGTAACGTTCCTTCAACAATCTATCAAGGTCGTCTATAAAAACGCGGCTGGTAACCTGAAAAGCCTTATCGTCTTCCGAGTAGGCAATATTGGTTACGCTTACATAATATTTATGGGCGGATGAAAACGACAGCAACAATAGCATTACCAAAGGTAAGATTGCCATCCGTGCTTTTTTTGATGTCATCATGTGGTGTTGGACTTTAATTATGCAACAATGTTACTGTTTTAGATAACTTTCTGCAATTTACCTGCCAAACTTTTATCAGACATCAGACATCAGACATCAGACATCAGACATCAGACATCAGACATCAGACATCAGACATCTAAAAGAAATCAATCCAGATTGTTGTTTTCCCGGTACGCCCTGCTCTTTTGTATCATCACATTTAAAATTTGCAGTTTATCCTCGGATTTTATGGCTGCCTGAAAAGTTTCGTCCACTTCACAGAAATACATGAAATCATCTATTTTCTCCATGGGAATCTTCAAGGTGGACACAAAAAGTGAGTCCGTATAAAACCCTTGCACTTGCTGTGTCTGGGCATAGGTCTTATCCACTTTTACCCTATTTTTCAGCATTTTTGTACGACCTGTTATGGCATTGATCAAAGGGTCTAAGGGAGGGCTCAACAACATTCCTACATTAAATTTTCCAGCCGTGGCCTGTTGCAACCTCCTTTCGCTCTGGGTGGGTATGCGCCCGTGGGCATTGGGCAAGTTCAGCGCCTCGGCGCTTACATCCTTTCCCAATGTTACACGGTCTATGTCCTTGCTAAGGTCTCCTGTAAGATTATAGGGCGTTACCACGACCTCCCTAAGCTCGTTCACAAATTCCTGCATGGGAACCTCCACAAATTTGGAGCTGTACAAAGCCTCTGTTACCGGGAGGGATTTTCTTAAAAAATGTACCGCGGAGAACAGCAGGGTATCGTTTACCCGCACCCGAATGGAAAAATTGCCGTCCAGATCGGTGATCACGGCATCTTGGGTGGTTACATTTTGAACCACAACACCGACCACATCCTTATCGGCACTAATAACTTTACCTTGCAATATTTTCACATCACCTTCTTGGGCAAAGACCCCTTGGGCGGCAAAAATCAATAGTGCAAGCAGGCATTTTTTCATTCCTCGCCCAAAGTTTTCCTAAACTCCTTGCTTTGGGTCACCAGAAAATCGATAAGTTCAAATTCATTTTCCTTTTTCAGCAGGGTCTGGGAAGGTATTTTGTCATCGCAATACAATAGAAAAGCATCTATTTTGTCCTGAGGCAGTCTTAGGTCCACCACAAAGAACTCATCATCGTACACATGTCGCAGCACTTCGCTCACTTTTAGCGGAATTCGCTCCTGTCCATTGGCATCTTGAGACTTAAATAAAGCCTTAAAGATGTTCACAAAGTTGAGCCCATCCTTCATACCACGTGTAATCTGGGAATTGGCTATGTTCTCCACCTCGGTGCTACGATCTATTTCGTAATCGAACTGTTTAAAATCCTCGTTTTTCACCTCAAGAAAGCGTTCCTGGTTCTCCGGGCTCACCACCACTTCGTCCAATTCCTGTACCTTTTCGTCAACCTCCACCACCAAACGGTTGTTGGCCAATATCCCGGGAGTAATCTCCACCACTTCCAATTGGTAGTTGATGGCGGTGAACACAAGTTGGTCGCCCTCCTTTACCTCGATCATAAACTCCCCGTTATCATCGGTAATGGTGGCATGCCCGCTGGTTGAATTGATAACGTTCTCGTTGGGCACATTGGAACTTCTGTAAAGCACCTTGCCCCGCAGCATTTGGCGGGAATCCTGTGCCATGGACAAGCCAGATATCAGTAAGGAGAACAATATCAAAAATGTGTGTTTCATCGGAAAATATTTAGTACAAGATAAAGAAAACCCTTGGAGGGCATATAAAAAATTACGGGGTTCTAAACTTTTGTTAATTATGATTCCTACAAATATAACCAAAGGCAATTCCATTCACCCTTGAATTTAGTGTTTGGACGGTATTTATTATAAAAATTCGGGTATAAGTTTAGTTTTGTCCTTTACGTTTGGAGAATCCTCAAATAAGCAAACACTGTGAAAACTTCAATAATCTACACCATTATAGGCCTATTGGCGATCAACTCGCTGTGTGCCCAGGTAAAAATAGGTGATGACCCACAAAATTTGGACCCCACTTCCATTTTGGAACTGCAAAGCGCCAACCGAGTACTGGTGATCACCCGCGTAACGGATGCGCAAATGAACGCCATAAGCCCGCTAAATGGGGCAATGGTTTACAATACGGACGATGAATGCCTTAACTATTACAATGGAGCAGAATGGATCAATATCTGTGAGGCGCTGGACGATTCGTTTACCGTGAGCACCCGGGACGATTATTTGAGCCAATTGTATTCCAACACCTTGGATAGTACAGTGGTGGTTTCCGTGACGGATAACGGCGACGGAACCATGAACTATAATTTTGAAGTCGGGGAAATAAACGGACGTAACATACAGGACTTTTCCATTGAAGGAAGGGACATTGCCAACCGCACCATTGGCGGGGAAAAAATTGGAAGCCGATCCGTTGACCCTTTACGGATATTTAACAACGGGGACGACCTTGCCAGACAACTTATTTTATGGAACGGCAATGCAGGACCCGATGGGGAATGGCAGCGAATCCCTGAAACCGACCTACAGCTTTCTGAAGTGGATGGGATTGTGGGGAATGAAGTAGTAGGCCCTTTTGATACCACCTTAAAACTTGAAGGTACCGGAGATGAGATTGACCCATATACTCTGGACGTTTCCGAAGGTGGGATTACTGACTTCGAAATTGCAACTGGAGCCGTAACTTCTGATGAAATATTGAATGGTACTATACTTGAAGAGGATATAGCGAATGATGCTGTGACATCCCTAAAAATACTAGATGGGGAAATAGCCGATGCCGATATTTCCACAACTGCTGCCATTCTTGGAACAAAGATCGATCCAAACTTCGGAGCCCAAAATGTCGCAACAACCGGGACCCTTGGAGCCGGGAACACGACAATAACAGGAAACCTCTCTACAACTGGAGCCGCAACCATTGGAGCAAATACAATAACAAATGTGGACGGAACAAACGGACAGGTACTGACTACGGATGGAGCAGGAAATACAACTTGGCAAGATCCTAGCCCCACGGCAGTTCAAACGACAGCGGCAATCGACGGTAACGGACTTACGGGCAATCCACTTGATCTGGCCGATGATGCCGTAACAACCGATAAAATACTTGACGGGGAAATAGCCGATGCCGACATTTCCACAACTGCTGCCATTCTTGGAACAAAAATCGATCCAAACTTCGGAGCCCAAAATGTCGCAACAACCGGGACCCTTGGAGCCGGGAACACGACAATAACAGGAAACCTCTCTACAACTGGAGCCGCGACCATTGGAGCAAATACAATAACAAATGTGGACGGAACAAACGGACAGGTACTGACTACGGATGGAGCAGGAAATACAACTTGGCAAGATCCTAGCCCCACGGCAGTTCAAACGACAACGGCAATCGACGGGAACGGACTTACGGGCAATCCACTTGATCTGGCCGATGATGCCGTAACAACCGATAAAATACTTGACGGGGAAATAGCCGATGCCGATATTTCCACAACTGCTGCCATTCTTGGAACAAAGATCGATCCAAACTTCGGAGCCCAAAATGTCGCAACAACCGGGACCCTTGGAGCCGGGAACACGACAATAACAGGAAACCTCTCTACAACTGGAGCCGCGACCATTGGAGCAAATACAATAACAAATGTGGACGGAACAAACGGACAGGTACTGACTACGGATGGAGCAGGAAATACAACTTGGCAAGATCCTAGCCCCACGGCAGTTGAAACGACAACGGCAATCGACGGGAACGGACTCACGGGCGACCCACTTGACCTGGCCGATGATGCCGTAACAACCGATAAAATACTTGACGGGACTATTCTGGAAGAAGATATAGCAAACGGAGAAGTGACACCTGTCAAGATAGCTGCTTCTGCAACAGACGGCGATGTTCTTACCACAACAGGAGGCACTGTTAGTTGGCAACCTCCTGCAGTCGTAGCAATGGGCAAAGTAAATGGGGATGGTAGCCCTGCCAAAATGAATGGAGCAACGGCGACAAGAAACAGTCTAGGAAATTATACGGTAACTTTTGCCACTGCAAGACCTGATGCGGATTACATTATTCAGCTAACACTATACGGAGCACCAGCGGGATCAACCATTCAAGTAGAAAATCAATCCAATATAGGTTTTACTGTATCAATAACATCAACTCAACCAAGCTTCATTGCGGTAAGCCCACCTTTCACTACTGATTTAGGAGGTTCAACTCCACAACATACTCATACGGGATTTGTAGACCCATTTCCAATAGTGGATAATTTAGCTTTTTCACCTATAGATGCTATTTGGTATTTCACAATTACAGATTTCTAACCCTTGAAACCCTTCCTCCACATAGCGTTTTTGTTATCGGTCAGCTTTGCTGTGGCCCAAAGCGGGCTGTACAATAGCGGTAACTTTACCGTGCACAACGATGCCCAGATAGGACTGTATGCCGATTTGATCAACGATGCCAACTTTGACCAGAGCAATGGCCTTATTGGTTTTTACGGCAACCGCCCCATCATTGTTTCCGGGAGCATACCGCCCACGCTGTGGGACACCGAGATTATGATGGACAGCGATGTGTTTTTGCAAACCCCGCTCATGGTCAGGAACAACGTCAATTTTATTTTGGGCAATTTTTTAACGCCCACCAACATACCCGCCGTCAAGCTCAATTTTATGGAAGATGGGTTCTTTACCGGGGAAAGTGACGTATCCAAGGTTACCGGATTTGCCGAGGTGAACAACCGTAGTGTGTTTTCGTTCCCCGTCGGTGATGAGCAGCAGCTCCGTCCATTAACCATGAATGCCCAAGGTGCGGCCCCCTCGGCCATTTGCGCCTATTTTTTTGAGAATCCCTCCGCCCCATCCTCTATTTTGGAAAGTTTTGATACGGAAGAAAAAGTAAACAACATTGGCGAGGTATCCGAAAGGGAATTTTGGATCCTTCAAAGTAGTGCCCCCACACAGGTCACCATTTCGTGGAACACCCGAAGCAACTTGATCGGTATTCCAAATGCCACGGCCGAGTCCTTGATCGTGGTAGGCTGGAGCAAGGCATCCAACCAATGGGTCATTATCGGCAATGCTGCGTTCAGCGGCGATATCACCAACGGGTTTGTGACCTCCGAAACCTTTGTGCCCAACGATTACGCGGCCATTACCTTTGGTACCGTTCCACTACCTACCGATACCTTTGCCGTGAACAATCCCACTCTGGGCGATTACTTTTTGAGCCCGAACGGCGACGGCACCAACGATTTTTTGGTGATCGATGGCATGGAGGAGTCACCGAACAACAGTTTGCGCATCTTTAATCGCTACGGACAAAAGGTTTTTGAAAAAATAAATTACACCAACGAGTTCCGCGGTGTTGCCAATACAGGCTCCATGGTTCCAAGTCCAGCCAACGGACTGCCGGAAGGCGTCTATTTTTATCTGGTTACCTTGGACGACCTTGGACTGGAGTACACGGGCTTCCTTTTCTTGGACAAGTAAAAGCAAATATTTGCCCTGCAATTTTTCAAAAGCTGGAATTAAAAATACTTCTTAACTTGGGGCAAAATTTGTTTCATGAAAAGAAGGACTTTCATAAAAAATACCGCAGCATCTGGCATGGCCTGTGCCCTGCCCCCTATCTTTCCTAACTTTTACGGCCCCGATTACACCACCGAAGAGCTTATGGGAAAAGCAGAGATCGAGCTTTTTGGAGAGGGCATCAATTTAAGGGAAGAAGCCTACACCTCCTTTTTGGAAATGAAGAAAGCTGCCTATTCCGACGGTTTTGACATTAAAATGGTGTCCAGTTTTCGTGATTATTACCATCAACAACGTATTTGGGAACGCAAATACCTAAAATACACGCAAGAATCCGGCATGTCGCCGTTCGATGCCATTGAAAAAATCATAGAATATTCCACGATTCCCGGAACCAGCAGGCACCACTGGGGCACGGACATCGATATTATAGACGGATTCCCACAAGCATCGGGAGATGTACTGGTCCCGGAAAAATTTGGGGCGGGCGGCCCTTACGAAGGACTTAAGCTTTGGTTGGACGAAAACTCGACCAAATATGGGTTCTATCTGGTCTATACGGACAATCCCAGAAGAAGAGGGTTCAAATACGAACCTTGGCACTATAGTTATGCCCCTATCTCCATTCCCATGCTAACGGCCTATCGAAAACTCAATGTACTAAAACTGTTACAGGAAGAGCGTTTTTTGGGTATCGAACACTTTACTGCGGGATTTATAAAGACCTATGTCCAGGATAATATTTTGGACATCAACCCTGTATTGCTGTAGCCGATTTTTTGTATCTTCAACTAACTAGAACACTACACCATGAGAAGAGGAAGTTGGAGGATACGTATCCTTATCGGTTTGGCGATCGTTGCCTTTGCTTTCATCCGCCGATGCAGCAACCAAGAAGAAAACCCGTACACCGGACGAACCCAGAACATAGACATGACGGCAGAGCAAGAGATTGCCATCGGACTCCAAAGTGCTCCTGAAATGGCGCAGCAGCACGGTGGGCTTTATCCTGATGAACGCCTTCAAAATTTAGTGGACAAGGTGGGCAACAAACTCGTCCAGAACAGTGTGGCCCGGGAAACCCCGTACCGATACGAATTCCATTTGTTGGCGGACGACCGCACCATTAATGCATTTGCCTTGCCGGGCGGGCAAATATTCATCACCTATGCCCTGTTCTCCCAGCTCAACGAAGCACAACTGGCCGGTGTTCTCGGGCACGAGATAGGCCATGTGATCGGCAGACATTCCGCTGAACGTATCGCCGAGAGCAGTTTTTGGCAGACCTTGGCCACTGGTGCATCGGTAGGTGGCGACATGGGGAGTGTGGTCGCAGGTATTGGACAGAACACCCTTTTGACCAACGGTAGGGGCGACGAACTGGAAAGCGATGATCTTGGCGTTTTGTTTATGATCGAATCGGGTTACGACCCCAACGAAATGATCGAGGTAATGAAGATCCTAAAATCCGCTGCCGGACCAAACAGGGTCCCTGAATTTCAGAGTACCCACCCCGACCCCGAGAACAGGATCGAAAAAATAAAGGAGGCCATCGACAAATATTCAGGTCGATAGAATCGGCGGTTCGTCGATAAAAAAAGTGCTTTGTCTTTATTTCCGTATCTTTGGGTAAACCCGAATCTTACATACGTTCTCTTGATCTTTTATGCTGTAAAAAGAGAGAACATATGGGAACACTATTACACTTTAAAGATCTCTATTTAGAGGCATTTGACGATTGCAAACCAAGCTATGTCGTATTCTTTTTAAAAGGATACTCCATATTTTGCGCGGTCATGTTGTTCATGGCCTTTTACGCATTTTTGTACAGAGCTTTTACAGGCTTTGAATTCTAAGCCGCGAGACACACTCTTTTGCAAGGACACTAAATATGTAAAATGAGCAAAGGCCTCACCCTTTCGGGTGAGGCCTTTTTAGTTCGACGAATAAACTCCTTTTCTATTTTTTCATAGCAGCTTCCAAAACGGCCTGCGCCTCGGTAGCATTGGACAATTTTGCGTATTTGATGGCCGTCATACCACCATCGCAACGTTTTTTAAGGTCAGCACCATTGGCAATGAGTACTTTTAAAACTTCGGCCTTGTTGTAACGGGCCGCATAATGGATAGGAGCTTTCCCCAAGGATTTTTGGTTGACATCCTCCCCTAATTCAATCAATTTTTTAACGGTGTCCACATCGCCCTGCATTACGGCCTTGCAAAAACTGCTTAGCTCATCCGGGCTGATCAGTTCAATGGAGGTTCCAAAATCGCTTGTTCTGAGTTCGTTGGCAGATACGCCGCTTAGTGCCAGCATGGAAAATGCAGCCACTGTGAAAATTGTTTTTTTCATGATGATTGTTTTTGATTAATGAATTTACTTGCTATAAAAATAGACTTCTCAAAACATAGGATGTTACACGATTAACAGTTAAATAACTTATTTTTAACAACTCCTCAATTTTATCATAAAATAATTAACAAGTTCATAATTAGAATTTTAACAAAAAACTAGGGCATCCAAGGAGAACATTTTATTTTTGCAGTACAATATTTTACTATGCACAAAAAGGTTATTCTTATGATTTTGGACGGCTGGGGAAAATCTCCAGACCCAAAAGTTTCGGCTATCGAAAAGGCCAATACACCATTCATCGATTCACTCTACACCAAATACCCCAATGCCGACCTGCATACCGACGGAATGAACGTTGGTCTGCCCGAAGGACAGATGGGAAACAGCGAGGTAGGACACATGAACCTTGGTGCGGGAAGAATCGTATACCAAGATTTGGCCAAAATCAACAAAGCCGTAAAAGAAGACACCTTAAAGAACGAGAAAGTACTAAAAGAAGCCTTTGACTACGCCAAGGCCAACAACAAACCGGTACATTTTTTGGGCTTGGTGAGCGATGGTGGTGTACACAGCCATATCGACCACCTAAAAGCACTGATAAAGGCGGCCGACGAAAGTGGGGTGGAAAACTCCTTTGTCCATGCATTTACCGATGGCCGTGATGTGGACCCCAAAAGCGGAAAAGGATTTTTGGTTGATTTGGACAACTATTGTGCCGATAAAAAGACCAAGTTGGCCACTGTTATCGGCCGGTACTATGCCATGGACCGTGACAAACGTTGGGAGCGCGTTAAAATGGCCTACGATGTACTTGTAAACTCTGATGGCGAAAAAACGCAGCATATCGGCGAGGCCATGCAAAAAAGTTATGACGAGGGCGTAACCGATGAGTTCATCAAACCTTTGGTATTGACAGATGCTGCCAATGTACCGGTTGCAAAAATCCAAGATGGTGACGTTATCGTCTTCTTCAATTTTAGGACCGACCGTGGCCGTGAGCTTACCCAAGCGTTGAGCCAGCAGGATTTTCATGAGCAGAACATGCACAAACTGGATCTGTACTACGTGACCATGACGAATTATGATGAATCCTTCAAGGGAACCAAGATCATATTCAACAAAGAAAACATCAAGGAAACCCTTGGTGAGACCCTTGCCAAAAACGGCAAAAAACAGATACGTATCGCCGAAACAGAAAAATATCCGCACGTAACCTTCTTCTTTAATGGAGGACGCGAGGAACCGTTTGATGGCGAAGAGCGAATCCTTTGTCCATCACCAAAGGTGGCCACTTACGACCTTCAACCGGAAATGAGCGCATACGATATCCGTGATGCCATAATTCCCGAACTAAAAAAGGGAGATGCCGATTTTGTCTGCCTCAACTTTGCCAATCCCGATATGGTAGGCCACACAGGTGTCATGGAAGCCGCTGTTAAAGCATGTGAAACCGTTGACCAATGCGCCAAGGACGTGATTACGGCCGGTTTGGAGAACGGCTATTCCACTATCGTAATCGCCGATCACGGAAACTGCGACACCATGATCAATCCAGATGGCAGCCCCAATACGGCGCACACCACCAACCCGGTGCCACTTATTATGGTGGACAATGACATCAAGGAGGTCAAGAGCGGTGTTTTGGGAGATATTGCACCGACCATTTTAAAAATGATCGGCGTTCCACAACCCGAATTGATGACACAAAAACCATTGGTTTAGGCAAACATTCCTCAAAATCCCCAGAATCAATTTATCTTTGCGGCTATGATTCAAGTAAAAACAGCAGAGGAAATTGAGTTGATGCGCGAGAGCGCTTTAGTGGTATCCAGAACTTTGGGCATGTTGGCCAAGGAAATCAAGCCTGGGGCCAATCCGTTGAAATTGGATAAAATGGCGGAAGAATTTATCCGTGAGCAAGGTGCCGTACCCGGTTTTTTGGGCATGTACGACTTTCCGAACACCCTTAACTGGAGCCCGAACGCGCAGGTGGTACATGGAATACCCGGTAACGAAGCCCTGAAAGATGGCGATATTGTTTCTGTGGATTGCGGAGCAATTAAAAATGGCTTTCATGGCGACCATGCCTATACTTTTGAAGTGGGCGAGGTAGCGGAGGAAACCAAAAAATTGCTCAAGGTCACCAAAGAATCGCTTTACTTGGGAATCAGAGAATTTAAACTGGGCAACCGTGTGGGCGATGTGGCCTATGCCATTCAAAAATATACCGAGGACCATGGCTATGGCGTTGTACGCGAATTGGTAGGACATGGTTTGGGAAGGGAGCTTCACGAGGACCCTCAAATGCCAAACTACGGGAAGAGGGGTCGTGGCAAAAAATTTGTCAATGGAACCGTTGTGGCCATCGAGCCGATGATCAATATGGGCACAAGGCGAATAAAACAACTTAAAGACGGTTGGACCATACTAACAGCAGATGGCAAGCCAAGCGCCCACTTTGAACACGATGTGGCCCTTGTGGACGGGAAACCAGAACTATTGTCCACGTTTCAATATATTTACGATGCCTTGGGCATTACCAGCGACGAAGAGGATGAGTTCCGAAGCAAAAAGTTGGTGCTTTAAGTGAGTTTCTGATAAAAATTTGTCAATTCGAGTGATTTTTAGGAGTGAAACGGAGAAAAATTGTATCGAGAATTGAAGTATCACAAGAAAACCTCCAGTCCTCGACCTGCCGGCAGGCAGGTATTTTTTACTTCAGGAAAAAAATTCAAACTGACATTTTGTTTGACATCTGTAGTCAAAATTTACCATAGGCAATAATCATTTAATCCGTGTCAAAAATTTTTAAATACTTCCTAAATCTGATTCCTAGGCCCTTACTGATCAGGTTAAGTTATTGGGTGAGACCAATAATCGCGTTATCACTCAAAGGGAACAGATTCACAGACCCGATTGACGGTAAATCATTTAAGAAATTTTTGCCCTACGGTTATGAGAACCCTAGAGAGAATGTACTTTCCCCCTCTACCCTTTCCTTGGAACGTCATCGGTTATTATGGCTGTACCTAAAGAACGAAACGGATTTTTTCAACAAGCCTATAAAATTGCTGCACTTCGCCCCGGAACAGGCATTTTACAAACGCTTTAAAAAGTTGGATAATCTGGAATACACAACAACGGACCTCAATTCGCCACTGGCGGATGTAAAGGCGGATATCTGCAACTTACCCTTTCAAGATGCTTCTTTTGATGTGATTCTGTGCAACCACGTATTGGAACACATTCCCGATGACACCAAGGCGATGCAGGAGCTTTACCGTGTACTAAAACCGGGAGGATGGGGCATCTTTCAAATTCCGCAAGACTTGAAAAGGGAAAAAACGTTCGAAGACGATACCATTACCGATAAAAAGGAGCGCGCCCGTATTTTTGGCCAATATGATCATGTCCGCATCTACGGAAGGGATTATTTTGATAAGCTCCGCAACATAGGTTTCACTGTGGAAGAAGTGGATTACACTAACATGCTTCCAAAACAAAATGTTGAAAAATACCGCTTGGCGAAAGGTGAGATCATCCCTATTGTTCGCAAAGGTTAATCCATTTGTATTCCTTTCAATTTGTCTAGTTTAGCAATTATACCCCAGTTTTGTTGATATTGTTCATCTCCTGTCAGTATCATTAACAAGTTATTTTTCCCTTGCAATAAATTAAGGTTCAGGCTTTCATTATCCACAAACACCCTTCCTTCTTCTTTTTCCATATCCATTTCCTTATTGAAAATAACCTCATTGTTCAATAGCACTATTAAATGCTTCGCAAAACCAATATGCATCCCAACATCTTGTTTGCTTTCTGAATGAATGGTCGTTTTCAATGCAACACTACCTTTCATTTGGCCAATAAACCTACTGACATTGAGCAATCCATCAACATCAGTTTCCACAGATTTCCATGTAGCATCATTTTCTTGAATAGAATCCAACTGGGAAAGGGTTCCATTTTCATTCTTAATAAATTTTGGGGAAATCTGCCATTTCTTAATGTAATTATCAGAAAGCACGTCTTCTCTATTGTTCTTAATCGACAAAGTACCATCTCCCAAATCCTTTATTGAAACATTGGTGAAAAAAGCATCAAAAAATTGATTTCTCAGGCTAATATCTCCTGCTTTCACATCTCGTTTCAATTTCACGGTCATTTTTGGCACCTCCATATCTAGGACATAAACAGAAGCTCGGTCTCCAACAACTATAATTTTGATATGTGACCATACATTTGGATTCCACAATTCCCAATTCGTAGCTGTTTTCCTTAAAAAACTTCCTTTAAACTGCTCTGCATCGCCAATACCCCAAGTTTTTTCATTTACCAATTGCACTTGGGCATTTGGGGAATACCCCACTCCTTTTTCTTTTAGTTTTAAGCGCAGACTATCGCTTATTACCCCCATTTTCAAATAGTTTTCAATGGATAATGGGAAGGATGCTATCTTCTCTTCCATAAAAGTGGCACTTGCCTCATATTTGGGATAGTTGTACAATTGCCACGGTAAACTCCCATTAAAAATGGGTATGTATTGAAGTGCATCTTTCTTATTACTTGAATTTTCCCTGAAATAGATCAGTTCATAATTTTCTTTGTCCTGGCCTCGGAATCCCAATCCCGGCATAACAAATCCAATTACATCAAATTCAATTTCAAAATCCTTAAACGTTTTATTTTTGAGGTAAGCAATATGTCCCTTAGGTAAGTGAAGCGCTATTTTATCATTATACTCTACCGTATCAATGAATTGTTCGTTACCCTCTTTATCCACAACGTTCCATTGGAACTGCGTAAATGGCAGTTCTTGCATTTGGTTGTCGTTTTTGCGCTTTTGTGTACATGAAAATTGGAAGAATAAAGTGCAACAAAGCAATAACATATAGATTTTCGTTCTCATTATATGATCTTTTTTAATTACTATTGATTGATAATTTTCAAATGTATTATTGAACAATACTCTAAAGGCACACAGACTTGTTCATTTTTGTTCAAGTTGATTCATCATTATGAACACTCCTGAATCGGAAGATTACAAGAAACATATCGCGCATTGCTTTTTACTGGTTTCCAAAAAGTTATCTCGAGGCCCCATAGCATTATGGGGCACCCGTGACTTTCAGGTTCTGAGTGAATCCATACAGGAAGAAACGGGCATTTTATTGAGTATTTCCACACTAAAGCGTTTGAGCGGGCGCGTACGTTATAAATCAAGACCTAACAGTAGCACTTTGGATACTTTGGCAAAGTACATTGGATATGATGATTGGAGGGTTTTTTCAAATAGCCTTGAACCTGACAAATCAATGGTTGTAAAAGAAAAGAAAAGAATTGGCACAACCACATTCTTTATATACACTACAGCAACCATATTCCTGATTTTGGTTGTTTCTTCCTATTTACTTTTACAGAACCGTGCCAAATATTACAGTCCAAATGATTTTGCATTTTCTATTAAATCCGTCACTACAGGATTACCAAACTCGGTAGTCTTCAAATACAATGCTTCCATAGCAGATGAAAAGGACAAAATTGAAATTCAACAGGACTGGGACAAAAGAAAAAGAGTGGCTGTCAACAAAAATGACAGCATTCTGACCAGTATCTATTATAGACCGGGTTTTTTTAAATCAAAACTTGTGGTCAATGATTCCATTGTTAAAGAAAAAGATGTTTTCATCCCATCCAACGGTTGGTTGGCCACTATCGAAACAGATTCCATACCGGTGTATTTAAATCTTGAAAATGAACTTTCCATAGACCTTGATATGTTAAAAGTCCATGGAATAGACCCCCGTACCAGCAAAACCATTGTGGGGCTTTATCAAGTAAGGGATTTTGGCGAACTATACACTGATGAATTTGAACTGACGACCTCTTTTCAAAACAACTTTCAATCGGGGAATACTCCTTGCCAAGTAGCGCAACTGACAATTATCCATGAAGATGGGCCAATTGTAATCCCTGTTTGCAACAAGGGTTGTATTTCAGAAATTTCCTTGTTTGCTTTTGATAAACAGATAAGCGGAAAGAAAAATGATCTTTCGAATTTCGGTGTGGAACCTACTGACCTGGTTCAATTAAAATGCCTATCAAAAGATCAAAAAATGATTATTGCAATCAATGGAAATCATGCGTATACTTTTGATGTCACCGAAAAAAGAAGTAAAATACTAGGTATTGGTTTTTTCTTTGAAGGAACAGGTTTAGTTAAAAATGTAAGAATCAAAAAAAACAATAAAATTTTATACGACTCCAACAACTAAATCATAAATACACCATTACCTCTTTACCAAAGCTTCGAAACCCGGCGTAAAAAACTCCTTTGTCTCCCCTTTTTCATCCAAATAAATGATGTAGGCTTCCAACTCATCGTGATTTTCCAGCACCTGTTTGGAATCATTTAAATCCATCGCCATAAACGAAGTGGCATACGCATCAGCAACCGCACAGGTTTTCGCCACCACGCTTGTGGCCAGCACATTGGAATTCTTGGTATATCCTGTTTTGGGATTGATGGTGTGCACGTACTTCTCGCCCGTTTCTGGATCCACCCTAAACTTGCGATAATTGCCCGATGAGGCCATGGCAACATCTTCCAAGGAAACGATCTGTTTTAATTGACGGCCAGTTTCCACTTGAGGGTCATCGATTCCAACGGACCATTGTTTTCCAGAGTCGATATTGGTGCCTTTGGCCAACACTTCACCCCCAACTTCCACTAAATAATTTTGAATACCCTTAGCATCCAACATAGCGCCCAATCGGTCTATGGCATACCCTTTGGCAACGGCATTAAAATCAAAACGGATTGATGGATGTTTCTTCGATATGGTATTATCAGGATTCAATTTCACCTTCTCCCATCCCACATAACCCAATAAGCTGTCCACACGAAGGCTGTCGAGCTCCATTTGCTCGCCCGGCCCAAATCCCCATGCATTGGCCAAAACACCGATAGTGGGGTCAAAATAGCCGTTGGAAGCCTTGTGCACCTCACTTGAAACATCAAAAACCTCTTTGAACATATCATCCACGATAATAGTGGAATCACCCTCATTGATCTTGGAGATGTCGGAAGAAGGGATATAGGTGGACATGGACTGGTTGAGCACCTGAAAAACGGAGTCTATTTCCTGCTGATAATCCAACTCCTTATCGGCAATATAAATAATGGAGTAAGTGGTGCCCAAGGCATTTCCCCAAGCTTGGTTCTTGAACTGTTCTTTCTTCTGATTACAGCCAACAAACAATACGACCAATCCAAATAACTGTATGATCTTTCTCATCTAAATCTCTATTAATCCTTGATAGTCCACTACATATTCTTCATCCAAATACAATGGTTCCGTCCTGTCCGATGCATTGGAGAGTCCAACCCCTGCAAAATAGGTGCGTGCCTCGAACTTTTCGGCGTGATCTTTGACCGTGCGCATCAATTCTTCATCATATTCCCTTGGATTCAGTGGAAATTCCACATTGCGCACTACAATAAAATGCAGCACCTTTTCCTTAAGACACACATACTGTGGATTCTTTTTAAGCTTACTGTTGATGGCCATAAATTCAAAACCATCCGCCTCTAGCTCCCGTCCCACAATATTCATGGCCAAGTTGTGCAGTTCCTGCTCTGTTAGTTCTCTTCCCATAGTCAACAAAAAGACCGATGCTCAAGAGCATCGGTCTGGTTTTATTTATACCTCTCGGCAATGCTCGAGGTGTGATTGTATATTTTGGAATTATCCTCCAAAGTCATCGAATCTGATATTCTCATCCGGAATACCAAAATCCTCACCCATTTTCTGAACAGCTTTGTTCATCAACGGTGGCCCACAAAAATATAGTTCAATATCCTCTGGGGTCTCATGATGGTTCAAGTAGTTATCGATAACACAATTGTGTATGAAACCAACAAAACCATCACCGTCATCATCAATGCTTTCCTTCACTTTCCAATTGTCTTCTTCCAATGGCTCGGAAAGTGCCATGTAAAACTTGAAGTTCGGGAATTCATTTTCCAGTTGTTTAAAATGGTCGATGTAGAACAATTCACGTTTGGAACGACCACCATACCAGTAGGTCACTTTCCTATCGGTCTTCAATGTTTTGAACAAGTGGTACAAGTGGGAACGCATCGGCGCCATACCGGCTCCACCACCCACGTAAAGCATTTCTGCTTCGGACTCATTAATAAAGAATTCACCGAACGGTCCAGAAATGGTTACTGGATCACCTTCCTTCAAACTAAAGATATAGGAAGAGGCAATACCTGGATTCACATCCATCCATCCGTTTTTGTTACGATCCCAAGGCGGGGTCGCAATACGCACGTTCAACATAATTTCCCTTCCTTCGGCCGGGTAAGAGGCCATGGAGTACGCCCTTTCAACAGTCTCGGGATTCTTCATCACCAATGGCCACAAGTTGAACTTATCCCACTCAGCTTGAAACTTGTCCGGTGTCTCATGTTCTTCTGGGTGGGCGGTAATGTCAATATCTGAATATTTTACTTCGCAAGGTGGAATCTCAATTTGGATATATCCACCTGCCTTATAGTTCATGTCTTCTGGAATCTCCACCACAAACTCCTTGATAAAAGAGGCCACGTTGTAGTTACGGACCACTTTGGCATCCCATTTTTTGATACCGAACACCTCTTCCGGGATAGTGATGTTCATGTCTTGCTTTACCTTAACCTGACAGGCCAAACGTGCGCCTTCGCTCAATTCCTTTTTAGAGAAATGCGGTGTTTCTGTGGGCAGGGCCTCTCCTCCACCGGAAAGTACATGACATTCGCACTGGATACAGGTTCCACCTCCACCACATGCGGATGGCAAGAATATTTTTTGGTTACCCAAGGTCGATAGCAAAGACCCTCCCGAACCGACTTCCAATTCCTTTTCACCATTGATGGTGATGGTTACTGGACCTGATGGGGATAGCTTTTCTTTGGTGAACAGCAAAAGTGCCACCAAAATCAACAACAAAACAAGAAACGCTACTACGGTAATTAGAATAGTACCTCCGGTACTTGCGGCTAATATCATCTTCTATTTGTTTATGGCTTCGTTATAAGAGATTGCTTTTTCTTTGTCCTCAATCTCTTTTTTGATTTCTTTCTCTTCCTTGGTTTCCGCGGTTGTGGTCTGGGTTTCCTCTGGCGGCTCGTTGTCTCCTGTGAGCATACCTCCAAAGCTCTGGAACCCGATTCCCATTAAACCGGTGATTATAAACGTGATTCCCAGACCGCGCAATGGTGCGGGCACATTGGAATATCTAATTTTCTCACGAATGGCGGCAATGGCCAAAATAGCCAGGAACCATCCGATACCGGAGCTGACCCCATAGTTCAAGGCCAGACCTATATTTGGAATATCCCTGGTCTGCATAAAGAGCGAACCGCCCAAAATGGCACAGTTTACCGCAATCAACGGCAAAAAGATACCCAATGAGTTATACAATGAGGGAGAAAATTTTTCCACTACGATCTCTACCAATTGTACCATAGTTGCAATGGTGGCAATAAATAGGATGAACGATAGAAAACTAAGGTCGTAATCCGCATACTCCGGGCCCAACCAAACCAATGCCCCATCTTGAAGCAAGTATTTGTCCAACAACCAGTTCAATGGAACGGTAACACCCAACACGAATATTACGGCAGCTCCCAATCCTACTGCGGTAGAAACTTTTTTGGATACGGCCAAATAGGAACACATTCCCAAAAAGACCGCAAACACCATATTGTCTACGAAGATTGATCTAAAAAATAGTTCTAAATGCTCTAACATGCTTCCTTGGTTTATGCTTCTTCAATTAATGCTCTATTTCTGGAACGTTGCACCCAAATTATGATTCCCACAACGATCAATGCGGCCGGGGGGATGATCATAAAACCATTGTTCTCATAGCCGATGGAATACAATCCTGTTTTGGCGATGGGATCACCCAACACTTTCATTCCAAAAAGGGTTCCCGAACCCAAGAGCTCCCTAAAGAATCCTACGATCACCAAAATGACACCATATCCCAGTGCATTTCCAATTCCGTCAAGGAATGCCCTACGGGGACCGTTGCCAAGGGCAAATGCCTCAAAACGTCCCATAATGATACAGTTGGTGATAATAAGTCCGATAAATACCGACAAGGTCTTACTTAGGTCGTAGGCAAAAGCCTTTAGTACTTGATCCACGATAATCACCAGGGCGGCAACCACGACCAACTGTACAATAATTCTAATTTTTGAAGGTATTATATTTCTTATCAGCGAAATTACCACGTTACCGACCCCCATTACAAACAATACGGATATTGCCATTACCACAGAAGCCTTAAGCTCCGCAGTAATTGCCAGGGCAGAACATATTCCCAATACCTGGATGGTAATCGGGTTATTGTCCGCCAACGGGTCCTTTATCAGGTTTGCGTCTTTTTTTGATAGTAGCGCCATATTAATTGGTTCTAATAGTTTGTAAATAAGGTTTGTATAGCTTTAGGCTCTCCTTGATCATTGCGGTAACACCATTACCTGTAATGGTGGCTCCGGCCAAAGCATCTACTTGATTATCTTCTTTTTCGTTGTTCAAAGGATCATTGTTTCCCTTGGCAACTTCCACCCCTACATAGGTATTGCCATCAACAACCAGCTCTCCTTCAAAATCATCCATAAAAAATCTTTGCTTGATGTTGGCCCCAAGTCCGGGAGTCTCTCCACGGTGATCAAAATATACACCTTTTATCTCCATGTTCTCATCTACGGACATGTACCCCCAAATGGCATCCCAAAGTCCTTTTCCGAACATGGGGATGATGTAGAATTTCTCTCCGTCCTTTTCGCCGATCAATAAAGGAAGTTCTGCCTTTTGGCCACTTTTTGCCTTGGCCAGAGCTTTTTCAACATTGATCAAGTAGGCATCCTGCTTTTCTACGGCCTCGCTGCCTTCCAATACCAATTGTTGGGTGATATATTTTGAAAATGCGTCTTCCACTTCAGAGGTAGGAATAAAGGAAACATCGCCATCGCCTTCATTTTCGTTGACCCCCATGGCATAAAGGATGTTCTGTTGCTTTTCAAAGCGCTCGTTCTCATCGATCATTGGCTTTAGGCCAGATGCAACGAATGCCAATAGCGAACCCACTACAATAACCATTAAGACTGCAAAGACTACAGTGTAGCTATTTTTTTCTGTATTGACTGCCATAATTAAGCTGTTTCCGTTTTTAGTGTATCAACCTCATCCGAAGGTTTTGGATATATGGTTGCTGTCTTAAATCGTTTTAATCTCTTCTTAATGTTGCCTTTTACCACGTAGTGATCAATGGTCGGTGCAAATACGTTCATCAACAAGATGGCCAAGAACACCCCTTCCGGATATCCTGGGTTGAACACCCGGATCATTACCGAAAGTAACCCGATAAAGAACCCGTAGTACCATTTGCCTTTATTGGTCTGCGATCCTGTTACGGGATCGGTGGCCATAAATACGATACCAAAGGCCAATCCGCCGACCAACAAGTGCTGCCAGTAGGGGAAGCTCATCAATGTATAGAATTTACTGTATTCGGGCAACCATCCGGCATCCACGATACCGTTGAAGATAAGTCCCATGGCCAATGCGCCTATTACGGCACTTACCATAATTCTCCACGAAGCTATTTTTGTGAATATCAAGAATAGTGCTCCCAACAAAATCAATAAGGTTGATGTTTCACCAACGGAACCAGGAATAAATCCATAGAACATATCCGATAGTGAGTACGAATATTCGGCACCTTGCGCCAAGGAACCCAGAACGGTTTCACCGGATATGGCATCCGCGGTCCCGGCTCTTTGAACACCTTCGTGCACCCAAACTTTGTCACCGCTCATCCAAGTTGGATAGGCGAAGAACAAGAAGGCACGAATAGTCAGGGCAGGGTTCAAAATGTTCATTCCGGTACCACCGAAAACTTCTTTTCCGATAACAACCCCGAATGCTATGGCAATGGCCAGCATCCAAAGTGGCGTATCCACGGGTATGATCAACGGAACCAACATCCCGGTCACCAAATAGCCCTCTTCCACTTCGTGACCCTTGATCACAGCGAACAAGAATTCGATGGCCAGACCCACTCCGTAGGACACAATAACCAATGGCAAAACGGTAGTAACGCCCACCCAAAAGTTATCCCATGTCAAAAAGTGATCAAAAAGTGAAAAATTCTCCGGAAAACCGTTTATGGCGGAATAATGCTGGTAACCTGCGTTGAACATTCCGAACAGCAAACAGGGCACCAAAGCCAAGATTACCGTGTTCATTGTACGCTTTAAATCATCCGCAGCCCGAACATGCGCCCCCGAATGGGTGGTTTCGTTCGGCGTATAAAGAAAAGTATGCAGCGCATTGAAGGCCGGGGCCATTTTTTTGCCCTGATACTTTAGTTTTAACTGATGTAATTTTTCTTTCATGCCCATATTATCCAAGTTCTTTTTGCAACAAATCCAATCCTTCCCTGATTATTTGTTGGTGTGGTTGTTTTGATATGCATATGAATTCCGTCAACGAGAAATCCTCGGGTGCCACTTCATAAAGCCCCAATTGTTCCATTTCATCCAAATCCTTCACCATACAGGCTTTCAACAACTGAAGCGGGTAAATGTCCAAAGGAAAAACCTCCTCATACCTTCCCGTTACCACAAAAGCCCTGTGCTCTCCATTGGTGTTGGTATCGAGGTCATATTTCTTTTTGGGCTGCAACCACGAAAAGGTCAATGCCCTTGTAGATGAAATTTTGTTGAACACGGGCTTGTTCCAACCGAAAAACTCGTAATCATCCCCTTCCGGGATAGCGGTTACCGTATTGTTGTAAAACCCTAAATGTCCTTCGGTATGCGTTTTGGCACCGGTAAGCACGTCTCCATTGATCAACCTGAACCTATCCTCATTGACGCCGCTTGCGTAAAGGAAAGTCGAGATTTCAGCGCCGATCTTGGTCTTGTAATATTTCGGTTGCTTTACCACCGATCCGGCCAAGGCCACGATTCGTTCGGCATTGAACTTACCGGTCATGACGAGCTCGCCCAACATTACCATGTCCTGTGGCGACAACGTCCAGACAACCTCCCCTTTGTTCACGGGGTCGATTTTGTTGATCTGCGTTCCTACCAATCCTGCTGGATGGGGCCCGGAAATCCGATGGAGCTCCACCCCTTTAATATTGACGAACGGCGACCTATTGGATTTTCCGATGGTCACGTGTATTTTTCCGGGTGTCATCTTGCTCAGCGCAGTCACTGCCGCCTGGATCTCCTGTTCCTTGTTCTCAAGCACAAAATCAGGGTCCGCTGCCAATGGCGCGGTAGCATATCCAGAAACAAAAATCGCTTTTGGAGTTACATCGGGGTCAGCGATCACATCGTAAGGTCTTTGTTTGATGAACGGCCACCCCCCACACTGCAATAGGTAGGATTTAATGGCTTCCCCATCGGCCGTATCCAAATCCGGCACCTTGTTGATCATGTAATCTTGTTCTTTATCGGCAAGAATTTTCAGGGTTAAAATCCTTCTTCTTGCTCCCCTTACAATTTCCACAAGTTCTCCACTCACTGGGGAAACGAAATGCATTTCTTCGTTGTTCTTGTTATAAAAGAGGGGTTCGCCCGCTTTTATCTCTTCCCCTTGTTTTATCAACATTTTTGGAGTGATTCCGTGGAAATCATCTAGGTTCAGGGCGTAAACGTTACTTGTAACGGCTTTGGAAATAGTCTGCTCTGCCGCCCCGACGAGGTTGATGTTCAACCCCTTTTTAATCCGGATGTCTTTAGACATATTATTGTAGACCTTTTGTTATCAAAATCGAACGCAAAAATAGTACTAAAAGGATTGTTTTCATAATAATTAACCATAAAATTGGGATTATAACGAGCTTGACTCCCCAGATAACTTTTTGTTTACCTTTACCTAAAATTTATGCCCTTGATACGTTTTACCAAAATTCTGTTTCTCTTTGGTTTGATGACCTCTTCTGCTTTTGGACAGGCCCTAGAGGAAAAAAACCCTCCCCCGAATATAAAATCGGTGGTTTTTAAAGGTCCTACGGAGGACCAGTTTCCCGTGATAAAACTGGGCGAACCGATAACTTTGGAGTTTGACGACCTTACTGCGAACGAACAAGATTACTATTACAAAATTGTGCACTGCGATTACGATTGGACTCCATCGCAATTGCTTAAATCCCAATACCTCTCGGGAGCGGACAACCAACGAATCATCGATTACGAGAACAGTTATACCACGCTTCAGCCGTACTCGAACTATCGGCTCACCATACCTAACGAAAATGTTAAATTGACCGTTACGGGAAATTTTGTGCTCGAAATCTACAATAGCTACGGCGATTTGCAATTCTCCAGAAGGTTTGTGGTATTTCGCGATGCGGTGTCCGTTGCCGCCACCGTAAAAAGATCAAGGGACTTTAATTATCTCAATACAAAGCAGGTGGTGCAGTTCAACATCAATACTGCGGGCTTTAATGTGGTAAACCCCAAAAACGAGATCAAGGTCGCCATCATTCAAAACCATCAATGGCCCACGGCACTTTATAATATCAAACCGCAATTTACCATAGGAACGGAGCTGGTATATAAATATAACGAGGAAACGAGCTTTTTCGGTGGCAACGAATATCTCAACTTCGACACAAAGGACCTGCGCTCCCCGACCTTTGCCATTTCAAACATAGAAATGAGGGATGTGTACCACCATTACCTGTTCACCAATGAATACCGGTTTGATCAAGAATACACCTATTTCCCAGACATTAACGGGGATTTTGCGGTTCGTACGCTACAGGGCGACGATGTCTCTCGCGAAGCGGAATATTCCATGGTCCATTTTAGCCTGCCCTACTCCAATATGATCGGGCTGGACAATGTGTACGTTATCGGAAAGTTCAACAATTATGCCCTCGAAGAAGAGAATAAAATGATATTCAACGAAGAAACGGGAAAGTTTGAAGCTACCTTGCCCATAAAGCAGGGATTCTACAACTACAAATATGTGGTGCAGCGCGAAGATGGGTCCATTGAACCCAATTTGGTAAGCGGAAATTTTCATTTTACAGAGAACAACTACCTTATTCTGGTTTATTATCGGGATTTCGGAGATATGTACGACAGTATTATAGGTATAGGCTCAACAAACTCCCAAAATATCAGTAATTAATTATCTTTAGACCCAAATCCTCAAAAAAAGGCATGGGCAAAAAAGATAGTTTGATCACCAAAGGTCGCTATGAGTTAAAATTTAGGGGCGTAGAATGTCTCAACTGTGGACATCCACTGGACATGAGCGACAAGTACTGCCCCAATTGCTCACAGGCCAACAGCACCAAAAAACTTACACTAAAGGATTTTATCAACGAGTTTTTTTCGGGGTTGATCAATTACGATTCCAAACTTTTAAGAACACTTTCCGCATTGCTTTTGAGGCCCGGCCGAATCACAAAAGACTACGTTAATGGCAAACGGGTAACCTACACCAATCCGTTCCGTTTTCTGTTGAGCTTGGCCTTCCTTTACTTTTTAATGTTTGCCTACAATAGCAAATTCGATGATTGGGACCAAGCTGCCAAAAAATTCGACGGCACCATTTATAATGGTTCACCGTTCAAATTCAATACCGAATCGGGAGGCATAGAAGTGGATAGTACCATCTATGAAAAACAGAGCGGATCGACCCAAATGACCCTGGATTCCTTAAAAAAGTTAAACCCGAACATTTCCGTGGGCCTTCAACATCTTGACTCCGTCAAAAACGGGGACCCAAAACTTTCCGCAAAACTGGGCAGTTTGGACTCTCTCGGAGTTTTTATGAATGAAATAAAGAAGAGTGAAAAGAAGAAGGATTCCTTTATGAACGCAAACCCATCAGCATATTTTAAGAGCCTTGGCACCAAATCGGGCACCGAGCCTTTTTTTAGTAAAATCGAGTTTTTTGGGCACGCCATTAAAAAGGACACCCTTTACAATTTTGAGCAGGCCCAAACCCTTTACAATATCGAGGAAACAACGGGCAACAAAATGGCCTTTAATACCGCCAACAGTATTTTAAGGGCCATAAGCGAACCTGGCAGCTGGGTCAACAGCACCATTTCCAAATTGCCTTTTATCATATTTTTCTTTATGCCCGTGTTCACGGTCTTCATTTGGTTGGTGTACATCAGAAAAAATTATACCTACACCGATCATCTTATTTTTAGTTTCCACAATCAGTCGCTCTTGTTTATCTTGCTCATCCTTAGCCTAGCATTGGATACCATATTCAATATTAGCAGTTCGGGGATTTTTCTGTTGATTTTTGCCTTTTACCTTTATAAGGCAATGCGAAAGTTCTACGGACAAGGAAGATTTAAAACTATTGTAAAATACATCTTTTTGAATACGGTATTTATGATCTTGGCCTTTTTTACGATCATAGTCACGTTTGCAGGAAGCGGTTTAACCTATTGATAGTTATGTTTACACAGGTAACCAAAGGAATAAAAGTATCGGTACGCACCTCGTTTGAAGGCACATTTTTTAAGAATTACAAAGTGCACTATGCCTTTGGCTATACCATAACCATCGAGAACTTGAGCAAGGACACGGTACAGCTAACCGCAAGGCATTGGGATGTATTCGATGCCCTTAAGGATATGGAAACCGTTGATGGGGAGGGGGTTATCGGAAGAAAGCCCGTAATAAAGCCCGGCAGTTCCCACACCTATAGCTCCGGTTGCCTCTTGGCATCGCCTGTCGGGGCCATGCGCGGACATTACCACATGGTAAACTTTACCAATGCCGAAGAGTTCGAAGTGGAAATACCGACTTTTAAGTTTGCCGCACCCTTTGCAATAAACTAACCCGCACCATTTTATATTCGCTGGCGGTTTCATTACCTTTGATAGAATTGTAAATCATTAAAAAAAAACATTTCTATGGGAAAAGGATTTTTTCAAGTTCCAACAGCATACAATGAACCTGTACTGAGCTATGCTCCGGGTTCGCCCGAACGAGAAGAAGTACTAAAACAATACAAGGCGTTTTATGACAGTGAAGTGGATGTTCCACTTTATATCGGAAGCGAAGAGATAAGAACGGGCAATACCAAGCCCATGTCCCCACCGCACGAACACAAGCACATTTTGGGACACTACCACTTGGCAGAAAAGAAACATGTGGAACAGGCCATCTCCAATTGTTTGGAAGCCAGGGAAGCCTGGGCAAACCTTACATGGGAACAGCGCGCCGCGGTTTTCCTGAAGGCCGCCGAGCTCATCGCAGGTCCTTACCGCCAAAAAATGAACGCCGCCACCATGCTGGCCCAATCCAAGAACATTTATCAGGCCGAGATAGATTCCGCCTGCGAGATCGTGGACTTTTTGCGTTTCAACGTGGAGTACATGTCCCAGATCTATGGCGAACAGCCGGAATCCTCGGAAGGGGTCTGGAACCGTGTGGAATACCGTCCATTGGAAGGTTTCGTATATGCCATCACTCCGTTCAACTTTACCGCCATTGCAGGTAACCTTCCTGCCAGTGCCGCCATGATGGGGAATGTGGCCGTCTGGAAACCGAGCGACAGCCAGATCTATTCCGCCAAGGTGATCATGGACGTGTTCAAAGAGGCCGGATTGCCCGATGGGGTGATCAACATGATCTATGGCGACCCCGTTATGATCTCCGATACCATTTTGGCAAGTCCAGATTTCTCAGGCATACACTTTACCGGCTCAACCACCGTGTTCAAAAATCTTTGGAAACAGATCGGGAACAACATCCATAACTACAAGACATACCCACGTATCGTAGGTGAAACGGGCGGAAAGGATTTTATCATTGCACACCCAACGGCCAAACCGCAACAGGTGGCCACCGCCATCAGCCGAGGTGCTTTTGAGTTTCAAGGTCAAAAATGCAGTGCCGCATCAAGAGTTTATCTGCCAAAATCCACAGCCGATGAAATTTTGGAACTCGTCAAAAAAGATATCGCTTCCTTTAACAAGCCGGGTTCCCCAGAGGACATGAGCAATTTTATCACGGCAGTGATCCACGAAGGTGCTTTTGACAAATTGGCCAAATACATCGATCAAGCAAAAGCAGACGATGATGCAGAAATAATCGCGGGTGGAAATTATGATAAATCCGTAGGATATTTTATAGAGCCTACCGTAATATTGACCACTAATCCAAAGTACGAGACCATGTACACCGAACTCTTTGGTCCAGTGGTGACCGTTTATGTGTACGAGGACAAGGATTGGAGCGAAACCTTGAAGCTGGTGGACGGAACCTCTGAATATGGTTTGACTGGGGCCGTTCTTTCGGGAGACCGATACTCCATCGACGAGGCCACCAAGGCCTTGCAGAACGCAGCAGGGAACTTCTACATCAACGACAAGCCCACAGGGGCCGTTGTGGGACAACAGCCGTTCGGAGGCGCTAGGGCCTCTGGTACCAACGACAAGGCAGGTTCCATGCAAAACTTGTTGAGATGGGTATCTCCAAGGCTCATCAAGGAAACTTTTGTGACCCCCGAGGATTACAGGTATCCTTTTTTGGGATAAGACCAAAAAACAACTAATTTCAAGGCCGTCATACGAATATGACGGCCTTTTTTGTTAACCTAACCCTTTTTTGACATGCCCAGACCCTATATTTTGGCAGAAACCAATTGGAAACACCTAAAGGATGAATCTTTTGACCTTGCTATTCTACCTTGGGGCGCCACTGAAGCCCACAATTACCACTTACCCTATGCCACCGATGTGATTGAAGGAACTTCTATAGCAGAGGAATCGGCGAGAATTGCATGGGAACAAGGGAGCAAAGTAATTGTATTGCCAAACATACCCTTTGGAGTGAACACGGGACAATCGGACATTTACTTGGACATGAACCTGAATCCCAGCACGCAATTTGCCATCTTGAAGGATTTGATTACTGTATTGGATCGACAGGGCATAAAAAAGTTTATGATATTGAACAGCCATGGAGGCAATAATTGGAAGGCCATCATCAGGGAACTCGGGCTTCTTTTCCCTGAAATGTTCCTTTGTGTTACCAACTGGTTCAAACTTGGCAATGATTCGGGCGTATTTGAAAAACCGGGCGACCATGCCGATGAAATGGAGACCAGCCTTATCCTGCATTTAACGCCCAACCTGGTACTTCCAAAAGAAGATTGGGGAGAAGGCAAAGAACTCAAAAACAAAATCAACGCCTTTTCCGAAGGCTGGGCATGGACCGAACGGCCTTGGTCCAAAGTGACCCAAGATACAGGGGTTGGCGACCCCAGCAAGGCGACCAAAGAAAAAGGTGAAACATTCTTCAATTTGGTGTGTGCCAAAATGGGAAAGCTACTTGTTGATATCTCCATCACCGACATCGATGACCTTTATCAAAAAAAATGAACTACAAAACCAAGTTCCGAGTCTTCTTTTTGATTCCCCCAGAGGTACAACTTTTGGATTTTGCCGGTCCTGCTCAACTGTTTTATGAAGCGAAAGAATATGGAGCCGACATCGATGTCCATTATTTGAGTTTGGACAAAAATTTACAACAATCATCCAGCGCAGGTATATCCATGGGCAATTTAGAATTCTTTGAGCGCTACCGATTAAACAAAGAAGATCTTTTGTTTATTCCGGGTTTGGAATCCCATTTATTGTTGTCCGAACAATTCAAACAGAAGCACTCCCTGTTCTTTGAATGGCTCAAAACCCAAAATAAAACCGGCGTCAAAATCTGTTCGGTCTGCACAGGGGCTTACCTTATGGGAATGGCTGGTGTTTTAGATGAAAAAGAATGCACTACGCATTGGAAGTACATTGAAGATTTTAAGAATAGATTCCCAAGGACCAAAGTCCTAAGCGATCGATTGATCGTAAAAGATGGAAACATCTACTCGAGTGCCGGCGTCTCATCCGGTATAGATTTGGCCCTTTATATAATAGAAGAACTCTTGGGACCCGTTTTTGCCTCTAAAATTGCAAAAGAAGTAGTGATTTATTCGCGACGCACCCCAAAAGATCCACAGTTAAGCATTTACCTGCGTTACAGGAATCATTTGGACAATAGAATCCACATGGTCCAGGATTTGCTGTCACAGCATCTCGAAGAAAAAGTCAAGGTAGAAACCCTCGCCGAAACGGTTCATATGAGCCGCAGGAACCTTACCCGCCTGTTTAAAAACACTACTGGAATTACAATTGGAGATTATTTGGACCAATTGCGTACGGAGCGTGCAACACAGCTACTTTCCAATGGCTCCAAGATAAGCGCCGCAGCACAGGCCTGCGGACTTAAAAGCAGCAACCAATTAAGGGCGTTATTAAAAAAGCACCAGAGGTAAGTTCCAAAAATTAGGTGCGTAGGTGTCTCAAAACTGAGCATAATTGTCCTTTCAGGTCGATAGCGAACTTTCTAATTTTGAAGAAATCATCAGTCTAAAAAAATGAAACAGTTAGCACGTTTAGTAATTTGCTTTATCTCCGTAACGACCATGGCCCAAAGCACCAAAGAATCCAACACCGAATACATATGTCCGCCCTGCAACAGTGAATGTGACAACGTTACCCATGATGCTCCCGGGGTCTGCGAGCATTGCAATATGCCGCTGATACAGAAAGGAACATCCAAAACCATTGCCTTCTACCTTCAAGATGGGGTGGAAGTATTGGACTTTGCAGGACCTATGGAAGTATTCAGTTATGCCGGATATCGGGTTTTTACCGTATCGGCCACCAAAGACCCCATTAAATCGCAAGGCATTTTAACCGTGGTTCCCGACTATAGTATAAAGGATGCTCCAAAAGCGGATATATTGGCCTTTTTTGGAGGGAATTCGCAGGCCGCTTCCCAAAACGAAGAGGTAATTGCATGGGTAAAAAAACAAGAGGATATTGAGTACCATTTCTCGGTCTGTACCGGTGCATTTGTATTGGCCGAAGCGGGCATACTTAATGGAAAAGTAGCCACAACATTCCACAACGCTCTTTCCGATCTGGAAACGAACTACCCCGAAGTGGATGTACGTAAAAATGTTAGATATGTGGACAACGGTGAGGTAATCACCACGGCAGGGATTTCGGCCGGAATCGACGGTGCCCTGCATATCGTTGCCAAATTACAGGGCATAAACGCAGCCAAAAGAACCGCTTATTATATGGAATATGACAACTGGAACATGGGCAACGGGCTCCTCTTATCGGAATCGAATCCATATGCCAATACAAAACAGGAAGGATTTTTTCAGGATTTTGAGGGCGTTTATCAATACAAAAATGATACAACATTCAAATTAAGATACAACAAGCACCAAGGGAATCTAGAAGTTGAAATCGACCATCTGTTTTATCCCATTTACCATGAAAACGACGATGTTTTCTCGGATGTAGACAGTGAATATGTGTATTTCTTAAGGAATGCATCGGGAGCGATAACAGGTTATCGGTTAGAGCAAAATGGCAAAACATTCGATAAATTGGATTAGACCGAACTTTACAAAAACCCTCTTTAACATCCTTTTTTCAAATGACTAACAATAAAATAATCTATCAAAGCATAATTTAAATGTAAATTTAACGTTAACTAATTGTAAACTAAACGTAATATATTTATCTTTGTTTACCTTAAATCAATTAGTTATGACAGTTAGAAGTAATGGATGGGGGAAATTGATGATCAAAAAATATCAGCAATTATGGCTATACGCCAAGGATTATGCCCGAAAATGTAGGTTGGTATATAAAAGGATGTACAGCATTTAAGCTATCCTTTATACTTCTGAGGTAAGTACACCACTTTTTTGGTATCAAAGAAATCCTCCTCAAAATATTCGTTTAAATCGAAGGTCTGAACGGTTTCGTAACCCTTCAGCTCTTCCGTAAGGTCTCCGCCCTTCAGGTAAAGTATGCCATTTTTTCGCTGATGGGCGGATTCTTTTTTAACCTTCCCCTTGGTCCAATGTACAAATGTTGGCATTGCTGCCACGGCCCTACTGACAATAAAATCAAATTGTCCGGGAATTTCCTCGACCCTTGAATGATGGGTCTCAATATTTTCCAAACCCAGTCCCTCTATCACTTCGTTGACCACCTTTATTTTTTTTCCGATGGCATCCACAAGGGTAAATTTCACGTTTGGGAACATGATGGCCAACGGAATACCCGGAAAGCCGCCTCCGGTTCCGACATCCAAAATTTCCGACCCCTCGTTAAAGGATTGAACCCTGGCAATCCCCAACGAATGCAACACATGTCGAAGGTACAGCTCATCAATATCCTTTCTGGAAACCACATTTATCTTTTGGTTCCAGTCCTGGTACAACCCTTCCAATTTGGCAAACTGTTCTTTCTGTTCTTGGTTGAGCGTCGTAAAATATTTAAAGATGAGCTCCGCTTTCATAGGATAGAAGTTAATTTTGACAAAATTAATACTTTTATAGACCTTAACACCGTTCTAACAAAAGGTTGTAACTCTAAAAAAGCTTTTTAGTTACCTTTGTAAAAATATTTTTTTATGGATAAGAATACCGTCCGGTTTTCAAGAAGAGATTCAGCACAGTTTTTCAGAACACTGAACAAGAGAGTAAACGAATACTTCAAAGAAAACGACCTTAAGAAAACCGGGAACTGGAAACTTCACTTGAAAACCATTGTGATGTTTGCCATTTTTTTGACCCCCTACTTTTTAATGTTGACCCTTGACCTCCCTTTTTGGGGCTACTTGCTACTTTCCATAACAATGGGCGTAGGAATGGCCGGAGTTGGAATGAACGTTATGCACGATGGAAACCACGGCGCATATTCCAACAAAAAATGGGTGAACAAGTTGATGGGGAGCAGCATCTACATTTTGGCCGGTAATGTTTACAACTGGCAAGTACAGCACAATGTACTGCACCATACCTATACCAACATCCACGAACATGACGAGGATATGGAAGCCGGACGCGTTTTAAGATTCTCCAAACATGCCGAGTGGAGAAAGCACCATAAATTTCAGCACTACTACTCTATTTTCCTTTATGGATTGTTGACCTTTAACTGGGCCATTACCACGGATTTCCAGCAGATGTACCGTTACATGAAGAGGAAGTTGAGCTACGGAAAACTTCCCAACCCGGTAATCAACTGGAGTACTTTGGTGATCACAAAAGTGATTTATTTGACCATCTGGATTGTACTCCCAATGGTTTTTGTCGATATCGCATGGTGGCAAGTATTGCTTGGATTCTTTATTATGCACTACGTTGCCGGTGTGATTCTAAGTGTAGTATTCCAGTTGGCCCACATTGTGGACCACGCGGAAACCCCTCTTCCGGATGAAGCTGGAAACATGAAAAACACATGGGCCATTCACCAGTTGTTCACCACGGTAAATTTTGGCACCAAAAACAGAATAGTAAACTGGTTTACCGGCGGATTGAACCATCAGGTGGAGCACCATATCTTCCCGAACATCAGTCACATCCATTACACAAATATTTCCAAAATTGTGAAACAGACCGCTCAGGAGTTCAATTTACCGTACCACGAATATAAAACTACAAGAAAAGCCATAATTTCGCACTTCAAACACTTAAAGGAACTGGGCAAAAAGCCAGCACTCCAATATCAGTAAAAAACGAAGCATCAATGAGCAACCATCTATCTGACAGGATCAAGAACATGTCCACGTCAGCAACTTTGGCCATGGCAGCCAAAGCACGGGAATTACGAAATGAAGGAAAGGATATCATCGGTCTGAGCTTGGGGGAACCCGACTTCAATATTCCAGATTTTATCAAGGATGCCGCTAAGCAGGCAATTGACGAAAATTATAGCAGCTACACCCCTGTTGATGGTTACGCTGAGCTAAAGACGGCAATTTCCAATAAATTCAAAAGGGATAACAACCTGGATTACGGTGCAAACCAAATTGTGGTTTCCACAGGGGCAAAGCAATCGCTCTTTAATGTGGCCATGGTGGTCCTAAACCCAGGGGACGAAGTTATATTGCCAGCGCCCTATTGGGTAAGCTATAGCGACATTGTAAAATTGGCCGAGGGTGTTCCCGTAGAGGTGCTTACCCAAATCGACACCGATTTTAAAATGACGCCAGAACAGCTGGAAGCCGCCATTACTCCAAAAACAAGAATGCTTTGGTTCAGTTCTCCCTGTAATCCCAGTGGCTCCGTTTACAGTAAGGAAGAGTTGGAAGGTTTGGCAGAGGTATTGAAAAAACATCCTGACATCTATATTGTTTCCGACGAAATCTATGAGCACATCAACTTTACAGAAGGCGGCCATACAAGTATCGCAGGTATTGATGGTATGTACGAAAGAACAGTAACCGTGAACGGTGTATCCAAGGCATTTGCCATGACCGGATGGCGTATCGGTTACATTGGCGCCCCGGAATGGATTGCCAAGGGATGCACTAAATTGCAAGGTCAGGTAACCAGTGGCGCCAACGCCATTGCCCAACGTGCCGTTATCACGGCATTGGACGCCCCCGTGAGCAAAATCCAATTTATGATCGACAAGTTCCACGAAAGAAGGGACCTTGTTCTAGATCTTTTGGGTGAAATAGAAGGATTTAACCTCAACGTTCCCGAGGGTGCGTTTTATGTATTCCCCGATATATCAGCTTTCTTTGGAAAGACCTTAAAGGGCGTCACCATCAACAATGCATCGGATTTTTCACTGTACCTATTGGAACATGCGAATGTGGCCACAGTGACCGGTGAAGCATTCGGAAACCCGAACTGCATCCGTATTTCTTACGCTGCATCAGAAAAAGAACTAAAAGAAGCCATTTCAAGAATAAAGGCTGTACTTTAATATAAAAACAGGATATGCTGAAGCAAGTTCAGCTATTCATAATAAATTAGAAACCTCTTGAAGTCTACTTTGAGAGGTTTTTTTATTAGGTCTTTTTCCAGAAGTATGGGGTAAGCACAATCAAAACGGTGAACAGTTCCAAACGCCCTAAAAGCATTAAAAAGGCACACCACCATTTTCCTGCCGCTGGAAGACTATTATAATTGCTAACCGGGTTCAAACTGCCCAAAGCGGGCCCAACGTTCCCCAGCGATGAAGCTGAACCACCTACCGCGGAAACAAAATCCAACCCTAGAAAACCAAGCACCAAAGAGCCGATAATAAACAGCAACATGTAGAGGACAAAGAACGCCACCACATTGTATACGATGTGCTCCGTAACGGTTTTTTGATTGTAGCGAACAGGAATCACCGCATTGGGGTGCAGTGTACGTTTAAATTCCAGGATACCGTTCTTGATAATCAATAAATGCCGCATCACCTTGATTCCACCTGCCGTTGAACCTGCGGAACCTCCTAGAAACATCAAACCGAAAAAGAAAACGGTCAAGAAATGGGTCCACGAAGTAAAGTCGGCCGAAACAAAGCCCGTTGTGGTGATCACAGCTATCACTTGGAACAAGGTATGCCTAAAGGCACTTTCCGCCTTGCCCCAAACCATAGGATGGAAATCCGATACAGGGACATCCGCTTTAAAATAAACGCCCAGCGTTGCCAAAATGGTAAAGATGGCCACAAACCCAAAATAGTATTTGAATTCTTCATCTTGAAAAACACGCTTCACTCTGCCGGTCAGTGCAAAATAACTGAGTACAAAGTTGCTTCCCGCCAAAAACATAAAAACAATGATGATGTATTGGATTATTGGAGAATCGTTCCAATAGGCCAAACTGGCATTTTTAGTGGAGAACCCTCCAGTGGACATCGTGGCCAAGGCATGGTTTATGGCATCAAAAAAGGACATCCCCGCAAATTTTAGCAGCAGGGTTTCCAAGACCGTGTACCCAAAATAAATGAGCCAAAGCCTCTTTGCCGTATCCGTAATCCTAGGGTGGAGCTTGTCCCCGCCGGGGCCTGGCGCTTCGGCACTGAACAACTGCATGCCCCCAATACCTAAAAGTGGTAAAATGGCAATGGCCAAAACAATGATTCCCATTCCCCCGATCCAATGGGTAAGGCTTCGCCATAGCAAAATACCTTCGGGAAGCGCTTCTATATCGTCCAATATGGATGCTCCTGTTGTGGTGTAACCGGACATGGTTTCAAAAAAAGCATCTGTAATGGATGGAATGGAACCTGAAAAAAGATAGGGCAACATTCCTGAAATGGACATCACTATCCAGCCGAAGGTCACCACGATATATCCTTCCTTCTTTTTGACCTCCTTTTTATGCCCCCTTGTATAGAACATGGCCATCATCCCAAAAAGCATGGTTACAATGGCGGACAACATGATGTCCATGGTGGCGCCATCTTTATAAATGCCGCTGGCCAATGCCGCCAAGAGCATAAAGGAACCATTGCAAAGCAACAAAAGCCCCATGATATGGATGATGATACGTGTATTGAGCTTCATTAGAGGAACAGCTTTTCTATCCGTGGTATGGCTTTGGGCAGACAACAGACCACCACTTTATCGCCTTCGGCAATCCTAAAATCACCCAACGCAATGATTCCTTCTCCATTGCGGATAACACCGCCTATGCTCGCTTCCCTAGGAAAATTGAGCTCTCGGATAATCTCACCGTTCACCAACGACGACGCCTTCACCTCGAACTCCAAGATCTCGGCATTTAAATTGTTCAGACGGGTGAGTGCGAGCACCTCCCCTTTTCGGATATATCGGAATATGCTGTTAGCCGCAAGCAGTTTTTTATTGATGAGCGTATCCACACCAATGGAATGTGACAACTGGAAATAATCCATGTTCTCCACCAAGGCAATCGTCTTTTTGATTTTCTTGTTCTTGGCCACCAAACACGACATAATGTTGGTCTCGGAATTGCCCGTTACCGCGATAAACGCATCCATGGACTCCAGACTCTCCTCTTCCAACAGCTCTACATTTCGCCCATCCCCATTGATGACAAGTGCATGTGGCAATTCGTCGGCGATATCAAAGGCCTTTTCCTTATTTTTCTCGATAAGCTTTACGTTGAATTTTTTGTTGCAAAGGTCACGGGCCGTTTTGTACCCGACCTTGCTTCCTCCGAGAATCATCACATTTTTAATCTCCTGCTTTTGCATTCCCGAGAGCTTGTAGAGTTCTTCAACTCCTTTATCCGATGTAATAAAATACACTTGGTCACCTTCTTTAAAAACAGTATCACCCCTAGGAATCAAGGTAAACTGGGTGCCTTTTCGTTGCAATGCAATGGGCATAAAGTTGAGTTCGGGAAAAATCCGTGCTGCTTCCTTCACCATCTTGCCCACAAAAGGTGCGGTTTTGGGAAGTATGACACCGAACATGGTCAACAATCCTTCTTCAAACTGATAGGTGTCGTTAAAGGCGGACTGGTTCAGCATTAACTGTATTTCGGTGGCGGCAAGCCGCTCGGGGGAAATCAGTTCATCGATTCCCAACTGTTCAAACTTGATCAGTTCCCTGTTGTCCATGAACTCCGTGTTCGAAATCCGGGCCATGGTACGCTTGCACCCCAATTGTTTTGCCAGCACACAAAGGGTTAGATTGGTGGTCTCCGAAGCGGTAACCCCTATCACCAGGTCGGAGCCGTCGACATCGGCATCCTGTAGCACTTGTATCGATGTGGCATCCCCTCGCAGCACGCGTATATCCAAATGGGTATCCGCATAGGACAGTCGTTCCTTATCGGTATCGATCAACGTGATTTCCTGTGCTTCGTAGGACAATAGTTTTGCCAAATGAAACCCGACTTCACCAGCACCTGCAATAATTATTCTCATTGAATAGAATAGGATGTGTTCTTAAAAAATTTCGGTTTGCACGCTGCAACCGATACTAAGAATGGTATGCTATACGTAAACTCCATACTTTTAACCAAATACGGAAAATAAATCCCTTTGGAGGGCAAAATTACACAAATATTTTTGTCCGCATCCCCTAACCTAAGTTGTATATTTGCCAGCAAATAAAAGCTATGTCGGAAAAGGTAAAACCTTACAAAGAATCTGAGCTCGGCAAAAAGGAGCAAGTAAAGCAAATGTTCGATAACATTTCGGGAAACTACGATGGGCTCAACCGTGTTATTTCCTTTGGAACAGATATTAAATGGCGCAAGAAAATAGTGGCTTTTTTAAAGGAGAAATCCCCCGATTCCATTCTCGATATAGCTACCGGCACCGGAGATCTCGCCATCGCCATGGCAAACACAGGGGCAAAAAACATTGTTGGCCTCGACCTTTCTCCCGGAATGTTGGAAGTCGGAAAGAAGAAAGTGGCCCACAAGAATTTACAGAACACTATCGAAATGGTCGTTGGCGATAGCGAAAATCTTCCTTTTGAGGATAATTCTTTCGATGCTATCACGGTTGCCTTTGGTGTACGTAATTTTGAAAATCTGGAAAAAGGACTGGAAGAAATCTACAGGGTCCTGAAGCCCGAAGGTCATTTTGTTGTTTTAGAAACCTCGGTCCCCACAAAGACACCGTTTAAACAAGGTTATCAAATCTACACCAAATATGTACTGCCCTCGATTGGCAATTTATTTTCAAAAGATAGGTCCGCTTACAAATATTTGAGCGAATCGGCCTCAGTTTTTCCTCATGGAGAGGCTTTCAACAATATTTTGAAGAAAATTGGGTTTATAGGAATAGAGAACAAACCACAGACAATGGGTGTAGCATCCATTTATGTTGCTTCAAAATAGATTGATGAAAAATCTCCTGATCCTATTTGGACTTATCATAGTATCGAACCAATCGGCCGTTGCCCAATTTGGAAGTGACCCCATCCTCAACCTTCAGAACGAGGACAAGAAATTTTTGAACTGGGGATATTACCTTGGGTTCAACCAATATGATTTTCAATTTGAGTACAAGGATGATATTGGTCAGGATATATTGGTCGATAAAAGCCTTGGGTTCAACGTTGGCCTGATAGGAGAGCTTAGAATAAACGAATTTTTGGACGCCCGTTTTGAGCCAGGTCTGCTCTATACGGCAAGGACTTTGGGCTTCCCTGGGTTCACCACCGAGAACGACGCGCTTCGCGAGGTCCGCTCCACCTACATTCGATTCCCCTTACTGCTCAAGGCAAGCACCCGAAGAATCGGAAACTGGAGACCATTTATAGTTGGCGGTGTGTATACCTCCATCAATTTAGGGAGCAACGAAGATAGTCTGGACGACAATAGTAGTGGGCAATTTAGGATGAAACAAAATGTGTACGGGTACGAAGTTGGTTTTGGGATTGATTTCTACACCGAATATTTTAAGTTCACTCCGTCCATCAGAGGCGTTTTTGCCCTTACGGACGAGTTGGTGCCCGACGCCGACCCCAACAGCCCTTGGACGGGAAATATCGCTGCCATGCGAACGCGCGGAATCTTCATCAATTTTACTTTTGAATAACTACCTTCTACGAATTTCGTTCAGAAGGATTGCGGTGGCCGTGGCCACATTCAAGCTTTCCGCCGTAGTGGCACCAAATTGGGGAATGGTAATTTTATGCGTGATGAATTTCCCCACCTCGGAAGAAACGCCATTGGCCTCGTTGCCCATTACCAAAATCCCTTTTTCAGGTAGGTTGGAACCATAGACCGGTTCGCCGTCCATGTAAGCACCGTACACCGGTACATCTGTTTCACTCAAGAAAGACTCCAAATCAGTATATACAATACCCACCCTTGCAATGGAGCCCATAGTGGCCTGTAACACTTTAGGGTTATAACAGTCCACGGTATCTTTAGAGCACACCAATCGTTCTATCCCGAACCAATCACAAAGCCGGATGATGGTTCCCAGATTGCCCGGGTCCCTAACGGCATCCAATACCAAGGTCCAATCCGCAGTATGCCCCTCTTCGGGAGCCATCATATTAAAAACAGCGAGTACGCCACTAGGATGTGTCAAGCTGCTCATTTGCTTAAGCGTTTTGGCGGCAACCAGCTCGGCCTGGTCGAATTCTTCGAGCAAATTGGTATCTGACACAAAAATTTGATAGGGCCTCAATCCTGCTCCAAGCAATTCATTGACCAACTTTTCACCCTCTACAACAAATAGCCGATGTTGAGATCGGTACTTTTTTTGCTTTAGGCTAACAACTAGTTTGATTTGGTTTTTTGTAACCATCTAAATCGTGTATTTTTGGCTTCTATGAGTGGTTATTTTGGTGTAAGGGGCAACTGGGCAAAAATAGGATTATTGTTGCTTTTGCTCGGTATTTTTGGCTGCAATACCTTAAAAAAGGTCGGGGAGGATGAATTATTGCTCACCAAGAACACCATTTTGGTAGATGGGGAGAAAGTCGCAAGCAGTGAAATCAAAGGCCTGATCAGCCAAAAACCCAATAGCAGCGTACTTGGCTATCCCTTAAAATTGAATCTTTACAATCTGGCCAAGGAAAATCCCGATTCCTCTTTTCAAGACTGGTTAAACCGAAAGGAGAAAAGGGAAAAACGACTGAACAATCTGCTATCCGAAAAACAGGTGAACAGATTACGGGAATCTTTTTTGGTGAAAGGTTACAGCGAATTCCTAAAAAGAATCGGAGAGCCTCCTGCCATAATTGATACGGCAAAAACCAATAAATCCATAGACAGGCTCCGTTCCTACTACAATACCAAGGGATACTTTAACAATACCGGGGAGTATGAGATTGTCCAGGGCAAAAAAGCAAAAAAGGCGGAAATAGAGTACCGCGTAACCTTGAACAAGCCCTACATTGTAGATACGATACAAAAAAACATCACCTCTCCGGAACTGGATTCCATTTATAATCAATCGGTAAGATGGAGTTTCGTAAGGCAAGGGCAACAATTCGATTTGAGCAATTTTACCTTGGAACGGGAGCGCCTCACCGCCCTTTTTAGGAATTCGGGCGTATATAACTTTCAGGAAAGCTCGATCAACTACAGTATTCTCAGGGATACCACACTTGCTTCGGACGATCAGTTGATGGATGTTGAACTGAACATCAAAAAATTTCGAAGCACAAATGACAGTACCGATACCAACATGCCCTATAAAGTGGCACGGCACAAGGAAATCAACATTTATGCGGATTACGATATCAATGGAAACACAGATTCCCTAAAAAGTCTGCAGCACGAGAACTACAATATCTACTACAGCGGAAAGCTCAGGTACAGGCCAAAGGCGCTCACCGATGCCATTTTCTTTGAAAAGGACAGTGTTTACCGCGATTTGGACCGAATACGCAGCTACAGGCAGATTACCAACCTTAATACGTTCAAGTATCCCAACATAGAGTTTTTGCCTGATTCCACCCAAACACAACTGGAAACAAACATTTATTTGGCGGCCAAGCCGAAATATTCCCTTAATCTGAATTTTGACATTACCCACTCAAACATTCAACAAGTGGGAACGGCCTTTAGCGCTTCGGTGATCACAAGGAACGTTTTTGGAGGCGCAGAGACCTTGAACGTCTCGGCAAGGGGGTCCGTTGGTTTGTTGAGCGACGCTTCGTTGTCCAACGAAACGTTTACTTCAGAGTTGGGCGGGGATGTAAATATTATTTTCCCGCGGATTTGGCTCCCGTTCAATACAGAAAATATAATCCCATATTACATGTTGCCGCAGACCAGGCTTTCCGCAGGTACCAACTTTCAGAAAAACATAGGTTTGGACAAACAATCCTTAAACTCCATGCTATCCTTTAACTGGTCACCTTCGGAACGGTTAAAAAATAACATTGAGCTGCTCAACGTGGAATTTGTAAGAAACGTAAATCCGGATAACTTTTACAACGTTTATAGAAATACGTTTTCCAACCTGAACAGGGTTGCCGACAATTTTCAGGACGACCCCCAATATGCGCAATACTTTAGACCATTGGAAAATGAGGATGACGAGCCGGTATTGGACATTCCGACCGGGGCAAATGATTTTGTTCGCAATATATTGAACGATTCCATTCCTGTAAGCCCAGACGACAAGGAGTTGGTGAACAGCATCGAGGAAAGGCGCAGAAGGTTAACGGAGAACAACCTTATCTTCGCAACCAATTTCACCCACACCAAAAACAGTAAATCGGGCATAAACGACCTCGATTTTTATCAGTACCGTATAAAAGTAGAAAGTGCAGGGGCCATGCTTTCGCTTCTTACCAACATAATACCCTTCAATAAAAACCCCAACGGTCAACATCTGGTGTTCAGCGTTCCCTATTCCCAATATGTAAAAACCGAGTTCGATTATATTAGGCACTGGGAAATTGGAGGTTCGCAAGTAATCGCCTTTAGGAGTTTCTCCGGTCTGGCCGTCCCATATGGCAATTCGGACAACATACCCTTTGTTCGCAGTTATTTTGCAGGGGGCTCCAACGATAACCGTGCATGGAACGCATACGAGCTTGGACCGGGAAGCACGGACAACATCAACGACTTTAACGAAGCCAACCTAAAACTCGCCATGAACCTAGAATACAGGTTTCCGATCGCAGGTGATGTAAAAGGAGCATTATTTGCGGACGCCGGCAATATTTGGAATGTTTTTGACAGTGAAACCAATCCCGATGCAGTCTTTACAGGGCTCTCCTCCTTGGGCGACATTGCGCTGGGCACCGGGGTAGGCCTACGATACGATTTTACCTATTTTGTTTTTAGGTTGGATGTGGGGTTCAAGGCCTATAATCCTGCCAAAGTTGGTTCCGACAGATGGTTCGACGGCTACAACTTCAAACAGGCCGTCTTCAACATCGGGATCAATTATCCTTTCTAGAGCAAATAATTTATTACTTTTGTTCCCTATTTAATTCGAAACCAATATAACTATGTCCCACAATATCAAGCCCGGTGTCGCTACCGGTGATGAAGTACAGGCAATTTTCAACCACGCAAAAGAAAACGGATACGCACTCCCTGCGGTAAATGTGATCGGTTCCGATAGCATCAACGCCGTTATGGAAACCGCTGCCACATTGAACTCTCCCGTTATCATCCAATTCTCTAACGGAGGTGCCCAGTTCAACGCAGGTAAAGGATTATCCAACGAAGACCAAAAAGCCGCAATTCTGGGAGGAGTAGCCGGAGCAAAACACGTACATCAATTGGCCGAAGCTTACGGTGCCACCGTAATCCTTCACACCGACCACTGCGCCAAAAAATTATTGCCTTGGATCGATGGGCTTTTGGACGCCAGCGAAAAACATTATAAAGAAACTGGCAAATCATTGTTCAGTTCGCACATGATCGACCTTTCCGAAGAGCCGATCGAAGAAAACATTGAAACCTGCAAGAAATATCTTGAGCGCATGAGCAAAATGGATATGACCTTGGAAATAGAGTTGGGAATTACCGGAGGTGAAGAAGACGGTGTGGACAATACCGATGTGGACGATTCCAAATTGTACACCCAACCAGAAGAAGTGGCCTACGCTTACGAAGAACTTTCCAAAGTAAGCCCAAGATTCACCATTGCCGCCGCATTCGGTAACGTACACGGTGTTTACAAGCCAGGAAACGTAAAACTGACTCCAAAAATCCTAAAGAACTCCCAAGAGTTCATCACCGAAAAATACGGAGTGGAGCACAACCATATCGATTTTGTATTTCACGGAGGTTCCGGTTCCACTGTGGAAGAGATCAGGGAAGCCATCGGTTACGGCGTAATCAAAATGAACATCGATACCGATTTGCAATACGCATTCTTGGAAGGTGTTCGCGATTATATCCAAGGAAAGAGGGATTACCTTCAAGCGCAGATCGGTAATCCTGATGGTGATGACCAACCCAACAAAAAACACTACGATCCACGTGTATGGCTTCGAGAAGGGGAAAAAACCTTTATTGCCCGTCTTAAAAAGGCATTCGAGGACCTGAACAACGTAAACACTTTGTAAGCCTTTGTCTAACTAAATATTGATTGCATGTCGTCTTGGTTTAAAAGAAAGGAAAAAGGAATACAGACCGCCACGGAGGAAAAAAAGGACACCCCCAAGGGACTTTGGTACAAATCCCCTACCGGTAAGATTGTCGAGGCCGAAGATCTGGCCAAAAACTTTTATGTAAGTCCAGAAGATGATTATCACGTACGAATAGGAAGCAAAGAATATTTTGAGATTCTTTTTGATGACAACAAGTTCCGTGAGCTTGACACAAAAATGACCGCCAAGGACCCTTTGAAGTTCGAGGATACCAAAAAATATTCCGATCGTTTAAAAGCAGCCCAGCAAAAAACAGGATTAAAAGACGCTGTTCGAACAGCCGTGGGAAAATCCGAGGGCAAGGATATTGTTGTGGCCTGTATGGATTTTGCTTTTATCGGAGGATCGATGGGAAGTGTGGTAGGTGAAAAAATTTCACGCGCGATAGATGTTGCCAAAAGAAAGAAGATTCCATTTGTGATGATCTCCAAATCCGGGGGAGCCCGTATGATGGAAGCCGCACTATCTTTGATGCAGTTGGCGAAAACATCAGCCAAGCTGGCCCAATTGGCCGATGCAAAAATACCTTACATTTCATTGTGTACCGACCCAACTACCGGAGGAACAACAGCCTCTTATGCCATGTTGGGAGACATCAACATTGCGGAACCAGGAGCACTTATCGGTTTTGCAGGACCAAGGGTTGTAAAGGATACTACAGGAAAAGACCTTCCGGATGGTTTCCAAACTTCCGAGTTCTTGAAAGAACATGGGTTTTTGGATTTCATTACCCACCGCAGGGATTTGAAAAAGAAAATCAATCTGTATATCGATTTGATTACCAATCAACCTGTAAGAAATTAAAAAAAGCCCCGGATTCGGGGCTTTTTTGCTTTACCGTAGAAAATTAATCAGGATAACCGCATCCAAAGTTTATTTTCAATAAGTCTTTTGATTTCAAATAAAAGCATATCTTTGCACGCTGATTGAGGGTCAATCAATACATAAAAATCATTTAAATAATATTGGAATGTATTTAACAAAAGAAGTAAAGGCCGAGATTTTCAAGAAACACGGCGGCTCTGAGAGCAACACCGGTTCTACGGAAGGACAAATCGCTTTGTTCACGCACCGTATCAACCATTTGACAGAACACCTTAAGAGAAACCACAAAGATTACAACACCGAGCGTTCTTTGGTAGCGTTGGTAGGTAAAAGACGTAGTCTTTTGGATTATCTAAAGAAAAAAGATATTGCAAAATACCGTACCTTGATCAAGGAATTAGGTATTAGAAAATAAAAACACAAGGGGAGGCTACGGCTTCCCCTTTGTTTTAGTTGAATTTGTTTCAACAAAAAGTCCCGGGCAACCGGGCAAACACAAAAAGCTACAAAATAGTTTTTCATTGGTCAAGTGCCCAAGGCACACACAACAACAACACAACCCGACCGCCCGGATGGCGGTAGACCAAAGTTTAACAGCCTGACCCTAGGGGTTAGGTAAGATTAATTTTATGATTCCAAAGACATTCAAAGAGGTCATAGACCTCGGTGACGGTAGAGAGATTTCTATCGAAACCGGAAAACTGGCAAAGCAGGCCCATGGCTCTGTTGTTGTCCAATCTGGCAAGTGTATGCTATTGTGTACGGTTGTCTCCAATTACAAAGCTTCGGACGTGGACTTTTTGCCACTTACCGTAGATTACCGCGAAAAATTTGCTGCTGCAGGACGTTACCCTGGAGGTTTCTTTAAAAGAGAGGCCAGACCCAGTGATGGCGAAGTATTGACCATGCGTTTGGTGGATAGGGTACTTCGCCCATTGTTCCCAAAAGATTATCATTCTGAAACACAGGTAATGATTCAGTTGATGTCGCACGACGAAGATGTGATGCCCGACGCTATGGCCGGATTGGCTGCTTCTGCTGCCATTCAACTTTCGGACTTTCCGTTCGAATGTGCCATTTCAGAAGTTCGTGTTGGTAGGGTAAATGGTGAATTCGTCATCAACCCGACCAGAGCTCAACTTGATGAGTCCGACATAGACATGATCATTGGTGCCTCTGCGGATTCTGTGATGATGGTAGAAGGTGAAATGGATGAAATTTCCGAAGAGGAAATGGTAGAAGCCATCAAATTTGCACACGAGGCCATTAAGGTACAATGTGCAGCGCAGGAAAAATTGGCCGAAGCATTCGGAAAAAAAGAAGTTCGTGAATACGAGCCGGAAAACGAAGATGCCGATCTTGAAAAGAAGGTATACGATCTTACGTATGATAAAGTGTATGCCGTAGCAAAAGCTGGTTCGTCCAAACATGAGCGCAGTGCTGCCTTTGATGCCATTAAAGAAGAAGTGAAGGCCACTTTTACAGAAGAGGAACTGGAGGAGTTTGGAGATTTGGTTTCCAAATACTTCTACAAGGCCGAAAAAGAGGCGGTCAGAAACCTTACGCTAGAGGAAGGACTTCGTTTGGACGGTCGTAAGACTACCGACATCCGTCCCATCTGGTGCGAGGTGGATTATTTGCCATCCGTACATGGTTCTGCCATTTTTACCCGTGGTGAAACACAGGCATTGGCAACCGTTACCTTGGGTACTTCCAGAGAGGCCAATCAAATAGATATGCCATCTTTTGAAGGTGAGGAAACATTCTATCTGCATTATAACTTCCCTCCTTTCTCCACTGGTGAAGCACGACCTATTCGTGGTACATCCCGTAGAGAGGTAGGACACGGTAACTTGGCACAACGTGCCCTTAAAGGAATGATTCCTGCCGATTGTCCATATACAGTTCGTGTCGTTTCCGAAGTGTTGGAGTCCAATGGATCTTCTTCCATGGCTACGGTATGTTCCGGAACTATGGCATTGATGGATGCTGGTGTTCAGTTGAAAAAGCCTGTTTCCGGTATCGCCATGGGATTGATTACCGATATGGAAACTGGCAAATACGCCGTACTATCCGACATCTTAGGTGATGAAGATCACTTGGGAGACATGGACTTTAAGGTGACCGGTACTGCAGATGGTATCACAGCTTGCCAAATGGACATTAAGGTAAAAGGACTTTCATACGAAATCTTGGTGAAAGCTTTAATGCAAGCCAAAGATGGCAGATTGCACATTTTGGGCAAACTTACTGAGACCATTGAAGCTCCTAGACCAGAAGTGAAGTCTTACGCACCAAAAATCGTTACCAGAGTTATTCCTGGGGAATATATTGGAGCATTGATCGGTAAAGGTGGCGAGGTGATCCAAGAACTTCAAAAAACAACCAAGACTACCATTGTAATCAATGAGGACCCTGATACCGAAGAAGGTATTGTGGAAATCCTGGGTACAGATCAGAATGGTATCGATGCCGTATTGGCAAAAATCGATTCGTTGATGTTCAAACCTGAGGTTGGAAGTGTTTATGAAGTGAAGGTCATCAAGATGCTTGACTTTGGCGCTGTGGTAGAATATACCGAAGCCCCAGGGAACGAAGTATTGCTCCACGTATCCGAATTGGCATGGGAACGCACCGAAAACGTGTCCGATGTGGTAAACATGGGCGATGTTTTTGATGTAAAATACTTCGGTCTTGATCCAAGGACCAAAAAGGAAAAGGTATCAAGAAAAGCCTTGTTGCCCAAACCTGAAGGATACCAAGAGCGTCCACCGCGCAACGATAGAGGCGGTGACCGTGGTGATCGTAGAGGTGGTGGCGACCGCAGAGGCGGCAACCGAGATAGAAAGCCAAGAAGGGATTAGTTTTAGAACAATCCTAGTAGACTATAAAATGACCCCGGGGAAACACCCCGGGGTTTTATTTTTAAAAAAAAATGTAATCAAAATGTAACCTTTTATGCTTTTTGAGCGTATAACCTATTGAGCTCCGGTTCACAAATTTAATTTGAAGGGATTTTTAGATGAGACAGTTAAAGATTACAAAACAGGTTACCAACAGGGAAACCGCATCGTTGGACAAGTATTTGCAGGAAATCGGCAAGGTGGATTTGATTACCGCCGATGAGGAAGTAGAGTTGGCACAGCGAATCAAAGCGGGAGATCAGGTAGCTCTTGAAAAATTAACTAAAGCCAACCTTAGGTTCGTGGTTTCTGTGGCTAAACAGTACCAAAACCAAGGGTTGACACTTCCTGATTTGATCAATGAAGGAAACTTGGGGCTGATCAAGGCAGCACAGCGTTTTGATGAGACCCGTGGATTTAAATTTATTTCCTACGCCGTTTGGTGGATTCGTCAATCCATTCTACAAGCCTTGGCAGAGCAGTCCCGTATTGTTCGTTTGCCATTGAACAAGATCGGTTCCATCAACAAGATCAACAAAACATTTGCTTTCTTGGAGCAAGCGCACGAGCGTCCACCATCCGCAGAGGAAATTGCCAAAGAATTGGACATGACGGTGGAAGATGTGAAGCAATCCTTGAAAAACTCAGGTCGCCACGTATCCATGGACGCACCCTTGATCGATGGCGAGGATTCCAACCTGTACGATGTATTGCGCAGTGGTGAGTCCCCTAACCCGGACAAGGAACTTTTGCACGATTCACTTCGTACCGAAATTGAACGTGCATTGGAAACCCTTACCCCTCGTGAAGCTGATGTTATCAGGCTTTACTTTGGTTTGGCGGGACAACATTCCATGACCTTGGAAGAAATCGGCGAAACTTTTGATCTTACCCGAGAAAGGGTTCGTCAAATCAAGGAAAAGGCAATCCGAAGGTTAAAGCACACCTCCAGAAGTAAGATTTTAAAGACATATTTGGGATAAAGTGTAAAAATCACCCTAGAAATTACAGTTAAACTATCCTTAAATTTGATTTTTGGCAGGAAAGTTGTAATTTAGTAAGATATAACAGTTTATCATGACTGTTCGTTTTTTGATTGATGAATAAACTCCGGCTGATTACCGGAGTTTTTTTCGTTTAAAAGGTTCTTGAATATTTTTGAAAAGAAGCTTTTGACCTCCATCTGTTAGAGTTGGCAATCTACTCCTTCTTCATCGTAAATAGTCCAATTATGTGTATCAATAAGAGTATTTCTTGCTAATTCCCCATCAGTTCCATTACAAAAATTAAGACCCTGTGCTCTTAAAATGATGTTTTGTGGTATACTTAGTTCTCCTTGATCAAGAGTTGCCCAACCTAACAATGTTGCACTATAATTTTGAGGAGACATTCCCGAAGAGATAAAGCTTAGACCCAATCCACCAATATTTTGAATATTCCAACTGCCTAAGTTTTGGTCAAATGACGTAGCATTACTGAACATTAGATACATGGAGATAACATTGCTAACATCCCAATTGGCAATATTTTGATTAAAAGAAACAGCATTCTGAAACATACTGAGCATAGATACCACAGAGCTAGTATCCCATGCCCCAATACTTTGATTGAATAAAGTAGCATTTGAAAACATTCCATTCATATTGGTCACGTTAACCGTATTCCAGTTACCGATATTTTGATTAAAGGAAGTAGCCCCGAAAAACATTGCATTCATATTCACCACATTTTCGGTAACCCAACTTCCAATATCCTTGTCAAAAGAGATTGCATGCTGGAACATCGCTATCATAGATGTTACATTTTCAGTATTCCATCCACCTATGTCCTGATTGAATAAACTTGCACCAGAAAACATATAATCCATATTAGTAACATTATCGGTATCCCAACCTCCAATATCTTGGTTGAATTCAGAATCAGCAAACATTCCTGACATAGTTGTGACATTAATTGTTTCCCAAGTTCCAATATCCTGATTAAAAGTAGTTGCCCCTCTAAACGTGTCCTTCATTAGGGTTATACTGGAAGTTTTCCAATCACCAATAGCTCCATTGAATTTTTTACAGTCATTAAACATTCCGAGCATACTGGTTACATTGGATAGGTTTGGGGAATCCGTTGCATTATATTCCATATTCTCGCATGCAAAAAAGGTAGTTTCCATCGTTTTCCATTCGATATTTCCCCATTGCTCAATTCCAATAAGGCTTAAACGACCAATATTTGTACTATTGGACATGTTAAGTGCAGGAAAACTACCTTGGATGGCTACCGTAAAAACTCCTTCATTGTCATAAGTGTGGTCAACGGAAGTTTTATTATTAAAACTTTTGTCTTCAAGAGTACCATCGCCCCAATCTATTGTAAAATCATACTCGTAATTAGGGTCAACACCAATGGCCAAGGTCATTCCTTTGGTAACCTGCCAAGAGGTAATAAAGGTATCCGAATACTCGGCTAAAGAATCGATGACATTTTTAACTATAATTGTGACAGGTACCATACCACTGTAACTCCCATCACTTACACTAATCATAATTACATGTTCCTGAGTAGTCTCAAAATCGAGATTTTGCCCCTCATTTAACCGTATTTCACCCGAACTTTCATCAATGGTGAAAAGAGTATTGTCATTCTCCTCAATTTTATATGTAAGACCATCATTATCAGCATCAAAGGCAACCGCCTGACCTATGATGAAAGTCTCAACTATATCTTCATTTACTTCAAATTCATATGATTCCTGTGCAAACTCGGGAACAAGGTCATTACTATTGGTTACCTGAATTGTAATTTCAGCTTCAGTACTTTTCTTTTTATCGGTAACACCAACAATTATAGAATGTAGCGTTTTGGTTTCAAAATCAAGAGTCTTACCTTGAGCCAGGCTCAAAGTTCCAGACCCTGTTATTTCGAAGAGGCTTTTATCATTGGAGATAATATTGTATGTAAGGGAATCCCCATCTTCATCATCCGCCTTTATTTTACCTATTACATCATTGGATGCTAAGCTCTCGGATACTGTGAAACTCTGCTCTTCCATTACAGGAGCATGGTTGATCTCACTTGGAAGCTGCGGGTCATTGTCTTTGCCGCAAGACCAAAATATTATCGCAATACAGAGTGGAAAAGCACCTCTTTGAAAAATAGTAGCATTCATTTGAGTAGGTGTAAGTGATTCGTAAACAGGATAATATTACAATAATCCACCTATTTATTCACCGTCAATTGATGGATGGGTGGTTTGAGTTGACGAATGGGCAAAAAATGAACTGACTAGTTTCTTCTTCAGTTGCTTAAGTAAATGAAGCTAAAAGATATCTTTAGGTAACAGATAAAAAAATACAGATGTGAATTTACCATTATGATGTTTACCGTGTAATTGCATTCATCACTTTAAATTTATCCAACAATATTAGTAAGTACGCTATAAATCCTAGGTAATATGGATTTCAAAGGTATAAGATTGAAGAAATTGTCCTGCTTCGAATTAATTCATTTTTTTCCTCAAACTCAGCCATAATTTCATACCGTTAGTTTACAAATAGATTTATGATGAATACAGAAATTATGGAAGTTAAGCCAATCACCAAAGTTCCCAAACTGTGGAGTTTATAGCCTTTGGCAATGTTCATTCCGCTCATTTGGGTCACTACCCAAAAAAAACTATCATTGGCATGAGAGACCACCATAGACCCTGCTCCTATTGAGATTACCAATAACGCCTTGTCCATTTCCGTTACGAATCCAAGGCTTCCCATCATGGGAAATACTATGGAAGCTGCTGTTATCAATGCCACAGTGGAAGAACCTTGAGCCAATTTTATGGCTGAAGCAATCAAAAAGGGTAGAAAAAAACTAAGGTTCAAGTCGCTCAATGCATCACCCATTACGCTAGCTATACCCGAATTTTGAAGCATTTTTCCAAAAACACCCCCTGCTCCCGTAATCAATAAAATATTTGCGGAATCCTTTAAGGCCTTGCCGACCCATCCATCCGTTGAAATCAATTCCCTATTCAATTTTTTGGGCAAGGCAAATGCCAGAAACATTCCAATGACCAAGGCAATGACGGGTTCACCCAAGAAAAGCAGAAACGACTGCCAAGAGGCAATTTCCTCTGAGGGAATCAACCGTAACCTAGAATTCATCATAATCAAAACAATGGGAACCAAAATCGGCAAAGAAGCTTTAAACGCCGAAGGTGCTGTTTTCATCCGGAGATCTATATCCTCCTGAGAAATATCCGGATTTGGGTCAATATAGGTACGCGCTGCAAACTTGGTCGCAAATAACAATGCCATAATGAGTGCAACAATGCTCACTGGAATGGCCAAAGCCAATACCAGCCCCAAATCAGCGTTTAGAATACCTGCCGCTGCTATGGGTCCGGGAGTTGGAGGCACCAGATTATGGGCAATGGTAAGACCCATGGCCAGTGCAATGGCCGAACCTGCCAAACTGATTCCTGCCTTTTTGGATAGACTTTTGTTTAACGGGGATAACAAGATGAAACCACTATCGGCAAAAACGGGAATAGAAACAAAGTACCCTAAAATTCCCATGGCCGTAGGCACCCGCTTCTTTCCCACAACTTTAAGAACCGCTTCGGCCAGCGCATAGGCACCACCTGTATTCTCCAAAAAAGCCCCAATAATCACCCCAAAAATGATGACCAGTCCTATCTTGCCCAGTGTGCCACCAAACCCATCGTTTATGGTCTGTAAAATAATTTGATAGTCCATCCCAGCAGCTAAACCAAAAAAAATGGCCACCATAAAAAGTGCCAAAAATGGGTGGAGCCGCAAATAATTGACCAAACCGATGATAAGGGCAATGCTCAATAAAAGATAGACTACTAACATGGTTGGTTGTTTAGATTATGATGATCAGTGCAAATCTCCTTTTACTTCACTGCCAGAACCACCTACCAAAATATCAAAATCCGCACCCTTGTCGGCTTGCTCCACATGGTTCAGGTAAATTTTCACGTAACCCCTATCCGTATGGGGCTGGGGCGGTTTCCAAGCTGCTCGTCTTTTGGCGAGTTCTTCGTCCGTTACATCCAAATGCAATTTTCTATTTTCCACATCAAGCTCGATGTAATCTCCATTTTTAACCAAAGCCAAGGTGCCGCCGATGGCCGCCTCGGGCGATACGTGAAGCACCACGGTACCATATGCCGTTCCGCTCATTCGTCCATCGGAAATTCGGACCATATCCTTCACGCCCTGCATGATCAATTTTTCCGGGAGATCTACATTACCTACCTCTGGCATGCCTGGGTAGCCTTTGGGCCCCACATTTTGAAGAACGATCACACTATCTGCATCTATATCCAAATCTGGGTCGTCAACCCGTTCATGATAATCATCCATACTGGTAAAAACGACAGCTTTACCTCGATGCTTCATTAATTCGGGAGTTGCGGCAGAAGGTTTTATAACGGCTCCATTTTCACATAGATTTCCTTTTAAAACGGCAATTCCTGCATCCTTTTGAAAGGGGGCATCCATTTTTGCAATGACCCCCTCATTGTAGCAAATGGATTTTTCGCAATTCTCATGATGGCTCTTGCCGTTGACCGTAATGGTTTCATGCAATTTTGATTTCAATTCCTTTAACACCACCGGAAGACCGCCCGCATAAAAATAATCTTCCATCAAATGTTTACCGGAGGGCATCAAATTGAGCAGCAACGGGATTTTACTTCCAATCTCATCAAAATCTTCCAGTTTCAAAGGAACTCCTATCCTACCGGCAATCGCCAGTAAATGAACAATCAAGTTGGTGGAACCCCCAACGGCCGCATTCACTACTATTGCATTTTCAAAAGCCTCCCGGGTCAATATTTTGGACAGCTTTAGGTCTTGGTTGACCATTTCCACAATTTTTCTTCCAGAAAGTTGCGCCATTACCTTTTTCCGGGCATCCACTGCGGGGATTGCCGATGCTCCTGGCAACGTCAAGCCCAAGGCTTCTGCCATGGTGGCCATGGTAGATGCCGTTCCCATAGTGTTGCAATGCCCTGCGCTTCGTGCAGCGCATATTTCGGCCTCTAAAAAGTCCTCCTCAGTAAAATTGTCCTTTTTCTGCTTTTCCTTGATCATCCAATTGAAGGAACCTGAGCCGATTTCACCCCCTCGAAACTTTCCGTTCAACATAGGGCCGCCCGGCACCACAATGGTGGGAAGGTCCACACTACAGGCTCCCATAATGGTCGAAGGAGTGGTTTTATCACATCCTGTGAGCAAAACGATGCCGTCCAATGGGTTTGCGCGGATGGATTCCTCGACATCCATACTTGCCAAATTTCTGAAAAGCATGGTGGTAGGCCTCATTATGGTTTCGCCAAGGGACATCACCGGGAATTCTAGTGGAAATCCACCTGCTTCCAGCACCCCCTTTTTTACAATTTCCGCAAACTCGCGCAAGTGACCGTTACAAGGGGTGAGTTCCGACCAGGTATTGCAGATACCGATAACTGGCTTTCCTTGGAACATATCATTGGGATACCCTTGGTTCCGAAGCCAGGAACGGTGTACAAAACCCATTTTGTCATTGGTGCCAAACCATTCCTTGCTCCTTAGATCTTCTTTATTTTTTTTCATTTTAATTTGATAAACGCAATCGATTGCGGTGAAAATAATAAAATTTACCGTCTCCAATGCAGGTATAATATATTTTTCACAAAAAAGTCTCATGAAATTTCAAACATCAATTTTATTGAGTTTAAAACAATGAGGATATACCAATAAATTGGCTACCTTTCTAGCAATGAACAGATTTGATATTCAAGAAATACATTCAACCCAACATGAAAAGAAGATTTCTCTATATTCTTACAGTAACTACCTTTATATCCACAGCTATAGGTCAGGAAAATTCTAAAAAAGTAATTCAGGAAACGGCAAAGGCCAGATTGGACTCCACTTTGCAAAGCTTTGTGAAAAATGGTGAAGTGGCCGGAGCGTCGGCTTTGATTTTTGAAAAAGGCAAAGAAGTGTACTTCAATGCTTTTGGCTATGCTGACATGGAAAATAAAGTACCTATGAAACGTAATACTTTGGTACAGATTTACTCCATGACTAAACCCATTACCGGTACAGCCTTGATGACACTTTATGACAAAGACAAATTCCAATTGGACGACCCTTTGGAAAAATATGCCCCTGAATTTGCCAATATGAAAGTGTACAAAGGTGTGGATTCTAATGGGGAAATGATATTGGAGGATTTGGAACGCCCCATCACCATTCGGGACATTACACGACACACGGCTGGATTTTCCACTCGAGATGATGTTCCAGGATTTAGCGAGGCCCTAAAAAAGGCCGACCCTTTCAACTGGGAGAACACCTTGCCCCAAATGGCGGAAAAATTGGGTAATCTTCCGCTGTGGTTTCAGCCTGAAGCTAAATGGGAATATGGTCCTTCGGTCGATGTTCAAGCATTTTTGGTGGAACGGATATCGGGTCAATCGTATCAGGAATATGTCCGTGAGCACGTTCTTGACCCGTTGAAAATGACGGATACACGTTATATTGTTCCCAAAGAGGACCGTTCAAGGATGTCATCTGCCTATCGCAAAACTGAAATCGGGGAATTGAACCAATCCCCCAATGATGAAGCGCATGCTTTCAACTATAAAAAATGGCCATTGACACCAGGCGGTTGGGGATTGACGTCCACCTTAGACGATTATATGCGCTTTGCCAGAATGTTGGTCAACGATGGAAAATTGGATGGAGAGCAAATTCTTGAACCCCAAACTGTGGAGTTGATGTCCACCAACCATTTGGATGAAAACATTACGGATAGGTCTTGGTTGCCCAGCAAGGGGCAAGTGGGTTTTGGGATTGATTTTGCCGTTCGGATTCAACCTCCTGCATCGGTCGAAGAGAACAATGGCGTTGTGGGCGAATTCTTCTGGGATGGTGCGGCCAGCACCCTGTTTTGGGTAGACCCGGTGAACGAGTTGACCGCTGTCTTCTTTGTTCAGATTTTCCCTTACAACGGTTCCCTTCACAAACGCTTCAGGGATGCAGTCTATGGCCCGATCGTGCTGCCAAAAAACTCCCAATAGGCATCAAACGGAATAAGGTATTGCTTTAACATTTCACTATCTTTGCAGGGAACGAGCAAATTCTTACATGAGCAAAAAAATTATTGCACCTTCATTGTTGGCCTCAGATTTTGCCAACTTGCAACGCGAAATTGAAATGGTGAACCAAAGTGACGCCGATTGGTTCCATTTGGATGTGATGGACGGCGTTTTTGTACCCAACATTTCCTTTGGAATGCCCGTGATACAAGCCATTGCCCAACATGCAAAAAAACCGTTGGACACCCACTTGATGATTGTTGATCCCGACAAGTACATTAAAACATTTGCCGATTTGGGCGTAGACCATTTGACCGTTCATTATGAGGCATGCCCCCATTTGCACAGAACCCTACAAGCCATTAAAGCCGAGGGCATGAAAGCCGGAGTGGCCATTAACCCGCATACTTCGGTGAAATTGTTGGAGGATACCATTCAGGATATTGATATTGTCATAGTGATGAGCGTTAACCCGGGCTTTGGGGGACAATCCTTTATAGGGAACACCTATCAAAAAGTGGCCGATTTAAAAGAATTGATCAATCGGAAGAACGCAAATACATTGATTGAAATTGACGGTGGTGTAAATGCGGACAATGCGAAGAAATTGATAGATCATGGAGCGGATGTTTTGGTCGCGGGCAGTTTTGTTTTCAAAAGTGCCAATCCTACCGAAACCATTAAAAAATTAAAAGAGGAAATAGCGTAATGCAACAATTTGATGTTGTCATCATTGGGGGTGGCCCCATCGGAATCGCCTGCGGCCTTGAGGCCAAAAAACAGGGCATTTCATATATAATAATAGAAAAAGGTCCCATAGTAAACTCCTTGTTCAACTACCCCGTGAACATGCAGTTCTTTTCCTCTTCGGAAAAATTGGAGATAGACGAGATACCCTTCATAAGTAAGGAGGCCAAGCCCAAACGCAACGAAGCTTTGGAATATTACCGAAGAATCGTGACTTCGAACCAACTCAACATCCATCTTTTTGAAAAGGTACTGGATACCGAAAAGCAGAACGAAACCTTTTTGGTAAAGACAGATAAAGATGAGTACCAATCCAAGAACGTAGTGGTCGCCACAGGCTTCTACGACATACCCAACACCATGGACGTTCCCGGCGAAGATTTGCCCAAAGTATCCCATTACTACAACGACCCGCATTTTTATGCCAGTCAAAAATTGGTGGTGGTCGGCGCAAGTAACTCAGCAATAGATGCGGCGTTGGAATGTTGGCGCAAAGGCGCGGAGGTAACCTTGGTGATTCGGGGACCAGAAGTGGGCCCACGTGTAAAATATTGGGTACGGCCCGATATCATCAACCGTATCGAGGAAGGCAGCATAAAGGCATATTACAATTCCACCGTCAAGGAAATCAAACCGGACCAAATCGTCATCAATTCGCCCAAGGGAGAACTTACCTTGGAAAACGACTTTGTCCTTGCGCTAACTGGGTACAAACCGAATTTTGCATTCTTGGAAAAGCTGGGCATCGAACTCTCCAACGACCCCAAAAGGCTGCCCACGTATGACCCCGAAACCATGGAAACCAATGTTGACGGGCTATTTTTGGCAGGTGTTATCTGCGGGGGAATGGAAACCCATAAATGGTTCATAGAAAACTCGCGCATACACGCGCCCATTATTATGGGCACCATAAAAAAGAAGAAAGATATGGCCGAACAAAGGTCTTGACCGAAAGCTAACTATAATCAATCCTTAATTGAGACTGCAAGGTGCCATTCTGTTTTAGCATGGCCCTACCGTCTTTAAAACTTAAATAAGGATGGCCTTCCCTTTTGTTCTGGATACTGATTTCGCACAACATGCCCCAATGGCGTGCCACTTCGCGCCAAGCCCATGCAAGGGAATGTTTGGGGTCATAAATATGCGTAGCCTCCCCTCCTGCCCCGTTCACTTCGATAATACTAAAATTTTTTCCTTCGCAAAGTTCTTCATAGGAATTATAGAGCACATCCAAACGCCCATAATAAAACCCGTTCATTCGGGAACAGACTCCATCAATGGTCTTTACCAAATCGGGGTTGATTTTATGGCTGATGTCCACAAACTTGGCACCACGTGTGTGGCTGCCATAGGGTACCAAGATAAATTTTTCGTCTTTTTTTAATACATTTTGAAGCTTGGCTCCGAACTTCTGCTCCAACACCTTTAACTGCAAGTGGCTTCGCGGATTACTTTTGATGAGTTCCAACATAGTGCTATGCCCATCGCCTGTGATGGATAAAAATTCCTTGGACACAATCCCTGTTATTTTACCTTGGGGATCACCTGGTCTGCGAACATAAAAAATACCCGCTTCTTTTTGGAACGGAATCAGCTCTTGCACCAAAAAATGGGAAGGTGTCCACTGTACATATTTCTGGAATTCTTCCTTATTATGGATTTTTTCTACCCCAAAGGCCTTCATACCAATGTCCGGTTTGGCAATAAAAGGAAAATTAATACCCGCTTCAAGAATCGTTTTCAAAGCCGATTCGGCCGCTTCATCTTTTTTAAAAAAGAGCGTTTTTGGAATAAATTCCTTTGGAATCAAATTATAAATTTCCATTTTGGAGATCATGGCCATCCCCCCGTTTTTCATTCCGGGATTGGCCGCGTTAAAAAAGAACAAGGAACGCGCCTTAATGGAGTAATACAACCAAACAGGGGCCATGGGGTAATAGAGCAGCCAAAATGGCCAATATTCCCAATGAGTGATTCGATGCCATATCAGTTTTAGCGCAACCATGGCAATTACAGGGTAAGCTGTGTAGGTGAAAAGGGAACTTCAAAAAATTTATCGTTCAGCAAATCCAAGTGGCGCATCACAATTTCCTCCCCATCGAGTACGGCTTGGGTCACGCTAAAGGTTTTTAGCCCGGAATCACGGTCAATGATAAACCCGTTTTCAAAATCATCATTATTATTGGAGTGAAAATCAATCACCCTACTAGCGGTTATTTGGGTATTTGCATCCAAAAATTTTTGAAAAAGGTTCCGTCGATGTTGAATCACCTCATCTTTGTAAAGGGTGGCCGAGGACCAGATATGGTTTTCTGTTGCATCCAATGGCCTAAAATATTTTTGATGTCCATCCCACCTAAATTCCAATAAACCACCATTGAACAAAACCAAAGTAAAGGGCTCAATGTTAATCAGTTCCATCTCCTGAAGCAAATCATAAGGTTGCTCGGATGCAATCACATCCAAAAGCACCAGGCCGCGGCTCCGAGCATAATCGCCCGTAGGAATATGATTTACAAAACCTCCGTTCAGGAGCACTGCCACCGAACCGTTTTCGTTAAGGGCAAACCAAGTACCGCCCGCTTTGGGGTCCTTTGGGAAAAGTACCTTTACCGAACCGATGGTCTCCTCCCGTGGCTGCAAGGCCAAAGGCCTTGAAACATGCTCATCGCGGTTGGAGGTAATTAACCGCTTGCCACCTGAGGAAATAAAACTTACTGTGCACATGTCTTTCTGTATTGTATGGTAGATGGTGCCACCCCAAAAGTTTCGGGAATCTCTTGCGCAGAAAAGTGCTTAATGCCCACTTTGATCAATGCCTGATGATGGATCGTATGCTCCAAGTTATATACGACCTCCCTAAAATAATTGGAATCCAGCGTATTTTCCTCACCGGCCAGTTCATAGCATATTTTAATGCTTTTGTTTTCCTTTTCCAAGTTGGTTTGTATGTAGGTCAATTGTTCAAGGGCAAACGTTAAATCCTTTTCAATCTTTAAATTGCGTTCCCTGCGGTCGTAAGAAACATCGGAAAGTTCGTATCCTTTGATCAAACACAGGTAAAGCTCGATAATGTGCCGTGTATGTTGGCCAATGCTGGCGTTGGAAAGAATACTGCATGGTTTGGAATAACAGTCTTTGGGGAGTTCCAACAGCACTTGTTTAAACTGCTCCAAAGTATCCAGAGAGGATTTGAACATAGTGTTTACTTATTGATTTTGGTTTTTCTTGATGAATTTGAGTATAAGATAGAAAGAATATTCAACTCTTTATCTTCTCCCAGTTTTTATCGGCCATTGTTTTTAGGTCTTCTGGAGACCCGTTTAGCCAAAATTGCAACGTGTTATTTTTTCCCTTGTTATAGAACAGATAGAGTTTTCCCTCCCTGATCTCGTAAGTTTCCGGGTCCACGGTTACTTTTTTGCCGTTTACCGCTACGGCATAGGCGCAGTAGCCTCCATATTCTGGAAGATAAGCAGTCGGGTCCAATCTAAACCTTTCCAAGTTTTCCGAGCTGTGAAATTTAAAATCGGTCCCATCAAAAGTGGTTGAGAACTCCTTTTTACCTTCCAACGGCATTTCATTAAAGTAGGATACCACATCATAGCCCTGGGCGGCAAAACCATTTTTGGTATTATAGTCTGTGGATTGGGCAACGCCCGAAACAGTTATTGTTAAAAATAGAAGGTAAGCAATCGTTTTCATGATATAAATATTGAAATGCAACTCTGCGTTTAGTCCCTAAAGCAATCCATTCCTTTCAGTCGGTATCAAAATCGATAAAAAATTGGGCACCTTATTGATAGTTACGGTCTAAATTGATCACAAACTGCTTCAAAGCATGCATTCGTCAATCCAAAGTGGGCATTCGTCAATTGAGTAAAAATAGCTGAAGACCTTATCCTATTTTTAATTGATCAAAAACACATGCGCCATGAAAACTTTTTGCCCTAACGTAAATAAATTCGTGCACATTGCCATATTAAGTCTAGTTACCCTGTTACTTTCATGCTCGGGCGAAGATGGCGAAGATGGCGAAACCGGTCCTGCCGGAAAAGATGGCAAGGACGGTAATGCCAACGTGATTGTATCGGATTGGATGCCCATTGTTTGGACTTGGAAAAACCTAGAGACAGGTGATGCCATTTTTGATGTCCCGGTAGAAAATATAAGCACTTTCATGGAAAACGGTGGCGTTGCCCTGATGTATTTCAAAATCGGTTCAAATGCAAAGCCGCTACCTTCATATTATGGTAATTCCGATTACCTCGATTTTAGCTATGGTGAATTTCCGGAAAATGCAACTTATCAAACCCAAGCCTTTAAAGGCTTTAGAATCTTTTTTGATGGACAGCCCATTACCATAAATATTTTTCAATCCGAGCCGGAAAAAGTTGGTATCCGCTATGTTTTGGTTCCAGCTGATGTTGCCTTAAACAGCGACCTGTCCACAAACAGTTCCGGGAGTTTTGAAGAAATTATGGCAGTTTTGGGAATAAACCTTGACCAATAATCAGCTCAAAAAGAACGCGAGCACACCCCAAAAAAACCGTTCATCGAAGTTTTTTATGATTACGTCTAATCGTTTCCGCCCTCAAGCGGGCAAATACACTAAGGGTACGGCCTTAAGCGTTATATAATAAACCCAACGAACTTGATATCATCTTCCCAAAGGATGGTATCAAACTAATACCTACTTAATGCGCCAGTCAACTCCCCATAGATTGTTCTTTTGGCTAAAGATTCTTTTCTTAGCATTTCCCATAGTATCGAATGCCCAAAACCTTGATGAGCAAAATTTCACGGAGGCCGTTTCACTGCGCCCCATTACATCAGTGTTATTGGCCGGACAAAATGAATATAACCTTGAGGAAATCAGAAACAATCCCGCTTTGGAGTTTGTTCCGCTCTCCAGTTTAAAGGAAAATCTGGGATTTTCCAATGACAACTATTGGCTGAACTTCAGCTTGAAAAACACAACAGACCGGTACAAACAGTATTATTTAGAAACCGCTCGACCCATTACAGATGTTGTAAATCTATTCCTAATTGATGAAACCGGACAATTGGAAAAGCAATACAGCGGAGATAAAATTCCTTTTTCCAAAAAGACCATCCAACACAGAAAGTCCATATTTGAAATCGGTCTCAGGCCCGGTCAAAAAATAGAAGCATACATACACCTAAAAAGTGATGGAGAGGTGGTAATGCTTCCCATGAAACTTTACCAAGAGGCCAGTTTTTTCAATCTAACCTATAAAGAGCAGGTGTTTTACGGTTTCTTTTACGGCATCTTGATCTTGGCCTGCATTATATACCTGTTCTTCTTTTTTGCCCTAAAGGACAAGGCGTTTATATACTATGCGCTCTATGTGCTCTTTATCGCCTTGATGCAATTCTCTTTGGATGGGTTTTTCCACCAATATTTTACGCCCCAGGGAGGATGGCTCTCCGACAGGGCCGTTTTATTGACCGCCCTGACCTCCCTACTCTTTTTTGGAAAATACGGGGACACCTTTCTTAACTTGAAGAAAAATATTCCATTGTTGCACATTGTCAACAAAGTAACAGGATTCGCAATACTCCTTGCCGTTCTTATGCTGGTGCTCTCAACAAACTTTGAGTATTCCTATCCGTTGGCCAACGCTATCGGCATATTGGTATTGGCACAAATGCTCGTATCCCTTGTGGTAATGAAGTTTAAAAAGCAAAAGGTCGACGTTTTCTTTATAATCGGTATTTCCTTTTTGCTGTTGGGCTTTGTGGTTTTTATTTTAAATAATTTCAATGCTGTGGAGAACTCCTTTCTCACTAGTAACGGTACCAAGTTCGGTATTGGCTTTGAAATCATATTCCTATCCATATCCATGGTCAATAGGATTCGTAACCTACGCATGGAAAATGAACAGAACCAAATGCTCGCCCTCCAACGCGCTGAGGATATGAACGATATCAAATCATCGTTTCTGTCCAATATCAGCCATGAACTTAGGACACCCCTTAACTTGATTATGGGCGTAGCCACCTCGCTACAGGAAAACAAAGAAGGAGAAAATCTGGACGAAAAATGCAAGATGCTCCTAAGCTCCTCCAAGAATCTATTGGGCTATATTGAGGATATTTTGGATTTTACGGTAATCGAAAAAGGAGACCAAGAATTAAAAGAAGTCTCTTTTGGCATAAAATCATCGATCCAAAAAGTTGTAAACCAACAAGAAAAGAAAGCGATCGCCAAAGGATTGGCTTTCAACGTATCAATTTCTGATAATTTACCGGCCCGAATAGTCGGGGACAAGGCAAAACTAGTCCAGATTCTTACCCACCTTTTGGACAATGCCATAAAGTTCACCAATAAGGGAAGCGTAGATGTCGAGATCCAATGTCAGAAAAAAGATGACCAAGCCTCAATAAACTTCAAAATAAAAGATACTGGAATAGGGATTTCCGAAGAAAAGATGAGCACCATATTCGAATCCTTTACCAAAAAATCCTTTATGGACAAAAGGGAGTTCAGCGGCTTGGGCCTAGGGCTGTATATTGTAAAAACCTATGTTGACTTACAAAAAGGGAGCATCAACCTTAAAAACAACGAGACCCAGGGTACAATTTGTGAGTTGAATTTAAGCTTTGAGATTGATGACCATCAAACCGAGACCCCGCAAGGCTCCAAATCGGTTGTTCCTGAAATTCAAACGGAAACGGGCAACATTCTATATGTTGAGGACAATAAGATGAACCAGACCGTTGTGAAACTCTTGTTCAAAAAGAATTGGGACAAGGCCAACCTTACTATTGCCAATCATGGAAAAGAAGCTTTGGAAATCATGAAGGAAAAGAAATTCGACATGATTCTAATGGACCTTCAAATGCCGGAAATGGATGGATTCGAAACTACATCCCTCATCAGAAATGGCATGGCCAATTGCCATCCAGGTATTCCCATCATAGTCCTTACAGCGGACAACACCAGTAAAACAAGGAAAAAGATTTTTGAACTTGGGGCCAACGACCTTGTAACAAAACCCGTTAACGGTCCGCTTCTTTTTTCAAAAATGAGCAAAAATGCAATTGACAAGGCAATTAGTAACGTCGCTTAATTAAAATAAAAAAGCACGCTGTCCCAGTGTGCTTTTTTTATGGTGACCTCGGCAGGACAGAATTCGAACTTTTTAAAGAAAGATATTGAAATCATTTTAAATAAGTCATTTCATATCAGAAGAGCTTGATTTTAGCCCATCAAGGAGTATAAATATTCTCCACCTCATATGTCGTCAAGCGGTAAAGCTTAGAGAAATCGATGTGCTTGTCCACCGTGTTCGGAAGATGCCTAACTTCTGGCTTATCCGCCGCTTGCTCACACCCCAGGTGTAGAATTTGAATATCTATTTATTTTTGCACGTCTACCTGCTTGTTCGCCATGGTCCTCTTTGGCAAAAAAAGACCTTTGGGACTTTACAAACAGCACAAATCAAAAGTGGCTCACTTTCACTGGCCAGCTACACTCACTTTGACCCGACGAAGATGATATACTATGTCTGGCGTTTCCACTAATTCAAGGGTTAAACTAATATATTGAGATTGTCAGATTAAGTATTAACTAATATACATAAGTGCTCGATTTTATTATATTTATCCAGGGAAAATCCCTCCCCTTTAAGTGAGACTTTAGGTTGTATATTATTTATGTAGAATGTAGGACCTCCTGAAGGCTCCCTGTTACTTGTTCATGTATGTGACTACGTCAACTAAAAGTGTACTATTTTGATAATATTTAAAGAGACACTTTTGAGATGGAAGTTCAAACTGAGGGTATTGGACTTTGCAATAGATTATGGAAAGGTCAAGGAAACCTGTGAGATGTTCAATGTGAGCAGGAGCACTTTCTTTAGCTGGAAAAGAAAGTATGATTAGTATGGGACAGAGGGTCTTTTAAGGAAAAAAAGGGAAGCGGATACCTACCCCAATAGAATCAATCAAAAAACGGTTGATCTGATATTGGACCTTAGAAGGAAATACAAACTTGGCGCATGGCGTATCAAATGGTACTTGGAAAGATACCATGACATCAATATTTCTGAATCAAGTGTTTATAGGACCCTTAAAAGAAACGGTATCAAACCGCTCAAACGAGCAGTTACCAGAAAAGCGATGGGACCTAAACGTTACGCCAAGGAAACTCCGGGACACCATGTCCAAGTGGATGTTAAATTCTTGATTTTCCACACCAACGAAGGAAAAAAGATAAAACGATATCAGTACACGGCCATTGATGATTACACGCGTATCAGGGCATTGAAAGTATATGAAAGTCACAACCAGTCAAGTTCCATTGACTTTATGGATTATGTTGCCAATAAGTTCCCTTTCCGAATCCATGCAGTCCAGACAGACAATTGACATGAGTTCCAATCTAGGTTCAATTGGCACGTGAAGGACCTTGGCATGGAGCACCGTTACATAGAGCCAGGAAGACCACAGCTCACGGAAAGGTGGAACGATCACACCTCACGGACAAGAAAGAGTTTTATCAACTACTAGATTATTCTGATGATGTTGATTTGAACAAGAAAATAAAACAATGGGAAGACTTTTATAACTTTATAGAACACAAGGTGCATTTAAGGGAAAGACACCCTATGAGATTTTAATGTTTCACTTAAAAGAATGAGAGTTTATTGCCATTTTAGCTGAAGTAGCACACTAGAAAAAAAAATCAAAATCTTGTCTATAAAAGGAAAATGGATCGCTCTAATTAGTGAAGCCAATCTTGTACAACATGATTTTTGATTCTTTTTCGCATACTGTAACATTATTTTTAAGAACGATTACCAAACGATTTACGATTCTTCTTATATTTATTTTCACCGCGCACACATTTTCCCAGACCAAATCTAATATTGTTTGGATCGTTTGTGAAGATATTTCCCCCTATATCGGGGTTTATGGGGATGCCACTGTGCGGACTCCCAATATTGACGCACTGGCAAGGGATGGCGTTAGGTATACGCGGGTATATACGACTGCTGGGGTCTGTGCCCCAAGTAGGTCCTCTATCATTACGGGAATGAACCAGATCTCCATCGGGACTTCCCATATGAGAACTACTCATAACAACTCAAAATTGATGCCCGAAGGGGTCCCCAGCTATTCGGCCGTGTTACCACCAAAAGTCAAGGCTTTTCCCGAGTATCTGAGAAAAGTTGGGTATTACACATCGAACAACGCAAAAGAAGATTATCAATTTGAGGAGCCCGTGACCGTTTGGGACGAAAGCAGTATTGGTGCCTCCTACCAAAACAGGAAGGCTGGGCAACCTTTCTTCAGTGTCTTTAACTTTGCCATTTCGCATGAGTCCCAAATCATTTCTCCTCCAGATTCCCTCTACTACGATCCATCTAAAATGGTGCTGCCCCTTTATTACCAGAATACGGAACAAATGAGGCACGACAAGGCTGCCTTGTATACTCGGATTGAGCAAATGGACAGTGATGTGGGAGAATTGATCCAACAACTAAAAAAAGATGGGGTCTATGATGATAGTTATGTGATCTTTTATAGTGATCATGGAGGCAATTTGCCCTGGATGAAACGTGAAATCTTGGAGAGAGGCACCCATATCCCATTTGTTGTGAAACATCCAGGATCTGAAATGGCCGGTACCGTGAACAATGACTTGATCAGTTCCGTTGATTTCGCCCCCAGTATGTTATCCATTGCCAGGGCTGATATTCCAGACTACTTGCAGGGCAAGCCATTTTTGGGCCCAAAATCGGGAAGTGAAAAGAACCAATATGTATTTGCCGGCAGGGATAGAATGGCGGATAAATATGATAGAGTTCGCTCTGTGACCGATGGGACCTTTAGGTACGTTTATAATTTTCATCCCGAATTGCCCAAATACCAGGATTTGGCCTACAGAAGACAAATGGTCAGCATGCAGGAAATCATTGATATGAGGGATGCAGGCAAGATTACCAATCCATACCTTTCGGACTGGTTCAATACGCCAAAACCGCAAGAAGAATTCTATTATACCACCAAAGATCCGGACGAAGTACACAATCTAGCAGACGACCCCGCATACCAAGACAAGAAAAACGAGTTGAAAGAAGTACTTTTTAACTGGCTGGAAGTTGTTGGGGACACCGGTAAAATTCCAGAAAAAGAAATGGTCAGGAACATGTGGTGGAAAGGTAAGGATGATGCCCCTATGACCGAAAAACCAGTCATAAAAAAAAGCAAGGAAGGTGTAACACTTTCATGTGCCACCGATGGTGCCTCCATAGGTTATCGAATATTCAAGGACAATGTAGCGGATTCCACCTTGGTACGGGACATAAAAACTTGGGACTTTTTCTACCTAATGCCACATAACAACAAAAAAACAGTGACCGTGCCCAAGCCGTGGAATGTTTACACCGGTGGTAACATATCACTCAAAAAAGGGCAGACCATTCAAGTCAATGCGCATCGTATAGGATATAAGCCAACAGAAATCATCTATAAGTTTAAATAAAATAACATGAAGAATCCTTTTCAAATCATACTGGTATTCGTAATGTTGTGGTCGTTCAGCATTACCAAAATACAGGCCCAACAAAAAGATGAAAACCAAAAAAGGCCCAATATTGTCTTCATTATCAGTGATGACCATGCCTATCAGGCCATCAGTGCCTATGGCGGTAGATTGGCCCAAGTAGCACCAACTCCCAATATTGATCGGATTGCCAAGGAAGGCATGCTCTTTGAGAATTGTCTGGTTGCCAATTCTATTTGTGGGCCATCAAGGGCTACCATACTCACGGGCAAGTACAGTCATAAAAATGGATTTATCGACAATAGGTTCGGTACCAAATTCGACTTTGACCAACAAACCTTTGGTGAATTGCTCCAACAGGCGGGATACAAAACCGGGGTGCTCGGTAAACTACATCTGGGCGATAAACCGACCAAAGGATTCGATTATATCGACATTCTACCAGGTCAGGGATCCTATTACAATCCCCTTTTCATCAATAATGAGGGACAATATCAATTGGAAGGATACACTACGGAAATCATTACGGAGAAAGCCATCAAATGGATTGACGCCATCAAATCCGATGACCAGCCCTTTATGCTGTTTTTGGGACACAAATCCTCACACAGACCATGGCAGCCGGGACCAAATGAGTTGGGCATGTATGAAAATGTAGAGATTCCAGAACCAAAGACTTTGTTCGATGATTACTCAGGAAACAGGGAGGTAGCCGCCATGAACTATATGTCCATTTCCGAAGCCATGAAAATGGCACAGGATATTAAAATAACGGACCAACCCCAAGCTGGTTTTACAGAGGAACAACAGAAAAAATGGGATTCTATCTATGGGCCTATCAACGAAAAGGTCAAGAAAGCTAATCTTAAGGGAGACAATCTGACCCGTTTTAAGTATCAACGTTACATGCGGGATTATTTGGCCTGTATTGCCGGCGTGGACAAAGGGGTTGGCCAAGTATTGGATTATTTAAAGGAAGCTGGGCTCGATGAGAACACTATTGTTATTTATACCTCCGACCAAGGATTCTATTTGGGGGAACACGGCTGGTTTGATAAAAGATGGATGTATAAGGAATCTTTGCAAACTCCATTACTGGTAAAGTTGCCCGGTAAGGTCAGCCCAGGAACGACCAATAAGGACCTGGTTTCCAATCTGGATTTTGCCGAAACCTTTTTGGATATCGCACAAACCGAAATTTCAGCGGACATGCAAGGGAAAAGCATGCTGCCCATTTTAGAGGGAAACACACCTAAGGATTGGAGAAAAGCCCATTACTACCACTACTACGAACATCCTTCCGAGCACGATGTAAGAAGGCATTACGGAATTACCACCGATAGATACATGTTGATCCATTTCTACTATGATTTGGATAAATGGGAATTATACGACTTCCAAAAGGATCCTAATGAACTGAACAATGTATATGGAGATCTATCCTATGCAAGCATCCAAAAAGAGCTTCACAAGGAACTTGAACAATTAAGGGTGAAATACGGGGACAACGATGCCCAAAACCGGCAATTCATTGAGGAATATTATGAAAAGGTCAAAGCCAACCCATTGGTTGAATATTGGAAACTTTCCCCCGAAAAAAGAAAAAGGTTGTACCAAGAATATTTATAAACACGAAATTAACCATATAGTCCAGGTCAAAACATCTTCATAGAACCAAGAACAATGGTATTAAAGCATAAATCGGCACTTTTTATTATCCTGTTTGTCTTCCTGATAGGGTGCAGGACCAAAACAGATGGAGCAAATGAATCCATTGGCATAACAGAAATAGAGGGGCCTCCAAAATTAACAGATTCACCGACCGAAGCACCAGAAGGTATGGTTTGGATACCAGGTGGAGAATTTATGGAGGGTGCCGTCGCTAAGGACAAAATGGCCATGATGCATGAAAAGCCGGCGCACCAGGTGCACGTTGACGGTTTTTTTATGGACATCCATGAGGTCACCAATGAACAGTTCGTCAAATTTGTGGATGAGACCGGTTACGTAACTGTCGCAGAACGGGAAATTGATTGGGAGGAAATGAAGAAACAATTGCCAGAGGGCACTCCCAAACCCCATGACTCCATTTTGCAGCCAGGGTCCCTTGTGTTCAAAAAAACCAAATCCAGTGTGACTAACCTATATGATTATTCGCAATGGTGGGAATGGAAGATAGGTGCCAATTGGAAACATCCCAACGGGCCGGAAAGCACTATTAAGGACAAGGAAAATGAGCCTGTGGTGCACATTGCCCTTGAGGATGCCCTGGCCTATTGTAAGTGGGCGGGAAGGAGATTACCCACCGAGGCCGAGTGGGAATATGCCGCACGGGCAGGCAAAAAGGACGAGCTGTTCTTTTGGGGAAGCGATGTCTCGCAGTTGAGTTCCCATGCCAATTCGTGGGAAGGGGAATTTCCGTTGAACAATACCAAAGAGGATGGATTTGAGCGTAGGGCCCCCGTGATGAGCTATCCCAAGAACGACTTTGGCCTTTACGATATGGCCGGAAATGTCTGGGAATGGACTAGCGACTGGTACAACACGAATTATTATAAGGAACTTGCGGACAAAAACGAGGTTACCCAAAACCCTAAAGGGGCTTTTGAGGCCTATAATCCCTCGAACCCATATGCCAAGGAAAAAGTGATCAAGGGCGGGTCTTTCCTATGCAGTGCCTCCTATTGTGCCAGCTACCGGATAAGTGCCCGTATGGCCACCAGTCCTGATTCGGGAATGGAGCATTTAGGGTTTAGGACAGTAATGCCGGTAAAAATGCCCAGAAACAAATAGCATCTATATGATTCCTCCCAAAAATCCTAAAAACGGAAAGCCAAAAAACAGTCTTTGAACACAAAATACACCAATATGAAATCCTAAAAGCGCCCATTCTATTTTAGCATTGCTGTTTCAGTTATACTCTTGACGGGCTGCAGTGGTCCAAAATTTACCGAAGAGAATAAAGGAGAATTCAATCTTGTACACCAACAAGTTGGGAAAAGTTTAGGGTATTGCTCTAAATCCGGGGTTCTCATCCTTGAAGTAGATCAATTGGCCTTCAAGGATCTAAATCAAAATGGGACTGGATTCCTATGAGGATTGGCGATTGCCCGTTGAGGAACGAGCCCAGGACTTGGCTTCCAAGATGAGCATTGAGCGAATTGCCGGATTGATGTTGTACAGTGCCCACCAATCCATTCCAGGAGGTGGGAACCGTTTTTTTGGTCCGGCGACCTACAATGTAAAGCCTTTTGCGGAAAGTGGGGCAAAGGCAAGTGACCTTTCCGATGCCCAACAAGTTTTTTTAAAGTATGACAACTTACGGCATGTATTGATTACCAGCGTGGAATCTCCCGGAGTTGCTGCGCAATGGAACAACAATGCGCAAGCCTTTGTGGAAGGTATCGGCATGGGCATTCCGGTGAACACGAGTTCGTATCCAAGGCATGGCAGCGATTCCTATGCGGAATTCAATGCAGGATCGGGCGGACAGATTTCCATGTGGCCCAGTAGCTTGGGCATTGCGGCCAGTTTTGATCCTGGATTGATGAAGCAATTTGGGGAGATTGCTTCCAAGGAATATCGTGCCTTGTGCATTGCCACGGCACTCTCCTCCCAAATTGATTTGGCCACGGAACCCCGTTGGTCCCGTTTTGATGGTACCATGGGTGAGGACCCTAAATTGGCCACCGATATGGCCAGGGCCTATGTGGATGGATTTCAATCTTCCGGTGATGGCGGTTGGGGCTACCAAAGCGTGAATGCGATGGTGAAACACTGGCCTGGGGGTGGTCCCGAAGAAGGAGGGCATGACGCCCATTTTGGTTATGGAGCCTACGCAGTACCTCGATGTCAAAAAGGTCATTGTGGTTACCGGATACCGGTTCCGAGATGGCCAAGGGCAGTCCCTGCCTATCGGTAAGGAAGAGGGCATTGGTGGTCCTGCCCTTTTTGCGGCCTTGGTATTCCACGGCCTAGCCTCCCCTGATGGCAGTGTGGCTGCCGTCAAGATCGACACTGGAGAGGTCGAACATGTCCCTGTACCGTTTTAAAATACCGATCCAACAATCCAGAAATGTCCCTGAACGGCACCATTTGCGATAATGGTGGTAGACCGATTGCCAACTCAGGACCTTTTGGGAGAACAGCGAGCTCGTGGGCAGGTACTCCCATTGCACGCCCGTCTTCAACTTGTAGAGTATCGCATTGACAATCTCGTACAAGGGAGCCGTTGGGGCAAAACCCCTTTTCGGTAAAGGTATGTGCGGAACTATCTCCATTTCTATGGTATCCTTTGTACATGGGCTATGGTATTTATGTTTGGCGACACAAATGTCCGTAGCCCTATCTTTCGATCCAAAAAAAGTTTAAATCACTTCTCATTAAGAAGTTATATGATAAAATAAGTAGAAAGGATTGTTTTGAAAGTATTTTTCCTATAAAGGTTTTCTGATTACAAGTTCTATCAAACCCTTTATTTTATGATGGGTAGAGCCTATTTTACTAAAAAATGTGAATGGTACCATGTACGGTTATTCTGAGATAAAAACACAGAATTATAGTCCACAATTGCCCGTATCAAAATGGCACGACATCATCGGGGAGAGAACACTAGCCGATGCCATCCTCGATCGTTTGGTGCATACAGCCTACAGAATAGATATAAAAGGAGAATCAATGAGAAGAAAATTGAAAAATAAAAACTAAGTTTAACCCACGGATAGATCAAATCTGGGCAGTCCATTTGCCCTGGTCGGTTTCATCCGGCGAAGGTGGGTCAGTTTACGCGGGCTTATCCAGACCCATTTCAAACCCTTCCTTTGTTCTAAATCCGTGGGGGGATTTATTGAAGCTATGTGTGCGAATCACACAATTTAAGCTTGTAGCTCAGCATCTATTTTTTGGAAACCATTTCAATCATTCCGTCCTTAAAGATTGTTAATTCTTCTCTAAATGCAACGAATTTTCCTTTTCCACTGTGCTCGAAATAAAAATGTTCTACAAAAATCAATAACCCTCGTTTTGCACCAATTTTGGATTTGCATCTAAATTGATCTGAGGAATTGGGAACAATACATGAAACGTTTGGGCAAGCTTACCTCTTTCAACAGCTTTAGATATGAATACATCTTGTCTAAGCTGGTCTTCCCTTCCTTTGCCTTCCCAGAAAAATTCTCTTTTTCTTTCATCCAATATGAAACTCTTCAAACTTTGTTTTGAAAAATCAGCAAGTGAGATTTCACTTGCTCCGGCTCTGCTGCGAACCTGATTTATCAAATCGATTGATTCTTGAACAGGTCCGTTGAGTTCGTTCAAAGCCTCAGCTCTCGATAACAAAATATCTGAGTAACGAATATCAGGGATGTCGTTTCCTTGCCCATCTCCCGATCCATTGGGATCCATGGGATATTTAGCAGGAAAAGAACGGTCGTTGCCAAAAAGCTGAATCTCATCCCCGGCCGTATTGGTGTATTCAGTAACAATCAAGTTTTTCCTAGCATCATTATCCTCGAACGATAATACAAATTCATCTTCAAAAAATATGATGACCGGATACAGCCTAAGGTCTCCCGGTCTAGGAAAATCACTTGGGTAAGTGAGCGCATTTATTTGGTTGCCAGCATCAGGAGCTACGTGAGGCAGTGCCCATACCATTTCATCATTGATTTCATTGTCCAAACTGAAAACTTCTTCGTAATCGGGCAAAAGTTCATAAACCCCCAAAGAGATGATTTCGTTTGCCTTTTCCGCACTTTTCTGCCATTCTTTGGTATTCAAATAATGTTTGCATAAGGTGCCAAGCGCAGCTCCTTTGGTCGCCCTACCTTCTTCAATTGCTCTAATTGGAAGGTTTGTTGACGCAAAAATCAATTCTTGTTCGATGAACGATTCTATTTCGGCCTCTGTACTTCTGGGTAGTAAAAGGTCTTCGTTAAATAAATCCTTATACAAGGGCACTGGGCCAAAAAGGTTATATAGCTTAGAATAGCTATACCCTCTAATAAAGCGAGCCTCGGCGGTAATCAGAGTTTTGAAATCTTCACTAAATGGGCCATTGTCAATATTGCTCAACACCACGTTTGCATCTCTGATAGCTGCATAATATAGGTCCCACTGCCCTAAAATATGTCTATTATTGCTGTCCCATGTGAAATCGGAAAGCTGCCTATAAAATATTTCAATGCTCCCGTTTAAGCTTGACACTTCTCCCGAAGAAAGTCCCGATAATGCATAAATACCTTGCTGGGGTATGCCGGGTTGCACTTGTATTGAACTGTATGCGGAACCAAGCAACGACCTAATTCCTTTCTCAGTGGCCAAAAATGTTTCGGGTTCCAGTTCGGAGAATGTTTCTTCCTCCAAGATATCAGTGCACGATGCCGATAGGGCCAGCACCGCAATTCCATAGTATTTATATAGTGATTTCATATTAGTAAATTTAATTTTATAATCCAATGTTTACACCCAAAATCCAGCTGCTTGCCAAGGGGTAGCTGCTATAGTCAACCTTGGTGTTATTTCTTCCAAAGGAATTGGCCTCTGGATCGAAACCTGAATAATCTGTTATGGTCAACAAGTTTTGTCCTGTCAAATAGAGCTTTAAAGAAGACAAGAACTTTATGTTGTCAACAGGTACTTGATAGCTGATGTTTATGCTTTTTAACCTTATATAGGACGCGTCTTCGACAACCAGTGAATTGACCCTTCCTCCACCGTATGATGAAGGATTGGTACCCGAAGGCCATATAGTGTTTGTGTTTTGGGGAGTCCATCTATCCAAGTATTGATGTGCATATCTGTTCAACCTAAACGTACCAGGATAGAGGCTTTGAATGGCATTGACATTTAAGAGCTCAACCCCCTCTTGACCTTGTATGAAAATATCCAGGGTCAAGCCCTTATAACTGAAACTGTTGTTTATCCCATATGTAAAATCAGGAAATGGATCCCCTAAAATGATTTGGTCATCGGGGTCGATTGTGCCATCTTGATCAGCATCTCTAAAGATTGGAAATCCAGGTTGTGCTGTAGGTTGCGGCGAATTGGCAATGTCATCGCCTTCTTGAAAAATGCCCGTTACCTCATAGCCGAAATAGGATGCCAACGGCTCACCTCTCCTGATTATGGCATTGTTTCCAATATCAGCTATGTTTCCCGTGGGAATCTCATCTATTCTGCCCAAATCGGATACTTCATTTTTGATCATAGAAAAATTTACTGCGGTAGTCCACATAAAGTCGGGTGAAGATACATTTATGCTGTTGATCAATGCCTCGAAACCTTTGTTCTGTATTTTTCCGACATTCGATAAGATAGAATTAAAGCCGGATGCCGAAGGTAAAGGCAAGTCAAAGAGTAAATCTCTTGTGTTTTTGACAAAAAAGTCTACCGAGGTACGTAGCCTTCCTTTTAGTATAGACATATCCAAACCAATATTGAGCTGTTCTGTAGTCTCCCACTTCAAATCGGGATTTGAAATCCTTGAAGGTCTTGTGGTGGTAATAGGTTGATTATCAAAAACGGCGTTTGTACTACTGCTGAAAGTAAGTAAGGAACTGTAGTTGCCTATTTCTTGATTGCCCGTCTGACCCCAACTCGCCCTAAGTTTCAGTTCCTCAAAAAAATCAGGTACAAAGACTTCATTTGAAAGTTTCCAACCAAAAGCTGCCGAAGGAAAATAACCGAATTTGTTATTCTCTCCAAAACGAGAAGAACCGTCAGTTCGAACCGTTGCCGTAAAGAGATAGCGATCCATAAGATTATAGTTAAATCTTGCTAGGTACGAGGTTAGCACATTTTCTTCTTTCAGGCTTCTTAGGTTGTCATTTCCAGTGTCCCCCAATGATAGATTGTTGGTTTCTATTATATCATCAGGAAAACCTCCAATGGTTCCCGAAAATTCCCTCACACTGAAATCTTGATAGGTAGCACCGGCCAAAACGCTCAAATTACTTTCAGAACCAAACTTCTTATTATAATTCATGGTAAATTCAACGAGGTTGCTGTTGCGTTCTAATGTCGAGACATTGGCAACCCCGCCCTGTGCCCTTCCGTTCACGGTCAAAGTAGAGTTATAAACATCTCTTCGGGAGTTCGACCTATCTGACCCAAAACTTAGTTTGGCATTCAATAAATTACTGATTTCATACTGAAAGTATATATTCCCGAGTGTGCGGTTTGTGAGGTTTTCGCTCAACACACCCTCAACTAAGCTCAAAGGGTTGTTCACGGTCAATTGGGAAGATTCGCTGAAATTGCCATTCTCATCAAATACCTGTTCAGTGGGGTCATATGAAAGTGCTGAAAAAATGGGCCCCGAACTGTAATTGAATCCAACGCCATCAACACTATTTTTGTCCTTGATATGGCTTGTATTAAGATTGAGGCCCATTCTGACCTTGTTGCCAAGTGTGCTCTCGTAATTTACTCGGCCGATATATTTTTTAATACCGGTATTTTTGACCACCCCATCTTGATTGTATTGGTTTAAAGAGACAAAAAACTTGGAATTTTCACTTCCTCCTGAAATTGATAAATTTCTATTTTGTATAATGGCTGTTCTGAAAATTTGGTCCTGCCAATCAGTACCGGCACCTATTTGTTGGATGTCTACTTGGGTGAACACAGGCTCATTGCCATTGTCTACAGCAATACCGTTGATAACATCAATATATTCTGATGCAGAGAGAAGATTTATTCTATTGTGAACTTGCTGAAACCCTACCGATTCATCATAATTTACGGTCAGTCTTTGTGCTGACCCCTTTTTGGTTGTAATCAAGACAACTCCATTGGCGCCCCTAGACCCATAGATTGCTGTTGCTGATGCGTCTTTTAGAATTTCAATAGATTCTACATCTTGGGGGTTCAAGGTATTTAAGGGGTTCCTAGGGTTTACGTTGGTGCCCATACCCGTATTGGGGTCAGATCCAGAAAGCCCTTGTGAATTGTCGATTGGAAAACCATCGATGACGTACAATGGCTCATTGCCAGCTGATATAGAACTTGCACCTCGCACCCTAATGGAAATTCCTCCTCCAGGTTCCGCACTTGTCTGGCTTATCTGTACTCCTGCTGCTCTGCCCACCAGCAACTGATCAACGGACACATTGGTACCGGGATTAAGGTCATCACTCTTCAAAGAACTCAAGGCACCGGTAAAATCACTCTTACGTTGGGTACCATAGCCGACAACAACCACTTCATCAAGGCCTGCGGCACTCTCCTCTAATATGATATCGAAACTGGTTCTTCCATTTACCTCGATTTCTTTTTTTGCAAACCCTATATAAGAAATCACCAAGGTGGCATTTTCATTGGTGACCTCCAACGAAAAATTACCATCAAAGTCAGATTGCGTTCCATTCGCGGTACCCTTTTCTACAATGCTAGCACCCGGCAATGGTTGTCCATTACCATCTTTGACCGATCCAGAAACCAATTCCTGGAACAGAAGAATACTTGTCTTCATAGGTAATGGCATTTTGGGTGTTGATTCCAACTTATTTGCTACCCCATGTAGGATTATTTGTTTCTTAAACACTTTAAAACCCAACCCTTCACCTTCAAACAATTTTGTTAAAACCGATGGCAAGGGTTCTTTTATTGCCTCAATTGAAACCTTGCGATCAAGGTCCACATCTCGTCGGTTCAATAAGAACTTAAAATCAGATATAGCCTCTATTTCCTGAATCACATCGGCAATAGTGACATTTTGCATATTCAAGGAAATCTTTTTGTTCTGTGAATAAGAATTCGCATTGATTTGGAATAGGGTAAGAATTAAGAAAAGTATGGTTAGTTTCATTTTCAACTTTGATAGCGAAATATGCTTACGCAAATTGTTTGGTTCTATGAATTTTTTCATAATTTCGAGTTAGTTATTTAATTTTTATAAATCTTTTTACCGAACCGGAAAATGCTGGCACATTTTTCGGTTTTTTATTTGAAGAGGCTATTTATTGTTTTGCATAACGTCTTTTTTTTGGATTATTCAATAATTATTTCGTTGTTTACAATTTTGTAATCCATATCATAGCTCCTACTGAATGATTGCAACACTTCATCAATAGATTCTATATCAAAAGAGGCATCAAAACGCTGTTGGTCTAAATCACCGTTCAGATTTTTAATGGTTACGTTATACTTTCTCTCCAAAGCATGTCTAATACTCTTGAAAGTGGCAAACCTGAAGATCAATTTATCCTGCATCCATGCCGTATGAATATAGGTATCTACACTTTCGATAGACATTTTTTGGGTTTTCTTGTTCCATTTACCCATTTTCCCTGGTTTGAGCTTAATTGACTGATAGTCTATCATTTTACGGTTCTTGATTTCAACTGACCCTTCTACAAGAACTGTTTGGATTTCGGGATTCTCTGGATAATAAGATATATTGAACATAGTACCCAATACAACCAGCTCAATTTCATCGGCATGAACTTTAAAGGGGCGGGCGGAATCTTCGGCGACATCAAAGTAGGCCTCCCCAGATAGGAACACCTGTCTATCTTGCCCCTTTAAAAATTCGACAGGATATTTTAAAGAAGTGCCTGAATTCAAATAAACACGGGTACCGTCTGAAAGAACCACATTAAACCGCTTGCCGTAGGGAACACGGATAGTATTGTAGGATAATGATTTTAAATTATGCGTATGTAAATAGACCAGCTGTGCACCATTTTGCTTACCAAGTACCTTACCATCTTTACTACGGATTATTTTACTTCCTTCCTCCGATAATGGTTGAACATCCCCGTTACTAGTTTCAATGATCACTGATTGTCCTATATTTAGGGGTTCCTGATGTCCACTCCTATCTAGATGATCTTTTAGAATATTATATCCAAGACCTAATAACAGTATGCCCACGGATGCATATGCCATAAGTTTCCTGGCCGTTTGTTTCATTAATCTTGTTTTATCCTTTTTAATCTCACTTAAAAGGTTCTTCTTTATTTTTTCGACATCAGGTTTGTTCAAGGAAATAGTAATTTTATAATGGGATTGTATATATTTTTGAAATTTTTTTTGATTTTTAGGCTCCATAATCCATTGAGACAGTTGATCCAATTCTCCTGATGTTGACTCGTTGAGGAGGTATTTAACAATATGATTTTCAATCTTGGAACTTACCACAACAATTCACATTTATGTAATGAAGACAAATCCATTTGATAAAACCCTAACTTAATATCAATATTTTTTTCATATTTGTAATATTTCACATCCTTTATTAAAGGAAATAAATTCTTTGATTTTTTATGAAGTATTCAGATGAGAGACTGCTAATCGAAGGCTTGAAGGCAGGAACCGAGGATGCCTACATCTGTTTAGTAGATAGATATAGTAGAAGGCTATTCGGATATTCACTTACGTTGGCCAACGACCATGCAATGGCCGAGGATATATTACAAAATGTATTCTTGCGTACATGGGAGAAAAGACGGAAATTGAATGTTACGACCTCTCTGCAGAATTATCTATTCCGATCTATCCACAATGAATTTATAAACCAATACAAAAAACGGCAGTCCAACTTGTTGTTGGAACAGAAATATTACGAAAACCTTGAAAAGGCTGCCAGAACGGAGGACTATAGTAGGCTGGAAAAATTAATCGTATTAGTAATCAGAGAAATTGAGAAATTACCCCCGAAATGTCAAGAGGTTTTTAATTTGAGCCGAAGAGAAGGTCTGACAAATTTAGAAATATCGAACCATCTCAATATATCGGTAAAAACTGTGGAAGCACAGATTACCAAAGCATTTGGTATACTTCGAAAAAACCTTGGAGAAAAATATTCTGGGATTCTTGTTCTCATATTGGGAAAACGTTTAAAATTGCCGTTGAACTAAAAATACCCTAAGTTGATTAGGTTCAAAGAAAGAAACACTTTCAAAGTTTGAACAGAATAACAGAAAAGTACAATGAATATCAATTGAGTGACAACAAAATTTATGACTTGTTTGCATATTCTAATTTGGGTCTGTAAATTAAACTCTGTCCTTTGATTCAATTCCTTTGGGGCTAGCCCCAAAGGAATTGGTGTTTAATATCAAGGGTATCCTCTCCCCAAATTTAATATAAAGTTGTTGAACCGTTAGGCTCCAATTGTGCAAAGGGCTGGTCCATTTTTTTTCGATGTTCTTTGTGGCCAGGTATACCAGTTTGAGCAGGGCCATGTCATTGGTGAACGCCCCTTTGGTTTTGGTGACCTTACGCACCTGACGGTGGAACCCTTCTACTGCATTGGTGGTATAGATTATTTTTCTGATGGGTTCCGTATATTGGAAGTACTGTGATAGCTGCTCCCAATTACGCTGCCAGCTTTCGATGACCACGGGGTATTTGTCGCCCCATTTCTCTTCCAAATCGATAAGGGCATCCTCCGCAACTTCCTTGCTGGTGGCACGATAAACAAGTTTTAGGTCTCGCATGAACTCTTTTTGATCCTTAGAGGCAATGTACTTCAGCGAGTTGCGTATTTGATGTACGATGCAGAGCTGCACCTGTGCTTTCGGGAATACGCTCAATATCGCATCGGTAAAGCCTCTGAGGTTGTCCGTACAGGCGATCAGGATATCTTTAAGTCCACGGTTGTTCAGGTCTGTAAGTACTTGCAACCAAAAATTGGCTCCTTCGCTCTCGGAAATGTACATGCCCAATATTTCTTTGCGACCTTCCTTGTTGATGCCCAGAATATTGTAAAGGGCCTTATGGGTTATCCTACCATCCTCTTTGACCTTGTAATGCATCGCATCGAGCCACACGATACAATAGAGCGGCTCTAATGGGCGGTTCTGCCAGGCTTTCACGTCAGGTATGATCTTATCGGTTATTTGGCTCAGAACGGTATGGGAGATATCGGTATCGTACATTTCTTTGATATGGGAGGAAATGTCTCGGTAACTCATCCCAAGGCCGTAAAGGCCAATGATCTTGTCCGATAGATTGTCGGCCAGAATAGTTTGCCGCTTTTTTACCAGTTCGGGCTCAAAGCTGCTTTGCCTGTCCTGTGGCGTATCGATATCAAAAGTGCCAAAGCCGCTTTTGATCGTCTTCTTACCCTTGCCATTGCGCTTGTTACCTTGGTTACGTTGAGACTCGTCCAGATGACCTTCCATCTCTGCCTCAAGGGCCTTTTCAATAACATTCTTCAGCATTGGGGCGAATGCGCCTCCTTTGCCGAAAAGATTCTTGCCGGACATAAACTGGTCAAGTACCTTTTTCTCGAATTCTGTCTGTTCTTCTTTTCTCATGATTCTGTCTGAATAAAATTAGCACTTAAATTTATTTCAGACAGAGTTCAGTTTACACCCTCTCAAATTTTTCAATAACTCTGATATTTTTTCTCCAAATTTAATGCCTAAATTAATTTGTCCGTTTGAAGAATAATGAATGTCATCGTTCAGTTTTTCGAGACTATCCGTATCAATGAAGTAAGTATTTGGTATTTCTTCACTAATGCGAATTTGTGCATCAACGACATTGTCTAATGCTGGGAACCAAGCTTTGGGTGGATTAATCTTCCCAAAAATTATAGGCATCTCTTGGTTTTCATAATCTATTCTAACCGAATTGATTAATTTTTCAAAGTTGCCATAATAATCTTTACCAGCCTCAGGAATTCGAGCATCACGTTCTCCCTGCATCCAAATTAGAGCTTTGACTTTTGCATTGAGCCCCTCAGTGAGACTATCTGTGAGTTTTATCAACCTATTGTACATGCTACCGAATTGAGGATTCCCCGTTATTTCAGCCTTATCTTTACTGTAGTTGGGTGCCCAGTCCAATAATGAAGCTCCGCCAATTGCATATTTGATCAAAATAAATTTTTTGTTCGGATTGTTTTTGCTCAATTGCATAGAAATTCCAATTTCTGGTCCAAAATTATCTTTTGGGTTTATCAAGCCGGGACTTAGACCAAAATCGAAAAAAGAAATATTGGAAAACATCATTTCATCCAAATCAATTTGTTTTCCTCTCCCAACCATATTTGATTGGCCACCCATCAATATAACACAGTATTGTTCATCTTTGGATAAATTCTCAGCGTACTTAACCTTTAAATCTTGAGAATAGCCATACAAAACTGGTAACAATGTCAAAATAATAAATAGTCTTAATGCCATCATAGCATAGTTTGTTTATTACATGTAATCATAATAAATGTATTGTTTTGATTTCTGACAAATATAGCAGAATCTTTCATTTAAGATGAAGTAAATATTTCTTCATGCACCGTAATCAAATAAAGAATCAGAAAAGCTACAACCTTCCTAAGATAGAAGCCCGTCTTTTTATTGATTCTGAAGAAGTTACCAAAAGAAATATATGAAAGAGTTTTCAAAGAGGATGCTACTTTATTTTGTTAATCTCTATTACTCCCTGTATGTCTTAAGCAGATTTGAACTTGGACTTGCAACAAAAAAATGGACAACCAGTTAAGAGTCATGCCTCTGATGCCTCTGATTTTTGGTTATACATTTCGTTTTCAAATTCCTCTATTGTTTTATAGTCCAATGTCGAGTGTGTCCTGCTTCTATTGTACCAGGTCTCTATCCACTCGAATATCGATAGTTCCGCTTCGGACCTGAAGCTATAGTTTTGATGGTACACCCATTCGACCTTCAAGCTCTTGAAGAAGGATTCCGCCACTGCCTTGTCCCAGCAGTTCCCTTTTCGGCTCATTGATTGTACCACTGGACCATTATGCTCTTTAAGGATATCGGCAAACTCGTAACTGGCATATTGTGAGTTCCTATCGGAATGGAAAATAAGCCTGTCCGTGGTATTGTTCGACCTTATCGCCATCTTCCAAGCGGGAATTATGGTGTCGGCAGTCCCCAAGGTCTTGCCCATCGACCTTCCAACGACCTTTCGTTGGAACGGGTCCATGATCACCGTCAGGTACATCCATCCCTCACCGGTCCTTATGCGGGTCATGTCGGATACCCATACCTGGTTTTTCCTGTGTACCGTAAAGTCACGGTCCAATATATTGGGCGCTATCGGATAATCGTGTCTGCTGTCCGTGGTGACCCTGAACTTTCTCTTTCTTTTGGCGAAAAGCCTGTTGGCCCTCACTATCCTGGTCTCCCTGCGCCAGCGTCCCAATACCGAGGGGTTCAGCCCAAGTTCCCTACATACCTCTGCTGCATTGCCCCTTGCATGGCTCAGTTCGACAGCCTTTTGCTTGAACTCCATTGTGTACTCTCTTTTTTGTTTTGACATGTTTTCAAAGTTAATTCAAACAGTCAACATGCTCTTTTCTCAATGTCCAGTCAAATGTAGTAAGTCCACAATTAAGTTTTCCAAATTTTCGAGACTTGCGCAACGGTGATCATTGTTGGGCCCAGTGTTATTCATTTATTTCACTCACGAAAGTATTCCAAGCTGGTTTAGGTTGCCCAGTTTCCCAACTGTGAAGACCTAAGTTATCCATAAAACCACATAAATAAGTTGAATCGACACCTTGTTGCTGGGCATATTGGTTGCAGAATCCTTGAGGATAATCATACATACCGTGATAGTAAACGAACGCTACTTTTTTACTGTCTATATATGGTTTCAAAGAGCTAAACATTACTTGCACAAATTCTGTTTGTTGTACTTCAGATGATGAATTTTCACTTGAAGATGTATATCCTATTTCTGTAAATGCAATTGGTTTACCCGCTGCATTCTGAACCATCCAGTCAATATCATCTTTAACTTGGTTGGTTGGACGCATTTGCCAAGGAATGCTATTTTGCTCGTCTGTTGGGTAATAGGTATAGCAAATAAAATCGCCTACATATTTAAATGTGTCAAACAAGGTTGGATTAGTTTTAGCTGAGTTAAAAGTAATAATTGTGCCTACTTTTACTTTTGGATTTAATGCGTGTATTTTCTGAATAGCAGATACATAAAATACTTTGAATCCTTGTAATTGATTTGGATTGGCACTTAAATATCCATCAATTTCATTTCCTATTAAAATATAGGAAACTCTTTCGATGGATGGAACTTCTGAAAAAATTTTATCTAAAAGCAGTGAAAATCTATTTATCATATCGGGATCATCGAAATCCAAGTTTTCTAAATCATCTGGAACTGATTTGATATTTGTATCTATCATTTTCAAGACAAGAATATAACTATTCAATTTGGTCTTATCTGGATCGAGTAAATTAAGAGGATTTGCCAGATTATCTTGTAATGAATAAGAATTAGGATTAGTTTCCAATGTATTCCATTCAGGGCTCATTCCAAATATATTAATGCCATTTCGAACCGCATAGTCCAGTCCTTCAAGATATCCGTCTAAACCGGGAGCTGTATTTTTATATTGTTGCAGAGAAAGTCCAATTAGTAATTTAGGTTTCGGCATTTCAGTAGGTGTAACTGAATTTTTGCTACAAGAAAGAAGCAGTATGGTTAAAAGTAGGTTTGTAAGTATTCTAAACATTGCGTTGTCTTTTAAGTATTAGACAATTCAAATTGCTAATAGGTTACAGAAACTATGTGTTTTCCAGATTGTGCCCAACTAGCTTATATCTCCAACTTTCTTAAGCATATAACGCCAATTTCGTCAGCTATGCCCAAGTGGATAAGCCGTGTAAACTGGGCTTGCAACAAAAAAATGGACAACCAGTTAAGAGTCATGCCTCTGATGCCTCTGATTTTTGGTTATACATTTCGTTTTCAAATTCCTCTATTGTTTTATAGTCCAATGTCGAGCGTGTCCTGCTTCTATTGTACCAGGTCTCTATCCACTCGAATATCGATAGTTCCGCTTCGGACCTGAAGCTATAGTTTTGATGGTACACCCATTCGACCTTCAAGCTCTTGAAGAAGGATTCCGCCACTGCCTTGTCCCAGCAGTTCCCTTTTCGGCTCATTGATTGTACCACTGGACCATTATGCTCTTTAAGGATATCGGCAAACTCGTAACTGGCATATTGTGAGTTCCTATCGGAATGGAAAATAAGCCTGTCCGTGGTATTGTTCGACCTTATCGCCATCTTCCAAGCGGGAATTATGGTGTCGGCAGTCCCCAAGGTCTTGCCCATCGACCTTCCAACGACCTTTCGTTGGAACGGGTCCATGATCACCGTCAGGTACATCCATCCCTCACCGGTCCTTATGCGGGTCATGTCGGATACCCATACCTGGTTTTTCCTGTGTACCGTAAAGTCACGATCCAATATATTGGGCGCTATCGGATAATCGTGTCTGCTGTCCGTGGTGACCCTGAACTTTCTCTTTCTTTTGGCGAAAAGCCTGTTGGCCCTCACTATCCTGGCCTCCCTCGGTCTTGAGGCCCCATATCCCCTTTTCAAGAGCTCATCCTGGATCCTTGGTGCCCCGTAACTCCCAAAGCTGTCCTTGAAAATACCATGTATGGCCACCGTCAGGGCCTCGTTCTCCAACCATCTTCTGGAAGGCCCGGTTCAACCAATTGTAATACCCACTTTTGCTTATCTTGAACATTTTGCACATCTTCCCGACAGGAAATTTGAACCTGTGGTGTTTTATGAACCTATATTTTTCCTGTCGCCCTAGGAGAAGATGGCTATTGCCTTTTTTAGGATATCGCGCTCGATCTCCACGCTCCTCAGTTTTTTCTTGAGCTAGGTTTATCTCCCTTTGTTCATCAGTAAGCTTGGGGTTCCCCTTTCCGGGAAAAAACTGTTCTCCCCATTTTTTTTGGCCTCCCTGCGCCAGCGTCCCAATACCGAGGGGTTCAGCCCAAGTTCCCTACATACCTCTGCTGCATTGCCCCTTGCATGGCTCAGTTCGACAGCCTTTTGCTTGAACTCCATTGTGTACTCTCTTTTTTGTTTTGACATGTTTTCAAAGTTAATTCAAACAGTCAACATGCTCTTTTCTCAATGTCCAGTCAAATGTAGTAAGTCCAAAGCGAAAGGGAATAGAGACCAAACCCCTAGGGCAAGGCGCGTTGTTTTTCCAATATAACGGGAAATGAAGATTACGCATAGTGCCTGCCCGCATGGGGCTTGGCTCTCTCCCTGTTTTAAGTTCACTGTCTCATAAAGCCCAGCCCTATATATTTTAGAAAATCGGGGATAGAGGACCGCCAAAATGTCCAATCATGCCCACCATCAATGATGCGGAACTCATGGTCTATTTTCATGTTTCGTAATGAGACATGGGCCGCGGCATTACCTGTATATAGAAAATCATCATCGCCGATGTTAAAGTAAAGTCTTAATTTCAGGTTATCCTTTGCTATTGTATTAATCAATTTCATGGGGTTGTTGGCATCCCAATGGCTAGTATCCGGGTTTTCAGAATCTACATCCATCCCATAAAGGTTTTTAGCCAGTCCTTTCCACATGGGGTTTTTGGTCATTGGATCATCCATTGAAATAATTGCCGCACTGAGTGGCACACAGGTACCGAACATATCATGGTGTTTCACCCCATACAAAAAGGCGCCATAGCCACCCATTGAATTGCCTACAACGGCCCGGTGTTCCTTTGTCTTTTTAATCCTATAGGTTTTTTCGACCATTGGTATAAATTCTTGAAAGAACATATCTTCAAACCTTGAATTGCCTTGGAAATCATTGATGTAAAAATACTGCCCTCCATCAGGCATTATTACAATTGAAGGAGGGATTTGTGCCTTCTCAATGGCAGAATCCATGAAATGGTCTATAAGCCCATATTGTACCCAAACATTTTCATCACCCCCATAACCGTGCAAAAGATAGATTACAGGGTAGCTTCTTGTAGAGTCATCATAACCGGTTGGCAAATAAACGGTATAATCAACCTCTTTGCCCAAAATGGCGCTTTTTACCGACTGTCCTTCCAAAACTTTTCCCTGGCCAAAACAAAACATCGTGCTTAGTAGAGTTATGGCAATTGAAGTAATAGAACTTCTTGATTTTTTCATTTTTTGTTATTTATAGATTATCCAAGTTGATCTTTTTGCTGCCGAACAAAGGGGCATAGGTCCGAGCCTCGGCAAAAGTCAGTCGATTCCGCAAATAAACGATTTGGGCATGTACTCGTGTAAAAGGGGTGTCAATCTCAGGTGGGATATCATACCATTCGTCATCAAAAATCAAGATAACGCTTCTATTTCCAGGTAATGCGCCCGGGGTGAGCACTCCGTGCAACTTTGGGGCTGGGTCACCTTCGTTGGCATAATGGACATATTGGGGGCCTCGGGGGAACCACATACCTGCACCACCCGATGTTTCTACCATGAGTTGGCCCAATTGGCTGTTCGAAAGCTGGTTTTCCAGCGAACGTAGTGATCTGGCCAAGTGAAAGGCCCCCTGACTGTGTCCCAACAAAAGTACCCTGGTCTCTGTATCAATGATTTCGAGCACACTCTTTTCAATAGCGGCCTCCACGACCTCGTTGGTGGGCAAGATGATTTCAAGAGCATCCAGTTTTCCTCCTTTGGTGCCATTGTGTATGCCAACAACGGGGCGACCTGTAAATTCTGCAATTTCAAGCATGCTTTTGAACTGTCTTGTCACATCGTTGCCGGCACCGTTGATAAACCATATGGGTTCGTCGTTTGTGATTGTTTCTGGGTATACTGGGGGCACATCCAGAATACTGGTGGTCCGATAATCAAAAAGTAAGGTGTCCGCCCCTACGTAGTAACCATCAAATTGAATGTCTTCGGACATGTTGCCGAACAGCGATACTTTATCCGACTCGGTTAGGTTTTTGGAAGCATTCAGGTTTTCTTCCTCAAAAGATGTGTCCGAGCAGGAGGCGAACAATAGCAATGACAAAAATGCCGTTCCAAAAAATAAGCGATTGATTTTCTTCATAGTTAAATTGATTTATATAATTTTTGTTAAAATTCTAATATGTATAGGTCACTTCATTGGGCAAATACCCGATTCTATGGGCATTGATGATAAGTGTCTGTCCCTTTTCCAAATTAATGGTTTCTCCTAGGTAGATCTTCCATGGCTTGTGCACATCAACAAGTTCAATGGTCTTTTCTTGGTCGATTGTAAAACCAAAATCCCAACTTTTGGCCCTACGCCTTGATTTCGCGTCAAGGAGGTCACCTTGGTCAACTATGCGATAACCGATCGAAGCTCCTTTAGTAGCACATTCTATAGTAACCCCATTTTTGTTACCTATTATTTTCGGGGGAGATGTTTTAGGAGGTTCCTTTGTGTTTTTCCACCAATTGTTGAATACCATCTCTTTTTCGCCGACCGAGGATAGGTCGCCCACTTTTGTTATCCAATCAAAAAGAGTTTCTTTAAGTTCTTTCTTTTTTGCCGCATATTGGGGCTCTTCCGCAATATTTAACAACTCATTGGGATCCATTTTCGTGTGATAGAGTTCTTCGGAAGGTTTATTTCCGGCAAACCAGTCCAACAGATAGGGGTTATCTAAATTTCCCTCTTTATAGAGTTCCAATATTTCTTTCATCGTGGGTATGCCCTTTCTGTATTGCAGGTCTTGGTATTTGGGGAGTTCTGGCATAAAGTTGTACACATACCTGAAGTCACCGTCGCTCACAGACCGTACCCTATCATATTTATTTGCCATACGGTCTCTCGCCGCAAAGACATACTTTCTTCCTTCCGAAGATTTGTATGCCCCCAGAAAAGCGGTTCCCTGAAGATGGTCGGGAGGCTTGATACCCGCTATGGAAAGCATTGTTGGTGCCAAGTCCACTGCACTGATCAACCTATCGTCTTTGGTGCCGGAAAAACGGTTTTTGGGAAATTTAATGATTAAAGGTATATGCGTCCCCCTTTCAAGAATTTCCCGCTTGGTCCAAGGCATGCATCCACCATGATCGCTAAAAAATATCACATAAGAGTCATCATAGACTTGATCTTTTTTTAACTTGTCAACAATCTCGCCCACAGCCTGATCCATTTGTTCGATACGGGTATAGAGAACTGCCATATCTTTGCGCACAGTTTCGGTATCGACGTAATATGGAGGCAACTTCATGTCATTGGGGTCGAAAAAAATGCTGTCTGGCGACGCCATCAACTTTGATTCGTGTGTGACAGCCAAGTTGAACACACTGAAGAACGGAACGTTTTTAGGCCTATATTCATAAGAAGCCGCTGGGCTACTGTCATCCCAAACTGTAACCGGCACTTCAAACTGATAATCTTCTTTATAGTTGTTTGTCGTATAATAGCCCCGTGCCCTTAGATATTCAGGAAAAGCCTTTACATTGTCCGGCAAAACGGCTGAATAGCTTGGCAGGCCTTCCGGCATAAAAATTGTTGAGTTAGAAAGGGTGCGCATGTGTTGTGTGCCTATAGAAATTGCATGCATGCCGGTAATAATGGATGATCTACTAGGTGCGCATACCCCGGACGTGGTATATGCTTTTGTAAAAACAACCGCATCTTGAGCCAGAGCATTTATGTTAGGGGTTTTCGCAATTGAATCGCCATATACTTCCAAAAAAGGGGAAATATCCTCGCATACTATCCAAACTATATTCGGGCTTTGCTGAGAAAACATCACCTTACACATAAGAAAAACCAATAAGATGGCAACCATAAGCAACAACCTAGTCGTTCCTTGACCTATTTTTTTAAGATGACTTTTCATGTCTGCAGAGTTTTAACTTGTTGGTCGCCCATTTTTAGTAAGAGATGAAAACCCTTTTTTTATAGACATCATTTTTTGTTTTCTTGACACTCTTAGCCCTTTTGAGCTGGGCACCCAACTTCTCATATCATTAAAAAGTTAATTTGTAAAAAAATTTATCATTGTTATCAATTCTTTATTTTTTTTATACATTAGTTGCGATAATTTCAATAATGGGACATGATAATATTCCATTTACTAATTATGATTTTGTCAATCGGCAAATTTGCCATACCATTTGGATTACGGTATCAATGGGAAGAGAAAAAAAAATAGACCAAGTACTAGACTCTATAGAGAAACTGCTCTGGAAAGATCTGAAGAAAGGCTGTTTGGCATCTTTGGGGTCTCTATATGACCTTTACGTTGACAAACTTTTTGCCTATGGGTACAAAATCAGTGGAGATAGAGCTAAAGTTCAAGATGAAATCCACAATCTTTTTCTAGACCTTTATAGATACCACAAGAAATTATCGGATGTCAAAAACATAGAGGCCTATTTGATAATGTCCCTTAAAAGAAAACTCATTAAGCAAAGCGACCATAAGATCAAGAGTTTGGAGAGCGAATTGGAAACCTTTAACAATAGTTACTCTACTGCAGGCCTGACGGTTATTTCACATGAGGAAGAAATGATCGAAGATGAAAAAGAAAATGAACTGTCAAAGAGGCTAAAAAAAATAATGGTTAATTTAACGGATCATCAACGAAAGATACTTCGACTTCGTTTCGCCCAAGAAAAGACATATCAACAGATCGCCGGAGATTTGGGACTTTCTGTTGCTTCTGCCAGAACGCTGGTTTACAGAACGTTAAAAACGATCCGCGACACGGCCTTAACATTGTTCTTTTAAAAAAGCGTTTTTTTTTGTCTATAAATATCAAAAACTGCCCTCTTATATATGGACGGTAAGTTCCATTTACCCCATAATTACAAATAAAGTATGAACTTTAGCGAGAACGAACCACTTTCCGACTTAGAGCGGACAAAGCTTAAGAGCCGTATTATAAGATCGGCCAAACTTCTAAGAAAAAATGCAAAAAGGCAACGAAGGGCAACGTTGTTGTACGGTGCGGCGGCATCGATAGCGCTGTTGTTTGCTGTTTTTACCGTTTTTGACAAATCTAGCGAACAGTCATTGCAGGATTATATTGATGAAAATAAATCAATTGTTGACTTTGGCAGTAGCAGCCAAGTAATCGTGGTGCTCGGAGAGAGAGAAAAAATTCAACTAAATGAAAAGAACAACACATTAAGGTACTCGTCAACGGGAAAAGATCTGCACGTGGGAACAGGTGAAAAATATAGACAAACTATAGAAGATGAAAAAAAACCTGTATTCAACACGATACTGGTGCCCTTTGGAAAACGTACCGACGTGACCCTTTCTGATGGAACGAAAATATGGATAAATTCAGGGTCTAGGCTTATCTACCCTGCGTTTTTCAGGGATAAGGAGCGGGAGGTCTTTCTCGAAGGTGAGGCCATATTCGAAGTTGCACATAACCCATCAAAACCCTTTCGGGTGATCTCGACCAATCAGGAGATCAATGTATTGGGAACCGTTTTCAATGTCAGCACTTATCCCGATGATGAAATGGCTAGTACAGTTCTTAAGAGCGGCAGTGTTTTGGTGACCTATGACCATGATGACGAAAAGTCTTTTAAGATGGCCCCGGGCACAATGGCTGGCTATAATACCAAAACCAAAGAAATAGAAATGCACGATGTGAACATTGATGAATATTTTGGGTGGAGAGAAGGCTTCCTAAATCTGAAAAACCGTGATTTGGAATATATCACCACAAAATTGTCGAGATATTATGGTGTGGAAATTTTCATAAAGGAAAATCATTTAAAAACAGAAACATTTTCTGGAAAACTTGACTTAAAGGAAAATCTGGGGCAAGTCATACAAACTATAGGAGAAGCATCTAACTTTTTTGCGGAATATCAAACCGACAAAATCATACTGGCCTCCACCAAGTTAAATTTAAAAGATACAGTGCCTATGAAATAAAATATACAGAATGAAATGAAAACCGACAGATGTTGGCGCATCTGCCGGTAAAATGTATTACCGAAGTAATAACTAAACTGAACTCTAAAATTATGAATAATTACTTAAGTATTGCCCATGTTCTAGGCAAATTAAATGGTCAATCCATTTCAATAAAAATAATGAGGTCCTTTCTTTGTTACATATTATTGGGGTTAACCGCTCTCTATGCAAACCACTCTTACTCACAGACCAAGTTTAATCTTGACCTTAAAAATGTAAGTTTAGAGACACTATTCAACCAGTTACAGGATGAAAGCGAGTACATCTTTTTTTACAAAGATGGTATTTTGCCCAATGATAATTCAATTACTCTCAAGAAAAACAATATAACCTTACCTAACGTTCTTGACTCTTTATTAGAATCGTACGGTCTAGGTTACAATATTATTGGCAGACAAGTAACAGTCTTTAAAGATCAAACCTATCATATACCAAACACCGACGCCGTTTTTTTTCAAGATTTTACGGTCAGCGGAACGGTTTTGGATGATTCAGGAGTTCCTTTGGCAGGAGCAAATATCATCGAAAAGGGAACCACGAACGGCACCCAAACCGATTTTGATGGAAATTTTTCGATCAAGGTAACTGACGGTGATGTCATATTGACCGTATCCTATATCGGGTTCACTACGAAAGAAATCCCTGTCAACGGACAATCGGTTTTGAACATTGTTTTGCAGGAAAGTACTGCCGTCCTTGATGAAATCGTGGTTGTCGGCTATGGAACGCAGAAGAAAAGTGACTTAACTGGGTCCGTGGCGTCATTGGGTCAAGACGACATGAACCCGGGGGCGAACGTATCCGTGGACCAAATGATGCTAGGTAGGGCTGCTGGGGTACAGATAAACCAAGCCAGTTCAGCCCCTGGAGGTGGGTTGGCAATTAGGATCAGGGGCTCCAACTCTTTGAATGCCAGTAACGAGCCTTTGTATGTAATAGATGGGTTCCCGATTGACAACAGCCCCAACCTTGGTTCTGGCGGGGTGGCCGAAGTAGGTCAAAACCTGAGCCCTAGGAATCCCTTGAATTCCCTGAATCCAGCTGATGTGGAATCGATAGAGATTTTAAAGGATGCCTCAGCAACGGCAATTTACGGTTCAAGAGGGGCAAATGGGGTAATTTTGATCACTACCAAGAAGGGAAGCAAAGGCAAGGTAAATGTCACGTATGATGTATATGCAGGTATCCAATCGGTCGCTGAAAAAATCGATGTGCTTTCCACCTCACAATACATAGATGCCATAAACGACTTGTCAATTGCACAAGGAAACGCAGTGGTTTTCAACAATGAGGATATTTCAAGAATCGGCAGGGGGACCGATTGGCAAGATGAAGTCTTTCGCTCGGCTCCTTTGACCAATCACAACCTGGCTGTGAGCGGGGGCAGCGAAAACACAAACTATTATGCCTCATTCAACTATTTTGATCAAGAAGGTGTTGTAAAAAATACGGGGATAAAAAGATATACCGGAAGAATAAACCTTGAGACAAAAATTGGGAACAAGACCCAGATAGGCCTAAACTTCAACACAAGTTTGGTCAAGGACAACAACAATGTCGATGGCGTCAATACCAATGAGCAAGCAGGGCCTATTTATTCTTCATTGTTATATGATCCTACGGAGACCATATTTAATGACGATGGTACTTTTAGCCAGTCGGCGAATCTGACTGTCAACAATCCAGTTACCTTGATAAATGCCATCATTAGCGAGAGCGAGACCAATAGAACATTCGGAAGTGCTTTTTTGAACTACGATTTCACTGAAGATCTTTCAGGCAAGTTCAATTTCGGGACCGACAGACAAACATCGAGACGTGACATTTACAATACCACCCAGACCATTCGTGGCGGTGCCGCTGGCGGTATCGCGAACATCAACGTATTGGAACGCTCCAACTATCTGTTCGAGTACACGATGACCTATGACAAAGCTTTTAACGAAGACCATGCACTTACGGTATTGGGTGGTATCACCTTTCAAAAGTTCAGTTCGCGGTTCTTTTCCGGTAATATCAGCGGTTTTCCGACAGATGATATCAAAACTAACAATTTGGCACTGGGCGACACCAATACGGATGTACTCTCTAGTGGCAAGGAAGAAAATACCTTGTTGTCATATCTAGGCAGGGTGAACTATAACCTTTTTGACAAATTTTTATTTACCGCCTCAATAAGGGCGGATGGGTCATCAAGGTTTGGAGAGAACAACAAATGGGGTTATTTTCCATCCTTTGCCTTGGGCTATAAACTTGACCAAGAAGAATTTATTCCCGATAGTTTCAGCCAGTTCAAGCTACGGGCGAGTTGGGGTCAGACAGGTAACCAGGAAATTGGCAACTATGCATCGCAACTGACCTTTGGAACAGGACCCAACGTAGTGTTTGGTGGCACCATTTCAGGCAGTGTCTCCCCCCAGCGTATTCCAAATCCAGACCTTAAGTGGGAAACCACCGAACAACTCAACATCGGTCTTGATTTCGGTATTTCAGGGGGCAGATTCAGTGGTAGTTTAGATTATTTTTCAAAAGAATCGAAGGATTTGTTGTTTGACCTTCCATTGCCATTTGCTTCCGGTTATTCATCAATATTGACAAATGTAGGCGAAGTTAAGAACAGTGGGGTTGAGTTTCTTTTTAACTCGACCAACATAGTGACCGATGATTTTAAATGGGATACTTCATTGAATTTTTCCGCCATTAAGAATGAAGTGGTGGATTTGGGACGAATTGAAAGTATTGTGACGGGAAGTGTACAAGCAGTGGGCAACACGGCGATCATTCAAGAAGGTGATCCCCTGGCCTCCTATTATGGATATGTTGTCACCGGCATTTTTCAGGAAGGTGACGATATAGCCAATTCACCACAGCCCACAGCCCAGCCAGGCTTTCCAATTTTTGAAGATAGAAATGGAGATGGGGCCATTACGCCTACCGACCAGACCATTATAGGCACCCCATATCCTGATTTTACCTATGGTATACAAAATTCAATTTCCTACAAGAATTTGACGTTGGACTTCTTTTTTCAAGGTCAGGCAGGTGTCGACCTATTGAATATCAACCTGATAGAGTCTCTCTATCCTGCAAACTTCAGAAGAAACCGACTTGCGCACCAAATATTGGATCGATGGACGCCCCAAAATACAGGTGCTAAATGGCCATCAGGGGTAAACCCCAATGCCTATGGTGCAGGAAAAGTGAATACCCTGACCATTCAAGATGCATCTTACCTGCGTTTGAAAAATGTCAGGCTATCGTACAACGTTCCAGTTCAAAATATTGATTTTTTGAACTCACTTCAAGTCTATGTGACCGGCCAGAACCTGTTTACAATTACTGATTATGTGGGATTTGATCCTGAGGCTAATTCATTCGGTAGAAGTAACGTTAGGATCGATTATAGTAGTTATCCCCTGGCAACAACCTATATGTTGGGTCTTACTGCCAATTTTTAGGTCAAACAATTAAAAAAATCATAATTATGAAAACTTATTATTATAGAATAGCTCTCACTATAATGCTGTCTGGCCTGCTGGGCTGTGAAGAACGTTTGGAGGAAGAGGTGTTCTCTGAGCTCTCGCCCTCAACACTTTTTACCTCTGAGCAAGGTCTCAGCTCCTTATTGAATGCAGCTTATGCCTATTCGCATAGGGCTGGGGATGATGAATCCTGGTCCCCTTATTATTTGGGAACCATGCCAGCCGGTGAGGTATGGGGCGCTGGTGGGTCGATTGAAAGTGTATGGCAATCATTGATCGATTACAATTGGGACAGCAACCATGGCCAATTGATTCCTGTATGGATAGTGTACTTTAGTTCCATTCGTGATGCGAATCTGGTCCTGGACAACCTGGACAATGATTCTTTTTCGAATGATTTTAAGCAGAGAACGGAAGCCGAGGCCCATTTTATAAGGGGATGGGCCTATTCGGAGCTTTACAAGCTTTTTGGTAGGGTGCCGATTTATCGGTCTTCTACTGATGATCCTTTGCTGCCCCGATCAACTGACGAAGAGACTCAGGCCTTTATAGAGCAGGAACTGTTGGGGGCAATAGCCACTTTACCCAACCAACCTCCGGCCTTTGGAAAAGCATCCAAAGGCGTGGCCATGTCGGTCTTGGCAAAGTTTTACCTGAACACCAAGCAATGGCAAAAAGCGGCCGACATGTCCTCGGGCGTTATCGATTTGGGACTGTACAGTCTTTTACCCAATTACTCAGACGTGTTTGAAATATCGAACGAGGGCAATGCCGAGGTCATTTGGGCACTTCCCAAAGATGCTGCTGGGGCGGGCCAGTTTATGAATGCGCTGATTTTCCCACCGGATTATCCAAGACCTTTCCCGAACAATTCTGTATTTGCTGCACGCACTTACTTATTTGATGATTTTGTAAACTCCTTTGAGGCGACAGATACTAGAACCAGCCGTATAATAACCGAATGGCAGAGTACGGCAACCGGTGAACTGGTAATGGGGTTGGGCAACGATCAATCACACCCCTATAAATTACCTTTTGACCCAAATGCCGTGGGAGCGTCAGCTGGCAATGATATTATTGTCATCAGGTATGCGGACATATTGTTGACAAGGGCAGAAGCACTCAATGAACTCAATGGTCCCACCCAAGAGGCCATCGACCTGATCAACGAGGTCAGGAACCGGGCCGGTGCCACCCCCTTGAATCTGGGAAGTTTTGGCAAAGATTCCTTAAGAGATGCCATATTGAGTGAAAGGGAGTGGGAATTTTACTTTGAAGGAAATGCGAGGGAAGACCAAATAAGACACGGGGTCATGATTTCTAGGGCCCAAGCAAGGGGGAAAAATGCCCAGGATTTTCATGTGCTCTATCCGATTCCCCAAAGAGAACTGGATGCCAATTCAAATTTGGAACAAAATCCTGGATATTAAAAACATCAGTGTTCTTTTTGGGAGTCGAGAATATAATATATAATGAAAAGAAAAGTATTCCAGATTAATTTAATGGTCGGCCTACCTCAAGGTTTCTTCCAACCTTTTCGCTTTACTGAAGTCTATCTTGGTAGACTTCTGTGGATTTACCAGGCCTTGCTTGAATATTAAAAATTAAATTTAGATGAAAGTAAATACGATTAGATTCATGAACATAAAGCTGTTTTTGACACTTGCCTTCTTGTCATGGGTTGGCACCTGCACGGGACAACAAGCCAATGTCGACCAAGTTACACAGAGAGAAGACGTACCTCCGAACTTTGTTGTCATTTTTGCCGATGACCTTGGGTATGGTGATTTAAGCTCATATGGGCACCCTACAATACACACCAAAAACCTGGACCAAATGGCGGTCGAAGGCCAAAAATGGACGAACTTCTATGTTGGGTCGAGCGTATGCACACCCAGCAGGGCAGCATTGATGACCGGGAGATTGCCCATCAGAAATGGAATGACCAGTAAGGTGAACCGTGTTCTTTTTCCCGATTCCCATAAAGGATTGCCGCAAAGTGAGATAACCTTGGCCGAACAATTAAAAAAAGTCGATTATGTGACGGCTTGCATTGGCAAATGGCATTTGGGACATAAAGAGGAGTATTTGCCAACGAGCCAAGGGTTCGACTATTATTTTGGTATTCCTTACAGCAATGACATGGACAACATTATTCCATTCAGGTCAACTCAAGGGTATATTGATTTTTGGAAATCGGAAGAGAGGAAAGATATAAATACTTTCAATGTTCCACTGATGCGCAATACGGAGATAGTGGAGCGCCCAGCTGATCAGAACACATTGACAAAACGTTATAATGAAGAGGCGGTACAGTTCATAAGGAAGAACAAGGAAAAACCTTTTTTCCTTTATTTGGCCCATAATCTTCCACATGTGCCCCTTTTCGCATCAAAGGACTTTCTGGGCACCAGCGATAGGGGGCTCTATGGCGATGTTGTTGAAGAAATTGACCATGGGGTGGGACAAATATTGGCCGAATTAAAAAATAGTGGCCTAGATAAGAATACAATTGTAGTCTTCACCTCAGACAACGGACCATGGCTCATCATGAACCAAGAAGGTGGAAGTGCAGGGTTATTGAGGGAAGGAAAAGGATCTACATGGGAAGGGGGTATGCGTGAGCCATGTATTTTTTGGGGACCAGGCCGAATCCAACCTGGTTTGGTCACCCAAATTGGCACCACCATGGATTTGTTTACCACTTTCAGCAAATTGGCAAACGTGCCATTGCCCGAAGATCGACAGATGGATGGAAATGACCTTGGGCCAACACTCTTTGAAAAAAAACCAAGTGAGAGAAAAGAAGTGTTTTATTACAGGGGAGATGAGCTTTATGCGGTTAGGCTGGGAGCCTTCAAAGCCCATTTCATAACGGAAGGTGCCTATGGCCCACCGATGCGTGAAGAACATGACCCCCCACTCCTATACAATCTTGAAGTGGACCCATCTGAAAAATATAATGTTGCCGAAAGTAACCCTGATGTCATTGAGCAAATCAAAGCCTTGGTCAAAATCCATAATTTAAATTTGGTCAAAGGGGAAGATCAGTTGAAAGACAGGGGTTGACCTTTGAATTATCAATTAAATTTCAAACTAGTTTTAATTTATCAATATACAATATATATATGAAAAAACGAGGTCAAATTCAATGTGTGGTTATTTTATTGCTTCTATTAGGCGGGGGCATAGTAGCACAGGACCAAAAAAGCAACTATTCGCTGGTGGAGATTCCGGCTCCATCACTTAAGGATAATTTAATAGGCACGAAAGATGTGCAAAAGATTGGGGTTTATTTACCACCGTCTTACTTAGACTCAGATCAATTGTTTCCAGTTGTCTATTTTTTGAACGGTTATACCGTTGAGGCTGGCGAATATCCCAAAACGGAGGCTTTTGACAGTTATATGAAGAATAGTAAAGAACACGAGTTCATCTTAATAGAACTCAACGGCCATAATCTGTTTGAAGGGTCGATGTATGCCAATTCACCTGTTTCGGGAAATTGGGAAGATTTTATTGTAAGAGATGTCATTACTTATGTTGACAGCCATTACAAAACTTTGGCGAAACGGGAATCTCGTGGAATAAGTGGACATTCAATGGGCGGAGGTGGAACAATCAATATCAGCTTAAGGCATCCCGAGGTATTTTCTGTGGCCTATGCCATGAGTCCTGCCGTTTTGGCAAATGATAATTTATTGAATGGTATGTTTAAGAACGATTCGACCTTGGTGCAGGTTCAGAATTTATCCGAAAAAATGGTAAATGTGAGGGATGAGGATTTTTCTGAAACCTTGCAACAAGAATTAAAATCGTATGACCGAAAGATAACGAGCATATTTGGTATTCTTGCCTTTGGATCTGCATTCTCTCCCGATCTTTCACAACCCTTAAAGATTGCATTCCCGTTTACGATGAATGCCGATGGCACCTTTTCCAAGAAAGAAGAAGTCCTAGAGAAATGGGTAGCTGGTTTTGGGAATTTGGAAGAAAAAGTGAAAAATTACAAGAACAATTTAACCCAGTACAAAAAAATTGCATTGAGTTGTGGCTATCAGGACGAAACTCCCGGATTGCTCGAAGGTTCAGTTTATTTCTCTACATTGTTGAAAGAGGAAAAAATACCACATAGCACCTGCTGGTACACCGGCAAACATAGTGACAAGGTCAGTGAGCAACTCATCGGTGAGGTATTTCCGACTATGTCCGCTTACCTACATGGTGAAAAGTAATATGATAGGTTGATTTTGAGTTAGTTTTTTTAAGGGAGCGCAGCTTGTCTGCGCTTTTTTACTTTTGCTTCCAGTTCCTGTCCTTATGCTGATTTTCTTATTATGAACTAATACATTCACACCGTGAAACCAACAGATTCGAAAAAGACTTTTAAGTGGGATTGTAAAATGCCACACCTGAAAGTATTGGCTTTTTTATTTATTTTTTTGACATTTTTCTTTACAGTCCATGGCCAAGGTTCTGAGTTACTTTGGCTCGAAAATGATTCCATTAGGGTATCAATAAGCAAAAAAGGGGCTGAACTTCAAAGCATAAAAGGCAAAATCAGTGAGTTTGAGTACCTATGGCAGGGCAATGGTGAATATTGGGCGGACAGGGCTCCCATAATGTTTCCAGTAAATGTCAGATTCAGGGACAACGAATTTTATTTTCGGAACGTCAAATACGATATGCCGAAAATGGGAATTTTAAAAGAGCGCTTTATGACAGTAAAACATAAATCAAATGATGAGGTTACATTAAGTTTTGTTCCCAACAAAGAAATATTGCATGAAAACTATCCCTTTTTGTTCAAAATTTCAGTTCGATATAAATTGACCGATAATACCATCTTGAACGAATACGTCATCAGAAATGACGATACCCATAGCATGTATTTTGCACTTGGGGGGCATCCTGGGTTTAATCTGTCACTTGGTCAACCAAATGATAGAAAAAAGCATGAGTTGTTTTTTTATAAATCCCTTTCTGCCCAAAGAGAACTAATTAAAAATAGTCTTCTGAAAGATTCGGTAGCCCCCTTTTTACAAAATGAGACAACTCTTGGATTTGATGATGACAGGATACCTAATACTGGGATTTTCATCAAAGATTCAGTTATCACTAAAATTGGTCTGGCCAAATCTGGCCAAAAACCATACATAAGTTTGATTCTGGGTAATTTTCCGAATGTCAATATTTGGAGCCCTCCAGGATATCCGTTTGTGTGCATTGAGCCTATGGCCTCACATCATGATTTTGAGGATTCTCCAAAAGATATTGAAAAAAAGTCACACCTCGTCACATTGAAACCGGGCGAAACCGTTAAGTATTATTTTTTAATACAAATAGACCAAAGCCTTTAAACAACAATCTACATATTATCAAAACATGGTTTTGCATTTGCTTCTAATGCCTAATTATGTAACGAATTTATGGTGTTTTGTGTTTCGTTTCTGCTTTTCTAAAGAAGGTAATTACTGGCAGTGCCTGTTGTCTTTGGCGTTACTTTAAAACATGAAATATTACATTTGAGGTTTATTGAGAAAATTTGATAAGTTTTGGAATAACCATTTTTCAATATAAGTCATAAACACGACCTTGCTTCAGTAGGTTATTTTGCATATGAAGTGATTTAAACTTTTTTTGGACGAGAGATAGTGTAAGGTTCCCCTAAAGCAAAGCGTCCATAAATATACTTTCTTTTGTGAAATGGCTGTCCATTAGCAATTAGGGAAAGCTGGATTTCCCTCGGCTTTCCAAAATTTTTTCGGTGGCCTGTTGCCCAATGATTCATGTGGTCGGACATTGTTGTATTCCCGGAACCATCTCTGGGTCTGGTCCCTGACCAGATCAAGCTCCGTGAACAGATAAGCATCCAAAACCTCTTTACGGTAGATGCCGTTGAACCTCTCGACCAAAGTGTTCTGGGTCGGTTTTCCCGGTTGGAAATACCGGATCTCGACACCGTTCTTTGTGGCCCATGTATTGAAAATGGCCGAAGTGAACTCAGGGCCATTGTCCACGCGGATGGTCTCCGGTGAACCCCTCCATTCGATGAGCCTGTCCAGTTCTCTTGTTATCCTCCTCGCACTGAGCGAAGTGTCGACGGTGGACACCAGGGGTTCCCTGTTTAGGTCGTCGATTACGTTGAAGACCCTGAACAATTTTCCGTTGGTCAAGGTATCCTGCATGAAATCGGCACTCCATGTGATGTTACAGTCCACGGGGTGTATATGTGGGCTCTTTACCCTTTCGGGCAACCTTCTCTTTCGCTTTCTTCGAATGTTCAGCCCCATCAACACATAGACCCTGTAGACTTTTTTGTGGTTCCAGCCGTGGCCCATTGCCCTGAGCATATGGAACATCTTTCTGAACCCGTAGGTCGGGTGACCTTCGGCCAGCTTTTCCAAAGAATCCATAATCACTTCGTCTTCGGGCTTCCTCTTGAAACGGTAATAATAGACCGACAGACTAAGGCTCACCGCCCCACAGGCCGCCTGATACTCAACCCTACCTCTTTGGCCAGGTATCCGACAGCTTCTCGCTTCTCGGCGGGCTTAGCTTTTTTCGATAAGGTTCTTCAGGGCGTTGTTCTCAAAGGCAAGATCGGCTTACATGCGCTTGAACTCGGCAAGTTCCGACTCCATCTCCTTCATCTTCTTGAGTTGGTCTACTCCCATGCCCCCCTTATTTTGCCTTCCAGTTGTAAAAGGTCGGTTGGCTGATACCGTGCTCGCGGCATATCTCGGCAACGGTCTTTCCCTTTTCTTGTGCCGTTAGGACCTTGATGATCTGTGTCTCGGTGAATCTGCTTTTTTTCATTGCCTCAAATTTAAACGTTGAACTCTAATTTCCAACGCTTCGTTTTTCAGGGAACCTTACAGACTTCTGAGATCAGTGTTACCATACTTAAATTCCATAGTCCATGCACAAAGTACACGATAAAGATACTATTGAAATGGAGATAGTTCCGCAGATTTTTCTTTCCCAAAGTGGTTTTCCACCGACAGCCCCGATTTCTGAAATTATCAATGCCATCCTAGTCTAGTTGAAGAGCGGTGCGTAAGGAAAGGAAGAGGCGCAAAAATGACCAATGCACTTTATCTGATCGCTAGGCGAGTTTATGGGCTAGCTCGTCAAGTTTTTGTTTGTAATTGTCCCTGTCCCTGTCCTAAGGATGGGGGCAATTATAATACATGACGGTTGTCAGTCTATTTTTGGATAAACCTGTTGGTGTAATCTTCGGTTACAATACCTTTTATGGTGTTGATTATGAGATGTTGTAGAATCTCGTGCTGGGTATATTTATCAAACAGACTGGTTTTACCAAAAGCGATAGTGTTCAAATTCAAAAAGTACAGTTCACAAACCAATCTCAAGTTCACCTCATTTTGAATAAAGCCCAATTTTTGTGCATCGACAAAGAGTTCGTAAATAGTTTTATTTACCAAATCATTTCGAAAGCTATAATAGAGATCATAGGCCTTAGGGTAATATTTCTTTAGTCCGAAAAGGAACGTGGGACTGAAAAATTTTAAATGTTCGAAACCCTTTTTGTATATCAGTATTATCTTTTCCAGAGGATCTTTACAGAAAGCAATCTCCGATTCTTGGATCTCCCTTGAATATCTTTGCAGTAGATAGACCGTACTCTCTTGAACCAATTCTTCTTTTTTCCTAAAATAATTGTAGATGGTCTTCTTTGATATGCCAAGCTGATTTGCCAACTCATCGAGTGTGAACCGTTTACTCCCAAATTGAGCGAAGTTTAAGGCGGAGCATGCAACAAGTTCGGATTTACAGATCATTGGGTTAAATTATTAAGGCAACATAAAGTTACGTATTTATAACGATAGCGAAATATGATAAAGATCACCAAAATGATAAATAATATTAGGTCGTTAAACCTTTTGTTTCGGTTCTTTCTAGTCAAATATAACTGGTCTTAAATTTCAATAGCATTTTGGATAGACCAAATAATGCCGGGTACTTTAAAATCCCAAATTGAGGCACTTAACTTCCATCTTCTTTGGCTCCATAGCCAAAGTTCCGGCGATTTAAAGATCACGTTTTCCAATGCCTCTGCATAGTCTTCTATAATCCCATTGATTCTCACGGAAACGGGACTTTCCGTTATCAAACTAAAAATGTAGTCCATAGTACCCTCTTTTTATTTTTTTGTAAGAAGGGAACAAAACAACTTCACTGGTTTTTTTGGCAAGCTTTTCGGCCCCTAGAAAAAAGCTGTTTCCCTGTTCAAAAAATGGCAGCAATGTTTGGTACTGATTCTGACAGGGCTTTGATCGCCGATGATGCAGTTCAACATAATGACATTCTTTCGTTCAAGGTCGATAATGGTCCTATATCCCTTGGTGGATTCAATGCAATGGACACCAAATCGTTCTCTGATAATTTTAAATAGGCTATTGAAATAGTGGTTTTTAATTGGTTTGTATAAAGTGTCTGATCGGTAAGGAAAAAAAGTGGTAGGAATATCAACCATTCCCAATTTCCCTGATGGGCAGTGTAAAGCAAAATATTTTTATTCTCGCTTAAATAATGTTCTACCAAATCCGGATTCTCTATACGCAAACGTTTCATTGCCGACCTTTTACTGATGGTCAATGTCTTAATCGATTCGACAAGTATATCACAGAAATGCCGATAGAAGTTCTTTTCAATTTTTCTCAGTGTAATTTGTGGTTTTTGAGGAAAGGATTTTTTGATATTGTCCGAGACTAAGTTCCTTCTATACTTCATGAGGTAATAGACCACTACAAACAATATGTCCGATAACAGGTACAGAACAGGCATCGGCAGGGTCGAGATGGCATAAAAAGGCAAATATCTAATCTTGGGCAGCATCTTGTTTTTCATTACAAAAAAATTATAATGGCACAGGCAACAAATAATTAGTTTCCTTTTTTCTAAAGGCCGGCCTACGATTTATTTTTTGATTCCTTTCACGAACATTTTTAATGCGCTTTCATATTGTCTCTGCAATAGAGAATACTCAATTTCCGTGATATTTATTGTGTCTTTTTTAATAAGTACATTGTGCCGCAACCCTTGGAAAATGGCAATGAACAATTGCGAATAATAAGCAATATCAAGATTTTCAAAATCTTGGGCGGCAATACCTTTTTCCAATATTTTACTCACAAGTCGTATTTCTTCTTTGCGAAGGTTTTCGAATAGGCGGGCGTAAACGGGTTTTAAACTGTTTATAGATTCCAGGCTCAAAGAACTGAGGTGTGCAAAATCGCGAAAGTAGATCAGTCGCCTTTCTAGGTAAATATGGAATAACTCTTCTGCAGGGACAACCGAAGAAAGAAGACCTTCAATCTCGTTTAAAAATGTTTTATGTTCTTGCTTTACTACTTCCTTGAAAAGTTCTTCTTTAGTGGAGAAGTAGTAGTATAGGGATGCTTTTGATAGACCTATATCCCCGGCAATCTCCGTCATTGTTGTTTTTTTAAGGCCATAACGGCAAAATCTTTTTTTGGCGGAATCAAGTATTAACGAAAAATTATCGGTACTTTCAATATTGAACATTTGACTTTTTTAGTTAGAAAGTCTAAAATAATATTTATTTTAGCAAAAAAAAAATCTTTTAATTTTTAAAATCTGACCAATGCAGGAAATAGGGCAAGACGACTATTTGTTTTTAAAGCATGCTATTGAAAACATGATGCCGGCCAATAAAATATTCGGGTTAGAAATTATGGAAATCAGACTTGGGTACGTGTGCATCAAAGTCCCTTTTAAGAAAGAATTCATAGGCGACTATCTGCAAAAACGATGGCATGGAGGAATTTTGGCCGCTATGGCCGATACGGCTGGAGGAGCTGCCGGAGCGACGACCCTCGATTCCTTACAGGACAGGATAAATACCTTGGATATGCGGATCGATTATCTCCATCCTACCGTTGAAGGGGATATTTTGGCCAAGGCAAAGATTGTTAAAAGTGGTAAATCCATCAACGTGGTGGACGTGGAACTTTTCCAAAGTGGACAAAAAGATTTAGTGGCTTTGGCAAGATGTATATATAGCATCCATAGAAACGGCTCCTAAACTTTAGGTAATAAAGAATTATACATAAAACAAGAGGATCTTAAAAAACCCTATAGGACATCCTAAAATTTCTCCCCCATTAAATACGTATCCGTTTATGATCAAAAAAATTTTAAGCATTTCCCTTTTATGCCTTGTTTGCGTAGCCAATGCCCAGGAAATAAAGCAGCTTAGCCTAAAGGATGCCGTTTCCTATGCTCTTGAATACAAGGCCGATGCACAAAAATCGAAGCTGGCCATTGAAAATAGTGAGTACCAAATCCAGGAAGTTCGTTCGCGAGCATTGCCACAGATCACAGGAAATGGTAGTTTGGTCTATAATCCCATCCTACAGACCAATGTGATCGATGGAAGTTCCTTTGGGCAACCGGGCACCGTTATACAGGCAACTTTGGGGCAAAAATGGAATTCGGTCTTTGGTGTTTCGTTGAACCAGAACTTATTTGACCAATCGGTTTACACAGGTTTAAAAGCAGCAAAAACTACCCGTGAGTTTTATCAGATCAATAATCGATTAACTCAAGAGCAGGTAATAGAAAAGGTAGCCAATAGTTACTATCAAGTATATCTACAGCGTTTAAACCTTCAGGTACTTGATAGTACGTTGGCAAATACGATCAAGGCGAAAAATATCATTGAGGGCCAGTTTCAAAATGGGCTAGCGAAGAAAATCGATTTGGACAGGATTATTGTTAAAATTTCAAATCTAGAGACCCAACGGCTCCAGATAAACAATGCGCTACAACTTCAAGAAAATACCCTGAAATTTTTTATGGGAATGCCCATAACCGCCCAAATCGAAATTCCGGAAATCGAGTTCGAATTCAGACCAAGCGAGGTAGTTTCATCCCCGGATACCGAGAATCGATCGGAGTATCTGCTTCTCAAAAAGCAGGAACAATTGTTGACTTACCAGAAAATGGCGGTCAAGGCGGAATATTATCCAACGCTTTCCCTAACAGTTGGGTACAACTATCTTGGCCAAGGCCCGGACCTTCCCTGGTTCAAAAAGCCTGAGGACAAGGTATATTGGTCCGATTTTTCATCGATAGGATTGAATTTGAAAATTCCCATTTTCGCAGGTTTTGGTACACGTTCCAAAGTAATGCAGGCCGATATAGATCTGCGGATCTTACAAGAGGATATCAAGGATACCGAATTGGCCTTAGATCTTGATTACGAAAATGCCCGAACCCAAATAAACAATAGTATTGCGACCGTCAACAATCAAAACGAAAATGTCAGGTTGGCACAGGCAGTTTTGGACAATACCAGAAACAATTACGTCCAAGGTTTGGCTCCGCTAACGGATCTATTGGATGCGGAAAACGCCTTGACCGAGGCTAGGAACAACTTTAACTCCGCAATTTTACAATACAAACTGGCAGAAATCCTGTTGTTGAAGTCTAAAGGGGAATTAAAGTCACTAACAAACTAATAAGCACGATGAAAAAGAACATAATATACATACTTACAATTTTAGTGGTATTGGCCCTGATTGCCTTCATCTTAATGAACAACAAACAAGAAAATCAAGCAAAAACGGATATAGTTGCACAGAAAAATGCTAGTGTCACTGTAAAGGTTGATACGGTAAAGATGGAAACTATTCCCCTCAATTTTACCGCCAATGGAAACTTCGAGCCCTTTAAAGAACTGGATTTTTCTGCGGAAAAGCCAGGTAGAGTCGTTAGGGTATTGGTAGAAGAAGGTGATCATGTCAGAGTGGGCAAGACTTTGGCAGTTGTGAGAAGTGAGCAGGTATCGGCAGAACTGCACGCGGCCGAAGCGGCCTATCAGAATGCGTCCAAAAATTTCAACCGTTTTGAAAATGCCTTAAAAACCGGTGGAGTGACCGAACAACAAATGGATCAGGCCAAGTTGACCTTGGTTACTGCACAATCGAGACTGGAACAAGCGAGGGTAAATGCGAGTGATGTCAGCATAAAAGCTACGATAAAAGGAGTTGTAAATAAGCGTTTTATCGAACCAGGTTCTGTTCTGGCAACAGCAACACCAATGTTCGAAATTGTCGATGTCTCCAAACTTAAACTTAGGGTTACGGTCAACGAGTCCCAAGTGGCCAGTTTAAAAACGGGTGCCCCGGTAAATGTAAAAGCCAGTGTCTTACCAGACAGGACATTTGCAGGGAAAATCACGTTTATAGCACCGAAATCGGATAGCAGTTTGAATTTTCCTGTGGAAATCGAGATATCGAACAATCCGGACAACGCCTTGAAGGCGGGCATGTACGGGACGGCATCCTTCACCTCGTCAGACCGGGAAAGCGAAAAGATACTGGTGGCCCCTAGAAATGCGTTCCTGGGAAGTGTAAGCAGTAACCAGGTTTTTGTCGCTGAGGATGGAGTTGCAAAACTGACCGGTGTAACGGCTGGAAGAATATTCGGTGATAAGGTCGAAATATTAGATGGTCTGGACAGCAATGAACTCGTAATAGTTACCGGGCAGATCAATCTACAGAACGGTTCCAAGATAGACATCATCGACTAGAACCGGACAATAACCTGAAACATTTTATTCCATACTATGAAATTAGCGGAAATTTCCATAAAAAGGCCTTCATTGGTCATTGTGCTATTCACCATACTTACCCTTGGGGGCCTGTTCAGTTATAACCAACTGGGGTATGAATTGATACCCAAATTCGACCGAAATGTCATAACCGTCGCCACTATCTACCCCGGTGCCTCGCCCAGCGAGATCGAAAATACCGTGACAAAAAAAATAGAGGATGCGGTTGCCTCTCTGGAGAACATCAAAAAAATAGAATCCCGTTCTTATGAAAGCCTTTCCACGGTTGCGATTACCTTGACGGATGATGCCAATGTTGATATTTCCCTAAACGATGCACAACGGAAAATCAATGCCATTATCAGTGATCTGCCCGATGATGCCAAAACACCCTCCTTAAGCAAATTTTCATTGAGCGACCTTCCGATTATGACAATTGGTGCTAATGGCACTATGGATGAAATTAAGTTTTATGACCTGATTGATAAAAAAATTGCCCCTTTGCTTTCCCGGGTCAATGGTGTGGCACAGATAAATTTGATCGGGGGGCAAGAAAGGGAAATCCAGGTAAATTTAGACGCCGACCGACTTCATGGATATAACCTTTCCATACCCCAGGTCCAACAGACCATCCTGGCCTCGAATTTGGATTTCCCCACAGGAAATATTCAGACCAGGCAGCAAAAAATATTGATCCGGTTGGCCGGAAAATATAAAAATGTTGAAGAGCTGCGCAATCTGGTAGTCGCTGATAAAGATGGCATCCAAGTGAGGCTCAGTGATATTGCGGATGTTCAGGACAGTCAAAAAATACCTGAAAAAATTGCACGGGTAAAGCAAAAAAGTGCCATCCTACTGCAGGTGATCAAGCAGTCCGATGCCAATGCCGTAGCTGTAAGTGAAGATATATTAAAACGGATAGCACAGCTCGAGACCGATTATAAAACCATAGACCTCAGTCTCAATGTCGCCAATGACAGTAGTGTTTTTACCCTAGAGGCGGCCGATTCCGTAATCCATGACCTATTGATCGCCGTGTTATTGGTGGCGATCGTAATGCTGTTCTTCTTGCACAGTGTAAGAAACTCGCTAATTGTAATGGTGTCCATACCCGCATCGTTGGTTGCGACATTTATAGGCTTTTTGTTGTTGGATTATACCTTGAACTTAATGAGTTTATTAGGATTGTCTTTGGTCGTAGGCATCTTGGTGGACGATGCCATCGTTGTACTCGAAAACATTTACCGGCATATGGAAATGGGCAAAAACCGTGTCCGTGCGGCCTATGACGGTACCGCTGAAATCGGGGGCACGGTAACATCCATAACGCTGGTAATCGTGGTCGTCTTTTTTCCCATTGCCATGAGCAGCGGTCTGGTGTCCAAAATCATTACCCAATTTTGTGTGACCATAATTATTTCGACCTTGTTGTCCCTATTGGCATCGTTTACCATTATTCCTTGGTTATCGTCCCGTTTCGGAAAATTGGAGCATATCACAGGTAAAAACCTGTTCGGTAGGCTTATCATCAAATTCGAAACACAATTAAAACGTTTCACGAATTGGATCTCCGGCTTATTGACCTGGTGCCTGGATCATTATAAAACCACGCTGTCCATCGTTTTGGTTATCTTCTTTGCTTCGATCGCCTTGGTAGCGGCAGGATTTATTGGAGGCGAATTCTTTGCCACATCGGATAGGGGCGAGTTTTTGGTGCAGATAGAACTACCAAAAGATGCCTCATTGGAAGAAAGTAATTTTATGGCCCAAAAAGCAGAGGCCTTTTTGAATACACAGGAAGAAGTCAAGAGCCTTATCACCACTGTAGGCCAGACCAGCGAAGGCTTAGGAGCTTCACAGGCTACAGCTTACAAGGCGGAAATAAACGTCCAAATGGTTGATGAAAATGAAAGGCAGGACGATTCTTATGTATTTGCCGCCAAAACAAAACGTCGTTTAGAGAAAATTTTGGTCGGAGCCAAGGTGAAAACCGTCCCTATAAGTCTTTTGGGAGTGGCGGAGGAAGCCCCGTTGGCCTTGGTAGTGACCGGACCTAGTTTGGATAGTGCCATGGTCTTTGCCAGAAAGGCGGAGGCGGAACTGCATAAGATTCCTGGGGCCACGGAAATTGAATTGTCCGTAGAAACGGGAAATCCTGAAATCAATGTTCAAGTAGATCGGGATAAAATGGCCTCCCTGGGATTATCGTTACAAACGGTGGGGTTGACAATGCAAACAGCATTTAACGGGAATACCGATGGCAAATTCAGGGCAGGGGAATATGAATATGATATTAACATTCGCTACAATAGTTTTGATAGAAAAAGCATTGTCGATGTAGGGGATTTGATCCTTACTAATGACCAAGGGCAAGAGGTAAAACTCTCACAGTTCGCCGACATCACCGAAACGTTGGGCCCGAGCCAATTGGAACGCCGGGATAAGACCGCGTCGGTTACCGTAAAAGGGCAGTCCGTTGGCAGACCAGCTGGTACGGTCGCGGATGAATGGGAAGCTGCCTTCCAGGATGTCGAACGGCCCACGGGGGTCGATTACGTATGGGGTGGGGATAAAGAAAGGCAATCGGAAGGGTTCGGAACACTGGGAATTGCTATGTTGGCAGCTATTATATTGGTCTATTTGGTAATGGTTTCCCTGTACGACAGTTTTGTGCACCCGTTCGTAGTTCTTTTTTCCATTCCCTTATCGTTCATCGGAGCTTTGCTGGCATTGGCGTTAACGAACAATTCCCTGAACATCTTTACCATTCTTGGTATAATTATGTTGATCGGGCTAGTGTGTAAAAACGCCATTATCCTGGTTGACTTTGCCAACGAAAGGGTCCGGTCAGGGGAAACGGTCAGGAACGCCTTGATACAGGCCAACCACGCACGTCTCCGCCCAATTCTAATGACTACCATTGCCATGGTTTTCGGGATGCTTCCCATTGCGTTGGCCTCAGGCCCGGGATCGGGATGGAAAAATGGTCTTGCCTGGGTTATCATCGGGGGATTGATAAGTTCGCTTTTCTTGACCTTGATAATAGTACCGGTAATATACAATTTAATGGAAAAATTGGTACATAAGTTTACCAAGGGAACAAAAACTGATTATGAGGAGCTTATGGTGGCCGATTACGAGCATAAAAAATTGGTAGATGGCTTTAACCCAGACCACACGCTGTGATATGCTGGCCGTGTTCCGGTTGTTGAGCTTTATCGACATCTAAAATGCTATCCCCATGGCGGTCCTTGGCGACCTTTTTGTTAGATTTGAATCGATGTTCATCATTATAATGTACAATGATACACCAAGTGAAATCTTGGATAAGTAACTAACTACTGACCTCTAAAAATTAATACTTAATTACTTTCAGACAGAGTTTAATTTGCAGACCCGTTTTTTCTTTGGTTTTATCATGGAAATCGTGCCTCAAAAAATACAATTAAATCGATTTTGGTGATTGTTCCATTTTTAAAAAATTCTTACCCAATATAATGATTTACCCAATGGTGATTTTGATGCTAAAAAACCTTCTTTAGAAGATGCCTATTTTAAAATTTTAAGCGAACACTAAAATGAAAACAATATTTTCCATAGTAAAAAACGAGCTAAGACAGCGTGTATTTAGTTGGGTTACCCTTGTTTTCTTTCTCATGCTTGCCTTTCAGATGATATGGTATACCAAGGGATCGTTTGATTTCTTTTCCAACGAAGGGGTGCTTATGAACGCTTCGAGCATTTTGTATAGAAACTATGCGGCCATGGGTATGCTTATGATCATCATCATTGCCATAGCTACCGGAGGTGTGCTTTACAAAGAGATCAGGTATAAATCCGCGGAGTGGACCTATGCACTGCCCATCAATGAAAAACAATTTTTTATAGGCCGCTTTTTGGCCGCTTTCCTATACCTTGTCATTCTAAGTACGGGTATGATTGTTGGGCATTTGTTGGTGCCGTTTTCCGGCATTGGCGAGGCTGGTCGTTTTGGTCCGGTTCAATGGGGCCCTTTGTTTCACGGTTGGATCATGTTTACCGTACCCAACCTCTTTTTTTATGTATCCGTTGTATTTTTTGCCATTGTGTTTACCCGTAGAATGACCACAAGTTATTTGGCCGTATTCTTGGTGGTCATTCTATTTTTAATCGCCCAAACTTCCTACGAAACCGGGGGTGGGGATAATCTAATGGCTTACATCTTGGCGGATTCGGGAGGCTATGTAGCGGCACAGCACTATACCGAACTGTTGAGTCCCACACAAAAAAATACCGAACTGTTCAAACTGACCGGCTATGTTTTAAAGAACCGATTGCTTTGGATGGGACTTGCCATGGTGTTTGCCATAGCGGCATATCTACGCTTCTCTTTCAAGTACGTCATACAGGCCGGTACCGATAAATCCAAAAAAATCAAAGAAGGCAAGAAAGTGTCATTTTCTACGGCATCCATAAAATTGCCAGAGGTCGTGAAACAATACAAAGTACCTAATTTTCTCACTAAACTATGGTCACTCTCAAAATTGGAGTTCCTGAACATTGTTCGCCCTACTTCCTTCAAAATAATCCTCGGTATTATCTTATTGATGGTGTTTTTGCAAAATGTTACTTGGAATGCGGCTTATTATATTGGTAATGAATATCCCATCAGTAGCAATATGACCTATTTTAGGTTGCAATGGGGCGTTTTTATAACCATGTTGATCATGATTTGGGCCGGCGAGTTGTTTTTTAAGGACAAGACGGTCAATATTTGGCAAATAACAGATTCGTTGCCCGTTCCTGTCTGGGTTACCCAACTTTCCAGATTGGCAGCGATTATTGGACTGTCTTTTATATTAAGTGTGAGCTTTATTGTAGTATCCGTGTTTACCCAAGTGTTGTTGGGTGGAGCTTCTTATATAGATTTAGGACAATTTGCAGAGGACCTTTTGCTCTATCGTTGGGCCTTTTTGAACTTTGTACTTTGGGCGTCTTTGGTGTTTTTTGTGGGAGCTTTGACCAGCCATCGAATTTTCACACACCTTCTTTGTGTGGCCATTTTCATCTTCTTGATTGTTTCCTTTGATATGGGCATCATTGAAGATTTAAGGCTAGGATATGGTTTTACTCCTGGAGTTGAAGATTATTCGGAAATGAGCGGTTATGGTATATTTCAAGAATCGGCCAATTGGTTCTTCCTATTGTGGTTGGCTTTGGCCATTACCTTGGTCATGACCGGTGTTTGGCTATGGAAGCGGGGCTCGGATAAAAAATGGAAAAACAGACTTTCGTTGAAGAATATGCAACTTAGCATGGTTTCCAAAGGTGTGATGGTGTTGTTTTTTGGGGCATTCTTGTTTTTGATGTCGTTCATCACCAAAAATGTGTATGATAATGGCAACTTTATCCCAGATGCCGAAGAGGAACGATTGGATGCCTAGTACGAGATAAAATACAAGTATCTGGAAACCAAACCACAGCCCAAATATGAAACAATCGATGTAAAATTGGATCTATTTCCTTCAAAAAGAAGGGCAGAATTTACTGCTGATATCACATTGAACAACGAAAAGGGGGCAGATACCTTGTTTTTCAATACCAAGGATTTTGTCCAATTATCCAATGTGAAGCTGAACGGACAAGAATTGACCATGGGAAAAGGGGATGTCGAGCAAAACCTGACCGCCTATCCAATCCCGTCTACCTTACAAAAAGATAGCGTGTTGCAGCTTTCCTTGGTAGGGAGCAAACAATATGTCGGTTTTGTGCAGAGCGATTTTCAGGCAGATTTGACCAAAAAGGGAAGTTTTGGTAGTCTTCAGGATTTTTTACCTGTGAAAGGATATGATAGCGACAAGGAGTTATTGGAAAACCGGAAACGCCAAGAACAGGGATTGGAACGTCTGGATTCCAGAATGGCCACTGTTGATAATGCCTTTGCCCTTACCCAAAATGTGTTTGCTACGGATGCCGATTGGGTTACAGGTAAAATTATTATTAGTACCGAAGAAGGCCAAATTCCGTTTACGGCCGGAGCCTTACAAAAAATGGAAACTGAAGATGGTAGAACCACTTCCATCTATACCATTAAGAAACCCCAAGTGTTCAATTGGCAGGTAGGATCATCAGACTATAGCGTTGGCAAGGGCAAGGCCGGGAATATAGACTATTCCATTCTGCATAAACCCACCCATTCGTTCAATGTGGACCTCTATCAAGAAGCATTAAAAAAAGGGGTTGCTTTTATGCAAACCAACTTTGGGGCCAATTCGGTCGACAATCAACTTCAATTGGTAGAAATACACCGTTGGCAAGACGATCGGTATACCTTTGCCAATACCATTGCACTTTCTGAAAAAGAAGGTTGGGTGGCCGATACCGAAGGTTTACAGGAAAAAGCCTATCTCTATCAAACCATCGGTAGTGGATTGGCCAAACTGTGGCTGCAAAAAAACTTGACCATTGCCAATGTGCAAGGGGCGGATATGCTTACAATAGGGTTGCCAGAGGCGTTGGGACTCTTGTATGTGAAAAATGAAATAGGTGGGGAAGCGGTAATCAGCTTATCAAGAAAAGTTGGAAAAGTATGGCAAGGACAAAAATAACGAGCCCAACCAAGAACCACCATTGCTCTATGCCGATGGAGCGGAATATCTTGAAATCAATAAAGGGGCCGTGGCATTTTATAAGCTGATCCAAACCATGGGTTTTGAAGGATTCAATGGATATTTGGCAGAATGGGTCAACGGTAACCTGGACAATCCTACATTGTTCAATGACTTTTGCCAAAAAGCAGTAACTCATATAAAATCATCCGAAAAAAGGGAGATAAGGGCACTTTTTGAAACCAACGAACCGTATACAAACAATACTACAAACAGTAACTAGGACAGATTGATTTTTGGGTGATAACTTATATGCATGTGCATTACACTTATTGGAAAATTTAAGTAATGTCGATTGGGTTTCTGTTATTTCTTCTTTTTGACAGGAAAGCCAGATAAAGAATATGTCAAAGCAGAATGCAATAACAGTCCCTTATAGAATTCAGTGGGAATGTCACAGTATAGGAATATGACAAAACAGTGAGTTTGTTCCCAATTTGATATCAACATCCTCTGGATCACTCATAAAAACAAGAGGACGCTTTATCGCCCTCTTGCATTTATTCTCTCACCGCTACCAAAAAGATTTCTCCATTCCGTTAAATTGGTTGTTTCCCTACAAGAAACCATTGTGTTTTGGTCATGGAAGGTGGCGCCCTGTCGGGCGCTCTTTTGTGGAAAGGGAGAAAGAAGAAAGGATTGGAAATCTCTTTGGATTTCCTATGTTCCTAATCGTATAATCCAAATCACTTAATATTGAATTACATGTAGGTATCATGTTCTTGGGCCATTTAACCCTTGTCTTGTCCTAGAATAGGTTGTCATGATAGAAGCAATAATTTAAATTTAATCATGAAAAGTGTAAACTCCTATTCGGACGATTTTAAACGAAAGGTTGCCTCCCACTATCTGGGATCGGATCTCAGCATGGCGGCAACGGCAAAACTGTATGGTCTCAAAACACCTTCATCCGTGCAACAATGGGTGAAAAGGTTCTGTCCGGACCAGGCCCTGCCGAACGACGGTACCACCAAGGAACCGGCCTCAACTGTCCTACCGGACTCCCCGGAGGGGATGCTGGCCAGGATCAGGGAACTTGAGTCCGATCTGGCAAGCGAGAAGCTCAAAAATCTGGCCGCCAACAAAATGATAGACATTGCGGAAAGGGACCTTAAGATCAACATCAGAAAAAGTCTGGTGCCAAACAGTCCAAGAAATGAAAGAGACCATGCCCAAAACAAGTGTTGGGACGCTGTGCGGACTGTTTGGCAAAACGAGACAGGCCTATTATAAGTTTTTGAGATACGAGTACAGGACACTTGCCGAAAAGCAGTTGGTGCTCGAGATGGTTCAGAATGAACGCGCCATACTTCCCGGCGTGGGCGTGCGCAAGCTCCACAGCATCATCTTCGGGCCATCCTGCCCACAACAGGTTTCAATGGGCATGGATGCGCTCTTCGCCCTCCTGCGGGAAAACTCGATGCTGCTGCGACGCTCCAGAGGCAGGGCAAGGACCACCAATTCACACCATTCGTTTCGGCGGTACCCCAACCTGGCAAGGGAGATGACGGTCGATGCCCCACACCAGCTCTGGGTCAGTGACATAACCTATATCGACACGATGGAGGGATTCATGTACCTTTCGCTCGTCACGGACGCATATTCCAGGAAGATAATAGGATGGGACATATCCCCAAAACTAACGGCCTCCGGTGCGATCGGCGCCCTGAACATGGCCATATCACAGTTGCCGCATGGGACCGGTCCCAAACCGGTGCACCATTCGGACAGGGGCATCCAGTACTGCTGCGACAGGTACATAAGCATCCTTAAGGGTGCCGGCATCGGGATCAGTATGACAGAAAAGGTGGATCCCTTGGAAAATGCAATAGCCGAAAGGGTGAACGGCATACTGAAGACCGAATGGCTCAAGAACAATAGACCAAGGCTCAAAGTGGAGGCAATAGATATGTTCGGGGACATCGTCTCCTCTTACAATGGCCGTAGGCCCCATCTAAGTCTCAATATGCAGACCCCCGATTCGGCCCACATGTCCCACGGACCGATACCAAGGGCATGGAAAAATTATTGGAAGGAAAGACATAAATATGATCAGGGAACAAACCCCTGCATGATAACAAAGGGAACCTTGGGTGTAAACCTGACCTAAGATTATTGAAAAATGTGTAAACTCGTTATAGTATCAACCGCTTTAAGTGACAACTTTTTTCAGGACGAGACACATTTTTTGTACGATCGTACAAATGTATGATCATTTAAATGATCATGTGCTCCAAGGAAAATAAAGGAGGATTAAAGTAAAATATACAGGAAGGAAACTGGACAAAAGAACACTGGTAATCATCGTATAGAGGTAAGGATTTTTCAAAACGCTAATAAATTTGTCTTGATGATTTGCTATGTTAAGGCTGTTTGCGGATAAGGTGCCAAGCCTCATTATTGAACAATCACCATTTTTAAGTTCCCTTTCCTCAATGTCATACCCTTTCTGTTTTTTCCCTTTCCACTATTGGCCCAAACGGGCTTTAAAAATCAGTTTGGAAAATGACAATTGGACAACTGGTAAAGAGATTAAAATTAAGGGTATATTCATACATTGACCATTTTTCTCCCTTTCCATAGAAACTCACCCCTGTGATTTCGTCCAATTCCTTATTTCCAACACTGGATAAATTTACCGTACATATAACTCTGTACGGCAAATCCCTTGTAAACAATCAATAGACAATAGGTTTGTGGTATAGTTGATCGGAGGTCACGGAGCAAGTTGTGTTTTTGTAAACAAAAACTGCGCACTCTGTTTGCAAGCGGCTTTGTGATCCACAAAAAATCCATAAAAATGGCAAGACCTAAAAAGGACATATCAAAACAAAGGGCAGTAGTTATCGCCTTTAGAGTTTCGCAAAGCGAATACGTGATCATCGGCAACAACGCGGAGACCATTGGGCTGTCCGTTGCCGAATATATCCGAAGAAAGTGTACGGGAAGATCCTTGCCGAATAAAAAGGTTGATCCGTTGGACCGGAAACTTTTTGTCGAGCTGAGTAGGGTGGGAAACAACCTGAACCAACTTGCCAGGGTCTCGAACTCAGGTATCCGTGACCCGTTCAATATTCATAAACAATTGGAGGAGGTAAAAATGTTGTTGCAACAGCTCAAATCAAACATCACCAATAATGATAGGTAAGATAACCATAGGGAAAGACTTCTACGGAGTTCTGGCCTACAATGAAAAAAAGGTAAGTGAAGAGGTCGGATATGTCATTGATTCCAATATCGAACAATCCACAGCGGTGAATATGACACAGGAATTCAATTTGATCAGGCAATTGCGTCCGGGACTTGGGAATACGGTCTTCCATGTTTCCTTGAACCTGCCATACACGGATCAATTGAACGATAAGGAGTTTGCTTCATTGGGATGCGACTATCTGATGAAAATGGGTTTTGATAACAACCAGTTCATCATATACCGGCATACGGACACAAAACACGAACATATCCATATCGTGGCCAATAGGGTCAGGTATTCGGGTAGGATAACAAGTGACAGCAACATTAAAAGAAGGAGCCGGGAAGTGCTCAATGATCTGGAGAGGAAATATGGACTGACCCAAATTTCGACAAAAGCCAGTGCCAAAAAACCGCTTACCCAAAAGGAAATCGAGAAAACCCTGAGAACGGGTAATCTGCCTATCAAACTGATACTCCAGAAGAGGATAGCTACAGTAATTTCAGCAGCTACGGATACCACGGAATTCATCACATTGCTGAAAGCGCAAAATATCTTGCCAAAATTCAATGTCAGCCAGAATACGGGCCGAGTGTCGGGAATATCGTTCAAATATGAGGGTGTCATTTATAAAGGAAGCTCTCTGGGCAAAAAATATTCATGGAACAGTATCGTAAAACAAATCGATTATGGGCAAGACAGAGACCATACAGTTATACTATCGGCTAATGGAAAAGAACGGGGAACTGATAGAGCTGGCGAAGGAAACCATGGAACGGCAATCACATCTGTGCCAAGAAGTGAGGGAGTTGCAAAAGGCACTGAAAATTCTGCTCAACAATCAAAAGGTCATGTGGGAAAAATTGAGGGAAATGGAATGACCGGGCGTTTGGCAAATGAAACGGATTGGACTCCTTTCAAACTGGAACTCAAAGATGATATTAATAAGAAAAAGTCCAAAAGAACAAAGAAAAAGAAAGGGCTGGGCCTGTAGAACTTGAACTTATGGAAAACAACAACAAGCAAGAACATTCGGGATTGTCCCCCTCCGAGATCCAGGTATTGGAAATGATGCGCAGCAAAAGGTTCCTGTCCATCAAAGTGATCATCAAGAACGGGGAGGTCGATGCCATTGAAGGTCTGGAACGATTGGACACAGGGGAGCGTATCATCGATATGTTGAAACAACACGATTTTCAAAATCTCGAGATCAAACAAAGCAATGGTAAGATTGTCTGTGTGAACAGGATTTTTAGAAAAAAGATCGATCCTTTCGCAAAAACCAAAAGTTGTTGACCGACACCTCATAAGTATGGAACAAAACAATGATCCCGCAAGGGATCAGATCGATTAAAAAAGGTAAATTAAAGCCTGCTTTACAAATACGGTAGTGACCTTCAAGATTCAGGAGCTATTGCTATTTATAGGAAATGTCAAACCCGATAATCGAGCTAAAGTGGAAAAACAGAACATTCAACAGTACATGGCTCAGAACGTATAAAGGTTTTGAGGACTGCCCGGAGGAAGAAGCGAAAAAGATCGTGGAACAACTCCAACAACTGGCCGACATAGTCTGCGGCCATGTTCAGCGAATAGAGAATGAACGACCTGATAAAAAAGGCTTTTGACTTTTTTTGTGAAGAACGTGATAAAGTTTTAATTTAGATCACCACAGGTAATGGGAATAAGGAATACTGATAATAAGCGGTGAGCGGACCAAGCAATCAGAGGCATTTCGAAAAGGAAAGTTCCTGAAAATCGAAGGAAAGTTCCAATGAAGATAGGGGTCGACCCAAAGTACAAATAACGACAAGAAGGTATGAAAAAGCAATGGCATGGAGATAGGACCAGGTTTTCAAAAGAAGACTTGAGAATGTTCGATGATATCGCCAACTTGGAATTGGATTATTGTAAATGCGGGAACCGACAATCACCGGAGTATTTTTTCTGCGATAATTGTGAAAAGCCCATTCCCGGTGTAGATGAAGGTATAGTTAAAACGTTGGTGACAATTACGGGCCAATTTAAATTTTTAAAGTCCAAATAATCAATGGGAACAATACAGGAAACATTTCGGAAGTACAAAGAGTTGAACCTTACCATGTCGTTTGAAGAGGAAAGGGAAATGCTTTTCAGTTATGTCCATTTGACCAATAAACTGGAGGGCAACAAGCTCACCTTGGCACAGACCACCCAATTGTTGTCCACCGATACCATTTCGGGAAACAATATCAGGACAAAGGACATTTTGGAACAAAAGGGAATGTACAAGGCCTTGGTACGAATGCTCAATGCCGTTAGGGCCAAGGAGGAACTCTCCACATCCCTAATGATAGAATTGAACTGGTTGGTGATAGGCAACCTATGGAAATTGGACGATTTCTATATCGATGCCAAACAAAAGGGCCAGGAACCGGGCAATTTCAAGGTGAGCAACAACCTTATCCAAATAAGTCGGGGCAGCAAGGTGATTGAACGTATGGAACCCTTGAGCTCTCCCGATAATGTTTCCGAGAACATGGACAGACTGGTGGCGCAGGTCGAAAAAAGTACCGCATCTGAAATCAAGAAGGCAGCCTTTTTGGCACAGGAACTTTGGCTCCACCAACCCTTTGTGGACGGCAACAAAAGGACCGGAAGACTACTGATAAATTTTTTGACGATGAAGAAGGGCTTTCCCCTGTTCGTGTTCGACGACAAGAGCATCAATTACAATTCAACCTTGGTAGAGCAATATTTGGAAAACAGACCGGGACTTGTTGAACGATACATCGAGGATGCATTGTTGAAAAGAATGAACAAGGCCATCGACCTCAAACAACATAAAGGGAAGGACAGGGGGTTCAGAATGGTTCTTTAAAGTATGGTCCGACCATGGAAAATGATGAGTTGAAAAATATCACATCATGGTTCGGCTCTTTGCCCGAAAAGAGAAAATTTGAGATCCATCAAGCTGCACGCCTCACCTATAATTCCTGTGCCATTGAGGGCAATTCCTTATCTGAAAACGAAACCTTCAATCTGATAGTCAGGGAATTGTACAAAAGGGAGGCCGGAAAATCCAATAAAAACGAAAAGTCAAGATAAACTTCAACATATGGGCCTAGAGGTATTCAGTCAATTTGCGAAAAAAGAAAAAGGAAGGATAATAGGAAAGAACAATACGGCGGTCATCTACACCCGTGTTTCCAGTAAGGAGCAATTTGACAACAATGCCAGCCTGACGACACAACTCAAATATTGCCAGGAATATGCAATTCGAAAAGAATTGGAAGTATTGGAATATTTTGGGGGAACCTATGAATCCGCAAAGAGCGATGAGCGCAGGGAGTTCCAAAGAATGCTCAGCTATGTCAAAAGGAGAAAGAACATCGGTTATATCATCGTCTATTCCTATGATAGATTTTCCAGAACAGGTGCGAACGGTGCCTATATCAGCGAGCAGTTAAAAAAGCAGGGAGTGGCCGTTATATCGGCCACCCAGGAAATCGATGTGACCACAAGTGCGGGTACGTTCCAGGAAAACCTGTACCACATGTTCTCCCACTTCGATAACCAGATCCGTAGGGACAAATCCATTACGGGAATGCGGGAGAAACTGAGAAGGGGCCATTGGACCGGTGCCTATCCATTTGGATACACCAATACGAATCCCGGTAAGGGGAAGATCCCGAATTTTGTGATCTCGGAGAAAGGAAGATTGCTCAAACAGGCTTTTTTATGGAAAGCTAACTCCAATATGTCCCATGTCGAGATTGCAAAGCGATTGAAAGAAAAGGGGCTGGACATGCATGCAAAAAGATTGACGGACCTTTTCAGGAACCCGTTCTATTGTGGGCTTATCGTGAACAGCCTTATTCCCGGTGAAGTCATCCAAGGGAAACACGAGGCCCTCATATCGAAAGAAATGTTTCTCAAGATCCACAATCTGCTCCATGCAGGTGAACCACCGAAGAAATATTCGTTCGATGACGAAAACCTGCCATTGAAAATGTTTGTCAGATCTTCGGCCTGTGGAACGCCCTACACTGGATATATTGTGAAGAAAAAGGGCCTATACTATTACAAGAACAGACGCAAGGGCAGCAAGGAGAACAGAAGTGCCAATAAGCTCCATAAAGAATTTTTAAACCTATTGGGCAGGTTTACAATTGCCGACAAAAAGTATATCGAACCTTTGACCGATATCATACATGACACCTTGATAGATAAAAACCAAGAGGCACTTGAAGATCAAAAGCGGTTGGCCAAAGAACTCGGCCAACTTAAAGAACGGATAGCCACATTGGAGAGAAGATATGTCGTGCTGAACGAGATCACAAAGTCCCAGTACAATCTTTTCATGCCGGAACTGAAAGCCGAACAAAGGGAGCTGGAGATGAAATTGGAAAATGGGGGAATAAATAGTTCGAACCTCAAAAAGTCCGTAAAATTGGCACTTGGTTATGCCTGCAACCTCCCTGTATTGTGGAAGTTAGGCAATCTGGAAACGAAAAGGGCCATACAATATATGGTGTTCCCAGACGGGATTGGGTATGACTTCAAAAACAAAGCAGTTCGAACTTTTCGGGTCAATGAAATTTTTGGCGCAATCAGTTCGTTTTCAGGTAATTTGAAGGAAATAAAAAACGGGAATTTCCACTCGATTTGTGAAAAATCCCGTTTAGTGACCCAGGGAGGATTCGAACCCCATCCGCTAGCCCTTAAGTTTATTGACTTGTGCCTTGCTTATGTTTAGTAACTAACCGAATTACAGACCACTATGAGCAATCTCCTTTCGTATAAGCCAAAATTAATCAATAATAATCAAATAGGATTAAATATCTATCCATGTAATAACCATGTAAACTGTTAATTGATTGTTTGAACTTTTTAATCAGATAAATATCTGTTATAGATGTCTTTTGAAATCTCTTACCTGTCCTAAAATGCGAACAACGAATATGCCCTTTTCAATTGGTTCATAAAAAATTGTGTGCGCCTTATAGTTGTATCTTCTAAGTAGAGCTGCAAATTCTGAAGCACTTCGACCAAAATCGGGATTATCTGCCAGAGTTTGTAAAAATTGGTATAATTCGGTAACATAGATATGGGTCTGTGATTCCCCCCAAGTTTCCAAGGTATAATCCACTATATCATCGATATCGTCATCCGCTTTGGACGATAAATAATATCTAGGCATTTCTGTTCTTTTTACGAACTATCGCAGCTTCAATAATTTCATCAACAGACCTGATTTTAGAACTTATGCCACTATCATAACCATCTTGTATGGCCGCCTTAGTGATTAGAAACTCCCTATTGCGCTCCTCATCTAATCGTATTAGATGTCGCATGTACTCACTATCGTTTGCGAAGCCACCATTCTCGATTTGTAATTTAATCCACTCTTCCTGGGCAGCAGTTATAGTTAATGATTTTCTTATTGTTGCCATAATAATTGTATTTACATACAATATACGCATTATAACATATTATTGACACATACTTATTAAAAATTTATCAAAGGGAATTAAATCAGGAATGTTTTAGGTATCGATTATTTGAACATTATGTTACGATGTGCTTTTTTTTATTAAGCTCTTTATCTTTTCTGAATCAAAATAGTCTAGTTCTTTCAAGAGAATTGGCAAAAACTTCTCAAAACTTTTAAAACTATCGTTTTGTTCGTATTCCTTGATTTTGGCCTCAAATTGCGGTAAAAAAATAAAATTCAACTCTTTAGTGTGGTATTTGCGTAATTCTTTTGCCCATTTTTCATTACCGCTCCTTTCAGCTAATCTTATTTCTCCTAATCGAACTAGATGTTCTGCGATGCAGTCAAACCAATTATCATAGTTTTGTGCTCCCATAACATTTTGAAGTTCAGGGGTGAATAAATTCTCATACCTGTTAAGAAGTATTTTATTTTCATTTTTATCCAGTATTGTATTCACAAATGCGTGACCGAACTCATGATATGAATTACGCAGGATGAATTTTTCATTGTCAAAACCAAAATACTCGTATTTATTGGAAATACTATCTTTTTCTACTGGTAAGGAAGCACTTATTATTTGGTAAATCAACATTCCATCAGGAGTGTACACATACGGACCAATTCCTCTATACCCATATGCGCCACCAGTAGGCATTTCAGGAGCAGGTATAATCGTATATCTTATTTTTTTCTCTCGGTAGTATTCTTCCATTTGTTTGACAAAATCTTTTGGAGGCAAATTGTTCAATACTTCTTGTCTCGCACCATTATAAAATGCCTTGTTTTCATTCAAGAAAGATTCCACATTTGCATCGATATAGAATTCGGACAACTTTTTTATCCATTCATTAATAATTCCTGTTCTATTTGAATATGGTGAATTATCAAGTGAATACTTGAAGTTCGTACTTGGAAAATCATCTAGGTACAATAGGATTTCAGTTAGTTCGTCAAAGTAGAATATTTCGTTTTGCAATAAACTATCGGAAAGTTTAATTGCAGGATGGTCCTTAAAAGGTTCAAAATACATTTGGGCTGCAACACACATAGGACGTGTTGGATATTCGCCGGGCCAAACGAACATTTCTACAATATGGGAAGTATGAATATTGGGATTTAAATCTACTTGGACTTGCTTTTCGACAATTTCTTCTTTTTCATGATTGCGGTTCTCTGATTTACAACCGAAAAGAAGTACAATGATCCCTAATAGATAAATATTAAATCTCATGGTTTTTCTATGTTATATTGCATTCGTTTATTTGAACTTTATACGTTGCTTAAACTTAGGTAAGAATTGATTAAACGCCTTAGTTTCTCAATCCTTCTTATTCCTGTATTCTTAAAATATTCAACTTCTTCATTATAATATTGAACCAAATCAATTAAGCTCTCATCTGCTTTTATTATACTTTCAGATTTTTTCTTCCATTCTTCATTTTCAGGCAACCATTCATGCCTAAAAAGAATACATTTAATTTTAGTCAAATCTCCTGATTCAAGCCAGTCTGAAGTTAACCTATCTAATTTAGTTCCGTTATCTGGAGTTGACCAAGTGAGTATATCTAAGATAATTGCAATCTTTCGTAAGTCAGTACTCACTTCAATTGAATCTAAAAGCAACTGACAAAAATCTCTTTCAAAATGATTTTTAACTAAAACATCAACCTTTTCAAAGGTAATCTGCCCAATAACATCCGCTTCCTTATTTTCTGGTCTGATATCCTCTAAAATTTCCCAAAGTAATGTCGAATCAATTTTATTCAAGAGATTAATTATTAGAGTTTGACTAATCGTTTATTTGAACTTTGCTTTAATTTTTTTCCACAATGAATAAGAACCACTGTTGCCATTAGTTTTTATTCCATCTATAAAAGTATCCAATTCGGTTTGCTCCAAATTATTTGAATCATCATAAATCAAATAAAAATTCAATACGAATTTGCCAACTTGGTAATTCAAAACTCTCAAATTTGATGGGATTGAATCAGTGCCATTTTTGGTTTTATAGTCAAACCCATATTCAGTGGAAAGGGCTCCTGTCATTTGATTTCTCAAAATCCTTTTTGCATTCATGGGTACTTCGTTTGTTTTTTTTGCCAAATAGGGTACCCACATTAATTCAAACTTATTTATACTCCGAATATTCAAATTGCTTCCACCTTTCAATGCCCTGATGGGATATAAATAACAGGCAATTACTGGTCTTCGACTATTTTTTTTAAGTACAAACACAGGTGGGAAAATTCTCTTTTCGAAGCTTTCCAAATCCTTTTTTGAAAATTCTGAGTTCTCTGGAAAAACATATTCTGCTTTGAAATTTTCAAAAATTCCCCCGTCATCGACTTTAAATCCATTTGGAATAGGTATTGAGATTCCGATGTCGTTCAATTCAATGGAATTTTCTGAAATTTCAACCTTAGGTTTGAATTTCAATTCTCGAATTTTTATTTGGTCTGTTAATTTCATTCTAATTAATGACAGGTTGTTTAATGAAAGAAAAAAACAGCCCTTTATCTTTTATTTGAACTATTAATTAATTGTAGGGGTTGTCCTCTTTAATCTGCTAATAATTTTTCGAGCATTACTTTCTACAGTCTTCCATTCCCATAATTCTGGATTTCCAAATTCATGATTAGCGCTTTTCCAGTTATCAGCTCTCTGTTTTGAGTTCACTGAAATATTACATTCAATATGGTTTTCCCCATCTTTTAAATCAAGTTGAATAAAAATTATTGCCCAGCCATCTATCCGATAACGAAAAGTCATTCCGTTACAATGTTTTGGGTTTAGTGGTATTTTGGAGACGAAAAACTTGCCTCTATGCTCAGGATTATATATTCCAAATCCGAAGTGCACTTTTCCATTCGAAATACCATAGTCTAAATAGTTCTTAAACTCAGATAGAGTGTTAATCCGAACTATTTCCTTTTCCTTTTCAGAGTATGATTCATAGAGTTCAACTTTATAATCTGAAAGAATAAATTCTATCAGTTCCAAAAGTTGATTTTTATCTATGACTTGTTTTCTCTGCATCGTTTATTTGAACTTTTGTTGCTCTCAACACTGATTTAAGAAATAGGTTAGAAAACAAATACTATTCTGACGACTATCCAAGCTATCATTAATATTGTCGCAAAAAAGAAGAGGGTTTTACCTCTGGCACGGTCCTCTGATGAATACGAATATACCTTACTACCGTCTGGAAGTGTTTTCTTTGATGTCCACAAAAAGTAGCCTATGATAATTCCTATTATGCCTCCAAGCAACGCAAAAATATATCCGGCATAGAGCCAAGGTTTTTGATTTCCCTCAGGTTCCGAAAGAGTCTTTAGTCTTTCTTTTTTAAATGTACTTAAAAGTTCCTGATCTATCGATTTCCCCCTATCTGTCAAAATTTTTTGAGCAAGTGTATAGTCAAACTCATTCCATTCATCAGCCTTTATTAGGATTTCATATAATTCTTCATTTGTAAATTCGAACAGATAATAATCATTGTCCACTTGATTTATCAAATTCTTTGCATGATTCTCAAGAATTTTTTCGGCCCTTGGAAAATCAGATTGCTTAATTCGTATTTCATAACGATGTTCCAGAGTGCTTCCAGAAAAAGTAATATCGACCGGTGGAACATTATCACCAAGTGCCGAATCTATACCTTCCTTCTCGAGTAATTCTTTGAATTCTAGAGCTAATTCTTTAGTGGGGTAAACCTTAAAAATGGAATAATTATCTGTCATTAAATCGTTTATTTGAACTTTAGCCTAATCATTTTACTGAATTATTGGTATAATCTAAACGTCATCAACATACCATCTCCAATGCTGGCCACTTTTCCTATTCCTTTTTGATAATAATTGTGGTATTCACTTAATTTATTTGAATCTCTTCCTGTAACTTGACTTGCCTTCATAACCAATAAGTTTGAGTATTGCCTTTGGGGTGTTTCCAATTCTCCATCTAGTTGAACAATTTCATATTCCCAGGCTTTGTCTGTGCTTACCCATTTAAAACCAACCTTGGGATTCTTGGGCATTATCATACTCTCAGTATTGGATGCAACATCGTAGTACAAAACATTTCCATCTTCCAATCTATAAAACGTCTCTACTTTTTTGCCCCATGAATATTGGATTTCGCGAACACTATAGGCAATTTGATTCCATTCAATTTGCTTTGATATGTCTTTATGGATTACATAGGCATCAGTATCAACATACTTAAACTTAGCATCATAATTTCCTACAGGATAATATGCATTTGCGCTGGGTTCAACAACTGTTCTTTTGGACCCGCAGCCCATACTTACCGATAGAAGAACAATTAGGGTTATATTTTTCATTATTGTAGTTAATAAATAATCTTAGCGATTATCGTTTTTTTGAACTTTAAATTCTATTTACAAATACCATTCTTCATATCCTCAAGAGTGGGGTTATGTAAGTTGTTGGAAACATTCCATTCACCTGAGAACCCACCCATATTGATTAAACCATCTAGGTCACAGAAATTGGCAAGAACGCCGTTATCATCTATATAAACCCTATCTTGAATTGTTCTAAGACCATTAAGTCCAGATAGGCTTTCCAATACGGGGTTATCCCATATTTCAATCTCATTTGCCATAATCAATGATTCCAGTCCTTTGAGTGAAGTAAGATTATAACAGTGAACAACAGCTATACTAGCAGTTGTATTTTCAGCAGAAATACCGCTTAAGTCGGTAAATTTTCCACTGTAACCTATCGTTAGCTTAGTTTGGACAATATCCAGGTTTATGCCTTCTATACTTGCCAATTTGAGATTTGTACTCAGAAATAATTCATCGACAAAATTAAGATTTTCAATGGCCGAAATAGAAACTAATTCATTGTTGCCCTCAATTGAAAACTTTTGTCCAATAGTTTCCAAATTTTCAAGTCCATCCAACGACTCCAGTCCTTTATTGGACAAATAAAAATTTCCTCCTATACTAGTAAGTTGATTTAAGCCATTTAATGATTTCAACTTACCATTGCTTTTTATTGTAACATCCTTGGCAACATTTATAATGCCTTGTAAACCGTAGATACTAGTCAATTCACGATTGGATTCGATGATGAGATAATCAACCTCTTGGATATTATGCAGAGACTCAAGATTCTTCAACTTGGAACAAAGATAAACTCTTAGTACTGCTGGGTAATTAACATTTTCCATATCACTATATCCTGTTATTTTTTTTAGACTGCCTAAAGCCTCGATTGATGTTAGTTCACTATTCCAAGATAACCAGAGCTGTCCAACAGATTCTATATTGTCCAGCCCATCTAAAAGTTCTAAGCTTGTGTCCTCAATGCTCAGTGCTCCTGTTATTTCATTTAAACTTTTCAATGAACTTAAATCAACAATATATGGTTCTGAAGGTTTCACGAATCCAGTTATAATTAGACTTCCATTGATTTTTGTATAGCCCTTGGCACCAAATGCTTCAACTTCATTTTGGTTCCTTAGAGTAACATTTCCTTCAAAAATATTTGCATCCTTTAGCGTTATAAAAGTTGAACCAATTGTCCATTCCCCTTTACTGTTTGAACAAACTCCACGGACATAAACGTCATATTCAGAATTTGGTGCCAGGTTTTGAAGTTCAACTGATGTTGTGCCAGCTTGTATTCTTGTTCCCTGTCCAATGGTAAACCCTGTTAAACCATATTCCATATCATATTCTGAGTAATCACCCTCTGTGGACCAGCTTAGGTTTATGTAATCACTGCCTATTGCGTCAATAGACAAGGTTATTGGACCCTCACATGTTACCTCAGAAACGGGTGGTTCGGGCAGTGGAGACTCTGAATCTTCACCACTTGAACAAGAGAAAATTAAAGTGAAAACAAATAGTAGGGAAAAATTGGTCAGTTTGGTATTTGAAATGTACATGATAAGAAAAAGGTTTATAAAAAGATTGATTGCTTTGGGCAAATGTTATTTTGTTTTTAAATGTAGGAATTTTCCATTTATAAAAAATTGGGTTTTCGGTGAAAGGAGGGAATAGTGGTCAATCGGTATTGAGAAATAGAACTTCAATGTAGGGGTAAATAAGGGTCTAAATGGGAAACCAATTAAGTGTACGGAAAAAGTAAACTCTTAAGAATCAGTGGACTCGTTTTGCAATGAAAGTTCAATAAAACGGTGCCTTTTAAAACCCTGGTCTTGAAATAGAAATCGAAATAAGGGCGAACGTAACGAAGTGGAGTGCTGCAAGCCCCAAATCTTGCCAAACTAACTTGCTGAGCGAGGTGAAATTTGACCTGTAAGACTTCTTGAAACCCATTTTTCCATTAAAAATGGGTTGAATCCAAAAGTATAAGAGTGCCAAAGCAATGAATAGAAACCTACATCCGCTTCTAACATTAAACCGTCATTTTTTCACCAAAAATTCATTGATTTTATTGGGCTAAGCCCATTTTTTCACCAAAAATGAAATAACCCATACAAATAAACATTATGGAAAACCATCTAAAAATGGGCTTTTCCGAAGGAAAATGAATTCATAGCGCTGCGTCAGCACGCTATCCTCTTGCTCTTCATATTTTCTTTGCCAGCAAAGAAAACATAAATAGCCATATTCAATAAGATTGAACATTGAAGTCTTTGATTATTACAAATAAGTTATTGCATCCTATTTCAAGTTTACTTCACGCTTATCTTCCCGAACACTATAAAATTGCAACAGGGACCAAGTGCAAAAGTTAGGGTAAGAAATGGGACTTTTGATACGTCTTGGTTTGAATTGAAGTAATTCAGAATTACTGTTCAATGGTCAAAATTTCCAAATCTTTCCTTTGCAATATTGGATTCTGACATTTTTTTGTCCAGTATGGTATCAAGTCCGTCCATGTCCTCACTTATCTTTCTGTCCAGCACCCGTGCATAGACCTGGGTGGTGGCCAATTTAGTATGCCCCAATATCTTCGAGACCGTCTCGATTGGCACCCCGTTACTCAATGTAATCGTAGTGGCAAATGTGTGCCTTGCCATGTGAAAAGTGATATTCTTCCTTATTTTACACGCATCTGCCAACTCTTTGAGATAACTGTTCAGTTTTTGGTTGGAGATGCTTGGGAATAATTTTTCCGGGCTTTTTTTCGGGTGGTAATGGTATCTCTTGATAATGGATAGGGCAGGACCTATTAGGGGAAGCTTGAAGGTGTTCTTGGTCTTTAGCCTTTTGGTACTTATCCAATGTTTTCCATCTATTCCCAGTACTAGGTTATCCTCTCCAAGTTCCATCAAGTCACAATAGGAAATGCCTGTGTAACAACTGAAAACAAATAGGTCCTTGACGATGCGTAGCCGCTCTATACCCGTATAGTATTCTTGAATGTCCTGTAGTTCCTGCAAGGTCAGGAACTCCTTTTCTTTTCTTTCCATCTTTACTTTGAACCTGCGAAAGGGATCTCTGTCAATCCATTCATTGTCCAAAGCCATTCTTGTCATCTTGCGCAGGCGTTGAATATGCTTCATCGCTCCATTATTTGAAAGCTTTTCATGTTTATGCCTGGGATAGAGTTTGCGAAGAAACGTCTCAAATCCGACAATAAAATTATGGTCTAGCTGTGAAATTGGATAATCGTCGCTTTTATATTGTTCATTGATATACTTCAATAGGTAGTTCTGTGTCGTCCTGTAATGCCTCAGTGTAGCCTTGCACAAATTGTGGGCGCAATGCACATTGTGGTGCTCGAAGAGTGTCTTTATTTTGATATTACTCCCGTCTTCCCCAAAATAGTAAGCCTTGACCATCTGTGGGGTAATATAGTGGGATTTAGATTTTAATGCTCGATAACATTGAAAAAGTTCTGTTTCAACCTCCATAAGATAGGTGTTGATTTCCCTTGCCTCTTTGGTATGCCCCAGAACCCTGGACCCTTTTCTGTCCCAAATTTCTGTAGGGATAGTATACTTCAGACTCATGTTGGTCCTTTGTGAATCGACCGTGATACGGGCATAGATCTTTGCTGTGCCATCAACCCTTCTTGCAGTACTTATCCAAAAACTAATTGAAAATGTTGACCTTGTTCTCATAGGATTTGTGTTAAATTAAACGAATTTTACCTACGAAAGTCAAATACCAAGTATCTGTAATATAGTCAATTACAAGCTTATTCGGTTAACACTTTCAAAATAAAATTTTACTAACCGAATTACAAACCAAAAAAGGTCAAATCAAACCATATCATATGATAGCTCAAAAAAGTCAAAACCTTGTAAATCAATAAGATATGCAAGGTTTTGTTTTTGTTTAAACTTAAAAAGTGACCCAGGGAGGATTCGAACCCCCAACCCTCAGAGCCGAAATCTGATATTCTATCCAGTTGAACTACTGGGCCATTAACTATTTATGAACTCAATTTTTTCTTTACAATCGCCGATATAGTTTTGCCATCGGCCTGTCCGGCCAATTCTTTGGAAACAATTCCCATCACCTTGCCCATATCCTGCATACCGGAAGCCCCAACAGCATCAATGGTCTGTACCACCACCTTTTCTATTTCTTCTTCGGTAAGCTGCTCCGGCAAGAATTTTTCTATAACGGCTACTTGTGCCAATTCCGGTTCCGCAAGGTCTGCACGGCCTTGCTCTTGGTAAATCACAGCACTGTCCTTTCGCTGTTTCACCAATTTTTGAACCAGTTTTATTTCATCTTCCTCAGATAGTTCTGCTCCACCGCCTTTATCGGTCTTGGCCAATAAAATGGCCGACTTAACCGCTCGCAACGATTCCAAGGCAACGGTGTCCTTTGCTTTCATTGCGGCCTTCATTTCGGTCATCACCTTATCTTGCAAACTCATCTGTTCTGATTTTAGTTCGCGAAGATAAAAAATAAACCCGAAAGTTTCTGCACTTCCGGGTTTATGCTTTCCATTAAAATGGATGTTAATTTAAACACTACTAATCAACATTATCGTGTAAAAAAGAGTTGTTGGAACGCAATTGCAAATCATCGTTGCTGTCCTCCCCCAAAGTGGTACGGGACACTTTTTGCTCCTTTGGAACATCGTTCAGGTCAACTCCCTGCCGCTTATATGCCGGCTGCTTTTCAATTTCGTCAATACTGTTCCTGTTGTTCTGGAACTTATAATTGAAATTCTTGAGCTTTCTTCTGCGCTCATCGGCACGATCTTTTAAAATATCGCTGATAGAACTGTTCATTGGATCCAAACTCGCCATGGTTTCCTCATTTTGAGCCTTGGCTTCCTCCTTTTCCTCTATCTCGACTGTCTTTTTCTCAAAAACAAGCTCGTTCTCGACCATTTTTGGTTCGTGGGTCTCTGCTTTTGATTTGGCTCCGGTCAATCGCTCTTCCAATTCCATGTATTCTTGAAGGTCGTATCTGGTCTCACCTTCTTTTTTGTATTCCAAAACAGGCTTCACCTCGACATAATCGTTCACTTCCACATCGCCCAGACCATCATCGTCCAAATTAAAGGTTACTGTATGCTCTTTTTCTTCTTCCTCTTCAACTTCATTGTTCAAGGGCATATCGAAGCTCAAAGTGAACTGGTCTTCACTGCTTTTTGATGGTACCACCTCTGCATCGATGACATCAAAGTTATTGATGACATTTTTGGCCTCGATGATAATAAAATCGTCCTCCACCTTATCTGCGATGACTTCCTCATAGAACACATTAAAGTTCCTGATGTAGTTGGTCGTCGGTATAAGGTCCGGGTCCTTTGTTTCAACTTTTGGAGCGATGGTCTGCTTTACCTCCCGCACTGGCTCTTCCTCCATTTCCAAGGTATGCTTCACCACATTTGGTTTGGGCTCTGGTTCAGGAGCCGGTTCAGGCTCTGGAGCTTTTTCAACTTTGACCTCTTGAACCGAAGTCGACTCGGGAGTAAGATCCTGCTCTGCGGTCTGTTCGTCCTCCAAGGTGTAGAAGACCTTTTTGGACTCGGTATTTACAATGTTATCTTGTTGATCCACATTAAAACCCGTAGCGATTACGGTTACTGCAATAGCTTCACCTAAGCTCTCATCTTCACCGACACCCATAATGATGTTGGCACCATGACCTGCTTCAATTTGGATGTGATCATTGATCTCTCCTATTTCATCAATGGTAATCTCCTGCGAGCCGGAAACAATGAGCAACAATACATTTTTGGCCCCATTGATCTTATTATCGTTCAACAATGGTGAATCCAATGCCTTCATAATGGCCTCGGTAGCCCTGGATGATCCCGAAGCGGCCGAAGAGCCCATGATGGCGGTTCCGCTATTGGACAGGACGGTCTTGGCATCCCTAAGGTCGATATTCTGTGTGTAGTGATGGGTAATTACCTCTGCGATACCCCTTGCCGCAGTGGCCAAAACTTCATCCGCTTTTGAGAAACCGGCCTTAAACCCAAGATTACCGTAAACTTCCCTAAGTTTATTATTGTTGATAACGATCAAGGAATCCACGTTGGCACGCAATTTCTCTATCCCTATCTGCGCTTGTTTGTTCCGCATGGCCCCTTCGAACTGGAACGGCATGGTAACGATACCAACCGTAAGAACATCCATTTCCTTAGCGAGCTTAGCGATAACAGGGGCTGCGCCCGTACCTGTTCCACCGCCCATTCCCGCAGTGATGAAGGCCATTTTTGTATTATTGTCCAGCATACCTTTTAAATCCTCCATGCTTTCCAAGGCTGCCTGTTCACCAACATCGGGATTGGCACCAGCTCCCAAACCTTCGGTAAGGGAGACCCCTAATTGTATTTTATTGGGCACGGCACTATTTTGCAAAGCCTGGGCATCGGTATTGCAGATTACAAAATCCACTCCGTTGATTCCGGCCTGGAACATGTGGTTGATGGCATTGCTACCACCGCCACCTACTCCGATAACTTTAATTACGTTGCTTTTGTTCTTGGGCAAATCAAAAGCGATATTGTCAAATTCAGTGTTCTTACTCATGACAGTTGTGTTTCTCTTATGGGGTTATTACTCTGCGTTGTCCAAAAAGTCCTTCAACTTTTCCGACCATTTGTCAAAAATGGATTTTCTGTCCGTATGGGTGGTCGCAGCCGAAGCTGTTGCCTTGGTTCCCATATCGTTTTCTTGTCCTACCAAAACCTCTTCTTCGTGCACCTCTTCTTCATGCTGCTCGATACGGTTTTTCTTCTTGGCCTCCAGGGAATTCATTAGCAATCCAACGGCTGTTGCATACAATGGGCTGGCCACCTCTTCATCCGAATCACCGGCCAAGTGCTCGTTCGGATAACCTATTCTTGTGTCCATTCCCGTAATGTATTCGACCAATTGCTTTAAATGTTTCAATTGGCTCCCTCCACCGGTCAGTACAATTCCTGCGATCAATTTTTTCTTTTGTTCCTCGTGGCCGTAGTTTTTGATCTCCACATATACCTGCTCCACAATCTCCACAACGCGGGCATGGATGATCTTGGAAAGGTTTTTTAGGGTGATTTCTTTCGGCTCACGACCTCTAAGCCCAGGAATGGACACAATCTCGTTGTCCTTGTTCTCCCCTGGCCAAGCGGAACCAAATTTTATCTTCAATAGTTCGGCCTGCTTTTCTATGATGGAGCAGCCTTCCTTGATATCTTCGGTGATTACGTTACCTCCAAATGGGATAACCGAGGTGTGACGGATAATGCCGTCCTTAAAAATGGCAAGGTCCGTGGTTCCACCTCCTATATCGATCAAGGCAACACCGGCTTCTTTTTCTTCTTGACTCAAAACGGCATCAGCGGAAGCTAAAGGCTCCAAAGTGATGTTGCCCAAGTCCAATCCGGCACTTTTGATACATCTTCCAATATTTTTGATGGACGATACTTGGCCCACCACTACATGAAAGTTGGCTTCCAAACGACCACCGTACATTCCAACAGGCTCCTTGATTTCGGACTGACCGTCGACTTTGTACTCTTGTGGCAACACATGGATGATTTCCTCACCGGGAAGCATTACCAATTTGTAAACTTGATTGCACAGCTTATCCAAATCGTCGTTGTCTATCACTTCTTCGGAGTTGGGCCGGGTAATGTAATCGCTGTGGTGCAAGCTTCGTATATGCTGACCTGCAATACCCACGACCACGGAACCTATTTTAAGGCCCGAATTCAATTCGGCCTGTTCCACCGCCTGTTGAATAGACGAAATGGTCTGTGTGATATTGTTGACCACTCCACGGTGAACACCCAAACTTTTTGAACGTCCGGTGCCCAAAATTTCAATTTTTCCATACTCATTTTCCCTACCAATGATCGCTACGATCTTGGTGGTTCCAATATCCAATCCAACTGAATAATTACCTTGTTCCATAATTTAAATTTTGGTGCAAACCACTTGATTGTTGAATTCCAAACTAACTGTTGCATAATCCTCCAAGGAATTGTCCTTGGCCGCCTTTGCATAAAAGGCCATAAAATTGCTGAACTTCTTGTTCAGGTTATCCACTCCGCCCAAATTCACTACAAAGTTTTCCATGCGGAACTTGAGCTGATATTTTCCTTCATCCTCGATATGTATCCCAATGACGTTTTTTCTCAAAAAATCGTCGTTGTTGATATAGTCCAAAATCAAATAGGCATCCTCCAAGGTCTTTCCTGTAATCTTACCGGTAATTATGGGGACTCTTGCCGAATGATGCTTTGACAATGGCATGCGCTGGCCCAAATCATCGAGATAAAATTTAGAGGTACCTTCCACCCTTCCAATTGGCTTTCGCTGAACAATCTTGGATACAAGTTCCCCGTTTACAGTAAGATAGACTTGGGCATTTTTTACCATATCGTTGGATAGTATTACCTCCTCTATGGTATTCAAAACTAACTGTTCTTTGGGCCTGTTCTCGAGGGGTCCGTATTTTTGTATTAACAATTTATTAACCGCATCCTCAGTTAAATACAAACTGTTTTCGCCAACAAATTTCACGGTGACATTTTCCACCATTCTTTTTTGATTTCGATGGTCGGCAAAACCGTAAAGCGCAACTACGCCAACCGACAAAAACGCCAATTTTATGTAATCCCAATTAACGCGCATAGCTCAATTCTTTTTTGATTTTTGGCACCTCAAGTCCAATGTCACCTGCCCCAAGAGCCACCAAGACCCCTGTTGTACAGTTCTTTACTTCTTCCAATAATGCTGATTTTGAAATCAACTTTTTATTGGGATTCTCTATTTTTTCCAAAAGCCATTGCGATGTCACCCCTTCAATCGGTTCCTCCCTGGCGGGGTAAATATCCAACAGGATGATCTCGTCAAAATCCGAAAGACTGGCTGCAAAATCATCCGCAAAATCCCTGGTTCGCGAGAATAGGTGTGGTTGAAAGATTACCGTAACCTTTTCCCCTGCGTGCATTTCCCGAATGGCTTGGTGCACGGCACTTATTTCGGTTGGATGATGTGCGTAATCATCAATGAATACAAAATCTTTTTCCTTTATCTGATAGGAAAACCTGCGCTGAACTCCTTTGAACGTAGCCAAAGCTTCGGCAAGGCGGTGGGGTGGGCAACCCGTTTGCACCGCCATCGCAAAAGCAGCTAATCCATTGAGCAAATTGTGTCTTCCAGGCTTGTTGAACTTTACGTTCTTGATTACCTCGGAAGGCGTTACGAGATCAAATATGTAGGCTCCATGTTCAATTTCAATGTTTTCTATGCAGTAATCGGCACCATCTTCAATACCAAAAGTGATTCCTTCCAAAGGAAGGCCCTTGCGCACGAACAACTTACCTTCGGGCTTGATCCTATTCACAAATTCCCTGAAAGATTTGTCCAATTCATCCTTGGTACCATAAATATCTAGGTGGTCGGCATCCATCGATGTAATACAGGCAATGGTAGGCGTCAATCGTAAAAATGAACGATCGAACTCATCGGCCTCCACTACGGAATATTCCGTGCCATCCAACACAAAGTTGCTGTCAAAATCTTCCGAAACACCACCCAAAAATGCGGTCATCGGCAATTCACATTCTTTTAGCAAGTGCGCCAAAATACAGGTCGTGGTGGTCTTGCCATGTGTACCTGCAACGGCCAAACAAAAAGAATCCCTTGTAATTATTCCCAAAACCTCGGAACGTTTTTTAAGATTGAATCCGCCTGATTGGTAAAACTGGAACTCCGTATGTTTTGATGGCACTGCCGGAGTATAGACCACCAAAGTATCGGGATGTTTGAAGGTATCCGACACCAAATCGATATTATCCTCAAAATGCACGGATATACCCTTTTCGATCAATCCATCAGTAACAGGTGTAGGCGTACGGTCATAACCAGCCACTTCCTTCCCCACAAATTTGAAATAGCGCGCCAAGGCGGACATTCCTATCCCGCCAATACCGATAAAATAAACGCTATGTATATCCTTCAAATTCACTTCAACAACTTTTCTATTTCGTCCACAATATGTTCCGTGGCCTTTGGCATGGCCATTTTTTTAATGTTTTTTCCCAATTTTTCCTGAAGCTCTTCTGAACTCACCAAATGGGAAAAGCTGTTTTCAAATTCAGCATCCAACTCATTCTCCTTTAGCATGATGGCGGCTTCCTTGGCCACCAAAGCTTTTGCGTTTTGGGTTTGATGGTCCTCTGCCACATTGGGCGATGGAACAAAAATCACCGGTTTGCCCACCAAACAAAGCTCCGAGACCGAACCGGCTCCAGCCCTTGAAATGCTGACATCCGCTGCTGCATAGGCCAAATCCATACGGTTGACGAAAGCCAACACCTTTACGGTATCCGACTCATACTTCTTGTATTCTTCATGATACAGTTTGCCACATTGCCAAAGCACTTGCAATCCTTTTTCTTCAAAAAAACCGAGCTCCTTTTCAATCAATTGGTTGATTCTTCGTGCTCCAAGGCTTCCGCCCAATATCAAAACTGTCTTTTTATCGACATCAAGTCCAAAAAATGCAGCCGCCTCTTTCTTACTTTCCTTTATTTCGACCAAATCCGTTCGGATAGGATTTCCTGTTTTAACAATCTTTTCCTTGGGAAAAAAGCGCTCCATGCCATCGTAGGCAACACAAATTTTCTTTGCTTTTCCTGCCAATAGTTTGTTCGTGATCCCTGCAAAGGAATTTTGCTCTTGCAGCACACAGGGAACACCCGAGCTTTCGGCCATGCGCAACAATGGGCCACTCGCAAACCCTCCTGTGCCAATGGCAACATGGGGCTTGAACTGTTTCACTATTTTGCGCGCTTCTAACAAACTACTCATCAGTTTAAATGGAAACATGAGATTTTTCAATGTCAGTTTCCGTTGTATTCCACTTATCCACAAACCCTTTATTTCGTATCCGGCCTGCGGTACTTTTTCCATTTCCATTTTATCCTTGGCCCCGACGAACAAAAACTCCGCATCAGGATATCTTCGCTTCAACTCGTTCGCTATGGCCACGGCGGGATAAATATGTCCTCCCGTTCCCCCTCCAGAAAGTATAAATCTATATCTGTCCACTTAATACTTCTAAAGGGTTTGTTTCATCTATTCCATGGGATTGCTCCTCTAAATTTTCTTTCTTGTTGCTGGCACTCAACACAATTCCAATGGCCATACAGGTCATCCAAATGGAGGTCCCTCCCATACTGATCAATGGCAACGGCTGACCCGTAACGGGAAACAGCTGCACCACGACCGCCATATTGATGAAGGCCTGGAAGACAATCGGCAACCCGACCCCTATCACCAATAATTTTGAAAAAACCGTTTTGGACGAGTGCGCTACCACGACAATCCGAAATAGCAGCAACAAATAGAAAAACAACAATGCTCCTCCACCCAGCAATCCATATTCTTCAATTATGATGGCAAAAATGAAATCCGAAGTACTTTGGGACAACATATTCTTCATTACACTTTTTCCTGCTCCCTTGCCCACTACACCACCTTCGGCCACGGCAATCTGTGCCAATGTCAACTGATGCAGATCGTCTCTGTCCGCCTGTTCGGGGTGGATAAAGGTCTCTATCCTTGACTTCCAAGTTCCGGCTCGCTGGGGCAATACTTCCGGTGCTTTGAACAGTACAAACAGGAACATTCCTGCAAATACGATTCCCGACGCCACCATGGCGAACAAGTATTTTAAAGGATACCCGCCCAAAAAGCACAGCACCAAAACCATAAAACTGATGATAGCAGCCGTCGAGAAGTTCTCCGGCAAAATCAACAGAACCACTAATACTACGGGCAACCAAAGCGGTAAAATACTTTCTTTGAATGTTATCTTGACATCCTTGATCTTGGTGAGGTATCTGGCAATCCATATCATCAAAACCACCGCTGCCAATGTAGATGTCTGGAAATTGACCCCGACCAACGGAATTTTTATCCAACGGTTTGCCGTCACCCCGCCAATTCGAGTTTCCACGGTCAAGGTGTAAATCAAAAGCAATATAACTATGGGCATGGCTATGATGGAAAGCCCCTTAAAATAGTGTGTGGGTATCCTGTGTACGGCATAAATAATACCGAAGCCCAAAAACAAGAGCACAGCATGTTTTACCAAATGACCCAATGTGGTCCCATCACCGTTGACGTAGACCAAATTGGTACTGGCGCTGTACACCGGCAAAAATGAGAAAAGTGCCAAGAGGGCCACTACGCCCCAAATGGCTTTATCACCTTTCAGATTTTTGAATATTGCAAACACGTTTTACAAATTTTTTACTGCGTTTTTAAATTGATCTCCCCTGTCCTCATAATTTTTGAACAGGTCGAAACTGGCACACGCCGGAGAAAGCAAAACTGCATCTCCGCGCTCCGCTACTTTATAGGCCACCTTTACGGCCTCTTCCATGGAATAGGTCTCTACCATAAGGTCGATTACGTTTCCGAACGCATCCAATAATTTGGCATTATCAACGCCCAAGCAAACGACTGCCTTTACCTTTTCTCGGACCAATGGCATCAACTCGGAATAATCGTTTCCCTTGTCCACACCACCAACAATCCATACTATCGGTTTTTTAATACCGTCCAAAGCATAATAGGTGGCGTTCACATTGGTTGCTTTGGAATCGTTTATGTATTCCACATGATTGATCTTCAACACTTTTTCCAACCTGTGGGGCACGCCCTGAAAAGATTGTATGCTATTGCGAATGGTCTCTTTTCTGACCTTAACCAGCATAGCTGCCATGCTGGCTGCCATCGTGTTCTTTACGTTGTGCTGACCTTCCAAGGCCAAAATATCTTCACTCATTTCCAAGGTTTTATGTTCTAATTTTATTTTTATCGTTTTGTTCTCCGACCAAGCACCTTCCTCCAATTTTCTTTTGACGGAAAAGGGCAATAATTTGGATTGAACCGGGTGTTTTTCCAACCAATCTCGAATCACTTCATCATCGGCATCGTAGATCAGGTAATCATTTTTATCCTGATTCATGGCTATTCTGAATTTGGATGCGATATAGTTTTCAAACTTGTAATCATACCTATCCAAGTGATCGGGCGTTATGTTGGTAATTATGGCGATGTGGGGTTTAAAATCCACAATACCGTCCAACTGAAAGCTGCTTATCTCCAACACGTAATGGTCAAAATTTTGCTCGGCCACCATTTTAGCATAGCTATCGCCAATGTTTCCTGCCATGCCCACATGTAAACCTCCATCTTTTAACAGATGATTGGTCAACATGGTAGTGGTTGTTTTACCGTTGCTTCCCGTAATCCCAATAATGGTCGCATCGGTGTATTTTGATGCAAACTCTATTTCCGAAATTACCGGAATCCCTTTTTCAACAAGCGCCTTCACCAATGCCACTTTATCAGGGATACCCGGACTCTTCATCACCACATCGGCATTCAGGATCTTGGCTTCGGTATGTTCGCCGGACTCCCATTCAATCTCAAAATGTTCAAGAACTTTTTTATATTTTTCTTGGATCTCGCCTTTGTCCGAAACAAAGACTTCAAATCCTTTTTGCTTTCCCAAAATGGCGGTTCCCACACCACTTTCTCCACCTCCAAGTATCACCAAGCGACCCATTGCTATCTAATTTTTAGCGTAACAATGCTGATGATGGCCAGCATAATCCCAATAATCCAAAACCGGGTCACTATTTTGCTCTCGTGATATAATTTTTTCTGATAATGATGGTGCAATGGCGCCATCAAGAAAATTCGCCTCCCCTCTCCATACTTCTTCTTGGTCCGTTTGAAATAGCCGACCTGAAGCATCACAGATAATGATTCAGCAAAGAAAATTCCGCACAAAATGGGTATCAATAGTTCTTTTCTAACTATGATTGCGATTACCGCGATTACGCCACCAATGGTCAAACTACCCGTATCGCCCATAAAAACCTGAGCGGGATAGGTGTTGTACCACAGAAATCCGACCAAGGCACCGGCGAATGCAGCAATATATACCACCAGCTCACCTACCCTTGGCAAATAGAAAATATCCAGATAATCGGAGAATTGAATGTTACCGGAAACCCAGGCGAAAATTCCCAAGGTCAATACTATGATTGCTGATGAGCCTGCTGCGAGACCGTCGATACCATCCGTTAGGTTGGCCCCGTTGGAAACTGCGGTAACAATTAAAATCACCACTGGAATAAAAATGAGCCATGCATAATCCTCCGCACCTTCACCCATCCAGGATATAAAATCGGCATAATCCAATTCGTTGTTCTTAAAAAAAGGCACATTGGTACGCACGGACTTGGTTTCTTCCCCGAAAACCTTTTCCACCTCAAAGGTTTCGGTTATGGTGGTGGTATCCTTCTCCTTTATGGTAACAGCAGGATGAAAATAAAGGGTGAGTCCAACGATCAGGCCCAGCCCAACTTGTCCCATAACCTTAAATTTCCCCTTAAGACCTTGTTTATCTTTTTTGAAGGTTTTGATGTAATCATCGATAAATCCAATAATTCCCATCCAAACGGTGGTCACTATCAAAAGGATGACATAGATGTTCTTGATATCTGCAAATAGAATAACGGGCAACAAAGTGGACACAATAATGATGAGCCCTCCCATAGTTGGCGTTCCTGCTTTTTGCTTTTGTCCTTCCAAACCAAGGTCACGGATGCTTTCCCCGATCTGCTTTTTTTGCAAATAGAGGATGATTCGTTTTCCGTAGACCATGGCAATCAATAGTGACAACAATACGGAGAGTGCCGCCCGGAACGTAAGGAACTGAAAAAGTCCCGCGCCTGGCAGTTGGTATTGTTTCTCTAAAAATTCGAACAAGTAGTATAACATGGACTACATTATTTTTTTAGGCTCTGCAGAGCTTCTTTCACTTCTTTAAAATCATCAAAATCGACCCGGACACCATTGGTTTCCTGATAGGTCTCGTGGCCTTTTCCCGCCACTAGGATAATATCATTGGCCATCGCAAGCTTGCATGCGGTTTTTATGGCCTGTTTTCTGTTTTCTATGGACAACACCTTTCGGACATTTTGCGCCTCGACGCCCGCCTCCATCTCTTCGATGATGGTCGTGGGAGATTCGGTTCTCGGGTTATCCGAAGTAAAAATGGCCTGATCGCTCATTTCGGATGCGATATGACCCATAACCGGACGCTTAGACTTGTCACGGTCACCACCACACCCCACTACGGTGATGACGTTTTCATTTCCAGTCCTCAATGCATTGATAGTAACCAATACATTTTTTAGTGCATCCGGCGTATGGGCATAATCAACAATAGCCGTTATCTTATCTTTTGATATATAATATTGAAACCTGCCATCCACGTTTTCCAACTCGCTCATCAACCTCAAAATCTCCATTTTCTCGAGTCCAAGGATATCGGCGGTGGCGTATATGGCAAGTAAATTATAGGCATTAAAGTCACCGATGAGTCTAGACCATAATTCGTTGTCATCCACTTTCAGCAGCTGACCGTTGAATTGGTTTTCCAAAATCTGGGCCCTGTAATCGGCAAAGGTTTTTAACGCGTAGGTATATTTTTTGGCACGGGTGTTCTGCAACATTACCAGTCCGTTCTTGTCATCTATATTGACCAAGGCAAAAGCCGTTTTGGGCAATCCATCGAACAATTTTTTCTTGGTGTCCCGGTACTCGGCAAATGTTTTATGATAATCCAAATGATCGTGGGACAAATTGGTAAAGATGGCTCCTTCAAAATGGAGTCCTTCTGCTCTTTTTTGATGGATTCCGTGCGAGCTCACTTCCATAAAACAGAACTCTACCCCGACCTCGTTCATCATGGCCAAGTAATTGTTGATGGTCATTACATCCGGGGTGGTGTGCGTGGTTTTGAACTCCTTGTCATCTACCAATACCTTAATGGTGGAAATCAACCCCACCTTAAATCCTGCTTTTTTGAAAAGATTATATAAAAGTGTGGTTACCGTAGTCTTGCCATTGGTTCCCGTTACACCCACCAATTTTAGGTTCTTGGAGGGGTTATCATAGAAATTGGAAGCAATTACGGCCAGAGCACTATTGCAATTGTCAACTTGCAAATAGGTAACGCCGTTCACCATAAGTTGGGGAAGCTCTTCGCACACAATGGCCCTTGCCCCTAAATCCACAGCTTTTTGAATGAATTTATGGCCATCGGTAACCGTACCACGAACAGCGACGAACACATCGTCCATCTCCACCTTTCTGGAATCGAAATGCACTTGGTTCACCATTACGTTGGTGTCCCCGCTCACCGCGGAGAGGCTTACTCCATATAATATGTCCTTCAATAACTTCATGAAAGTTCCAATACTATTTTTTTGACCTGTTTGATATTGGTCCCTTGGTTTACCGACTGATTTTTGACTTTTCCATTCCCATGTACTTCGACCTCGATGCCCAAATTTTCCAAAAGCGAAACGGCGTCCATACCGCTCATGCCCTTCACATTGGGCACGGTGCTATATTTTTTTTGAACCTGGGCATAATATTGTTGATACTCCTCTTCCAAGTCTTCATCTTCAATAATCTTGCTATCCACCTCATCCACCATGGGAGAAATAGCATGTATTTTTTGGGCCATGGATTTAAATACGGGACCGGATACATCCGCCCCGTAGTAACCTTCCTCTTTATCTGGCTCATGAATCACCACGATACATGAATATTTTGGGTTATCTGCTGGGAAATACCCGGCAAACGAGGAGATGTACGCCAACTTATCAGGATTTTTCTCCACATAGTTTTTCTGTGTGGTCCCTGTTTTTCCCGCCATGGAAAAATTTTTGGAATACATCCTGTGCCCGGTTCCATAATCCTTCTCCACTACATCTTTTAATAGTTGCTGTGCCTTTTTGACGGTTTCTTTGGAGCAAATGGAAGAGTTCAACACCTCTTTATCAAATCGCTGTACGACTTTATTTCCTTCCCTTACTTCTTGAATCATACGAGGTTTTACATATTCGCCATCATTCGCAATCGCATTGTAAAACGCCAAGGTTTGAATAGGGGTCAACGACACTTCATAACCATGGGACATCCAACCCAAAGAAATTCCAGACCAACCCTTATCACCGGGATAACGGATTACCGGGTCGCCTTCGCCAATAATCGGTAAGTCCAGTTTTTTATGAAGTCCCATGTTCATGAGACGGTTCACGAATTTTTCAGGTTGCTCCTTATAGTTTTCGTTGATGATTTTTGCAAAGGCGGTGTTGGACGAAACCGCAAAGGCCTTGGACAAGGTTATTTTCCCATAGCCTCCCCATTTGGTATCCTTCACAACCCCATCATAAATGCGGTACCTTCCTTTTTCGGTATCAATGACCGTGCTGGTATCGACCACTTTGTCTTCCAGAGCGGCCACCATGGACATTAATTTGAAAGTCGAGCCTGGCTCATGGGATTCGCCAACGGCGTAATTCAGCTTTTCATAATATTTTCCTTCGGAAGTCCTTCCCAAATTGGAAATCGCCTTGATTTCTCCAGTTTGCGTTTCCATGACCACCACACAACCATGGTCGGCCTTATATTTTTCGAGTTGCTTCAACAATTCGTGATGGGCAATATCTTGAATGTTCACATCGATTGTAGAAACCACATCCAAACCATCTTGTGGCTCTACAATATTGTCCAGCCCAACAGGTTTCCATTGCCCTTTGGCAATTTTTTGCTTTAATCGCTTACCTTCCCTGCCTCGCAAATATGTTTCACCGAATGCACCATCCAGACCCACCCGGGTGTAATATCCGTTTTCATCGACACGTTCGTAACCAATGCTCCTTGCGGCCATGTTGCCGAGAGGGTATTCGCGAACCACGCGATGCGTTTCAATAAATCCACCTTTGTACGGCCCCAAATTGAACAATGGAAATTGCTTGATCCGCACATAATCCAAATAACCCACATTACGGGCCACCAACTTATAGCGATTGCCATTGGCCCTCGCTTTTCGGAACAATTGTCTATAATAAGATGATGGTCTTTCGAACATTGCGCCCAAGGAATCGGACAATGCAGCAACATTGTTCTCAAAATTCTCTTGCGAAACGGTCTTTGCATCAAAACGGATGTCATATTTCGAAACCGAGGCCGCCAACAAACTACCATCTTCAGAATAAAGATTTCCACGATTGGGCTCTATTGTGAACATCTTTTCGGTCTTGCTCAGGGCCAACTCCTTATATTTTTCGCCCTGCACCATTTGGATATCCACCAACTTCACCACCACGGCTATGGCCAAAACAAGAAGTCCCCCGGCTACGAGGTACAGTCTGTTCATGATATTTTTTTCGGTAATGGCCACTATTCCGCTGATTTAACTTTAATTTTTCGTGGAGGGTTTTTAGACGGCTCCAAGCCCTTCTCTGCAACCACCTCACGCAAGGTTGACTCCAACTTGAGCTGCTGTACACTGGAGCGAGCTTCAAAAAACTCGCTCTTGAGCTTTCTTACCTCCTCGTTCAATTCGGCAATCTCCAATACTTTTTTATCGGCATTGTGACTGCTGGAAATCATCAAGGCCGCCAAGAAAGAGGCGAACAACAAAAACATCCAGTTCTTGGGCGCATCTCCGCTCACCAAAAACTTTCCTTTTAATATGTCCAGTAATCCTTTTCTCATTTTACATTTTATATGCGTTCCGCAATGCGGAGCTTTGCACTTCTCGCTCTGTTATTGTTCGCTATTTCTTCTGCTGATGGCGTGATCAATCCCCCGACTTTTTTAAGGGGCACATTAATGTTCCCATAAAAATCCTTTTCCGGTTCACCATCAAATCTACCTGCGCGGATAAAGCGTTTCGCCAAACGGTCCTCCAAGGAGTGATAACTGATCACGCTCAACCTGCCACCTTCGTTCAACATCTCCGGCACTTGTTCAAAAAATTCCTTGAGCACCTCAATTTCCTGATTGACCTCAATCCTGATCGCTTGATAGATCTGTGCCAAAATCTTGTTCTCCTTCATTTTTGGCAAAAACTTACGCAGCACCGTTTTTAGGTCATCTGTTGTTTTGATGGGCTCTTCCGATCGTGCCTCCACTATGGTTTTGGCCATGGCATTTGCATTCCGCAATTCGCCATACTGAAAAAGAACCGACGCTAAATCTTCTTGGGAGTAGGCGTTCACCACCCGAAAGGCCGACAATTCGCTTTTTTTGTCCATCCGCATATCCAAATCTGCATTGAACCGAATGGAGAAACCGCGCTCGGCTTCATCGAACTGATGGGAGGAAACCCCAAAATCCGCTAAGATTCCATCAACTTTCCGAATGCCATAGAACTTTAAAAACTGTTTGAGGTAGCGAAAGTTCTGATTGATCAACTGGAACCTTTGATCATCGATTGCATTTTTAAGCGCATCTTCATCCTGATCAAAAGCGAACAGTTTTCCGCCATCACCCAATCTTTTCAAAATTTCTTTGGAGTGCCCGCCGCCACCAAAGGTGACATCCACATACACTCCATCATCTTTTATATGTAATCCGTCCACCGATTCTTTCAGCAGTACCGGATTATGATATGCACTACTCATCGTCGTCAAAAATCTCCTCGGCCAGGTCGGCATAATCCTTCTCCCCTTCCGCCAAGACTTTCTCGTACAGATCCTTGTTCCAAATCTCGATTTTGTCAAAAACCGCGTTCAGAACCACTTCTTTCTCGATTCCGGCAAACTCCACCAAATTTTTTGGAATCTGCAATCTCCCGGAATCACCATCAATACTGACCTCCTTCATCCCCGCCACAAAATTCCTTACAAAAGCGTCGTACTTTCGGTTGATTTTGCTTTTCTTCATCACCTTCTGCATCAACACATCGAACTCGGCCTTGGGGTACAGCTCCAGACATTGCTGGAAAACAGATCGCTTGATGACAAACCCATCCTTGATCACGGGCACCAACTGATTCTTCAAAGAAATGGGCAATAACACCCTTCCTTTGGAGTCCGCTTTACAATCATGTTGTCCTATGATATGGGTCACTAGAAATCAATTGGTTACTTAATACAACTCAAATATATAGATTTTATTTCCACATTTCTCCACTTAACACCACTTTTGTTAATAAATTCCCCACTTTTGAACCATTTCATCCTTTTTGCATAACAAAAACGACAATCGCATCATGAGCGCAATCGGAAATAGTTTTAATCAATTTGGGAAAACTTGCAACCGATAAGTCAAAACCTAAAATCTTTGTGATATGAAATTCCTATATTTGCCCCTCTTACTACCAACTGACTATAGATGGAAGAGCATTTAATCGAGGATGGCAAATACCGCTACATAGAGAAGGGAGAAGGAACTCCCATGATCATATTGCACGGTTTGATGGGAGGTTTGAGCAACTTCCAAGGCGTATCCGAATATTTTCCTCCAAAAGGATATCAGGTGCTGATTCCCGAACTGCCCATTTATGATTTACCGCTTTTAAAAACCACGGTAAAGAACTTTGCCACGTTTTTGGAAGGATTCATTGAGCATAAAGGTTTGAAGGATGTTATTTTATTGGGAAATTCCTTGGGCGGACATATTGGCCTTTTGCATACCAAAATGTTCCCGGAAATGGTCAAGGCCCTTGTAATCACAGGAAGTTCGGGGCTTTACGAGAGCGCAATGGGCGATGGATATCCCAGACGCGGTGATTACGAATTCATCAAAAAAAAGGCGGAGGACGTGTTTTACGATCCAAAAGTAGCCACCAAGGAAATCGTTGATGAAGTTTTTGCAACGGTGAACGATAGGATGAAACTGGTAAAGACATTGGCCATTGCAAAGAGTGCCATCCGCCATAACATGGCCAAGGACCTACCCCATATGAACACCCCCACCTGTATTATTTGGGGAGAAAACGATACGGTTACCCCACCCAACGTAGCAAAGGAATTTCACGAACTCCTGCCCGACTCGGATTTATATTGGATAGAAAAGTGTGGCCACGCCCCCATGATGGAACATCCGAACGATTTTAACCGTATCCTGGAGGCTTGGTTGAAAAAGCGTAACTTCTAAACATGAAAATCACCTCGGCAGAATTTGTAATGAGCAACTCCAATGTTGCGAAATGCCCCAATGAGCCTTTGCCCGAATATGCCTTTATCGGTAGGTCCAATGTGGGAAAGTCTTCCTTGATCAACATGTTGATGGAACGCAAGTCGTTGGCCAAAACATCGGGAAGACCGGGAAAAACACAGCTCATCAACCATTTTAAAATCAACAATAATTGGTTTTTGGTGGATTTGCCGGGTTATGGTTATGCCAGGGTCTCCAAGAAAGATAAAAAAACCTTCCAGAAATACATCACTGAGTATTTTCAAAAAAGAAAACAACTGGTCTGCGGGTTTGTATTGGTAGATATCCGACACGAACCGCAGCCGGTGGACATGGAGTTTATGGAGTGGTTGGGCACCAATCAGATTCCATTTGCGATAATCTTCACCAAGGCTGACAAGCTTAAACCCGGTGCCATTGAAAGACAGGCGAATGCCTACCTTCAAAAATTATTGGAGGGCGCGTGGGAGGAAGCTCCCCCACATTTTACCACTTCATCATCAAACCGTATGGGCCGGGAAGAACTTTTAGGGTTCATTGACGGTATCAACCAAGATTTTTTTAAAGGCAACGCCTAGACCTCAGACCGTTACCGTCATCAATCAATTTGGTAAGAAATAGTTTGTTTTTACGACCAATCAATCAGCTAAAACCCAAGTTTTAATTTAATAAAGATTGATACAATGAAATCCGTATTACACAAAGCAGCAACCCGTGGCCATGCGGACCATGGCTGGTTGAATTCACACCATACATTTAGTTTTGCAGGCTATCATGACCCTGAGCGTATGCATTTTGGGGTACTCCGCGTACTCAATGATGACAAAGTGGCGCCCGGAAGGGGTTTTGGGACACATCCACACGACAATATGGAAATCATCTCCATTCCTTTGGAAGGGGATTTGGAGCACAAGGACAGCATGGGCAACACTACCACCATTAAGGAAGGGGACGTACAGGTGATGAGCGCAGGTACTGGAGTTGAACATAGCGAATACAACAAAAACGCTGACCAAGAGGTAAAGTTTTTGCAGATCTGGGTCTTCCCCAACAAACGCAACGTGGAACCGAGATATGACCAAATCTCTATTCGCGAAATCGAAAGGAAGAACGCCTTTTACCAAGTGCTTTCACCAAGTTCCGAGGACGAAGGGGTTTGGGTGCATCAAGATGCATGGTTCCATTTGGGCAAATTCGAAGATGGAAAAACGGATTCCTATCAAATCAAAAAAGAAGGAAACGGTGTTTATGCCTTCGTTTTGGAGGGCGAAGTCGAAATCAATGGACAAAAGCTCGAAAAACGGGATGGATTTGGGATTTGGGATGTGGATTCCTTCGATTTTAAATCCAATACAGATAGCAGGGTCCTGCTTATGGAAGTCCCTATGAGCTTGGACAAGATCGGACGTTAAACAGCTCGATTTTCAACAATAAAAAAGCCCCGACAACGGGGCTTTTTTATTTGGATGGTTTTTTTTCAGAACATCCCATTAGCTTTTTGGGTATTTTAGAGCCGTAAACACACAGCCATGGTTCAAAATAACAAACCAACCAATCAAATAACTCCCAGCGGGTTCATTCGAATTATGTCCTTTTTACATATGGGCATTGCCGCAACACCTATAATACTGGGTATTTTATTCTATTTTAACTCGGAAGACCCTCAGTTCAACCCTTCGGGCTCGGAAGATATGTTTTTGGCGATTGTACCCGTAGTGGCCCTGGCAAGCATTTTCTTGGGAGATTTCATTTTCAAAAAAATATTGGGCTCCGCATCCCAAAAGAACGGACTCAGGGAAAAGTTGGGCAAGTTCCAAACGGCCTCGATTTTAAAATATGTACTGTTGGAAGGAGCCTCACTCTTTAGCATGGTTATTTTTTCCAACACCCAGAATCTCGTTCATTTGATTTTGGGCATAGTCCTTATTCTTTATCTATTCCTACAACTACCTACCAAACAAAAAATCGAGAGTGCCCTGGACCTAAAAGGAGCCGAAAAGGCAAAGTTCGACCGCACACACGAACCAGTGGATTGAGTTATTTTTTCAACTCCAGTTTTTCGGCAAAATAATCACAGAAGTCCTTCATCGTAGCGGTCATTTTTTCATCTTGCGTGGCCTTGTAAAAAGTATCGGCCAAAGTTACCAAGGTCTGGTGAAAAAACACCTTCATCTCGTCCACGGGCATATCCTTGGTCCACAGATCTATTTTTAAGGATTCCTGATTTTTGCTGTCCCAAACGGACAACAACATGGCTTTGGCCTCTTCCTCATTAATACCGCCATCCTGTGCCGACCAAGTCAATTCCTCGGGCACTCGGTTCTCATCCAATCCAACCTTTAAGGTTATCTCCGAAGTGTGTTCTACTGCCATTTATCTTTTTGGTTTGTAATTTGACTGTTTTAAAATTTCATCTGCGGACATATCCAACATTTGCCCAATTCCTGTATCGGTCTTTTCCATAAAGGCCCTCACAATTTGCCACCCCATGTATCTGCCCAAGCGTGCCGGGGACTCATTGTCCAGTTCCAGCCCAAATTTTGAAAAAGGCGCCGGGTCCAAAAATTTTCTATCCAAGCCCGTATCCGTACTGTACAGCAGTTCCCGTTCCACAAAATACGTCCACATCTGTTCCTCATTCGCCCTTGCCCACGCTATTTCTTCTTCGGAGTATCCTATTTTTTGGGCATCCGTTGCCGATGGAATCAATTTGTCCTTTAAATAAAGTTCCTTTCCATAATACACCATACGGGAAAGAAGCGTTCGGTTTCGTGGATAGGAAATAACTTTTTTGGCAAATGCGCTGGCCACGTCCGAGGTCAAGAATTTTTTATCCAGTGATGATGCAATATACCGCTGCATACCTTCATAAAAATGATGGTCCTCTCCCAAATAATTGTCAAGTCCTATCAACAACAAAGAGTCTACCAAGATAATCCGGCTTTCGTAACGAACATCGGAGGTCAGTGTAACGACATGCGGTGTTTCGGTGCCAGGGAAATAATATTTGATATGTTTAAAGAGCGATTCCAAATCTGCAGCTTCCTGCTCAAAATCACCAAATTCCTTAGCTACCTCGTCGGAAAGTTCAATTTGAAGCGTATCGGTCAATTTGGCCGACCAAACACTATCGGGAAACTGTTCCGGGAACAAATAGGGATACTTCGCTTTTAATTTGTGAATGTCACTGGTAGAGGCAGTTGCAAATTCCCGATCAAACCTTGATATTTTCAAATCCACGGGAATCTTAGCGATTTCCTCTTCGGTCTTATCGGTTTCACCACATGAAGAAATGGATAAAATCAACGTCAAAACAAAACATCTCAACACGGTAATGGTAAAGTATTTGAACAACCGCTTCATTTTTAAGGACACAGGGATTAAATTTACAGGGCACAAAGGTAATTTATAGAATCTAAATAGTAAGATATGCAAACAGAAAAGGTAATCGCCCATATTGTTGATTGGTTAAAAACGTACGCCGAAAATGCAAAATGCAAAGGTTTTGTAATTGGTGTCTCAGGTGGGATTGATTCTGCAGTAACCTCAACGCTCTGTGCCAAGACCGGATTGGACCTTTTATGTTTGGAGATGCCCATTCACCAAGGCGAAAACCAAGTTACCCGTGCCGACAGACATATTGATTGGTTAATTGAAAACTTTCCAAACGTATCCCGTCAACCGGTTGACCTGACACCTGTGTTCGACACTCTGGTGGACGCCTTCCCAAAAGTGGACAAGGAGGAAGACCGTTTTATGTCACTTGCCAATACAAGGGCACGACTTCGTATGACCACGCTTTACTATTTCGCCGCCCTAAAAGGATATTTGGTTGCCGGAACCGGAAACAAAGTGGAAGATTTCGGAATCGGGTTCTACACAAAATACGGTGATGGGGGCGTTGACCTTAGCCCCATTGCCGACTTGTTAAAAACAGAGGTATACGAACTTGGACGCGTGCTTGGAGTGAACCAAGATATTATGGAAGCGGCACCCACGGATGGTCTTTGGGGAGACAGTAGAACCGATGAAGACCAAATAGGCGCATCGTACCCAGAATTGGAGTGGGCCATGAAAATGGATGAGCAAGGCAAGACTTCCGATGATTTTTCTGACAGGGAGAAAGAAATTTTCATTATATACAAAAGATATAATACTGCAAACAAACATAAGATGGTTCCGATACCTATTTGCGAGATCCCACAAGGGTTAAGATAACATTTCAACAGAAAAACCTTAATCCAAAACGAAAAAAACCATAGAAAAACTATGGTTTTAAGAAAAAAGTTACAATTTTACATCATTAAATTGTTATCTTGGTCGCTATATACTTTAAGTATTAGCAGCTAACCATTCACTAAATAAACCGTTTCATAATGATTAAAGTATTGATTGCTGACAACCATCCTATTGTTAGGCTTGGTATAAGACAGGTACTTGAAACGAGCTCGGATATTGAAGTCATTGCGGATGTATCTACTACAGAAGAGCTTTTTAAAACGCTAAAAGACGTAAATCCAGACGTTGTTATTTTAGAAATGGATATTCCGGAAATCAACGGAATCGCCACACTAAGAAAAATGAAATTGGAATTTCCGGACATTAAAACGCTAATGTACAGCGGGCAGTCCGAAGATGTTTACGCCCTTAGTACAATTCGCGCCGGAGCATTTGGCTACTTATCCAAAACCGCTGATTTGGAATACATTATCACAGCGGTTAAAAAAGTAAGCGAAGGCAACATGTTCATCACCAACGAACTGGCCCAACGCCTTGCTTTTGACGAGGGAACCCAAAAACCGCGCAGATTTTTTAGAAAACTTTCTTCCAGAGAGGTCGAAGTACTTAAACTATTGGCGAGCGGCAAACGAAACAAAGAAGTTGCCGAGGGGTTGAACCTAAACGAAAAAACCGTGAGCACCTACAAAGCCCGTTTGATGAAAAAATTGAACGTGGATAATTTGGTGGACTTGCTTCAACAGGCCAAAGCACTGGAACTCTATTAGGAATACCCAACCAAACCAACTATTGTGGGAACCCCTTTCAAAACAACATTGGAAGGGGTTTTATACTTTAAGAAAGTACTCGGTTCAACTTCGCGTTCAATAATTTATTGAGCTGCAGATAGTTCATGATTTCCTCCAAGACCTCCGTATGGTCGCCCTGGCTATCCACGGTTCTCTCCTTGAGCTTTTCGATTCGGTTTTTGATCAAATTACAGCGCAAGGTAAGAATGGTCTCCCCTACCAATTGTGCCACACCTGTTTGTTTTTCTTTTGGATAGATATCACGTCGTTCCCAATCGTGCAGGACATACTGTTCCTCTTCCATTAAAATTGACGAAACCTGGGAAACCGTTTCTTGGTCCAGATCCGACAAAAAAGTATTGATCGAAAACTCCGAATCCTCGTTCAACTTCTCGATCAACTTGTAATAAATGTTCTTGAACTGCTCATTGGTCAGTTCAATCTCATCCTCTTGAAGATCTAAATACACTTTTTCATACACCTTCGCCTCGGAGACTTCAGGCTCCAGCACCAATTCGCCCTCTTCATTTTCCTTGAGCACCAAATCTTCAAACTCCTGCCTTTGATTGCCGTACAATAGAAGCACCTCTATGATCTTTCGTTCCAGCTCGTATTGCACATCCACCTTCTCGACTACGGCATCATTCTTTACGACTTCGAAGGCTTTTTGCTCCTGTTTTACCTTTTTGGAGGCATCGGTCTGATGCTTTTTATCAATCTGGGCCAAGGTATTGTACAGCACATCTTCGGAAATCTGCATCATTCTTGCACATTCCTGAATATAAATCTCTTGCCGTATTCTGTCCGGAATCTTACTGATGCTGTTTACAATATCCCTAACCGTATCAGCCCGCTTTATGGGATCATTGGCCGCCTCTTTGGCCAACAACGAAGTCTTGAACTGGATAAAATCTTTGGCATTTTCATCCAAGTACTGCACCAAATCCTCGTAAGTATTGTTTTTCGCAAAGCTATCGGGGTCTTCACCTTCGGGAAAAGTGCAGACCTTCACGTTCATCCCCTGTTCCAAAATTAGGTCGATACCTCGCAAAGAAGCGCGTAATCCCGCGGCATCCCCATCAAACAAAACGGTAATGTTTTTGGTGAGCCTATTGATGAGCCGTATCTGCTCAGGAGTGAGTGCCGTTCCGCTCGAGGACACCACATTCTCCACACCACGCTGATACATCTGGATCACATCCGTATACCCTTCAACCAAAAAACAATTATCCTCCTTGGCGATGGCCTGCTTTGCGTAGTAAATCCCATAAAGCACCTTGCTTTTATGATAAATATCGCTCTCAGGGGAGTTAAGGTATTTGGCCGCTTTTTTATCATTGGTCAAAATACGGCCTCCAAATCCAAGCACCCTGCCACTCATGGAATGGATGGGAAACATTACCCTGCCCTTGAACCTATCAAACCTTCGATTTTCACCACCACCCTGCTCCTTCACAATGGTAAGACCTGTTTTTTCCAAGAACTCCAATTGGTAACCTTTGTCCAAAGCCGCTTTGGTAAAAGCCTCCCATTCGTCCAAACTATAGCCTAGACCAAACTTTTTTATGGTAGCATCGGTAAAGCCACGCTCCTTAAAATAGGTAAGGCCTATGGCTTTGCCCGGTTCGGATTCCCAAAGGGTTTCGGCAAAATACTTTTGGGCGTACTCGGAAACCAAATACATACTTTCCCGCTCGTTGGCCTGCTCCTTTTGCTCATCCGTCTGTTCCGTTTCCTCTATTTCAATATTGTACTTTTTCGCCAAGTATTTTATGGCCTCGGGATAGGTAAAATGTTCGTGCTCCATCAAAAAAGCGACAACATTGCCCCCTTTGCCGCTACTGAAATCCTTCCAAATCTGCTTAACCGGGGATACCATAAAACTGGGCGTACGCTCATCCGTAAAGGGGCTCAGTCCCTTAAAATTGGAACCCGATTTCTTCAATTGCACAAAATCACCGATCACCTCCTCCAATCGGGCGGTTTCATATACTTGGTCTATGGTGGTTTTTGAAATCAAGGCGTTCCGTTAAAATAGCTGTTAAAGGTAAATAAAAACAATGTTTTGGTGAATTCAAAGACCAAATCCCTATTCAAGATTTAGTATATTAGGAGCACATTCCTTAAAAGCAAGGAATTATAAAAAATTGATTTTATGATAAACCGATCATCAAAAAATTATTGGGGACTTGCAACATTTCTATTGGCCTTTACCTTTTCTGTACAGGGTCAAATGGCTGAAAAGGCATCCCCTTTTTTTGAAAATGGCGAAGCACAAGTAGTAAAGGCCTTCTCCGACCCAAGTAAATGGATACGCCATGATCTTTGGGTCGAGACCACTTTTGATTCTGACGGCGACGGAAAATTAGATCGCATGCACGTGGATGTAACCCGGCCAGAGCAAACAGAGTCCGAAGGGTTGAAATTACCTGTAATTTATGAATCAAGCCCCTATTACGCCGGGACCGCAGGACTGGACAAGGGAATTTTTTGGGATGTTAAACACGAGCTGGGCGAACCGGGAAAACCTAGAAAACATCCTGAGGTAATGCGCCTTGGTGAGCGCCCCATCATATCCAATTCGCAAATAATGACATGGGTTCCACGGGGCTATATAGTTGTACACTCCTCTTCGCCGGGAACCGGGCTTTCCGACGGTGCCCCTACGGTTGGTGGCGACAATGAATCTTTGGCACCCAAAGCGGTGATAGATTGGCTCAATGGAAGGGCAAAGGGCTATTCGGAACGAGATGGCGATACCGAAGTGAAAGCCTACTGGTCCACAGGAAAAGTGGGCATGACAGGCACTTCGTACAACGGAACCATTCCGCTCGCAGCAGCTACAACGGGCGTTGAAGGACTTGAGGCCATAATTCCAATTGCACCGAATACTTCGTACTATCATTATTACCGTTCCAACGGACTAGTACGTTCGCCCGGCGGATATTTGGGCGAAGATATTGATGTGCTATACGATTTTATCCATAGCGGCGATGAATCCAAACGAGCTAGAAACAATAAGGTGGTACGTGACACCGAAATGAAGAACGGACAAGACCGCATAACAGGTGACTACAATGATTTTTGGGCCGGAAGGGACTATCTGAACGATATGAAACCCATGAAGGCCGCACTTTTGATGTCGCACGGTTTTAACGACTGGAACGTGATGCCCGAACACAGCTACCGCATCTATAAAAAAGCCAAGGAAATGGGGCTGCCCACGCAAATCTACTACCATCAAAACGGTCATGGGGGACCGCCTCCTATTTCCATGATGAACCGATGGTTCACCCGATACCTTTTTGGGGTGGAAAACGGGGTAGAAAACGGCCCAAAGGCATGGATCGTTAGGGAAAACGACAAAAAAGACAACCCTACCGCCTATGCCGATTACCCGAATCCGGATGCAATAGATGTAAGCTTATATCCGACCAAAGGCGGGTTAAAATCTGGAAAGTTGACGCCTCTAAAAACCAAGAAACAAGGCACTGAAACCCTTACGGACGATTATAACTTTTCAGGGGCCGATTTGGCCATGGCCAAAGCATCGGAACACAGATTGTTGTACGTTACAGCTCCCTTGGCCGAGGATGCGCACATTTCCGGGGTACCCAAAATCAAAATAAAACTGGCGAGCAGCAAACCTGCTGCCAATTTATCGGTTTGGTTGGTATCCCTACCATGGTCTGAAGCCTTGAACACCAAGATAACCGACAATATCATCACCCGTGGATGGGCCGATCCTCAAAACCATAGCTCGCTGACCGAAAGTAAACCTTTGGTTCCCAAAAAGTTTTATAAAGTGGAATTTGAGTTGATGCCAGATGACCAGATCATTCCAAAAGGCCAGCAAATCGGACTTATGATTTTTTCCAGTGACAAGGAGTTTACCCTATGGCCGGAACCGGGAACAAAATTAACCATTGATTTGGACGGGACGGAACTGACACTTCCCGTAGTGGGTGGAAAAATTAAATTCTAAAAAAAATGATTTTTTCTCAATAATGGGGTTTGACAAAAGAGGCGAAGTAAAGATAAAACATCCGAATTTTAAGCAAGGAGAGTTTCTTTGGAAATACCTAAGCCTTCACAAATTGTTAAACTTTGTTATTAAAAGTGAACTTGTATTTACCCGTTTAGACCTTTTGGAGGACCCGGTGGAAGGATTGTCCACATCACAATTGAGAGCTGCCAACCTTGAGGACCTTATAAACGAAAGCGAGAACAAGGAAAAAGTTTTGCAGATACAACAACGGTTCCCCAATCTTTTGAAGGGCAAGGAATCCATGAATGGTTTTGGAAAATATAGGCAACAACTACAATTTGCCAATTGCTGGTTTCATGATGAGCGGGAATCCATGGCCATGTGGAATTTATACTCCAATAAAGACTCGGTGGCCATTAAGGTAATTGCCAAGGATTTTATTTCGTATATTACTGAAGCTGCCGAGAAATTTGTAGTAGATAGTGGACATAGGCTTCACTTTATTGCTGATGAGGTAAGATATTTGCCCTTGAACCCATTCGACCCGGACTTATCTAAACAGAATTTCAAATATTCTGCGTTCAAAAAAGATTCATCGTACAAACATGAGCAGGAATACAGACTGCTACTTTATATACATTCAAAATGGCAAGATGAACATAAGTTCAAGTTCATTAAATTTCCATTGGAAGACATTGATTTTCAAATTGAAATCGTTTGCCACCCATTAATGCAAGAGTGGAAAAGAACCAATCTGGAAAATTTAGTATCGAGGTTCAACAATAAAATCAAGGTGAAAAAATCGGATATTTTTATGACCGTGTAGAAATTTTTGACCCTAGAATTCAAAACTTAAAAAAATGGCACATCATGACTTTACAACTCTTTCGCAAGCGGTGAACACGTTGACCCAAAATGAAGGCTTCAAGGAAGATTTTGAGGCGGATGAATCCTGTATTAAGGCACTCTACTCCAAAAAAGAGTATCAACCCAGCGATTTGGTCATCATCGAGTCCTATCGTTTTGAGGGGATGACAAATCCGAGCGACCAATCCACTGTTTTTGCCATCGAGGCCAAAGATGGGACCAAGGGTACTTTGGTGATGTCCTACGGTGCATCAACATCACAAAACGAGGAACTTATTCGGCAAATTCCTTACAAAAAAGATTGATCACACAAACAACTTACCCACCGATGAGGGTTGGTAGAGCAACCAACCAGTAAGGCTAAATCTACTTTTGTGGGCCTCCAAAACCGCATGGGGCACCTCGGCACTTTTGAACATTACGCACCTTGCCGCCAATGGTTCCACCAGAAAACTTGAACCATCCTTTTCAAAAATTTCCAGTTCCCCACCATCGCCCAGTTTCCAATCATCGTTCAAATAAATGATCATCGATATCATGCGGTTGTTCCTGTTTTCAAACTGGTCCAAATGTTTATCGTAATGCCCTCCCGAAGGATAATGTGCCAAGTGAAACTCGTAACCCGACAAACTCAAATAACAGTACCGGTTGAAGATGTGCATGGTTTCATCCAATAGATTCCAATAGGTTTCCAATTGGGCATCCCGCTGTCTATCCAACCAATACGTAAAATCGCCACGCACCTTACTGTCGATTTGGTTATCGGCATGGGCACCGATACCTGCTTCCTTGAAATTGGGGAGTTTGCCCAGAAAAAAAGATTTGATCTCCGTATACAGATCGTCACGAAGAAAATTATCGATAATCACATAATCCTTACTGGAGATGTCGTCCATCCAGGACAGCCAATCCTCCAAATCGTGGTAGGCGTTCAATGTTTCAAAAATGTGGGCGAATGTAGAAATTTTTTAAAAACGAAAATCATTTTTTTCATTCGCCCGTGAAAGGGCTAACTTTGAGATGGATAAATATATATGTGGAATGATACTTTTCTTCGGAACAAGACCCGGCAAAAAAGAAACCAAAAGGTTGCCCCATGTTTCCTGTTCGCATTGCGGGCAAACGGGAACCATCACCGCAGTTGCCCAGCCCAACTACGCCCATTTGTTCTGGATTCCGTTGTTTACGATCAACAATATCCGTTATGCGGAATGTTCGCACTGTAAAAAAGTGTATTACAAAGAAGATTTTACCCCAGAAATGGAGCGGGCACTATCCACATAAAAAAACGGTCAGGAAAATCCTGACCGCATTTCTTCAAGGTTCAAAATTGGTCAAATATCGAACCGAAGGCCCAGTGAAATATTGTTTTGCTTTACTTCTGCATCTTTAAAGATAGGGTTCAAGTCATATTTTAGATACAGCAGCACACCATCAAACCCCATGTAACCGCTTACCCCATAGATCAAATCGCTGCTGTTGTAATCCCGCTTGAGCTTATCCTTGACATTCTCTCCATCGCGGTTGTACTTTAATTTTTGACGGGTACCCAGACTAAAGCCTCCGTACCCTCCAAATCCGACCCTAAATTGGTCTCTAATGGAGTAACGCATGGTACGCTCGGTTTTTCTTAACCTTGAAGGACCTACCTCAAAATGAACGGGGAACACCAGATTGTCCATTCGAAACTTGGACTTATCCAAATCATATTCAAATTCCTGCAACACGGTTTGACCTTCCTCCTGCACAAATATTCGGTTCCCATCAGGTTTCAACCCATTGAACTGGAACGAAAACCCGTAATTAAATCGTAGCCAATTGGAGTTTTTGAACACCCGGGTGCGCCATTGCCATCCCATTTCAAAAAAACGGCTTCCGCCAATCTTATAAGGAGAATCGGATAAAGATTGCCCCTCGATGATAGCGTTGTTCAAACCAATGGCCATCACAAAATCGGAATAGGTACGCCTGTCATATTTTATCTCCTTTTTCCACCTGTTGGAATTAAATGTAATGGCCGGTTTACCATCAATAAGTAACCCAATTCGCATTCTATCACCATAAATGGTATCTATCTCACTCAATGTAAGCACCTCTCCCTTGTTCCGCTCCAACAAAGCAATCCTGTTTTCGATAATGGCTACGCGATTTTCAATATTGAGTGCCCTTTGCTTGGCCACTTCCTCTTTTAAAATCCTTGCCTCATTTTCCGAAATATCACCATCTTCCAAACGCTGGTTGATATCCTTTACCTCAAACTTTAAAGCATCCTTTTCTTGTTCAATGATGCGCTGTTTTTCAACTTTCAACGCCTCTATTTTCTTTTGATAGTCCTCTTGTCCAAATGCTACTTGGGAAACAAGGAAAAGGAATAAAACTGTTGAATAAAATGTAATTGTTTTCATGATTGTTTTGATTTATAAACCTCCCTCCTCCCTGCCCGTTCAGAGCAGGAAGTCGTAGAAGGTTCAGCTTGATTGATGAATAATTTTATTGATTTCGGTCTGCCACGGCGGTACGCAGTTTAAGGTATCCCGATTTTAGGGCGTCAAAGATTTGGTCGCGGAACGATTCGTCGAGTTCGTCCTCCACTTCTGCCAATAGTGACATGGCATCCACGGAACCGCCATCGGCGAATAACTTATCGGTCAAAATCTGTCGTTGTGCCGCCCGCAAAAGCGAATCCACTTCGGCATCGGTAACATCTTGCTTTGCATTTTCCATAATTTGCACCTGAGCGACCACTTCTTCCACCTTTTGTGCAATCAGCTTATCCGAGTTGATCCTGATTTCATCACGCAAAGGCTCTTTTGCTTCTTGCTCGGCAACCGCAGCATTGGAAGTCGGTCCTTGAAACTCTTTGGTTTCCTTTGGAATTGTAAGCTCTACCTCTGCTTCGGCCACTTCAGCTTTCTCCTCTGGAACTGGTTCTTTGTCGACTTTTTCGATAGATTTTATGTCGGCTTCTTCCTGTGTTTCCGTTTCAACAACTTGTGGTGCTTCAATCGCTGCATCATTATTTGTATAAAAGAAGACCGAAACCAGCACAATGCCCACAACGCTTGCCGCTATGGCATAAGAAAGCCATTTGTTCCTATTTTGTGGCTTTTGTGCCACCTGCGAAGCAATTTTGTCCCATGCTCCTTCTGATGGCACAATGGTTCGCTTCTCCAGCTTCTCTTTGATATGTTTTTCCAGTTTATCCATACCTCTATTTTTTGTTCGCCGAATGTGATTTGGGCGACATTCCCTTTAAACTTAAATTATCTTGAAGCATCTTTCTGGCCTTGAACAATTGTGATTTCGAGGTTCCTTCCGATATTTCCAATAGTTCCGCTATCTCTTTATGACCATAACCCTCAATGGCGTAGAGCAAGAAAACTGCCTTATAACCTTCCGGCAATCCGTCGATAAGCTGCTGAACATACTCTAGATCCAAAATACCATCGTGAGAAGTGGAAACTTCTCCATTTACCCCAACAGCTTCGTCATCATATACTACAAACTGCCTTTTGCGCAGATACGAAATGCTCTCTCGCACCATTATGGTTCTGATCCAACCTTCAAAACTCCCTTTAAATTGATAGGAACTTAAGTGGTTAAAGACTTTGACAAAACCATGGATCATCACATCCTCTGCAAAATGCAGGTCTTTGATGTACTGCCTACAAACTCCCAACATCTTGGGCGAAAACTTATCGTACAGCAACTTTTGGGCCTGTTGGTCCCCTTTGATCGATTTCTTGATCAGTTGTTTTTCGTTGCTATGTAGCGAGATGATCTTCAAAAGTTTGGTTATAAAAGTGCTTCTATTTTAATAGACGGGATATAGACACAAATAGTTGCCTGAAAATAAAAATTATCAGTATTTATTTGATAATCAATAATTTAAAAATTTATTTTTTACGATCCACCACGTAGTTGACCATAAGTGTGAGGGCACTTTTATACTCGGAATCGGGATAATTGTCCAAAATGGCCAAGGCTTCGTCCTTGAACTCAAGCATTTTTACCACGGCATAATCCAGTCCGCCTTTTTCCTTGACGTACTCGATTACTTCTTTTACCCGTTTCTTGTTTTTGTTATGCTTTTTGATGGAGTTGATCAACCACTTTTTCTTTTCCTTGTCGCTATTGTTCAAGGCGTAGATAAGGGGAAGTGTCATTTTTTGTTCTTTGATATCGATTCCGGTAGGTTTTCCGATTTTCTCTGCACCGTAATCAAAAAGGTCGTCCTTGATTTGAAAGGCCATTCCACAGAGCTCACCGAACTTTCTAAAGATTTCTACTTCATCGGAATCCGGTCGTACGGAACAGGCTCCCATACTGCAGCAAGCCGCGATTAGGGTTGCGGTTTTTTGTCGGATGATGTCGTAGTACACATCTTCCGTAATATCCAACAATCGCGCTTTTTCAATTTGGAGCAATTCCCCTTCGCTCATATCCCGTACCGCATTGGAAATAATATGGAGCAAGTCGTAATTTTTGTTTTCCAACGAGACCAAAAGTCCTTTCGAGAATAAAAAATCCCCAACCAAAACGGCAATTTTGTTCTTCCAAAGGGCATTGATGGAGAAAAAACCTCTTCGTTTGTTACTATCGTCCACAACATCGTCGTGCACCAAACTTGCGGTATGGATCAACTCGATAATGGATGCCCCCGTGTAGGTCCGCTCGTTGACTTCCCCGTTCAACAACTTGGCGGTCAAAAAAACGAACATCGGGCGCATTTGCTTGCCCTTTCTATTCACTATGTAGTAGGTGATCCTGTTGAACAATGCGACCTTGGAGGACATGGATTTGAGGAATTTTTCCTCAAAAAGCTGCATCTCATTTTCTATGGGCTCCCTTATCTGCGAAACGATTTTCAACGTAACGGTGTGGTGTTTGGTTTTGAAACCCTAAAAGTAGGGAAAATGCCAGAGTTGTAGGAATGAATTGCAAGTTTTAAGATACAGACCTCAAAGTGTCGATGATTTGCAAGGGGAATAGTTCCTGAGTTCTGAGTTCAGAGTTCAGTGAAAAACTAAATATAACCTGTCCCCTGTCCCCTGTCCCCTGTCCCCTGTCCCCTGTCTCCTGTCTCCTGTCTCCTAAAAATCAGCTTTTATTGGCAAGCTGTCCGCAAGCGGCATCAATGTCCTTGCCACGAGATCTGCGTATGGTGACCGTAATCCCGTTTCGTTCCAAGGTTTTCTGGTACATTTCAACGGCACTATTTGGTGCTTGCTGAAACTCACCGTCATCAATGGGATTATACTCGATGATATTTACTTTTGATGGAGCAAACTTGCAAAACTTCACCAAGGCATCGGCTGCTTCCTGAGTGTCGTTGATGCCTTTCCAGACCACATATTCGTAGGTAATTCTGTTCTTGGTCTTGCTGTACCAATATTCCAGCGCTTCACGAAGGTCTTTCAGTGGAAATGTGGAATTGAACGGCATAATGGAGGTGCGCACCTCATCAATTGCCGAATGCAAGGAAACCGCCAAACCGAACTTCACCTCTTCATCGGCCATTTTTTTAATGATTTTGGGCACTCCGGATGTGGACACCACGATTCGCTTGGGGGACATGCCCAGTCCCTCGGGGGATGTGATTTTTTCGATGGCCTTCAATACATTGTTGTAATTCATCAAAGGTTCGCCCATGCCCATAAAAACGATATTGCTCAGTGGGCGATCAAAATACAAACGGCTTTCATTGTCAATGGCCACAACTTGATCATAAATCTCATCGGGATTCAAATTTCGCATCCGCTTTAGGCGGGCAGTGGCACAAAACCGGCAATCCAAACTACATCCCACTTGACTGGATACACAAGCGGTGGTTCGGGTATCGGTGGGAATCAATACAGACTCCACCACTAGCCCATCGTGCAAACGTACCGCATTTTTGATGGTACCATCGGAACTACGCTGCATTTGGTCCACCCGAATGTGATTGATGACAAAATTATCTTCCAACATTTGTCTGGTCTCTTTGGAAATATTGGTCATGGCATCAAAATCGTGGGCAGATTTTTGCCATAACCATTCGTAGACCTGATTTCCTCGGAATGCTTTATCGCCCTGCTCCACAAAAAAATTGCGAAGTTGTTCCTTGGTCAATGCACGTATGTCCTTTTTTTTGGTTTCCATCCCTTAAAGATAAGCAAGAAAAAATCCCGTTGGCCACATAGCAAACGGGATTTCTATTCTATGATTTTTTGTACTTACAGAATCAACATGGCATCCCCGTAGGAATAGAAGCGGTAGCCTTCCAAAATGGCCTGCTTGTATGCTTTCTTGATCAAGTCGTGACCTGCAAATGCAGAGACCATCATCAATAAGGTTGATTTCGGCAAGTGGAAGTTAGTAATCATACAGTTGGCGATACTGAACTCGTAGGGAGGAAAGATGAACTTATTGGTCCAGCCCTCGAAGGTATTCAACGTATGCTCGGATGATACCGCACTCTCCAAACCTCTCATCACGGTAGTACCCACGGCACATACCTTTCTTTTATTAGATTTGGCGTTGTTTACGATTTCGGTCGCTTTTTCATCGATCACCAACTCCTCGCTGTCCATTTTGTGTTTGGACAAATCTTCTACCTCGACCGGATTGAATGTTCCCAAACCTACGTGCAAGGTCACTTCGGCAAAATCAATGCCCTTAATCTCCAAACGCTTCAACAAGTGTTTTGAAAAGTGAAGACCAGCAGTTGGGGCGGCTACTGCACCTTCATGCTTGGCATAAATGGTCTGGTAACGCTCCTCATCATCAGCGGTAACTTCTCTTTTTATGTATTTTGGAAGTGGTGTTTCTCCCAATTCCCTCAATTTTCTTCTAAAATCGGTATAGGAGCCATCATAAAGGAAACGCAGTGTTCTACCTCTTGATGTGGTGTTGTCGATAACTTCGGCCACCAAGCTCTCGTCTTCGCCAAAATATAATTTGTTACCGATACGGATTTTTCTTGCAGGATCCACCAAAACGTCCCAAAGCCGTTGTTCCTGGTTAAGCTCGCGCAACAAGAAAACCTCGATTCTAGCTCCGGTTTTTTCTTTGTTACCAAAAAGTCGTGCAGGAAATACCTTGGTGTTGTTCAAGACCATTACGTCGTCTTCATCAAAATAGTCAACTAAGTCTTTGAACATTTTATGCTCAATTTTTCCGGAATCCCGGTGAATCACCATTAGTTTGGATTCGTCCCTGTGCTCTGCGGGATATTCTGCCAATAATTCCTTGGGCAATTCAAAATTGAAGTTTGATAATTTCATGTGGACTTTTTTTCGATTTTTTTAAAGATGGCAAATATACAACCTCATGGTAGCGGATGTCAAGTAATTTGATGATTAAATGTGGATTACAGTTCCCCTATATGGAAACCGAGCGCTTTTAAATCGTTCCAAAAATCGGGATACGACTTGGAAACCACCTCAGCATCGTTTACCACGAAATCAGCTTTTAAAGCTAGTGGGCCAAAGGCCATTGCCATTCGGTGATCGTTGTAGGTATCTACCGCAACACCAGTATTCAACTGTGATTGCGCTTTTAAGGTCAAGCTTTCGGAATCTATATCGACTGTGGCCCCAAACTTGCCCAACTCGGTCTGCAAGGCAGCCAAGCGGTCTGTTTCCTTGATCGGCAAGGTGTGCAGTCCCGTTAAATGACACCCAATGCCCAAACCGAGACAAGTAACTGCAATGGTCTGTGCAATATCGGGAGCATTGGAAAGATCGTACTCCAAATGATTTGATTTTACCTCTCTTGCTTTTTTAAGGAGAATGGAATTGTTAGAAAAAACGGTATCTACTCCAAAATCACGATAAATCTTGGCCAAAACACTATCGCCTTGCAACGAACTTTGTTTGTACGAGGACAATTGAATTTCCGTACCCACTTCGCACATGGCGGCTATGCTGTAGAAGTAACTCGCCGAGCTCCAATCGGATTCCACGACCAAAGTTGTGCCTTCGACAGCTTCTTTGGGGGCAACCTTGATGCTATTTCCTTCAAAAGAAGTTTGAACTCCTATTTGCTCCAGAAGGGCCAAGGTCATTTTAATGTAGGGAACCGATGTAATCTTACCGATAAGTTCCAGTTCCATTCCGTTCTGAAGACTTGGCGCTATCAACAATAATGATGAGATATATTGACTACTGATATTGGCCGGTAGGGAAACGCTGCTTTTGATCAATTTTTTCCCGGTAATCTTCAAAGGTGGGTAACCTTCTTCCTTCACATATTGAATATCTGCACCTAACGACCGTAATGCCTCCACTAAAACTTTGATGGGACGTTCCTGCATACGTTGAGACCCGGTAAGCACAACTTCCTTGCCCTCTTGAGAAGCAAAATAACCGGTTAAAAAGCGCATCGCCGTCCCCGCGTGGTGAATGTCCACTTCTCCTTGAGATTTTGTCAATCCTTTTTGCATAACCTCGCCATCATCGGAATTGGAAAGATTCTCTATTTTGATGTTCGGGAAAAGCGCCTGCAACAAAAGTGAGCGATTGGTCTCGCTCTTGGAACCTGTTATTGCTATGCTTTTTTGAATTTTTTTATTGTTGGGTGAAGAAAGCTGGAGTCTCAATGCGGTGCTGTTTGAATGAATTGTCAAAACTAGAAAAAACGGTCCTAAAGTCCCTTTAAGCGGATAACTTTATTTGAGCTTTTTGTTATTTTGATGACGGTCGTGGTCGCGTTTGGTCTTAAGGTCCAACTTTTTATCAAAAGCTTCCTGCAAATCTATGCCTGTTTGGTTGGCCAAGCAGAGTACCACAAAAACCACATCGGCGAGTTCTTCGCCCAAATCCTTGGCTTTGTCGGATTCCTTCTCGCTCTGTTCCCCGTAGCGTCGTGCAATAATGCGGGCCACCTCCCCTACCTCTTCGGTAAGCTGGGCCATATTGGTGAGTTCGTTAAAATAGCGGACCCCGTGGTTTTTGATCCATTCGTCAACGGCTTTTTGTGCGTTTGCAATATTCATTATTCTTTGTTTTTTGTATCCATTGTAATGGTAACCGGGCCATCATTCAGCAACTCCACTTTCATGTCGGCCCCGAAAACTCCAGTTCCTACTTTTTTACCAAGTTTTTTTTCCAAAACTTGCACAAAGGCTTCATACATGGGAACTGCTGTATCCGGTTTCGCCGCTTTAATATAGGATGGACGATTGCCTTTTTTGGTCTGGGCGTGCAACGTAAACTGACTTACTACAATAATATCACCTTCGACGTCCATCACGGAACGGTTCATTACCTCATTTTCATCATTAAAAATGCGAAGATTTAAAATTTTATTGGTCAACCAATCAATATCCTCTTTGGTATCGGCATCTTCGATTCCCAACAATATCAAAAGACCATGATCAATTGATGAAATCAGTTCCCCCTCAACGGTTACACTGGCTTTTGAAACTCTTTGTAATACTGTCCTCATTTATCTCTCCCTGTATGGATTGTCTTCATCCCCTGTTACCATTTGCACGTAGCTCCTATATCTACTGGCGGCAACTTCATCATTCTCCAAGGCTTCTATTACCGCACATTTTGGTTCATCCAAGTGGAGACAGTTATTGAATTTACATTCCGATTTTAATGCAAAAAATTCTGGAAAATAATCGCCAATCTCGTCTTTTTCCATATCCACAATACCGAATCCCTTGATCCCGGGGGTATCTATGATCCGTGCATCGAACGATAAATCGTACATTTCTGCAAACGTTGTGGTGTGCTGGCCCTGCATATGCTGCTCGGAAATCTCTGCCGTTTTTAATTCAAGACCTGTTTCCAATGCATTGACCAAGGTTGATTTGCCCACTCCGGAGTGGCCGGCAAACATACTTGTGTTGCCCAGCATCAATTCTTTGACCTGATCAACATTTTTGCCCTGCTTGGCCTCTATTGGAATACATCCGTAGCCAATTTTTGAATACAGGCTCATCAACCAATTCACCTCCAACTTTTCTTCCTCCGAATAGGAATCCATTTTATTGAAAAGCAATACCACAGGAATGTCATAGGCTTCTGCCGTAACCAAAAAACGATCTATAAAGCTGGTAAAGGTCGGGGGATTGTTCAAGGTCACCAACAAAAATACCTGATCCAAGTTTGCAGCAATGATATGGGTCTGCTTGGAAAGCTTGACCGACCTGCGAACGATATAATTTTTACGCTCTCCGATACTGGAAATCACACCAATGGTTTCATCTCCAATACTTTCCAGTTGAAATTCCACATAATCGCCCACAGCGACCGGATTGGTACTTTTGATTCCATGGGTACGGAACTTGCCTTTGATCCGGCATTCATAAAATTCTCCCTCCGAGGACTTTACGGTATACCAGCTTCCCGTTGATTTATAAACAGTTCCGTTCACTTTTTGTTCATATTTTGATTACAAAGAAACAATATTACTCCTTATTCGTCGTATATCTTTGTTAACAGTTTTAACAATCATTAACTTAATCTAGTATGAAAAAAATCATTTTGGCCGCTGTAACAATGTTCGCAGCAAGTTTTACCATGAGTGCGCAGCAGTACCATGTAATTACCAGTGTGGAATCCATTGTACCCAATGGATTGGGAAGATCACGGATCATCAATGCACTGGAAGAGAAGGATTACAAGGAGTTCACTACCGTACAAACGGAGGACGACAACTCAAGAAACAAATCCGACAGGAGCGAGATTCGGGTAAAGAATTTCGAAGAAACCAAACTTTTGAACTTTTACAATATTGGCGGTATTCGTTTCCAGAACATAGCGGCCAACGATGCCATGATCACTTCCATGATCAACGATATGGTTTCCAACGGTTGGGAATTGGCCTTTGTGGTAAGTGGTGTGGAAAGTGAGGGCGGTAAAGGTGATGGACAGGGTATTTTTATTACCCGCTACATCTTTAAAAAATAGGCTTCAATATTTATCGATAAAAAAGCCCTCCAAAATGGAGGGCTTTTTGTTGGCAACAAGTTTCATTAATCCTTAATATAGACCCGTCCGCCTACAAAGGTTTTTTTATGTACCGTTTCCGGATTTCCGTATACATAGACATCACCACCGGCTCTCACATTGATATCCACCATTTCTGAAGCGAACACATCCGCTTCCCCGCCTGCAGAAATCTTCACATCGGTTGTGGCAGTTCTTAGTTCACGACCCTCAAAAATTCCACCGGTGTTCAAAACAACACTTTGGTTTTTGGCCAGTCCCGAAGCTTTTACGATTCCGCCGGTCACCGCCCTTACCTCGGCATAATCAACATCCATACCTATACGGATCATGGCACCCTCTTGGGCCCTTAGCTCGATCTTGCTTTTTTGTACCATTTCGTTACAGGTAATTTGGGCTCCTTCATTACCATCTATAACATCCAAATTGGTGTAGTACACCTCGATCATGGTATCCTCGCCCTGAAACTTTTTGTCCAACTGCATACGGAGTTTTAATGTTCCGTTTTTGTTGGTCCAAATAATGTCGTCCACGTTCCAGCCCTTGATCATAATCTTGTTCTCGTCCGATTGGATCAAATTGACCTCGATCAAATCAAAAACCTTGATTTTGTTGAATTCCCCGACCTCGGTATCAATGATTCGTTGTGAAAACATGACCAAGGGCAACAAAAGAAGGCTAAGTGTGTATAATTTTTTCATGATAGCGTGTTTTTACTCTTCAAAGATGACCCCAAAATTGTTTTGTTACAGTTTGAACCAAAAAAAACTACTTGCAGTTCCAAAATCCTGAAACTACAAATAGTTTTTTTACAACCCGATTAAAAAATCCTGCTACGAGTTGATGATTTTTTCTTGGTGGTTGATGGATTCCTGATGGATTGCCTTGAACATTTTCAAAACAAATTCCTCGCTCAATCCTCTTTGCTCCCCTTCCAAGATCATATTGCCCAGAATAGCGTTCCAACGATTGCTTTGCAATACGGCAACGTTCTTCTGTTTTTTAAGTTCACCGATTCCATCGGAAATCTTCATTCGTTTACCCATTAGGTCAATCAATTGATTGTCCAGAATATCGATTTGCGCCCTTAGATTGCTCAAATTGCTATTGTACTCTGCTTCCTCATCGGTCTCTTTCCTAATACGCAAATCTTTCATCATCTGAATCAACGTTTTGGGGGTAACCTGCTGGGCGGCATCGCTCCAAGCATTGTCCGGATCGTAATGTGTTTCGATCATTAAACCATCAAAGTTCAAATCCAAGGCGGTCTGGGAAACATCAAAAACCATATCGCGCTTTCCAGTTATGTGGCTTGGGTCGTTAATGATGGGCAGATCAGGGAATTTTGTCTGCAACTCAATGGCCAGCTGCCACTCCGGAATATTACGGTATTTGGTTTTTTCGTAAGTGGAAAAACCTCTATGGATCACACCCAATTTTTCGATATTGGCAGAATATAAACGTTCCACAGCTCCCAACCACAAAGATAGATCTGGGTTTACCGGGTTTTTTACCAAAACGATTTTGTCAGTTCCTTCCAAAGCATCTGCAATATCTTGAACGATAAATGGGCTCACGGTAGAACGTGCACCGATCCACAATAGATCGATATCGTGCTCCAAAGCAAGGTCTACGTGTGCTCGGTTGGCTACCTCCGTGGCCGTTTTTAGACCAGTTTCTTCTTTTACCTTTTGCAACCACTTCAATCCAATGGCGCCAACTCCCTCAAAGTTTCCAGGACGAGTTCTTGGTTTCCAGATTCCGGCACGGTAATAGCTCACGTCGGTATCTTTTAGCTCGTGGGCTATTTTTAATACTTGGTCTTCGGTCTCCGCACTGCACGGACCAGCTACTACCAAGGGATGAGCCAAATTCATGTCATCCAACCATTTCCTCATTTCCTTTTTGTTTTCCATAATACTCTCTATTTTTTTGTAAGTGGTATTCCTTTTAGTATTTGTTTTATTTTATTGGTATTGCTCATTTCTTGGTGGACATTCTCAAAATCGTTGTCCAAAATCAGTTGTTTGAACCGTGTAAGATTCTCGATATACTCTTCCAACGTTTCCACAACATTGTCCTTGTTCTGTTCAAAAATCGGCGTCCACATATCCGGTGAACTTTTTGCCAAACGAACGGTACTCTCAAATCCACTCCCCGCCATGTCAAAAATATCACGCTCATTTTTTTCTTTCTCGATAACCGTCTTTCCCAACATAAAAGAGCTAATGTGTGATAAATGAGAGACGTAGGCGATGTGTTTATCGTGTGCTTCGGGGTTCATGTACCGAATCCGCATGCCTATCTCTTGAAAAATGGCCAATGCCCTTTCCTGAAGCTTAAAAGTTGTTTTTTCCACTTCGCATATGATCATGGTCTTACCATCGTACAACCCTTGCAAGGCTGCTGTTGGTCCCGAGAACTCGGTACCGGCAATCGGGTGACATGCTATAAAATTCCTTCTTTTGGGATGATCGGCAACTTGCTCACATATCAATCGTTTGGTGGAGCCTGCATCCATTACCACGGTTTCATCTCCAGCGGCATCCAATATTTTGGGCAACTCGGAGACCAAAACGTTTACCGGAATGCTCACATATACCATATCTGCAGTTGCCAATGCATCGTAATCTCCTTTTTTATCTATGATTTGAAGTTGTAAGGCCTCGTCCAAATGGGCATCACTTTTGTCCACCCCAGTAATTTCCGCTTCGGGATGCAGTTTTTTTACATCCTTCGCGAAAGAACCGCCTATCAAACCAACTCCTACAATGACTACTTTCATACTCTAAAATCTTTCTATGGCTTCTTTGATTTTTTCTTCGCTCACGCAAAGTGAAAAACGGATATAGCCTTCGCCATTGCTTCCGAATATGGTTCCCGGAGCAATAAAAATATCTTTATCGTGCAACACTCCATCTATAAATTCTTCCGAAGACTTCGCACCCTCCGGTAATTTGCACCAAACAAACATGCCCACGGCATTTTTATCATAGGTGCAGCCCAATTTATCCGCCAATCGGAACATCAATTCCCGTCTTTTAGTGTACACCTTATCTAGTTCATCGAACCATTCGGGCCCGCTTTGCAGTGCCGCAATGGCCCCTTTTTGAATGCCATAAAACATCCCAGAATCCATGTTGCTCTTCACCTTTAAGACAGCGTTGATGTGCTCCTCGCTGCCAAGCAACATTCCAACACGCCAACCTGCCATATTGAAGGTCTTGCTCAAACTGTTCAGTTCCAAAGTGCAATCTTTGGCCCCTTCGATGGACAGAATACTTGTTGGGTTATTCGACAGGACAAAACTGTATGGATTATCGTTCACCAAAAGAATCTCGTTCTCTTTGGCAAAATCCACCAATGATTCCAACTGCTCCTTGGTCGCCGTTGCACCTGTGGGCATGTGCGGATAACTGATCCACATTAACTTTACTTTGGACAAGTCTTTCTTGGCCAATTGCTCCAAATCAGGAAACCAACCATTTTCAGCTTTCAAATCGTAGGTAATGGCTTTTCCACCCACTAAATTGGTAACGGATGCATAAGTAGGATACCCAGGATTAGGGAGCAACACCTCATCACCTTCATTTAAAAAGGCCATACTGATGTGCATGATTCCTTCCTTCGAACCCATCAAGGGCAAAATTTCGGTATTGGCGTCCACGGACACCTCGAACTTTTGCTGATAGAAATCCGCAATGGCTTCGCGTAGTTGTGGCAATCCTTGATAACTCTGGTATTGATGCGCCCCCGCTTCGATAATGGAATCCCGAAGGGTTTCCAATACTTGCGGTGACGGTGCCAAATCCGGGCTGCCGATACCCATATTGATGATTGGTTTTCCTTGGGCCATCAATCCCCTGACCTCCCTTAATTTTTTGGAGAAGTAATATTCCTGTACGGTATTTAATCGATCTGCTGTTATCATTACAACAATGCATTTTTATATTCGCCCAACACCTTGAAATCCTCGGCCATGATCTGCATCAAAGATTTGGTCTTGGCAAAGTGCTTGTATTTATCAAAAGTTACATCCACAAAAAAAGCATACTTCCAAGGGGTCTCGATTACAGGCAGGGACTGAATCTTGGTCAGGTTCATATTGCAATCGCTCATTACATTTAATACCGTCGCCAAGCTTCCTCTTTTGTGATCGGTTATAAACCTTAATGATGCCTTGTTGATTTCCTCTTCGGGCAGCACCTTATTTTGTTTTTTTAGAATGATGAACCGCGTGGAATTGTTGACAATGGTCTGGATGTTGTCCGCAATAATTTCCAAATCGTACAATTCGGCCGCCATTTTTGGGGCTATTGCGGCAATGTGTTCCAGCTTATCCTCATTGATTCGTTTTGCTGTTTCCGCTGTATCCACACTTTCCACCAATTTGATCTGGGGATGCGCCTTAAAGAACTCCTTACACTGCAACAAAGCCATGGGGTGCGAATGCACCTCTTGGATATCATCAAAGGTTCTGCCCTTTAGAACCATAAGGTTATGGTGAATATTTAAGTAGTGCTCCCCGATTACATGGATATTGTTGTGGTACACCAAATTGTAGTTTGGTATTATGGAACCGGCTATGGAATTCTCGATGGCCATGATTCCCTTGTCGGCTGCACCGATCAATAAGCTATCGATAACTGCATCAAAAGAGTTGCACTCGAGCAACTCAATTCTTTCCCCGAAAAAATCGGTGGCCACCTGATGATGGTTCGACCCTTTTATTCCTTGTATGGCAACTTTTAATTCCATTGCAAAAAAAAAGCCCCGATGTGTATCGGGACTTTATATATTGGTTATACTTTAAACGTATCTATAATAGTCCCGCTTCTCCCTTAAAAAAGAAGTAAAAATAAAAACGGTTCCAGAAATACGTGTTTGTCATCTCGTTGTTAATTGTCGGCTAATTTAGGTATTCAATCGGAAACACACAGACATTCCCAAATTTTTTTTGATTTTTTTCAAAAAAGACATTTTCGCTGCACATTATTTTACAGAAACGATGCTTTTTTAAGAATTCCCTTCTTACCAATAATTTTAAAAAGATTTAATGAACGAAATCCTTGCTTTGGAAACCCAAGGATTAAAACAAGTAAAAGTGTATTTTTGGGATACCTTAAATTCATTTTGAATGTCCATCACCGTACAGAACATCACAAAGACCTTTGGTTCGCAAAAAGCGTTGAACAATGTTTCATTTACCATCAACAAAGGAGAAGTCGTCGGTTTTTTAGGTCCCAATGGTGCTGGAAAGTCCACCATGATGCGGATTTTGACCACCTATTACAAAGCGGACAACGGTGAGGCCTCTGTAAACGGGTTCAATGTTTTGGAAGACGAAAAAGACGTTCAGAAAAGTATCGGGTATTTGCCAGAGCACAATCCGTTGTATTTGGAAATGTATGTAAAGGAGTATTTGGCCTTTAATGCCGATGTCTACAACGTGGACAAATCCAAGATCAATGATGTGATCGAGCAAACCGGTCTATCTCCAGAAGCCCACAAAAAAATCGGGCAGTTATCCAAAGGATACCGCCAGCGTGTCGGCCTAGCCGCTGCTCTGTTGCACGACCCCGAAGTTTTGATTCTCGATGAGCCGACTACAGGACTTGACCCCAACCAATTGATAGAAATTAGAAAACTGATCCGCGAAATCGGCAAGGAGAAGACCATTTTGCTCTCCACCCACATTATGAAAGAAGTTGAAGCCGTTTGTGACCGTGTGATCATCATCAACAAAGGAGAATTGGTGGCCGATAAGAAGCTGGAAGAACTCCGTGAAGCCGAGGAGCAAATCATTGAGGTGGAATTTGATTATCGCGTAGAGGAGCAATTGCTTCAGCAAATGCCCAATGTTTCCCATGTAAAAAATACAGGCGGATTTGTCTACGAAATCACTTTTGGCACTTCAAAGGATATGCGGCCGATCGTTTTTGATTTTGCGCACGACAACAAACTAAAAACATTGCAGCTCAGCAGAAAGAACAAAAACTTGGAAAGCCTCTTTACCGAACTCACCTCCTAAGGTTTCATTTGCCCTAACAGAGGAACAACTCCAAAATGACGTGGAAAACCGTTCCAAATATGGTATTTTTGCGGTTCAGAAGAAAACGGACCTATGAAGCAGAACAACGCCAGATTGGAACTCTCCAAAGAAGAAATGAAGAATTATGGCTATCAAATTATTGATGCTATTGTAGAACACCATGCCACCCAACATGAAAAATTGCCCGTAGCGCTCGGTTCAAGAGAGGAAATGGACTCCTTGTTCTTGGAGGAAGCCCCTGAACAAGGTATGGATTCTTCTGAAGTTCTGAATTTTGTTTTGGACAAGGTAATGACCAACAGCGCCAATATGGCCCACCCAAGGTCGTTTTCGTTTGTTCCCGGGCCTAGCAACTATGTTAGTGTTATGGCGGATGCCTTGGCAACGGGTTACAACATCTTCTCCGGGGGATGGGCTGCCAGTCCTGCCGCTGCCGAATTGGAAATCGTGACCATTCAATGGTTGTTGAAGATTTTTGGTTTCCCCAAGAAAAAAGGAGGCGGCATCTTCACCAGTGGAGGCTCCATGGCGAATCTAACCGCTGTGGTAACCGCCCGACGAATAAAATGTGGCGATGATTTTTCCAAAGCCGTGATTTATCTATCCGATCAAGCGCATTCTTCCAACATTAAGGCGATTCGGGTGCTGGGCTTTAAAAAAGAGCAGATTAGGATCATTCCCACGGACAGCGAACTCAAGTTTTCCGTAAACAAATTAAAAAACTGTATTGCCAAGGACCGATTGGAAGGCCTTTATCCTTTCTGTTTGATTGCCACTGCTGGAACGACCAATACGGGAACAGTTGATCCATTGGTGGAATTGGGAAAAATATGCAAGAAAGAGGATATCTGGTTCCATATTGATGGCGCCTACGGCGGAGCGGCCATCTTATCCCAAAAAGGAAAACAGGCAATGAAAGGCATTGAAAAAGCCGATTCCCTGACGGTGGACCCCCACAAATGGTTCTTTCAGCCCTACGAAATGGGCTGCCTTTTGGTGCGAAACCACAAAAATCTGAGCAGTACTTTTACAGAAAAACCAGAATATTTAAGAGATATCGAGGGCAATACTTCGGAAATCAATTTTTACGACCACGGTATCCAGTTGACCCGCAGGTTTAGGGCGCTCAAGTTTTATATGTCCTTAAAAACCTTTGGTTTAAAGGAATTCCGGGACGCCATTACCTACAATATTGATTTGGCCGAAGAAGTAGAAACCATGCTCCGAGGCAGCAAAAGTTGGGAAGTTGTTTTCCCGGCAACCTTGGCGGTCATCAACTTTAGGTACAACCCCATCAACAAAAAGTATTCGGAGAAAGAGTTGGATAAAATCAACCAGTACATTTCCGCAAAAGTTGTGGATTCGCGCAAAGCCTTGCTTGTTACCACCATTTTAAATGGGCAGATTGTGCTTCGGATGTGCCTCATCAACCCAAGAACCACGATGGAAGATGTGACCGAAACCTTTGATCTTTGCAAAAAATATGCGTTGGAAATTGAGGAGGAGTTGGCCAAAAAAGTCTAAAATCAACTCTTTAAAACAGCATCAATCGCCTCATCCAAAACAGATTGCACTTTTGGGTCCGTGCAATTGATCAGGATAGCAATGACTTTCTCCTGCTCTGGATAAACAAAAAGATTGGTGCAAGCTCCCACGCTGTTGCCGACATGCCCAACAAACGCCCTGCCGTTTGCATCTTTGCTGACCTGAAACCCAAGGCCGTAGTATGTGGGTTTGTCTTCAATGATCTGGGAAGTCAGCAATTGCCTGTAGGTTGCTGACTTGAGCAATCTTTCCTCCAAAATCGCCTGCCCCAATTTGGCAATATCTTCGCAGGTCGATAAATACCCACCTCCAGCCAATTTGTAATTGTTGTTTACGGCAACAGCTTGGGTAAAGCAAAGTGACCGCTTGGTGTAAAATCTTGTTTTGTTCTCGGTTGCCATCGAACTGACAGCAAAATCCACTGGGGAAAAAGTATTGTTTAATCCCAACGGAATCAAAATATTTTCTTTGACGTAGTCTTGAAATGGAACACCACTAGCTTCCTGCATGGCCAAGGACAACAACACAAAATCAAAACTATTATAGAGGTAACTGGTTCCCGGCTCGAAAAACAAGGGGTCATTTTTAAAGACTTCTATCCCATCTTTGATGGAGTAATCCTGATTCAAAGCGTATTCCTTGCCCCGATAGCCACGAATCCCAGCGGTATGACTTGCCAATTGGCGAAGTGTGAATTCGTATTTCTTTTTGGGAAAGTAAGGCACATAAGTGTAAAAAGACGCGTCCAGATCCAGGATGCCACCTTCCATCATTTTGCCCAAGGCCAATCCCGTAATGCATTTGGAAATGCTTGCTATACGGAAAACGGTACGCTGGGGATTTACCTTTTTTCTATTTTCCAAATCAGCATAACCATATCCTTTTTGGAGCAACAATTCACCCCTATCCAAAATGGCAACGGACAATCCCGGTATTTTTTTCTCCGCAACTAGATTATGGAAAAGTGCATCCGCTTTTTCCATTCCCGTTAATCCATTGAGTGGTTTGACTTTTGGAAATGGGGAAAACAGATTTTTAATATGTGAAATAAGATTTCCCAAAAACTCGATTTAAACATCAAAACTAAAGAGAAATAATAAAGCTAGTGAAGTTTTATACAACTGATTACGGTTCCTTAATCCTGAAAAATCAATCTACCATTAAAAAGTTCTTCCACATCCACCACTGGAGGTGTGTTAACGCTGATCAAATTTCCCGTGCCCCTTACCACACCTTCTAATCTTTGCTGCGGATTTACAAAAACATCATTGGAACCCCTGTGGTTTACAGTTACATTTTCCGAAATCAGATTCTCAGCTTCGATCCTAGAATCTCCTGCTGCAACATTTACGTTAAAATTTACAGTATTTCCCTGAAGCTTAAAGAAAGCTATACCATTTACCACTATTCTGACGGTATTGGAATTCAGGTTTAAATCAAAAGAACCATCCGTGGTTTCGGTTTCTGGATTTACAAAACTCTCCGCCAACAGATTTAGGTTGGGATAATTCAGCACCCCATCACTGGAAATCAACAGCCCTGTACTGCTTCGAATTTCTGTGATATTGGGCGAGGTAATATAAATCGTTGTCAGGCCGTAATCCCGAACATAGTTGCAACTGTTCTCATTACGAAGGATAAGGCGGTTACCCTCTACCACCGCAGAAACATCGTTCAATAGAAATTCGCCCGTTTCCACTTCCACCAATTGTTCATCTCCCTGTTTGAGGACTACATTAAGATTTTCAAAAACCGTAATGGCACTGAATTCGGAAACATCTAAAGGTTCCCTTACCATATTGCCCGCATTCTGAAAACAATCGGGCACATTATCACCATTGCAGGAGATCATCAAAAAGGTAAACAGCATTAAAAACGCCCCTAACGCTCCCCCAAGGGAACGCTTTGTATTTCGTATTTCGCACTTACTCCTTTTCATAATCTTACGCCTATTCCAAATTCAATGGCCTCCGCTTTGGCTCCGTGTGATTTTAAAGTGATGGCCCCAAACACCTTGTCGCCAAAATATCGTTTTAAACCGATGCGATTGTACATTCTTCCCTCAAAATCAAAAGGATAGTACACGTAATACCCCAATTGGGCCACTACGCTCAATTTATTGACGAAAAGTTCGTGCCCCACAAATAATCCCACTCTTTTATAATCGGTATCCGGGGCAACTTCCAACTCAGGAAATGATATGGATTGATAGCGTATCAATTCCTTTAAAAAATTGGAAAAGAACACATCTGTTCCCAACTGAATGGCACTACGGTTGCCCAAACGTTTATCGGCATAAGCGGAAACTATGGCAAAACCGTAACGCCCCATATTGATGACGTCGCTCTCGTTGGCACCTCCCCGGAGCACCAAATTGTATCGAATGGGTTCTTTTATTTTTTCCTTGGTTTCGGGAACCAGATATTCAATGGATTCATCCTTGTTTAAATCATACGTCAATCCAAAATTAAAGGCCATGGTGTTGGTAGAGGTATTTGGAGCCTTAAAGTTGGCATTGGAGTAATGCAAAAGGGAGATACCGGCCTTAAAACCCAATCCTGCCACTATATTTTCTTTATGGTAGTTGAACATCACCATGGTGGAGCTCAACAAATGGCTCCCGTAGGCATTGTTCCTAAAATTTTCAGTCCTATCGTAAGGATTTGTGTTGTAGGACACCCCTTGAGCTACCCTAAACTGTAGATTCCGTTTGAAAAAATAAAAATTATAGTGCGCATAGAGGCCAAAGTGTTTTCCAAGGGTCTCATTGTTCATATCTTGATAGACAAATGAAAAACCTGTATCGGGATAGCCCAAATCCGCTTCCCAATCCTCGTGCCCGAACCGTTTTCTGTTAAATCCCACGATAATACCCCCCGGATGATTGGTGATCAAGTGGGAAATGTCTGGATTGTGCAATAGTATGGAACCATTAAATTGGCTTACATCCAACGTATAGTTTTTTGGAGCATCCCCGTCTTGTGAGAATCCAAAGCAAAAACACAACAACAATACCAGATAAAGTAGGTGCCTCATGGGGCGCTAAAGTAGGAAATTAAAAAAGTTCCTTGGCTATGGCCTTAACATTATCTGATTTTCCCATGGAATAATAATGTAACACCGGCACACCTGCATCCCTTAGTTCCTTGGACTGCTGAATGGCCCATTCCACGCCGACTTGCCGCACTTCTTTGTTGTCTTTACAGGCTTCAACGGCATCAATCAGATCTTGTGGAAGATCTATGCTGAACACATGGGGCAGCAATTGCAAGTGACGTTTTACTGCAATCGGTTTGATTCCCGGAATAATGGGTACATCAATGCCTATTTCACGGGCAGCTTTCACAAATGCAAAGAACTTTTGATTGTCGAAAAACATCTGTGTTACCACATAATCTGCCCCCAACTCCACTTTTTGCTTCAAACGCTTTAAATCGGATTGCAAAGAGGGGGCTTCCATATGCTTTTCAGGATAACCTGCCACTCCAATGCAAAAACTGGTCAAATCACTGGATTTGATCGTATCATGAAGGTAATTCCCTTCGTTTATGTCTTGAATCTGTTTTACCAGATCGGTGGCAAATTGATGTCCTCCTTTGGTGGGGGTGAAATATTTTTCCTCTTTGCGGGCATCACCGCGAAGCGCCATCACATTTTCAATCTCCAAATATTGGCAATCCACCAAAAGGTATTCGGTCTCTTCTTTGGTAAAACCACCGCAAAGCACGTGCGGAACAGTGTCCACATTATACTTATGCTTTAACGAGGCACAGATACCCAAAGTACCTGGACGGGTACGGGTCAGTTTTTTGTCCAACAGCCCATCCTTTTCCTTGTAGATGTATTCCTCACGGGAAGTTGTCACATCAATAAAAGGAGGTTTGAATTCCATTAATGGATCAATATTCTTGTAAAGTTCTTGAATACTTTTGCCTTTAACGGGAGGCACAATCTCAAAACTAAAAAGCGTTTCCCCGTTTGCTTTTTTTATGTGGTCGGTAATTTTCATCGGTTATTCATCAACAATATTGGGAGCCAGCCATTTTTGGGCCTTTTCCAGTTTTATATTTTTTCGGTCGGCAAAATCCTGAACTTGGTCCTGCTCAATTTTCCCCAAGCCAAAATACTTGGCCTCTGGATGTCCAAAATAATAGCCGCTCACACTTGCTGCGGGCCACATGGCCAGACTATCGGTCAGTTTTACACCAATCTTTTCCTCTACCTTCATCATTTCCCAAATAGTGAGTTTTTCCAAGTGATCGGGACAAGCTGGATAACCGGGAGCCGGACGGATCCCACGGTATTTTTCTTTGATCAAGTCCGTGTTGTCCAATTGCTCGTCCAAGGCATAGCCCCAATAGTTGGTTCGCACTTCTTTATGCAGATATTCCGCAAAAGCTTCTGCAAATCTATCCGCCAAGGCTTTGATCATGATGGAATTGTAATCATCATGGTTCCTTTCGAATTCAGCGGCCAATTCCTGTGTTCCGAATCCCGTGCTCACACAAAAACAGCCAATATAATCCTGAATTCCTGAATCTTTAGGGGCGATAAAATCCGCCAAAGCAATATTGGGAACCCCTTCGCGCTTTTTTAATTGTTGACGAAGTGTTCTAAAAATGAAGGTTTCTCCATCCTTATCAACTTCAATGTCATCATCATTGATCTGATTGGCCGGAAACAATCCAAAAATGGCCTTGGCCTTCAATAGCTTTTCATCTAAAATACGATTCAAAAGCTCCTTGGCATCCTTGAAAAGTTCTTTGGCCTGTTGTCCGACAACCTCATCCGTAAGAATATCGGGGTATTTTCCGTGCAAATCCCAACTTCGGAAAAAGGGCGACCAATCAATGTAGTCCTCCAATTTGGTCAGGTCAAAATCTTCCCAGACCTCAATGCCCAACTGGTTGGGTTTTTTGATTTCGGATGGATTCCAATCGATTTGAAGTTTGTTTTTACGGGCCTGTTCCAAGGTCAAATATTCCTTCTGCTTTCCTCGCTTTAAAAACTTCTCCCTAAAACTCTCATAATCCAGCTTGATGGCTTTTTTATACTTGACAGCAGTTTCATCCTGAAGCAAATCGCCCACCACCGTTACCGCTCTTGAAGCATCGTTTACATGCACTACGGAATGACTGTACTGCGGGTCGATTTTTACGGCGGTATGCGCTTTACTGGTTGTGGCACCCCCAATCAAAAGGGGCACCTCAAAGTTTTGACGCTCCATTTCCTTGGCCAAGAATACCATTTCATCCAAAGATGGCGTAATCAATCCGCTCAAGCCAATAATATCTACTTTTTCCTCTTTGGCCTTGTTGATGATTTTTTCCGGTGGCACCATAACCCCCATATCCACAATGGCATAGTTGTTACAGGCCAACACCACGCTCACAATGTTCTTTCCAATGTCGTGCACATCGCCCTTTACGGTCGCCATCAGTATTTTTCCAGCCGCCTTGGCATCCTTGTCCTTGGATGCTTCAATATATGGGGTTAGATAGGCTACGGCCTTTTTCATCACACGGGCGGATTTCACTACTTGCGGCAGGAACATTTTTCCGCTTCCGAACAAGTCCCCGACCACATTCATACCTGTCATCAAGTTGCCCTCGATCACGTGCAAGGGCTTGGCGGCCTGTTGACGGGCTTCCTCTACATCTTCGATAATATATTGATCTATTCCTTTGACCAAGGCACGTGTAATCCTATCCTGAAGGGGCTCTTCCCTCCATGAAAGGTCTACTTTGGATTCTTTTTTGGTGCCTACGACGGTTTCCGCAAAGTCCAACAATCGTTCAGTAGCATCATCCCGTCGGTCCAACAGCACATCTTCCACATATTCCAAGAGATCCTTGGGAATATCGTCGTACACTTCCAACATGGTCGGATTTACGATACCTATGTTCATGCCCGCCTTTATCGCGTGGAACAAAAATGCGGAATTAATGGCCTCTCGAACTGGATTGTTGCCCCTGAACGAAAAGGAAACATTGCTCACCCCTCCACTAACGCTGCAATAGGGCAGGTTCTCCTTTACCCATCGAGTGGCTTCTATAAAATCGACAGCATTGCGCCTGTGCTCTTCCATTCCCGTGGCCACCGGAAAAATGTTAAGGTCAAAAATGATATCTTCTGGAGGAAAATTCACTTTATTGACCAGCACATCGTAAGACCGTTTGGCTATCTCGATTCGGCGCTCAAAGTTATCCGCTTGACCTACCTCGTCAAAGGCCATAACGATTACGGCAGCTCCATAGCGCTTGATCAACTTGGCATGGCGGATAAATTCTTCTTCCCCTTCCTTAAGGCTGATGGAGTTCACCACGCATTTGCCTTGCACCACCTGAAGTCCAGCTTCGATGATCTCCCATTTGGAACTATCTATCATAATGGGCACTCTGGCAATATCCGGTTCGGAAACTATCAGGTTCAAAAACTTGACCATGGCCTCCTTTCCATCAATAAGACCATCGTCCATATTAATGTCGATAATCTGGGCTCCTCCTTCGACTTGGTCGCGTGCCACATCAAGGGCTTCATCGAACTTTTCTTCTTTGATGAGCCTTAAAAACCGTTTGGAACCGGCCACATTGGTACGCTCCCCCACATTTATGAAATTGCTTTCAGGGGTAATGACCAAGGGCTCCAGGCCTGAAAGTTTTAGTACTCTTGTTCCCACTACTATTGGTTAATCCTTGATTCGTATATACTTTTCTACAATATGCCTATTTATACCTGCATCGGGCACATCCTCTACCCCAGATTGGATAAGTGTGTCCCCTTTGATTGCTATTTCAAAGGTAAATTCATGGCCCCGTAATTCTTTCGCTCCAATATAATCCAACCGCTCGGTGTACACATTTCCTTTTAGGGAGTATGTCCCACCTCCTCCGTAAAACCCCTCGGCGGTATCTTTATTTTGGTTGAAAAAGGCAAAATGGTCCTCGTTCAATATCTTTATAAATTCAGTATCGGACAGGTCTTTCACTTCTACGGTATCCGCTGTCCTTGTTTCCCCATAAACCAAGAGCCAACTTCCCTTTATTTCATTTTGGGCCGCAACGATTACGGTTTCATTTTTTTCGGCTTTTTCTTTATCTCCACAAGATACCAAAGCCATAAGGGCCAACATTAAAATTGATTTGTTAAATAGACGTTCCATATGCTTGCTCAGTTTTTCTGGGACTGTATTCTTTTACCACATCTGCAATGGCTTTGATATGATCCGGGGTAGTCCCGCAGCAGCCACCCACAATGTTCACCAATCCTTTCTCTACATATTCCTTGATCTGGGCGGCCATCTGCTCGGGTGTTTCGTCGTATTCGCCAAAGGCATTGGGCAGTCCCGCATTTGGATGCGCCGAAATAGCATATGCTGATTTCGCCGAAACAACCTCCAAATGAGGCACCAATTGCTTGGCTCCCAAGGCGCAATTGAATCCAACGGATAAAATGGGAATATGGGAAATGGAAATCAAAAATGCTTCGGCGGTCTGTCCGGACAACGTTCTTCCCGAAGCATCGGTAATGGTGCCACTGACCATTACGGGGACTTCGATATTGCGTTCATCCTTTACTTCCTCAATAGCAAAAAGAGCGGCTTTGGCATTCAATGTATCAAAAATGGTCTCTACCAATAAAATGTCCGAGCCACCATCGAGCAGGGCCTCTACCTGCTGTTTATAGGCAACACGGAGTTCATCAAAAGAAATGGCACGAAACCCGGGGTCGTTTACATCGGGAGACATACTGGCCGTTTTATTGGTGGGGCCAATACTACCGGCAACAAACCTTGGCTTGTTCGGGTCTTTTTGGGTGAATTCTTCGGCTACTTGCTTTGCAAGTTTGGCCGATTCATAATTGAGTTCGTATACTAATTCTTCCATGCCGTAGTCTGCCATGGCAATGGTTGTACCCGAGAAGGTATTGGTTTCCAAAATGTCCGCACCAGCTTCCAAAAATTTTCGATGGACTTCCTTTACGGCCTCTGGCTGGGTCAAGGACAACAAATCGTTGTTTCCCTGCAAATCAGTGGGCCAATCCTTGAAACGTTCGCCCCTAAAATCTTCTTCTTTGAACTTATATTGCTGTAGCATGGTGCCCATTGCCCCGTCCAGCACTAAAATCCGTTTCTTCAGTATGTCTTCAATTTTTTCCATAGCATAATTTCCTTTAAAAAAGGATGTAACGAAATCAAGAAATGTGCGCAGGTACCGTGATGAACACTTTACGTTATCCTTCCCCTTACAGGTTAAACTTCCTAAAAGGTCTTGAAAAAAATTCAAGACAAGGGTAGAATGTAGCACCTTCTCGAAGTCGAGGGTTGCTAAGGCTTCAAAGGGTCCAATCCCTCCACCTTTCTTGATAACACTTTCAATTTATAAATGAACTGAACTGCAAAGAAACGGTACTCCCGAGTGAAAAGCAAAAAAAGCCCCTGAATTTTTACAAATGCAACAATAAAAAAACGGGTCGATTGCTCGACCCGTTTTAACTTGCATTTTGTGATGATTTTAAACCAGCATTCCGCCAGACACTTCAATTCGTTGGGCATTTACCCATTTGGCATCATCGGTACAAAGAAATGCCACTACCCCGCCAATATCGCTTGGAATGCCAACTCGGCCCAAAGCTGTAAAATTCGCGATAGCTGCTCTTTTATCTTCATCATTTTTGTTGGTGCCGCCACCAAAATCCGTTTCGATGGCACCGGGCGCCACTACATTCGACCTAATTTTACGTGACCCCAATTCTTTTGCTTGGTATCGGGTCAATGCCTCGATAGCAGCTTTCATAGAACCGTAAACCGAATAACCCGGGAACGAAAAACGTGCCAAACCGCTTGAGATGTTAACGATACCGCCTCCGTCCGCCATGATCGGGAGTAATTTCTGGGTCAAGAAAAATGCCCCTTTAAAATGAATGTTCACCAAAGTGTCCAAGTCTTGCTCGGTAGTCTCGGTTATGGGCGCATTGATTCCGATACCTGCATTATTGACCAAATAATCCAGTTTTGAAGCATCAAATTGGGTTGTAAGCGCATTTTTGACTTCACCTACAAAGGCATCGAAACTTTTGCTTTCGGCAACATCCAATTGCAATGCGTAGGCTTTTTGACCTAGCTCTTCAACTTCTCTTACTGTTTTGTCCGCTTCTTCTTTGTTGCTGTGGTATGTCAACAATACGTTAAGACCTTTTTTGGCCAAGTTGATGGCCATGTTCTCCCCAAGTCCGCGGCTTCCACCGGTAACCAATGCTATTTTTGCTTTGTTCATGTCAATTGATTTTTGAATTCAAAACAAAATTAGTCCCGTATGCCCTCGGTAGGGTTGTATGAATCAATCTATTTTTTGCAAAAATCAAATTTTGACGGCGGACCTAAACTTTAAAGGAGATAGCTGCACATGCTTTTTGAAGAAGTTGGAGAAATGGGCCACTTCTTCGAAGCCAAGGCTATACGCTATTTCGGAAATGTTCCAATCGGTGCTGTTCAACAGTATTTTAGCCTCTTCGAAAATTCTGGCATGAATCACCTCAGTGGTCGTGCTTCCCGTAGTTTCTTTAAGGACTTTATTGAGATGGTTGGGATGTATCGCCAATCGTTCCGCAAAATCGTTTGCCGTTTTGAGCATCAATGGTCGTGCAGGTGTGTTGACGGGAAATTGACGTTCCAACAGCTCCACAAACATATCAGTAATGCGAATCGCCGCATTTCTCGTGTTTTCCTGAGCTTTAACCGGATGCAATTTCTGCCCCATATGCAACAGTTCGATTACGTAGGCACGTATCAGGTCAAATTTGAAGGGGTAATCAGAGGACAATTCCTTATCCATTTTTTGGAAAACTTGTTCCAACGCTATATAATCTTCATCTGAAATATTGAGGATAGGGTAGCCTCCGGGATGAAAAATTGGCAACGTTTCAAGGATGACACCACTCTTGTCCTTGGATAAAAAGTTATCCGTGAACACACAAAAATAACCAGACTGTTCATCGTTTTGGGGGACATAGTTGTATGGAATCCTTGGTGAAGCGAACAATAGTGCCTTATTATCTATATCGATAACCTTGTCCGCATATTCCGCTCTATTTTTTCCATTAATCAAGCTGATTTTAAAATATGCCCGTCTATCGTAGCGCATCTCACCTTTGCTCAATCGCGTACGATATTCGGCAATATTGAAAACATTGAAATGTCCGATATCCTTTCCGATGTTTTCAGGAATGGGCAGACCAAGCTTTCCATAAAAATCACGCAATGTGAAAGTCGCCTCCATATTTTTGTAAAATTCAAATATACTTCAAAAACAAAAACACCCTTCAAAATCGCTCTTGAAAGGTGTGTTCGCTTCTAAAAACTATTATCGTTAATCGATGCTCTGCACGACTTCTTTTTTGGCTTCTTTTTTGGAACCATCAAATCCTTGTACACCTCCAACGGTGGTATATTTCATCACAAATCGCTTATCTGGGTTGATGATTTGATAGGCAAATTGACACATTACGGCAGCCTCATGGAATCCGGACAGAATCAACTTGAGCTTTCCTGGATACGTATTTACATCGCCTATGGCAAAAACTCCCGGAAGATTGGTCTGGTAATCCTTGGCGTTGTTCACTTTGATGGCGTTTTTTTCGATTTCCAATCCCCAATCGCCTATCGGGCCCAATTTTGGGGACAATCCGAACAATGGAATAAAGAAATCGGTCTCTACATAAGTTGATTCCTTTTCCTCATCGTTGTACTTGATGACCACGGCGTGCAAATCTTCCTTGCCGTGGATTTCTTTTACCTCAGCCTTTGTAAACAATCGTATTTTGCCCAATTTGGCCAATTCTCTTGCTTTTTCCACGGAATCCAATGCTCCTCGGAATTCATTTCTACGGTGTACCAAGGAAACTTCGGAAGCTACATCGGCCAAGAATATGGCCCAGTCCAATGCGGAGTCACCGCCACCGGAAATTACAACTTTCTTATCACGGAACTGCTCGGGATCTTTTACCATGTACTCCACTCCCTTGCTCTCGAACAACTCAATATTTGGAATCATGGGTTTTCTTGGCTCAAAAGAACCGAGTCCGCCAGCAATCACAACCACAGGTGCGTGGTGCCGGGTTCCTTTATTGGTGGTAACGATATAGGAGCCATCTTCTTGCTTGTCCAAGGTTTCCGCACGTTCTCCCAAGGTAAAACCAGGCTCGAAGGGCTTGATCTGTTCCATTAGGTTATCCACCAACGTTCCCGCTAAAATTTCTGGATAGGCCGGAATATCGTAAATGGGCTTCTTTGGATAAATTTCAGAGCATTGCCCGCCTGGCTGCGCCAAGGCGTCTATTAAATGACATTTTAATTTAAGCAATCCCGCTTCAAAAACGGTGAACAAACCTGTTGGTCCTGCCCCGATTATAATGATATCTGTTTTGATCATAATTTTGCTTTTAATTGGTCTTTAAAGTCCCTTCGACATGGCTCAGGGACCTAAAGAGCTGACATTTTATTTACACTTTTTCAAACAATTCTTTTCCCTGCAGTTGATATTGGTTTTGAATATCCAATATTTGCTGACGATGATTTACCACCTCGCCAATTACGATTATAGCTGGATTTGACAGCTGCTGCTCCTTTGCCTTGTGCTCAATCGAAGCAACAGTGCCAATTCCAATCTTCTCGTTTTCAGTGGTACCGTTTTGAATGATGGCCACTGGTGTATTTTCTTTTTCTTCCTTTTTAAAGAGGTCCATTATCTCACCCAATTTGGACATTCCCATAAGGATGATGACGGTTGCATTGGATTTTGCGGCCAAGGCAACATCATTGGACAATTTATGTTCTTTGGTAGTCCCCGTTATTACCCAGAAACTTTCGGCAGCGCCTCTTTTGGTCACAGGGATGTTTTGAGATGCTGGTACGGATACCGATGATGATATTCCGGGAACCACCTCTACTTCTACTCCAAATCTGGCTGCATGTTCCATTTCTTCGGCACCTCTACCAAACACAAATGGGTCACCTCCTTTTAACCGCACTACGTGTAATCCTTGACGTGCGCGTTCCACTATCAAATCGTTGATTTGATTTTGTTGGTAGGAATAACATCCTTTTCGCTTGCCCACAAATATGTTTTCAGCATTGGTTGCATACTCCAATAACTCGGATGACACCAATGCATCGTACAGCACTACATCTGCACTTTGCAAGGCCTTGACGCCTTTCAGTGTGATTAAATCCACATCGCCTGGGCCTGCGCCCACTACGGTTAATTTTCCCCTACGCATGTTCCAACTCCATTTTTCTGAACGTTTCCAATTTGGTCAAAACCGTTTTGGCATCTTCCACATAGCTTTTCGCAAAAGCTTCGGATGGTTCGTTCTTGTTCAACTGAAGGGCTACTTTGTCAAACCCGCCCTCAAAGGCTATTTTTCCAGTCTCCACGTACAGTTCATCAAAATCCTTGATGATGCTTGCGTGGGTATTGGTCTTCACTTTCTCCGCTGTCAACAATGCCTTGGCAGAGTTCACTATGGATTGATAGGAATAGTAAATACTAGCTGCCCATTTACCTTCTTTGATGGCCTCCTCTGCATTTTCTATCTTCTCTTGGCTTTCAAGGAAGAGGGTGGCCACAAGGTCAACGATGACCCCGGCGCACTCACCGATTCCAATCTCTTTTTTATATTTTTCATCATTCCCCCAGTCGATAAAATCTTCTTGGGTCAGGTTGTCCACATCGGTCAAAGGCTTCAAGAAATCATAGAAATAAATCTGTCCTTTTTCCTCATAATAATCGGTAAAGGATGCTCCGTTTCCATTGGCCTCAAAATCATCCAAGATTAGGCGCAAGGCTTGCGGCCCTCTTTTACTTGGAATTTTGGCCACTTTGTCTGCAAACCTCGCTTTACCATCTCCAAAGTTTCCACCTCCCAACAACACCTGAAGCGCTGGTGCCACTAATTTATCCTTTGTTCTGACGGACATTCCCTGAAAACCGATATGTGCCATATTGTGCTGTCCGCACGCATTCATACAACCACTGATCTTAATGACCACATCAGGGTTTTTGATGTACTGTGGGTATTCTGCTTTGATGACCCGTTCCAACTCATCGGCGATTCCCGTACTACTGGCAATTCCCAAGTTACAGGTATCCGTTCCTGGACATGCGGTGATATCCAAAGCTTTATTATATCCTGCTTCTGCAAAGCCTAATTTCTTCAGTTCTTGGTAAAAGAATGGCACCAATTCTTCTTTTACATACGGAACCAAGATATTTTGTCTCAACGACAAACGAATCTCCCCAGCTGCATAGTTCTGAACCAATTTGGCCAATTCACGGGCCTTATCGGTATAGAAATCACCCAATAGCACTTTGATACCGATGGCCACGTAGCCTTCTTGCTTTTGAGGGACCAAATTGGTGGATTTCCATTCCTCGAAAGCGTTTTGGTCTTCTATGGAAACTTCTGGAGTTTCAACTTGGGCAACCTTTACTTGGGGATAATCTTCAATATGGATGGGATAGGTTTTATGTGGGATCGCTGTTTGTTCTTCTTCCAACAATTCTTTGAAACCATCAAGTCCCAAATCCTTCAATAAAAACTTCATACGGGCCTTTGCCCTACTCTTGCGCTCCCCATATCTGTCAAACACACGGATGACACCTTCCATTAAGGGAATTATTTTATCGGTGGGCAAAAAACTGTACAGTTCATCGGCGTGGCGTGGTTGTGAACCTAGGCCTCCGGCCAACATCACTTTAAATCCTCGTTCGCCATCTTTTTCTTTGGCGATAAAACCAAGATCGTGCATGTAAGAAAGCCCGGTATCGGCATCACTCGCAGAGAAAGAGACCTTGAATTTTCTTCCCATTTCCTGACCGATGGGGTTTCTAAGGAAATATTCGAACACAGCTTGTGCGTATGGTGAGACATCGAAAGGTTCGTCCACATCGATACCAGCGGTTTCACTTGCAGTTACATTACGAACGGTATTTCCACAAGCTTCGCGAATGGTAACATCATCCCTTTCCAGTTGTGCCCAAAGTTCGGGGGTACGTTCCAAATCCACGTAGTGGATCTGGATATCCTGACGGGTGGTGATATGTAATCGTCCACGGGAATATTCATCCGACACATCGGCAATTCGGAGCAATTGATTGGAGGTCACCTTACCATAGGGCAACTTGATACGAATCATCTGTACACCGGGCTGCCTTTGTCCATAAACTCCACGTGCCAAACGTAGGCTACGGAATTTTTCCTCATCCACTTCCCCACCTTTGAACTGGCGAATTTTTTTCTCCAATTCAATGATGTCCTTTTCTACGACTGGGTTTTCTATCTCTGTTCTAAAACTTTGCATAATCTAGTTTTCCTATCTATTTTATAGAGTTATTTTAAAAAAACTCCCTTTCCTCCTCACAAAAGCGGAAGAATATCATTCAATAAATCCTACGCCTGCTGTTGTATTTGTTCGGCTGTCGATTATTATAAAAGACCCGTTGGTACGATGGTCTTTGAACCTATCATAAAAAATAGGTTTGTTCAGCCTTAAGCGCACTTTGGCTATATCGTTCATTTGAAGAGAAGTAACATTCTCCTCAATCCCTGAATAATCCGGATGGATTTTATGCTCAATGGCATCGACCTTAGCCAATACCTTATTTACACCGTGCTGCAAGGTGTACTTGCCACCAGGGGTAAAACTGGCGCTATCCATCCAAGAAATGGTGGCCGTAAGCTGCTTATCGATTGTTGGAAGGTCGTCCGCTTTTACCAACATATCGCCTCTGCTTACATTCACCTCATCTTCCAATGTTATAGTGACCGAAGATCTTCGAGGTGCCGTTTTGTAATGTTTATTGTAAAAATAAATGTCCTTGATTTTGGAACGTGTCATGGATGGCAAAACCACCACTTCGTCCCCAACATTGAGTTCACCTCCATACACCTTTCCTGCGAATCCACGGAAATCATGAAAATCATCCGTTTTGGGACGGATTACATACTGAACCGGGAAGCGTGGGGTACCGGTGTTGTAGATATCCTTCTGGTCCAATTCTTCCAAATGCTCCAAAAGTGTCTGACCTTTGTACCAAGGCATTTCTTTGGAACGATTTACCACGTTGTCACCTTTTAAGGCACTAACGGGAATGAAGGTGATATTTTGATCTTGGTAATCACGTTTCTTCATCAACTCCTCAAAATCGGCCTTGATGTTGTTATAGGTTTCTTCGGAGAAATCCACCAAATCCATTTTATTGATGGCCACAATAACATCCTTTACCCGCAAAAGGTTGTTGATGAAAAAGTGACGGTGTGTCTGCTCAATCACTCCTTTTCGGGCATCGATCAAAATAATGGATGCCTGAGAAGTCGAAGCTCCCGTAACCATATTTCGGGTATACTCCACATGACCAGGGGTATCGGCAATAATGTAACTCTTGGATGGCGTAGAAAAGTAAATGTGGGCCACATCTATGGTGATGCCCTGCTCTCTTTCCGCTACCAAACCATCGGTCGCCAATGAAAAATCGAGGTAATCGTATCCTTTCTGTTTGCTTGTGCGCTCAATGGCCTCCAGTTTATCGTCGGTCATTGATTTTGTATCGTAGAGCAATCTTCCGATCAAGGTACTTTTACCGTCGTCTACACTACCCGCTGTTGCTATTTTTAAAACTTCCATATTTCGTTTTTCGTTAATGGTTGATCGTTGTTGGTTTTCAATACCTCTAAAAACCAATAACTATAAACTATCAACCATTTTAAAAGTATCCTTGTTGTTTACGTTTTTCCATTGCTGCTTCGGAGCGCTTATCATCGATTCGGGCTCCCCTTTCCGAGATTCTGGAATTCCTGATTTCTGCAACCACTTTATCAATGGTATCGGCATGCGACTCCACAGCTGCGGTACAGCTCATATCACCAACGGTTCTAAAACGCACCATTCGCTCTTCTACCTGTTCATCATCGGCCCTAAAAACTACATCGTCTTCTGCGGACCAAATCAATCCATCACGAAGGAATGTATTTCTTTTATGTGCAAAATAGATGGATGGAATCTCAATGTTTTCCTTTTGGATATAACTCCAAACATCCAATTCTGTCCAGTTACTTATCGGGAAGACACGTACATTCTGACCAATTTCAATTTCACCGTTCAACATATCGAACAACTCTGGTCTTTGGTTCTTCTCGTCCCATTGCCCAAAATCATCACGTACGGAAAATATACGTTCCTTGGCCCGTGCCTTTTCTTCATCACGTCTTGCTCCACCGATACAGGCATCAAATTTGAATTCTTCAATGGCGTCCAGCAAAGTTGTGGTTTGAAGCATGTTTCTACTAGCATACTTGCCGGTTTCCTCTACTACTTTTCCTTCATCAATGGAATCCTGTACATTTCGAACTATCAATTCAACACCAAGTTCCTCCACCAACTTATCACGGAACTCGATGGTTTCGGGAAAGTTGTGACCTGTGTCTATATGCATCAACGGGAACGGTATTTTGGCAGGCCAAAAGGCTTTTTGGGCCAAACGTACCAAAGTGATGGAATCCTTTCCTCCGGAAAATAGCAGTACAGGTTTTTCAAACTGCGCCGCTACTTCGCGCATTATGTAAATAGCTTCGTGTTCCAAGGCATTTGCCGTCGGTCTTTCGACCCCGTTCAATGTCTCTGGTTTTTTAATTTCTTTTGCAAGTGTGCTCAAGGCTTTATCTTTTTATTGTAAATCACCACGATTGGTGACAATTCATTCGTTTTATGTGTGCAAACCGCATTCACGGTTGGCCAATACTTTTGTCGGGTCAAAGTATTTGTGTTCGTTCGGCAATTGGCGCGCTTTTAAGTAAGCATCCAATTGGGTGTCGCTCCAATGATAGAACGGACTCACCTTTAAAACACCATCGTTGCTCATGCTCAACACGTCCAAAGAATCCCTGTGCGCTGTTTGACCTTTGCGCAAGTTGGTGAACCAAACATCGGGCTTATGCTCTTCCATAGCGCGACGGAACGGCTCCAACTTTACCTGCTCGGTAAACTCTTTGTGCCGAGGGTCATCAATTTGTGGAATGCCCATAATGGCATCACGATGGGAACTCGTTTGTTTGGGAACATATAATTTTACGTTGAGCTCCAATATGGAAATCAACGCTTCCGCATGTTTATAGGTTTGAGGGGTATTGTAACCTGTATCGCACCAAATTACGGGAATACTTTTATCCACTTCGGTCACCGCATGAAGAATAGCCACTTCATAAGGTCTAAAATTGGTCGTTACTACCGGTTTTTTTCCATGGTTGATGGCCCAGGATATAATTTCTTCGGGAGAAATTCCCTTAAACTGAAGGTTCAGTTTCTTTATTTCTTCTTGTGTCAATGCCATTGCCTATCCTTTTATTTGCCCCATTTGATGGAGTTCCAAATTCTTTCGTGAAAAAAATAAAGCACCATTTTGGTGACGAGTTCCACCAATCCGATTGAAAATGCCAAACTTAACGTACCTGTCACTATCCAAGAGATCAATATCGTGTCCATAGTACCAACAATTCTCCAACTTATGGATTTTGCAATACTCCGCTTTGGACTTTCCGAAGCACTATCCTTAGTGTACGTGCTTTGCTGTTTTTCGTTTTTTATTATCAACTGATCGGTAATCATTTTTAAACTTTTATTACCCTACTGAACTGGTAGGAATTTCAAAAGTAAAATTATTTTTCTGAAGAAAAAGCAAATTGAATCATAAATTTACTTTTACCCTATAGTTTTAGTAGATTATCGATAATCAATAGTGAATTTTGAGGATTTTTAAGCTAAAATTTGATGTGGCGCGCTGATTTAAAGCAAATCTGCCAGCGTGTTGTTACGATAAACATCCAAGGCACTGTCCCTAACTAGAAGCATTAATTTATGAACGGAGCATTCCTCCTCATCCGGACAGTCGTCACATTTTTCGTAGAAGTTGAGACTAACGCAGGGCACCATGGCGATAGGGCCTTCCAATACCCGCATAACCGTGGTCATTTGAACATCTTGAGGCTCTTTAATTAGATAATAACCCCCTCCCTTCCCTTTTTTGGAACCCAAAAGGCCATTCCTGCGAAGGGTAAGCAAAATACTTTCCAAAAACTTTTGGGAAATATTCTCGCACTTGGCAATTTCAGCAATCTGTACTGGCTGTCTACCCTCCACCTTGGCAAGGTAGGTAAGTGCCTTAAGTCCGTATTTTGTCTTCTTGGAGAGCATCGCACGAAGATAGGGAAATTTGACAACCTGCCTTAATGGCCAATTACAGAAAGATTAACCTAGAGCCTGCTCAATATCAGCGATAATATCATCGATATGTTCCAATCCGACGGACACGCGTACCATTCCATCGGAAATTCCAACGGCATTGCGCTCCTCTGTGGTCAGCTTGCTGTGGGTAGTGGATGCGGGATGCGTCACAATGCTTCGTGCATCTCCCAAGTTCGCGGACAAGGATAATAATTTGATACTGTCAAAAAATTCCCGCCCGGCTTCCAGACCGCCCTTAACTTCAAAGGCCACAACGCAACCGCCTGCTTTCATTTGCTTTTTGGCAATTTCGTGCTTGGGGTGCGATTTCAAAAATGGATACTTCACCCATTCAATCTTATCGTGACTCTCCAGATAGGTTGCCAATTTCAAAGCGTTCTCACAGTGTCTATCCACCCGAATCGCCAAGGTTTCCAAGCTTCGTGACAACACCCACGCATTGAACGGGGACAATGCAGGTCCCGTAATTCGGGAAAAACGGTACACTTTGTCCATCAATTCTCCGCTACCCACCGTAATTCCGGCCAATACCCTTCCTTGTCCATCCATCAACTTGGTTCCCGAGTGAATGACCAAATCGGCACCAAATTTAATCGGCTGTTGCAAATACGGTGTCGCAAAACAGTTATCGATAATAAAAATAAGGCCGTGCTTTTTGGCAATTTTGGCCAACACTTCCAAATCCAAGACATCCACGCCTGGGTTGGTCGGAGTTTCGGCATAAAGTATCTTGGTATTTGGTTTGATCAAACCTTCTATTTGAGACAAATCGTTGGCATCAAAATAACTGGTTTCGATGTTCCACTTTGGAAAAAACTGCGTGAAAAGGGTGTGCGTGGACCCAAAAATACTTTTGGACGAAATCACGCGATCACCCGTATCCAATAAAGCAGCCAAAGTTGAAAAAACGGCGGCCATACCGGAGGCGTAAGCAAAACCGCTCTCAGCCCCTTCCATCTGGCAAACCCTTTCAATGAGTTCGTTCGAATTGGGGTTGGAATATCTGGAATAGATATTGCGCTGCTTTTCCTCTGCAAAAGAGGCACGCATGTCCTCCGCATCTTCAAAAACAAAGCTGGAGGTCATATAAATGGGGCTGGAATGCTCCAAGTTTTGACTGCGCTCCATTTGCGTTCTTATTGCTTGCGTCTCGAATTTTTTGCCTTTCATTTTGTTCCATTTTTGGTGGCTGAGCGGAGTCGAAGCCACTTATTTTTTCTCCTTATAATATTTAAAACTTGTCTCATTTTTACACTCGGCTAAATTTGTGAGTGCATCAAATTCTCCAACTATCAATGCCTTCTTTTTTTCCCTAGACCACCCTTGAATCTGCTTTTCGCGTTCAAAGGCTGTTGCAATACTTAAATACTCTTCAACATATACCAACTTAACCGGCAGTCTTTTCTTTGTATGGTTGGCACCCCGACCATCTTGATGCTCCTTTAACCGGTTCTCCAAGTCAATGGTACTTCCGGTATAATAACTTCCATCTGAGCATTCCAATATGTAGACGTATCCTTTCATTATAATTGTGGCTTCGACTACGCTCAGCCACCGAAACTTCAAAATCATTGGTAGCTGAAGTCGAAGCTATATTTTCTCCGCTATTCTTAATATGTCTCCAAAAACACCCCTTGCCGTTACAGCGGCCCCTGCCCCTGCTCCTTGAATCACCAAGGGATGCTCTCCGTAGGATTCTGTATAAATCTCAATAATCGAATCGGAACCTTTCACCTGCCCCAAAGCGCTTTCTTTGGGCACAGACACCAATTGTACGTCCAAGATCCCTTTGTCCTGTTGCAAATCCCCGTGCAAATCACCTATGTAGCGAAGCACGTGTCCTTGTTTTTGGTCTTCTTTGATTTTCTTATAAACATCATCCATCTCTACGATGTGTTCCATAAACTTTTCAAAATCCAAAGTTCGTAGTTCTTCTGGAATCAAGTTTTGTACATCAATATCCGAAAACTCGTTCTGAAGGTCCAATTCCCTGGCCAAAATCAATAGTTTTCTTCCCACGTCGTTACCGGACAAATCTTCTCTTGGGTCGGGTTCGGTAAAGCCACTTTCCATAGCCTCCTTTACGATTTCTGAAAAAGAAACATCTTTCTCGGAAAAGGTATTGAAAATATAACTTAGCGATCCCGAAAACACGCCTTTGATTCTAGTGATGTTCTCACCGGACAAATGCAACAGTTTGATGGTATCTATCAACGGTAGTCCTGCTCCTACGTTGGTTTCGTACAGGTATTGTTTTTGATTTTTATCCAAACACTTTCTTATTGATTTATATTTCTCAAAACTCAGCGTGTTTGCAATCTTGTTTGATGAAACCAAGTCAAAACCGTGCTCGATCAATGATTCATATTGCTGCACAAAGGTTTTGCTCGCCGTGTTGTCCACCGCAATCAGGTTTTCCAAATGATGTTGTTTCGCAAAAGCGGTAATATCTTCGATTTGATAGGGTTGCCCCTCTTTTTCCAAACGTTCCTTCCAATCCGAACCCACTCCCGAAGCATCCAAAAGCACTTTTTTGGAATTTGCCACAGCGAACACTTTTAAATCGATACTTTTTCGGTCTTCGATACTGGTTTTTGAATCCAGAATTTGACTGATCAGCGTTCCGCCGACATTGCCGTGTCCAAACAACGCCAAATTGATTTTTCTAGCGATTCCGAAAATCTGTCCGTGAATCACATTGATGGCCTTGTTCAAGTCGGATTTCTTCACCACCATACTCACGTTCTTCCCGGTTACCGTATTGTTGAACAGCAAGGGCGTGATTTGGTTCTTCGCCAAGGCATTGAAGGGTTTGTGAAAACTGCTCAAATCCATTCCCACAATGGAAATGACCGAAACATCTTTGACCACTGAAATCTGGTTGATGTCTTTTGAAGAGTAATCCGTCTCAAACTCTTGGTCGAGCACTTTCTTGGCTTTGTCCGCTTTGGATGCATCCACCACGAGACCAATGCCCCGTTCCGAAGACCCTTGAGAAACAATACCTACGCTAATGCCATTTTGGCCCAATGCCCGAAAAATGCGCATGTCCACACCCACTTTACCAAGCAGTCCTCTACCTTCCAAATTGATGAGGGCCATATTGTCGAGCACTGAAAGGGATTTGATGCCCCCATTATCGGTTTTTGGACCGATCAACGTGCCTTCGTTATTATCATTGAAGGTGTTGCATATGCGCAAGGGAATGTTTTTCTCGATCAGTGGAATTATGGTCTTCGCGTGCAAAATATTTGCTCCGAAATTGGCGAGCTCATTGGCCTCGCCATAGGAAATCACATCTATTAATCGCGCATCCGCCACCAAATCCGGATTGGCCGTGAAAATACCATCCACGTGGGTGTAATTGATCAACTCGCCCGCATCCAAAAAATTGGCCAGCAGCGCTGCGGAATAATTGCTGCCGTTCCTGCCCAAAGTGGTCGTTGAACCATCACGGTTGGAACCAATAAATCCAGTAACTATCGGGATGGTATCCTTTTCCAGTGCATGGAAATATCGAAGTACATTTTCTTTGGAGGTGCCATAGTCCACTTCGGCATTGCTATAATTGTCATCCGTGCTGATCAACTTTCGAGAATCCAAAAGCTTTGCTTTTACCCCAGATGTATTCAGCGCGGCCGTTACATATTTGGCGGACAACAATTCTCCAAAAGACAATACCTCATCTTTGGTTTTGAGACTGTAATCGCCCGTTAAGGAAACCCCGTTCAATATTTTTTCGATGGTCGCCAGCTCTTCATCAATATCGACTCCATCAAAATTGTTTTTTTGATAGTCGGCAAACTTCTTTAAATCGGTTTGAAAATCAGCTCCCTTGGCCGCTTTTTCGAGCAAGTTTTCCAGTTGGTCCGTTGCCTTGCCACGAGCGGAAACCACGACTGCAAAGTGTTCTTCCGCTTCAAACCTTTGGGTGATAATTTTCAATACACGCTGAATGCCCTCTCCGTTGGCCAGGGATTTCCCACCGAACTTCAATATTTTGATGCGTTCGGTATTCTTTTGGAAAACGGTCTCCAACAATTTTTCCAATTGTTCAAACTCCATCAAAAAGGCATCGTGACCGTGTACGGATTGTACCTCGCCATAAGTCACATTGGTATTGGCCTGGGCCAATCTTTTAAATGTCTCCTTGTTCTCCTCCGCCGTGAAGAACAAATCGGAATTGACCCCAATAATGTGGATTTTGGTGTCGCTATCCTGCAATGCCTTGAATGCTTCTTCACCATTTCTGGTGATATCGATGGATTTCAACAGTTGGTTCATCAATTTATAGGCTGATAGCTGAAAACGCTCCTGCAATTTTTTACCGTGGTGCATCAACCAAGATTCCACATTAAAAACCTGTAGTTCCTCGTTGGTGCTTCTTTTGAATCGCTCTTTAAAAGATTCCGGTGTTCGGTAGCACAACATCGCATGCATACGGGCATCGTGCACGGGTTGTTTGGAATTGACCAAAAACTGCTCTTGAATCTGACAGTTGGCAATCAACCAATCCGTGGATTTCCAATCGGATGCCACGGGAATCAAATGCTCCGTGATATTTGGGTTGATGGCCGTCATTTCCCAAGCAATTCCACCTCCCAAAGAGCCGCCAATGATGGCGAACAGTTTATCGATCTCCAATTGCTCCAGTCCCCAAAGAAATATTCTGGCGATATCTCCAGCTACAAAATCCTTATAGTTTTCGATGATGAAACCATCAAAACCGTTTCCAGGAATATTAAAAGACAATATGGTGTACTTCTCGGTATCGATACATTTTCCATCCCCGATAAGATCGGACCACCACCCATCTTTCCCGGCAACATTGGAATTGCCCGTGAGTGCATGGTTCACCAAAATGATGGGTGCCGTATGCAAGGGTTTTCCAAAAACTTGATATGACAACTTTATGTCTTGAACGGACCCGCTCAATGTTTTAAAATCTGATATGGCCAAATGCCTTAAATCCATAAATACAGTAATAGACCCAAAAGGGTCAACAATTAATAAATAGTAAGGCTAAAAGAAAGAGGGGCGGAAACCACCTGTGATGTTATCTATTCCCAAATGGGATAGAACGTAGCACCTTCATGACGAGCGTCAAGGGTTGCTAAGGCTTCAAAGGGTCTATTCCCTCCACCTTTCTTGATAACCAACAATACGTGTTTGAACTTCGAGGGACAAATATACAGATGGAAAGATTGATTTTCCTAATCTTTTGGAAAAATTTCCTCAAAAGACTTTGCCCCACGAACTTCAATATTATTATTTCAATACCGTAAACTCAATATTGGAATCGGTGAAAACGGTATGTGTCTGTGTCTTGAAATCGGATTCGTTCGCTTTAAAGATGTTGTCCACATAGGTCTGTGGGTTTAAATCGATAAGTGGGAACCAAGTGCTTTGCACCTGAATTTGCAATTTGTGCCCTTTTTTGATGGTGTGGAACACATCCTGAAGCTTTATGTTCACATCCGTCTTCTCATTTGGTGTGAAAGGTTCCGGATCGGAAAAACTATTTCTGAATCGGCCACGAAGCACTTCACTTCGCACCATTAAATGGTAATTGCTCATTTTAAGGTGGTCCTGCATTTCTTCGTTGGTCTCGGCATCCGCTGGGTGCACATCGATGACCTTAACGATCCAATCGGCTGCAGTTCCCGTGGTAGCCACTTTCAAATGGGCCATAATATCGCCGGCCAAGGTCAGGTCTTCTTCCATCACATCGGTTTCAAAAACCAGAACATCGGAACGTCGGGCGGCAAAGCGCTGATCATCCGTCATGTATTTTCTTGGGGTAAAAACGGTCTTTACATCTTCGGAATAGGGAACAGGTTTCTTTATATCGCTGATAAACTGAATTCCAGTAGTTCCTTTTTGCTCTGAGGTGAGCTCTTGGTCATCGGACAAGTACATGGTTTGTTTGGCAGCATTTTCCGGAGGCCAAGTATCGTACTTTTTCCATTCCTTTTTACCGGTATCAAAAACGTAGGCCTCTGGCAATCCAGAGTTTTTATCGCCCTCACCTTTCAAAAAATGGTTGAAGAACTTGGTTTCGATATCTTTCTGATAAAACAACGAAATGGAGTCCCCAAAATAGTAGTTGCCCACCACGTTACGTTCCTTGTCACGAGCCCAACCCCCATGGTCCCAAGGGCCAAAGACCATTGTATTGTAGTTGTCCTCGTTATATTTTTCAATGTTCTTGTAGGTCTCCAACGGCCCGTACAAATCTTCAGCATCGAACCACCCGCCAACAATCATGGTCGCCACACTGCTCTTTACATTTTTAAGGTGTTGGATCAGGCCGCGGCTCTGCCACATTTCATCATAATTCGGATGCTCCTTCAGTTCGTTCCAAAAGTAATCGTCAGTCACACCTTCTGGACGCATGGTGGGCGTATCGGCAGTTTCGTATTCGAAAAAGTAATCCAGATTTTTGAGCGGACCTGCATCCAAAAAGAACTGATACTGGTCCTCTGTTGGCAAATTCGGCAACGTATACCATGCCGTATCAATTGGTGCATCTCCATTGGGACGTTGAGTTCCAAAAAGCGAAGTAGCCCTAAAATAACTCAACAAATAGGCGCCGTTATGGTGAAAATCATCAAAAAAGAAATCCCCGATACAGGCCTGCGGCGAAGCCGCTTTTAATGCCGGGTGTGCATCCACAGTAGCGTAGGTGGCATAATGCCCGGGATACGAAATCCCCCAAATACCCACATTACCGTTGTTATTTTCCACATTGTTCACCAACCACTCGATGGTATCGTAGGTATCCGAACTTTCATCCACTTGGTCATCCGAGGTTTTATTGGGAATATAGGCGCGCATATTCACATAGTGGCCTTCACTGAGCCATCTACCCCTAACATCTTGGTAAACAATGACATTTCCTTCTTTCATCAAATGCTCGTTCGGACCAATTTTGGTCTTAAAATTTCCTTCTCCGTATGGTCTGGAGCTGTAGGGGGTACGCTGCATAATTATAGGGTACTTTTTTGATGTATCCTTTGGAGAGTATATGGTGGTATGCAACGTAATACCATCGCGCATTTCAATGTCCACTTCTTTTTTGGTGTAATTGTCGGCCACGTAGGTATCGACCTCTTGCACCTCCGTCTTGGTTGTTTTCTTACAACTGACGGTCACCGTCAACAGTAAAATACTAAGCAGTAAAATCTTGAAAGAACTTTTCATTATTTCGTTTTTGATTTGCTAAAGCTACTAAAGTCCGTAATAGTATGCCAATAAAAAAAGGAGCCTCGTTGAAGCTCCTTAGTATTTCTATTTTCTGATGGATTATAGCCCAAAGGTTTCCTTCACCTTGTCCACCATATCCAGTTTTTCCCAAGTGAAGAGTTCCACTTCTTTTTCTATCCTACCATTGTAAGGAGATTCGAATACCTTGGTCTTGGTTCGGGGTTGTTTGCCCAAATGTCCGTAGGCGGCGGTTTCCAAATAAATAGGGTTGCGAAGTTTTAAGCGTTCCTCGATGGCAAACGGTCTCATATCAAAAAGTTCGGATGCCTTTTTGGCGATCTCGCCGTCCGACATATCCACGTTGGAAGATTTATAGGTGTCCACAAAAATGGATGTGGGCTCCACCACCCCGATGGCGTAGCTTACCTGCACCAAAATTTCACCGGCAACCCCGGCAGCCACCAAATTTTTTGCCATATGGCGGGCGGCATAGGCAGCGCTCCGGTCCACTTTGCTAGGATCCTTTCCGCTAAAGGCACCTCCTCCGTGGGCTCCTTTTCCTCCATAGGTATCCACAATTATTTTTCTTCCGGTAAGGCCGGCATCGCCATGCGGGCCACCGATCACAAATTTCCCTGTTGGGTTGATGTGGTATTTAATGTTGTCCGTAAATAATTTCTGAATACTCTCGGGCAACAACTTTTTCACCTCCGGAATCAAAATATGGATGATATCGTCCTTGATCTTGGCCAGCATCACCTCGTCCGCATCAAACTCATCATGTTGCGTTGAAACTACTATGGTATCGATACGCTGTGGAACATTGTCGTCGGAGTATTCAATCGTTACCTGCGCTTTGGCATCGGGTCGCAAATACGGAATTCGGGTCCCTTCTCTCCTCAAATCGGCCAATACTTCCAAAATTTTATGGGAAATATCCAGGGCCAAAGGCATGTAGTTGGCGGTCTCGGTGGTGGCATAGCCGAACATCATACCCTGGTCGCCAGCGCCCTGCTCTTCTTTGGTGCCGCGATCCACCCCTTGGTTAATATCCTGTGATTGTTCGTGAATCAAAGAAATCACGCCACAGGAATCACCACTAAACTTATATTCACCTTTGGTGTAGCCAATTTTATTGATAACGTCCCTAGCTATGCTCTGCAAATCCACATAGGTATGGCTCTTTACCTCGCCAGCCAACACTACCTGACCCGTGGTCACCATAGTTTCGCAGGCCACTTTGCTCTCTGGGTCAAAGGCCAAAAAATTATCCAACAATGCATCACTGATCTGATCTGCAATTTTATCCGGATGACCCTCACTCACGGATTCCGATGTAAACAAATACGCCATTACTAAAATTTATATCAAGAGATTTGACAAAAACTGCAAGAAGTAGTTCTTTAATCCTTTGAGAGGAGATGCCCCGACCTTATTTAGCCAGACACGAACTGCTTTAGCATTTTTAATCCTGAACAATTCAGGAAAAGAGGTTGCAATCAGTCAAATCTTTCCTCATTTTGAAGGGCAAAAGTACGTAATTGGTTGATATTTCAAAACTTTGTTTTAAGGCAATGCAACATCGTCCATTTGAACCAGTTTTTTTTCGATAAGTGGATATACTTTGTATATTGCGATGATTTGATTTCCTTGGTACAAACACTAAAAACACTGACATCTTATGCATATTGCTGTGGCAGGCAACATTGGGGCCGGCAAAACTACGTTGACCAATTTACTTGCAAAACATTACAAGTGGGAGGCCCATTTTGAAGATGTGGTGGACAATCCTTATCTCGACGATTTTTACACCCAAATGGAGCGATGGAGCTTCAACCTCCAAATCTACTTTTTGAACAGCAGGTACCGTCAAATTTTAAAGATCAGGGAAAGTGGAAAAAGTGTTATCCAGGATAGGACCATTTATGAAGATGCTCACATATTTGCTCCTAACCTGCACGCCATGGGACTCATGACGAACCGGGATTATGAAAATTACAAGGGCCTTTTTGAGTTGATGGAATCCTTGGTGCAACCACCAGATCTAATGATATATCTGCGCAGCTCCATTCCCAATTTGGTGAATCAAATCCATAAGCGCGGGCGGGATTATGAAAATTCCATTTCCATTGATTACCTCAGCCGTTTGAACGAACGCTATGAGGCCTGGGTGAACACCTACGCAAAAGGCAAACTGCTCATCTTTGATGTGGACAACCTCGATTTTGTGGACAACCCGGAGGATTTGGGAGAGGTGATCAACCGTATCGACGGAGAGATTCATGGGCTGTTTGAATAAAACAGAACGTTATATTTGTTTTGATCAAGAGTTTAGAAGATTGAAACTCAAAATTGAATTGTTTCCGTTTTTTTAAGTTCATCAAGTATTTTCCCAAAAGATTTGGTGTATTTTGCTTGATTTATACTCTTTTTACATGGATTGGACCCATATCCATTCCAAAAAGACAATAAACAATAAAGAAAACCTGATACCATGAACTCAGATATTTTAAAACTTTACAAGCAATTGGAAAGTATGGAACAGACCAAGGAGGTTATCCAATTGCAAAATCAAATCAAGGAAACCCTGTACCAAAATCTACGGACCCACTTTTTGGAATATGTAAGTATTGGCCGCATCATCGGTTATGATGAATTACAAGAGGAGTTAAAAAAGGCATTGGAACTTCTGGAACTTCAGAAATAATAAAGAAACATATTACCCAACCCATCATGAAAACTGCATTTCCTTTGAGATTTTCCACTTTCCTTTTATACTTCTTTATACAATTTACAGTAAGCGCCCAGCAGCTGGTCAAAGTCTCTCCTGAAGAAGTTGGCATGTCTTCCGAGCGATTGGAAAGGTTATCACAAACCTTTGAGGGGTATATTGATGGAAATGAGCTGCCGGGAGCCACCGTTCTTGTAGCCCGAAAAGGCAAGATCGCCTATTTTGAATCTTTCGGTAAAAATGATCTGGAGAACAATGTTCCGATGAAAAACAGTTCCATCTTTAGGATTGCCTCCCAGACCAAGGCCATTGTAAGTGTTGGTGTTATGATGCTCCAAGAGCGGGGCAAATTGTTGATCACCGACCCTGTTGGAAAATACATGCCCGCCTTTATGGAAACCAAAGTTGCCGTAAGCAAGGATGATGGTTCGTACGAAATCGTAAAAGCAAATAGACCAATCACCATACGTGATTTGTTGACACATACCTCCGGAGTATCCTATGGAGAGGGAATAGCTTCAGACCTTTGGGAAAAAGCCAAAATACAGGGCTGGTATTTTGCTGACCGCGAAGAGCCCATATTGGCGACGGTGACCCGAATGGCTGACCTTCCCTTCGAATCACAACCAGGAGAACGATTTGTATATGGGTACAACACCGATATTTTAGGAGCGTTGATTGAAGTTGTTTCTGGACAAACATTGGATGTTTTTCTAACAGAAAACATTTTTGAACCCCTGAACATGAATGATACCCATTTTTATCTGCCCAAGGACAAAAAAGAGCGTTTGGCCACAGTGTATTCCCCTTCTGAGAACGGGTTAAAACCAGCACCAAACCCTGGCGGCATGGTCGGCCAAGGTGCTTATGTGGAAGGGCCAAGAAAAAGTTTTTCCGGTGGTGCCGGACTGCTGAGCACCTCAATGGACTACGCCAAATTTTTGCAAATGATGCTGAACAAGGGCATTTTGAACGGAAAACGCATTCTTTCCCCAAAAACAGTCGAGCTTATGACGGTGAACCATTTGGGCAAAGCAAACTTTCCATGGGTCGGTGGCACCGGTTTTGGCCTAGGGTTTTCTGTGGTGGAGGATCTAGGGGAACGAGGTACTCCCGGTTCGGTCGGTGAATATGGTTGGGGCGGTGCCTACCACTCCTCGTATTGGGTCGACCCCAAAGAGGAATTGGTCGTGGTGTATTTTACCCAATTGATTCCCGCCAACGATATTGATGATCATGGAAAGTTACGTGCCTTGATCTACCAAGCTATCGTTGATTAATCCAAACATTCAATTTCCCTCAACGAAACAACCCGTTCACTCATTGGCGGTTTACTTCGGTTCTTTTTCAGAGTAGTTTAGGGTTGGGATGAGCCCACTGCTATTAACTACGCCTTTTTAGGCCTAAACTTTGAAATTATGGAACCAAAAAAGAATCCACAACTTGATTTGAAACGAAACAGCCTGCTCTATTTTTTTGTAGGCATGACCTTGGTACTGCTCATGGCCTATTTGGCGTTGGAATGGAAAACCTATTACAAAGCTGATTCCTGGGATGTTAGCCAAAATGTTGATGAAGATCTGACCGAGAACGCCACCATTGTAAAAATAAAGCTGCCAGACCCTCCCAAACCCGAAATCCAGACCCCTCCAAAAATTGAAATTGCGGAAGATGATGAAAAGGTTGAGGAAACCGTTATCAAATCGGACGAAGTCAATCAGGAAACGGAAATTGCCAAGGTTGAAGATGTTGTTGTGGCCGAGGACGACATTCCCGAAGAAATCCCTTTTGTTCTTATTGAAAACGCCCCTGTTTTTCCCGGTTGCGAGAATGAAAAAACAGAAAAGGACAAACGAGCATGTTTTCAGTCCCAAATGCTGAAACACATCCGTAAAAATTTTCAGTATCCCGAGATGGCCCAAGAAATGGGGCTTGAAGGTCGGGTAAGTGTCATTTTCACCGTGCAAACGGACGGTAGTATTGGGAATATCAGACTTCGTGGGCCGCATGAAAGCCTAGAGAGCGAAGCGGCCAGAATCATTTCCAAATTACCAAGATTGACGCCCGGAAAACAGCGCGGTACAGCGGTTAAAGTGCCCTACTCCATTCCGATCACGTTTAAGTTGAATTAATAAAAAAACCACGCCAAATGGCGTGGTTTTTCCAGCTTTCTATAAAGCGCGAGCTAATCCTTTGCCTCGGCACTCTTATATTCTTGTATTTTTTTCTCCAATTCCTCTTTGGAATCGGCCATCAGTTCTTTCGTTTCTTCAACAACTTCTCCGTTTTCGTTCGTGCTTGATGTAACAACGGCCTTATATCCACCATCCGAAGTATTGCTGATCTCTACACGGATTTCCTTTTCAATCGCTCTGGTTTCTTTCATCCCCTCTTCGGTAATGGTAATCATGGTGCCATCTTCTTTGGTGATGCCAACTCCATCTGCAGGAGAAAGGCTTACCAAACTAGGAGCAATTACCAAAGCAACTACGGACATCAATTTAAGCAAAATATTTAAAGAAGGGCCCGATGTATCCTTAAAAGGATCACCAACGGTATCTCCTACCACTGCAGCTTTATGGGCATCGCTACCCTTTCGGCCTTCGCTTTCAATGGTTTTTTTGGCGTTGTCCCATGCTCCACCAGCATTGGATTGAAAGATGGCCATAAGTACTCCGGCAGTGGTTACACCGGCCAAAAGTCCACCTAACATCTCGGCCCCACCGATAAAACCTACGGCAACCGGAACGGCAATGGCCAACAATCCGGGCAACACCATTTCTTTTATGGATGCTTGGGTAGAAATCTCCACACATTTTTGATATTCCGCTTTACCATCGGCAGCTTCAAAAATGGCCATATCTTCTTTGCTCGCTTTGGAAAGGTCCGAATCATACTTGCGCATAACGGCCAATGCAGCTTTCAATTCCGGTATATCCTTGAACTGGCGACGTACTTCCTCAATCATGGACATGGCCGCTCTACCCACCGCATTCATGGAAAGTGCGGAGAATACAAAGGGAAGCATCCCACCCACGAGGAGTCCCGCCATTATATCAGGTTGGGAAACATCAATGGATTTAACGCCAGCAGTTTTCATAAAGGCAGCAAAAAGTGCCAACGCCGTCAATGCTGCGGATGCAATGGCAAATCCTTTACCAATGGCCGCAGTAGTATTACCTACCGCATCCAATTTATCTGTTCTTTCGCGCACTTCTCCAGGAAGTTCTGCCATTTCGGCTATACCCCCGGCATTATCGGAAATAGGTCCGTAGGCGTCAACCGCTAGCTGAATACCCGTATTGGCCAACATTCCCACTGCGGCGATAGCTATACCGTAAAGACCTGCAAAATGGTGGGAAACGAGAATCGCTGCTGCAATCAAAATTATTGGAATTGCAGTGGACATCATTCCAACTCCAAGACCTGCAATAATATTGGTTGCGGAACCTGTTTCGGATTGACGAACGATGGAATTCACGGGTTTTGTTCCCGTTCCTGTGTAATATTCGGTTACTTTTCCAACTAACAATCCAGCTACCAAACCTGCAATGGTCGCCAAAAAAACACCCATAGCGGTAAATTCTCTTCCGCCTTCCATCCAAGATTCGGGAAGCATTGCATTTATGATAAAGTAAGAAGCTATCAGCATAAGGCCTGCGGAGCCAAATTCACCAATATTCAAAGCCGTTTGTGGGTTTCCACCATCTTTCACCCGTACGAAGAATGTACCGATGATTGACATTATGATACCCACGGCGGCCAGTGCCAAAGGCAAATACACCGCTCCAAGACCATCAAAAGCAGCTTGGAATTCGGGTAATCCTGCAAAAACAGCCCCAAGTACCATGGTACCAATAATAGAACCGACGTAAGATTCAAAAAGGTCGGCGCCCATACCTGCCACATCACCTACGTTGTCACCAACGTTATCCGCAATGGTTGCAGGGTTCAAAGGATGATCTTCGGGAATTCCTGCTTCCACTTTACCTACCAAATCGGCTCCCACATCGGCAGCTTTGGTGTAGATACCCCCGCCCACACGGGCAAAAAGAGCTATGGAAGATGCGCCAAGGGAGAAACCGGAAAGTACGTTCAATACTTCACCTAGTTCCCAGCCTTGTCCACTGTATATCATAAAAAGACCGCTCAAACCAAGAACACCGAGACCAACAACACCGAGACCCATAACGGCTCCCCCTGCAAAAGCGACTTCGAGCGCCTTGCCCAAAGATGTTCTTGCGGCGTTGGTCGTCCTTACGTTCGCTTTGGTAGCAACCCGCATACCAATAAAACCTGCAAGGGCGGAACAAATGGCCCCAACAATAAAGGAAACGGCCACCATACCGTTAGAGCCTGTTTCACTATTTCCTTTAAAGAAGAGCAAAACGGCCACAGCAATCACAAAAATGCTAAGTATTTTATATTCAGCTTTTAAGAATGACATTGCTCCATCGGCAATGTTCTTGGCAATCCTTGCCATCTTGGCGTCACCGACTTCTTGTTTTGAGATCCAAGCGTTCTTCACGAACACATACAGGAGGGCCAAGACACCAAATACAGGCAAAAATTTTACGATTAAATCCATAGGTTAGATTATTTAGAAATATTTAATGCCAGCTAATGTAGTAAAATACGAAGTAATAAAAAAAATGCGCCTTTAATTATTAAAAGCGCATTTTTTTAAAGTTATTGTTATGTAATTTATATGGTGTAAGCACGTCTCTTTTTGTGCTCACTATCTTCGTAGCGTTGAACGCATTCGTGATAGATTTGTATGGCCTCGTTCACATCGCCCCAACCGCCTGTGTCTACTTTCTTCTCTTCCAAATCCTTATACACTTGAAAGAAATGTTCAATCTCTTTTAATCGATGGGGATTCAATTCACTGATATCGTCCCTTTTGCTCCAAATAGGGTCGGAAACGGGCACACAGATTATTTTCTCATCCGGTCCTTTTTCATCGGTCATATGGAAAACCCCTACTGGCTTTACTTCCACGACCACCATAGGGTATGTTGGCTCGGTGCAAAGTACCAAAACATCCAATGGGTCACCGTCCAAAGCTAAGGTCTCTGGAATGAAACCGTAGTCTCCAGGGTACATCATTGAAGAAAAAAGGGTTCTGTCGAATCTAATTTTGTTGAGGGTGAAGTCGTATTCGTACTTGTTCCTGCTACCTTTTGGAATTTCTACAAGTACATCGAAAGTAATACGTGGTTTTTTAGACATGTTAGTGATATAATTTATGCTGCAAAAATAACCAGTATTACTGGAATAGACCACATAAATTGCAGGTTTCCTTTGAATTAAAAATTAAAGCCGAAGGTCCCTGTAATCCCAAAAGCACGGGCATCCGGATTTTCGAGGTAATTGCCGCGAAAGTTGAAATCTATCCGAAGTATTTTAAAAATATTTCCGACGCCAAAAGAATATTCCCAATACACTTGATCTTCGGGGGCCATTAATGGAATGTTCGTGGGAGCACTCAAAGCAATATTTTCTTCGGACAGTTGCCCCCATGCTCCTCTTACACCAACAATTTCCCGTAGATTGAGCTTTCGCAACAATGGAATGCGCGAAAATAATCTTCCGTTAAAGTTGTGTTCCAAATGGACCGTGGCATAGGTATCCGTGACAAACTCGTAGAAATCCAAGTTCGGAAACACATTGTATAACGAGAACAAGGTTTGGTTACCAGGAATCACGCTGAGCAGTCCCAAAGGTACTGTTCCAAAGGTTTTTCCCAGTTCCACAGTACTCGTTAACCTACCAAAGCCTCCAATTTGCCATGGCTGTTGATAGGAAAACTGTATTTTCTCGTAATCGAAATCACTTTCCAGAAAACCATCCACACCCTTGGTATACTTTAACACCAACGTACTGTAATCATCGTTGATATTGGAACGTTCCACTCCATAACCAATGGTCCGTTTGCCCGGGGTATAGATCAACGTGGTGTTCAGGTCAAACTGTTTTATTTCCGATGATATGCCAGAAGGCGATGCCGGGTCCACATAATCCAGACTAAAGGCCTCGGGCAGTGCGGAACTCAAGGTACGGAAAGAGCCACCTATATCTATTCTGAAGTTTTTTACCGGCTCCATTTCAAAGTTTAGCGTTGAAAGGTTGATGCTGGTCAAACGGTCATTGGAACCTACGGTCACCAAGGATGAAGAGGCAATGCTCCTTCCCATTACATCATTGGTACTGGTAAGACTCAGCCCCAATTGTTCAATATCCCGTCGATTTCCCCCGGAAACAATTAAACGATTCTTGCGGTCGAGCAAAAACTTTCCGGACACACCATATTTGAACTTTTTATCGGTAAAGCCATAGGCCGTATAACCTTCCAATCGCCATAAATCGTTTTGGCCAAAATACGTTCGGGCCCCGGCCCTTAACCGAATACCTTCGGCATCGTTATAACCAAAGGTGCTGTAAATGTCCCCGATATCGATGTTCCACTTGTCGATTTCGACGTATCCCGACCCCAAAATGCTGACAATATCGTAGTACGTCCGGAACTTGGGCACAGTTTTTAAGGTATCCAGCAATTTGAAGATTCCAGATTCGTCTTCGTTCAAACGTTCCAACCGGGCATTTTCCCAGAAAATACTGTCCTGCGAGAACACGCGAGGATCGTATGGGTCGGAAACGGCCTTATAAAAGTCCTCTGACCTAGGGTTGTTAAAATTATAATTATCAAAAACGGTGGTACGTTTTCCATATACGCCCCGCGATTCCTCTTTTTTTGAAAAACTAAAATCGCTCAGCATATAATCCCGCTTCAAGAGAAAAACAGAATCGCTCACCACTTCAAAATCCTGCTCAATGTAAATCTCCTTCACCCAGTTGATGTTGGCACTTTTGGTGACCTGTAAGTTGATTTTTTTAATGGCAAAGGTGGTATCGTTCACCCAAAAATCACCTTTAAAGGTAAGCTCGTTCTTACGGCGTGGGTAATAAATAATGTTATAGCACCACTTATCATCGATATAGGTACTGTCGGACAATACATAATTATAGACATCTATCCCCGTTTTGGACAAGGGACTGGTAAAGCTCTTATCAAAAAACTTAAGGTAATTATTGTAAATATCGTAATCGGAATAGAGATCTTCCACAAACGCTGTTATGGCTTGGTTACCGCTAAAACCTGAGTTTTTGTTGCCGAGTACATCCTCCTTTTCCTTACCGAGCACGTTGTCGCCGTATACTTTGGAAAAAGATTCGCTCAAGAACATGGGCAGATAAGTTTTTCCCGTAATTCGTGAAGTATCCAAGTCCTCGAACATAAACTCGAGCCCTTTGAAAAGTTTGCTTTTGATCAAAGCACTGTCGATGGTATTCAGGTCAAACTCTATTTTTTCGTATTTGTCATATTGGTACTGCTTGAACTTGCGCACCCCGTTCTCCCGCTTTTTCTCCCAAATTTTACGCAGAATGTCTATGGCCGGGTTGTTCTTCTTGGATTGTTTGCCCGTGTACACCACCACCTCCTGGAGCTGCTCGGTAGATTCGGTCAGCACAATTTCCATATTATAATTCACCTTTTGCTCCAAGGCAATTTCCTTCGTCTCATACCCTATAAAAGAAACCTTTACAGCATCATAGGTCGCATCGGATTCCATATAAAAACGGCCATTGTCGTTGGTTATGGTTCCTTCGGATGAATTGGTAAAAATAATATTGGCAAAGGCGATGGGCATCCCGGTATCGTCGGTCACTATACCCTCGATTTTGGTCTGTGCAAAAACACTGTTGATAAGTAAAAGAAAAAGTACGGAAAGTAATCTTCTCATAGGCAGATGTAAGGGACATTGTGGAACAGCACAACTGCTAGTTCCCATTTAACTCAGGTCAAATTTGGTTCAAAGTAATTTCTAATCAAAAAAATGTTCCCTAAATAATAAAGCCCCGTCAACAAAATTAACGGGGCTAATATACCTTAAAATATGCTTCTATAACTTATATAACACTTTCTTAACAGCCTTAATGACATCTTCGTGATTGGGCAACCACTCGGCCAAAAGTACTGGAGAGTATGGTGCGGGGGTATCCGCAGTGTTCAATTTTACGATAGGTGCATCCAAATAATCGAACGCTTTGTCCTGTACGTGATAGATAATTTCGGTCGCTACGTTTCCAAAAGGCCATGCTTCTTCAAGAATAACCAATCTATTGGTTTTTTTGACAGAATTGATAATGGTTTCATGGTCCATGGGACGAATGGTTCTTAAATCAATGATTTCGCAGCTAATCCCGTCTTTTTCCAATTCATCCGCAGCTTTGTAGGCTTCTTTGATGATTTTTCCAAAGGAAACAATGGTCACGTCCTTACCTTCTCTTTTAACATCGGCAACACCTAATGGAATAGTGTACTCGCCTTCCGGCACCTCGCCCTTGTCACCGTACATTTGCTCGGACTCCATAAAAATAACGGGGTCGTCATCGCGAATGGAGGCTTTCAACAATCCCTTCGCATCAGCTGGGTTCGATGGAACCACGACCTTAAGCCCTGGGGTATTGGCGTACCAGCTTTCAAAAGCTTGGGAGTGGGTTGCCCCCAACTGTCCCGCAGAAGCCGTAGGACCTCTAAATACGATCGGACAATTGAACTGCCCGCCGGACATCTGACGGATCTTGGCGGCGTTGTTTATAATTTGGTCAATTCCCACCAAGGAGAAGTTGAACGTCATAAATTCTATAATGGGCCTGTTGCCGTTCATGGCAGAACCAACACCGATACCGGCAAAACCAAGTTCTGAAATTGGGGTATCCAATACACGCTCCGGTCCGAACTCATCCAACATGCCTTTGGAGGCCTTGTAAGCACCGTTGTACTCGGCCACCTCCTCGCCCATCAAATAAATGGTATCATCTCTTCGCATTTCTTCGGACATAGCCTCGGCTATTGCCTCCCTAAACTGTAATGTTTTCATTGAATCGTACTAAATATTTATAGTCTGCTTAAAAACGCAAGCAAAAATAGCAAAAACTACCCGAAACTCGCCTGACCAAAATCCAAAAAAAGAACAAAATTTATTATGCATGCATAATAAATTTCGGATTTTTATAATTATATTTGAGCAGATAAACCTAAAGTATATATGAAGATTTTAGTTTGCATTAGCAACGTACCGGATACTACTTCCAAAATCAATTTTACGGAAGGCGATACCAAGTTTGACACAAACGGGGTCCAATTTGTTATTAATCCCAATGATGAGTTCGGACTCACACGTGCCATGTGGTTCAAGGAAAAGCAAGGTGCCACGGTCCATGTAGTGAACGTGGGCGGTGCCCAAACCGAGCCCACCATTAGAAAAGCCCTGGCCATTGGTGCCGATGAGGCCATTCGAGTGGATGCAGAGCCAAAAGATGGTTTTTTTGTCGCCCAACAGTTGGCCGAAGTGGTCAAAAATGGGAAATACGACCTGATCATCGCAGGTAGGGAATCCATCGACTACAATGGTGGTATGGTTCCCGGAATACTCGCCACGTTGTTGGACATGAACTTTGTGAACACCTGTATCAGTCTCGAAATCGATGGCGATACCGCAACAGCAGTTCGTGAAATCGATGGTGGTAAAGAAAAAATCAGCACTTCGCTTCCACTGGTGATCGGTGGACAAAAAGGGTTGGTAGAGGAAAGCGACCTTCGTATCCCGAACATGAGAGGTATTATGATGGCCCGTAAAAAAGCATTGAACGTGGTAGAGCCCGTTGATGCCTCACAACCCACACAGGATCAAAAATTTGAAAAGCCCGCCGCCAAAGGACCCGTTAAATTGGTCGATGCCGGCAACGTCGGAGAATTAGTGGAACTACTGCACAACGAAGCAAAAGTTATCTAAACAAGAGAAAAGATTATGTCAGTATTAGTATATACAGAATCCCTAAAGGGAAAATTCAAAAAAAATGCCTTCGAAGCAGCCTCTTACGCACATAAAGTGGCCCAAGATTTAGGCACAACCGTAACCGCGGTCTCTTTTAATGCCGAGGACGATGCCTCATTGGGAACCTACGGGGTTTCCAAAGTCCTGAAGGTATCGGATGACTCCTTAAAAACCTTTAATGCCAAGGCCTATGCCGATGTATTGGAGCAAGCTGCAAAAGCAGAGGATGCCAAAGTGATTATATTGAGCTCCAGCGCAGACAGTAAATATTTGGCCCCGATTTTATCGGCTAAATTATCTGCTGGATATGCACCCAATGTGGTAGCTGCCCCTGAAAGCACTTCACCATTCGTGGTTAAAAGGACTGCTTTCAGTAACAAAGGGTTCGCTATGACGGAAATCTCGTCAGATATTAAGATCGTAGGAGTTTCCAGTAATGCCTTCGGTGTTGTTGAAAACAATGTTTCCGCTTCGGTGGAAGATTTTGGCCCATCATTGAGCGATAACGCATTTTCCGTTAAATCGGTGGATGTAGATCGTGTGGTCGGAAAAGCCACCATCGCCGATGCCGATATCGTCGTATCTGGCGGTCGAGGACTAAAAGGACCCGAAAATTGGGGCATGGTTGAGGAATTGGCCGATGTTTTGGGTGCGGCGACCGCATGTTCCAAACCTGTTTCGGATATGGGATGGCGCCCGCATAGCGAGCACGTTGGTCAAACCGGTAAGCCTGTGGCCAGTAATCTTTATATAGCTATCGGAATTTCCGGGGCCATTCAACATTTGGCAGGTATCAACGCATCCAAAGTAAAAGTGGTCATCAATAACGACCCGGAAGCACCTTTCTTTAAGGCTGCAGATTACGGAATAGTCGGGGATGCCTTCGAGGTAGTGCCCGAACTCATCGAAAAATTAAAAGAATTTAAAGCCCAAAACACTTAAATTTTGTTAATTTGCCCATTGCAAGGGGCTGTTCAGATAACTGGTAAAGCCACTTATTTGGACGGCCCCTTTGCTTTAGGAGGAGATATATGAGTTTAGTACGATTAAAAATAAAGGGGATTTCATACAGCCAAACACAAAATGGCGCATACGCCCTTATTTTAAATGAAGAGGAGGGAGACCGTAAACTTCCCATTGTTATAGGCGCATTTGAAGCACAGTCCATCGCCATTGCTTTGGAAAAAGAGATAAAACCGCCCAGGCCTTTGACCCACGACCTGTTCAAGAATTTTGCGGACAGGTTCAAAATTGTGGTCAAGCAGGTGATCATCCATAAACTGGTGGACGGCGTTTTCTATTCCAGCATCATTTGTGAGCGCGATAACGACGAAGAAATCATCGATGCCCGCACCAGCGATGCGATTGCACTTGCACTGCGGTTCAACGCCCCCATTTTTACGTACAAGACCATTTTGGACAAAGCCGGTATTTTCCTAAAATTTTCTTCCAAAGAGAAAGAAGAGGACGAGGACGACAGCATTATGGTCGATGAAATCCTTCAAGAAGGAGAGGCCGTGGAGCTGGAATCGGGTTCCGACACCCACGGGTACAGAGAAATGTCCCTACAAGAACTCCATAAAGAATTGGACAATGCGGTGGCCAGCGAAGACTACGAAAAAGCTGCCAAATTGAGGGATGAAATTTCCAAGCGTAAATAAACGACCAACATACATGGCGAAAAAGACCCAAAGTTTACTGATACTTTTACTTCTTTGTTCGGTCGCTTTCGGCCAAAATTCATTGCCTTCAGATTCACTCAACGTTGCCATCGGCTCCACCATTACGGACAATATTTCCGTACAGGAAACTGCAGAGATCGTTCCCAATCAAGGTTTTACCATTACCACATTGCTTCGCGGGGCGTTGGGAATGGCCGTTCTGATTCTGATTTCATTTTTGTTCAGCTCCAACAGAAAAGCCATCAATTGGAAAACGGTCGGAATCGGTTTATCATTGCAGATCTTAATAGCCATTGGGGTGCTCAAAGTCCCCTTTGTACAATATATTTTTGAACAGGTCGGAAGCATTTTTGTCAGCATCTTGGACTTTACCCGTGCCGGAAGCCAGTTCCTGTTTGAAGGCTTGGTGGTGGACATGGACACCTTTGGTTATATTTTCGCGTTTCAAGTTTTGCCCACCATTATATTTTTCTCCGCATTGACTTCCGTGCTTTATTACTTGGGTGTGATTCAGGTAGTGGTAAAATGGATGGCATGGTTGCTTTCCAAAAGTTTGGGTATTTCGGGAGCGGAAAGTCTTTCCGTAGCGGGCAACATCTTTTTGGGACAGACAGAAGCGCCCCTGCTCATCAAGGCCTATCTGGAAAAAATGAACAAATCCGAAATCCTTTTGGTGATGATCGGCGGCATGGCCACGGTTGCGGGAGCTGTTCTGGCGGCTTACATCGGATTTTTGGGCGGTGACGACCCCGAACTTCGTTTGGTATTTGCCAAGCATCTTTTGGCAGCATCCGTAATGGCCGCGCCGGGCGCCATTGTTATTTCAAAAATATTATATCCGCAGACCGAAAAGGTCAATACAGATGTAGAGGTGTCTTCCGAAAAAATAGGTGCCAACATTTTGGATGCTATCGCCAACGGCACCACCGAAGGTTTAAAACTCGCCTTGAATGTTGGGGCCATGCTTTTGGTCTTCGTGGCCTTTATCGCCATGATCAATGGAATCTTGGGCTGGGTCGGAGATCATACCACTTTCAATAACTGGATAGCCGCCAATTCCCCGTACACCGAATTTTCCTTGGAAGCCATTCTGGGGACCATATTTGCCCCGCTCATGTGGCTCATTGGTGTCGCCAACGAGGACATTATGCTCATGGGGCAATTGCTTGGGATAAAATTGGCCGCAAGCGAATTTGTCGGGTACATTCAATTGGCCGATCTTAAAAATGTGGCAAGCGGTGTTCACTTTACTTACAACAAATCCGTGATCATGGCCACGTACATGCTCTGTGGTTTTGCCAACTTTGCTTCCATCGGCATTCAAATCGGGGGAATCGGTTCTTTGGCCCCGGGTCAACGCCAGGTGTTGTCCGCTTTTGGAATGAAGGCCGTTTTGGGCGGGTCATTGGCTTCCTTGTTGTCCGCTACTATTGCCGGGATGATTTTGGGGTAGATGCTTTAAGGTTAAGGAAGCTAAAGAATAACGCGTCAGTTCGAGTGATTTTTGGTGGTTGAGCGAAGTCGAAACCAAAGAAAATCGTATCGAGAACAAGCGGAATATCTTTTAAATTCTAACTCTCGATACAATTTTTCTACGTTTTCCCTCGAAAAATCACTCGAGTTGACAAATTTTGTAATCAAACAGCAAATTAAAATTACACCAAACCAGTTAATAAACTCTTCATAAGTCTTTTGGGATTTTGTTTCAAAAACCTACCCATTGCAGTAATTTCGATGGATTGATTTTTTGTCATACCGAGCTATATCCCTGAGCATAGTCGAAGGGGGTGTTGAAATGACCTAAGTTTAATCGGATAAGATTTCTCGATACCATTTTCCGCCAGCGGAAAATCACTCGAAATGACATCAGTAACGGAACAGGCAGCATGAAACAGTACCACGACCTTCTAAAACACGTATTGGAACACGGAAACCAAAAAGGGGACCGTACAGGAACAGGAACCTTGAGCGTTTTTGGCTATCAGATGCGGTTTGACCTCTCTGAGGGCTTTCCCATGGTGACCACCAAAAAATTGCACCTCAAATCCATTGTACATGAATTGTTATGGTTTTTAAAAGGGGACACCAATGTGGCCTATCTGCAAGAGAACGGTGTGCGCATCTGGAACGAGTGGGCCGATGAAAACGGTGACCTTGGTCCTGTGTACGGGCACCAGTGGCGCAATTGGAACAGCGAGGAAATCGACCAGATCAAGGAAGTGGTAGAGACCTTGAAAAACAACCCGAATAGCCGCAGGATGCTCGTTTCTGCTTGGAACCCCAGTGTAATGCCGGACACTTCGGTATCTTTTTCGGAAAATGTGGCCAACGGAAAGGCAGCCCTCCCGCCCTGCCATGCCTTTTTCCAATTTTATGTGGCGGATGGCAAACTTTCTTGCCAGTTGTACCAGCGTAGTGCGGACATCTTTTTGGGGGTGCCTTTTAATATTGCGTCCTATGCGCTGTTTACCATGATGATGGCCCAAGTTTGCGGCTACCAGCCCGGGGATTTTATCCACACCTTTGGTGATGCCCACATTTACAACAACCACATGGAGCAAGTGGAACTGCAATTGAGCCGCGACCCGAGACCCTTGCCCACCATGCAACTGAACCCCGAAGTAAAGGATATTTTTGACTTTACCTTTGACGATTTTGAGCTCCTGAACTACGACCCACACCCGCATATTAAGGGGGTTGTGGCGGTGTAGTCAGAAAATTGTTTTCCGTTTAAAATTATTATGAAAGCAGCGCCTCATAAATTTTATTCATTAAAATGGTCATGAATCTATTCAAAACTAAAAATGAACGTATTAAGGATATTTTAATTGACTTTGTATATGACCATTGCTACAATGAAATAGTACAACGGATGGAGGGTGATGGCAGCTCAATCACATATGACGACCCATCAGCTCTTAAAGAACCGAGAACAGAGCGCTTTGTCGAGCAATTAACAAATTCAAAACAATTCAGAGCCTATTATACCACAAGAGGCACTGAGTTCTGTCAAATAATATCTAATAAACAGGAGTTGGCATTTGGACTATCTAAACGACTCCAAAATTCAGGATTTAAGATTGGCAATAAGCTAGATAAACAAGTTCAAAAAGTTCGAAAGGAGCTTATTATGAAGAGCTATTTTATAGAGGGGAATCCTATCAAATCAAAAATCAAACTAACTGAAAAAGGATTAAGACATTATCTTGATGGGAAGTCATTTGAAGACCAATACTTAAATCGTAGAAACTCCAATATTGCAATAGTAGTTAGCATATTTTCAATTTTGATTGCGATAGCATCTTTATTTATAAAAAGGATTGATTAAAATATGCCTAAGCTAGCATGAATCTCCTGGCTCGCACCAGCCATTATTTTTCGAAGAAATCATTTTCTTAGCTCCAAAGTTATCTTTCTTAAAGCAGTTACCACATTTCGCATATCTTCTTTGGAAAAAACATCTTCCTCCACATAAAAAAGCATTTCAATGCCCAAATCCAAAACTTCGGCCAGTTCAACAGGAGAGGCGTAGGCATCTTCAAACAATTCAGAAAAAAATATAACAGTAGTATTTTTATCAAAATCCTTCATTGTCACAAGAAAATATGACCCTAAAGTAGTTGATAATTTTAATTTGTCATAATATATTATGACGTTTCTTCTATTTTATCTGGTCAATTTTGTTTTGTTAGGAAGCATTCAATGTTGACAAAGCAGGAATTATCAATAAAAATCGGGAATCGAATCAAACAGCTCAGAAAGGAAAAAAATATTTCTCAAGCTGAGTTGGGAAGATTATGCGGTCGCGATAAACAACATATCGAACTCATCGAAAACCACAAAGTTTCAGCGAACACTTACACGTTATACACTATTGCAAATGCACTTGAAATTGAGTTTATAGAACTGTTCAAGTTTTAATTCCAAAACAATAAAAACCATGAAACCCCAATATGGCAAGCCTCTTGGCTCATACCAAGAATGCTAAAATGCGTACACAAGCGAAACACCTGTCCACCGACAAAGGCAGGCTCACTAAAGCAAGTGTGAGCCGATTAAAATTGTACTTTTGTTTCAAACCGAACTAATGGATTCAAAAACTTCCAAATTGGAATTAATTCAAGGGAAAATAGAAGATTTTTGGAATGAATTATCCATAGAGCTACAACAAGAGATAAAAGAAGGATTAACGGAACTCGACCAAGGAAAAAGGATTTCATACGAATCGTTTATAAATAAAATTTGTAGCTAACAGTATTTATCCAAATTTTCGGAATTCAAACTTTCAAAAACATACAAACCTAGTATCCCATGAAACCCATCATCACCCTATTTGCCGCACTGTTATTTGCCAGTTGTGGCGAAGAACCCAAAAAAGAAACCACCGAAAAAGAGGAAGAAGAAACTGTAAAAGCAACAGAAGAAGTGAAAGGTCCGCAATTACGCCACGTAGTATTGTTCAAATTTAAAGACACTTCCTCCGAGGAGGAGGTTAAACAAGTGGAAGATGCCTTTAACGCATTGCCCTCCAAAATTTCTGAAATTAAAGGCTACGAATGGGGCACCAACAACAGCCCGGAGAACTTGAACAAGGGACTTACCCATTGTTTCTTTTTAACCTTTGATAGCGAAGCCGACCGAGACACTTACCTTACCCATCCCGATCACCTGGCCTTTGGCGACATTGTAGGCCCGCATATTGCCGATGTAACAGTTGTGGATTACTGGACCAAATGAAAACAAAAGCCTAAACATCAATAACTTATCAGTCTATAACGCAAAACCGAAGATTTTTCCTCCTAAAAACTAAATAAATTACCTATATTTTAGGCATAAATTAGACGATAACCTAACCATTATCAACCTCCAAACCAATGAAAAAAGTTGTCCTTACTCTGTTTACGTTTTTAATTTTAAATTCCTGCAGTTCCGATTCAAGCCTTAATGTAATTGAAGAAGAGAATATAATCGAGGAGGAGAATGTAGAACCTGAAGAGCCAAATGAAGAAGAAAGTGAAACCGAAGAAGAAGAGCAGTCCATTTCAATAGAAGAAAGGCAGGAGTTTTTAAACATTTTGTCAGGTGAAACTTTGACCGTTTGGAAAATAGAGTCTGCAACCCGTACCAATACTACCGGTTCTACTGATATATCGGAGAACGTAAGCATTCAAGATGATGAATTTATTTTTGAAACCAGCACAAATGGTACACAAGATTACGTTTCCGGCGCTCTAACATGGAAAAAAAGAAAAGGGTATGATCTTATAGAAGGAACTTCCGATGATAATTACTATTCGCCCGAAACATTCAACTTCAATATTGACGAAAAAGGGGAGCTAATAACATCCAATCTAAAAATCACGTTAGACGAAAACGAAACCGTAAAAGGAACGCTATTTACAGACAACAATCAAAACGATGAAGCTTTTATAGAGTTTAGACTAAAGAAAAAAGTTAACGAGGACTACAAAACAATACCATCTTCCCTAAACTTTAATTACTTAAATGACTTTGATTTTATTTTAAGCTACAATTTAAGTACAGGTTTCAATGCTAGCTATAAGACCAACAGCCTTTATCTTTCATACAGATTCCAAAACCAAACCAGAAATGTATACAAATACAGTCTTAACGACCAGTCATTAAACTCAATACAAATTCCATTTTCACAAAGCGAGTTTGTCTCAAGCAGGCTTCATTTTCATAATAATAAGTTGATTGTTTTTGGCAGTGGACATATCTGGGAAACAGACTTAAACCTTAATGAGTTGATTACTGCTATACCAAATGGGCTGGAACAAAATCTTTCTAGGTCGGGAACGGCATCCGTTGATTCCCAAATTTATGCTTTTGGTGGTGAGCTAGAAGCTTTGGGAGCCCCTTTGGTTCCCCTTACCATTCTAAAGTACAATAACGACCTTCAAGGATTTCAACAAGAATACGTTTCAGATTCTCCTCGACGATACACCCAGGGCACCACAATTGACGACAACTTATACATAGTTGGGGGCCAATACTATCCCACGGATTCACCCACCATATATTTACCAAACATTTTAGTCTATAATTTAAGAAGTAAATCCACTGAATTTATTAACCTTAATTTTGATTTGGGATTTACCTCGGCAGCTCGATTTGAAAACCTTTTGTTTTTTGCCGGGCAAATTCCCTCTCCTGAAAACAATGGGGTTCTATATCTTGGAGCTTATGACACCTTTACAGGGAATTTATCCGAAATACCTATTACAATGGAAAACCTAAGCAATAATGATGCAAGAATCGTTGCGATGACCGTGCTAAAAAAGAAACTATATCTTGCTATACAAAATTCAGGCACTATAACTACCCAGGTTGTTGATTTAAGCGGGATATAATTTGATGTAGACAAAATTAATCCGCCACCAATTTTGGGGCAAACTGATGGCGGATAGTGTTTTTTAAACTTCCAAAACGGCATTTTCGGTGCCGGCGTAATCGTTCCATTGGTAACGATCTGCCTCACCATCGTTGGTATAGTTGCCGTCTATCAAATATCTAAACTCGTAGCTGTTCTCCACAGGTAGTTCGAACGTACCCTTAAAGGTTCCGTTCTTCAATTTTTTTAAGCCGCTCTTTTTGGGATTCCATTTATTGAAATCGCCAACTACTGCAACGGTCTCCGCCTCATCTGCAGGAACCGTAAAGGTTACTTTGCAAACAGGCTTGCTCTTCAGGTATTGTTTTTTAATTGCCATGGTACCGAAAATTTTAATTTCAGTACAAAACAATACATAAAACCGTTTATTTACAATTAGTTAGAACCGATTTATCAATTTGATAAAATCCACCTAACCGAAGGATTACTTTTAGCAAATAAGATCGGCGTTTTTTACCAATTATGATTTTGACGCCCAGCGCTTTAGAAGTGTTGCGATAACATCTATTTCCGCCTCGGTGTTATAAAAATGAAAGCTCAATCGAATGCCTCCGCCCCGTGGCGAGGCCACTATGTTTTCTTCGGTGAGTTTATTGAAGAGATTCTCGTCGCCCTTTATATTGAATATGGTGCTGTGCCGCTTTCTTTTGATAACTGCAGGCTCCAGTAGATCAAGCTCCGTAAATGCCGTCATTGCTTTTTTTGACAGCTTTTGCAGCTGGGCCTGCACATTTTCAGGGCCTATTTCGTCCAAAAAATTGACCGCGAACTCCAAGCTCCCAAAATTGAGGGAATCCAAATGGCCCGGTTCCAAGAACTTGCAAAAAGTAATGCTGTCCCGTTTGGAAGCATCGTTGTTTACGGAACCATTGCCTATCCCCCGAAGCTCAAACCGGTCCATGACCGCATCCTTCACCAAGAAAAATCCGTTCCCATACCCTGCTAGCATCCATTTGTAGGCACTTGTCCCCAAAATATCGATTCCCGATGCCTCAAAATCGAAAGGCTCGGTACCACAATATTGGGTGCCATCGGCCAAAATCATCAGGTCGGGAAATTCCTTTTTCAAATCCTTCAAAAAATCAAAATCAATACGTACCCCATCTACCCATTGCACCAAACTTAGCGCAAGAATACCGATATCACCTTTCTTCACCTTGGCATGGATGCTTTCTTCCATATTTTCATCCGCATCCACATAATCCCGATCAAAATTTCGTGTCTCGAACGGCCAATTTACACTGGGATAATCCTTGTTGACGAGCAATACTTTTTTATCCTTGGGCAATCCTTCCAGCAACAGGTTGAACCCCAAAGTAAAATTGGGCACCATAGCTACATTCTCGGATTTGCAATTGAAAAACTTGCCAATGGTCTTCTTGATCTCCGGCATGTGGGCAAAGCCCTTGTTCTTCATCTCGCTTCCTCCGATCAGATAATCCAGGTCGTGCCCTTGTCTCCATTCCATCAAATCTTCACTCAACAGACCTGCGGATGCTGTATTGGCATAAACATAATGGTTAAGCACGGGGAATTTTTTTCTTAGGGTTTGCATATCGGGATTTTTGGATACAATTCAATTATCTTTGTTGATAAAGATAGCCATTCCATGTTGTCATTTGGTAAAAAGAAGAAGTCGGAAATAGATTTGGAGCAGCACGAACTTTTGGAGAATGCCCATAAGCGCATCAAACAAAAGAAGCGACTGTTCTCCCACTTCGTAATTTTCTTGATCGGAAGTATTTTTTTGATTCTTGCCAACAAAGTACTCAAGTACGGAGAGACTTACGATTGGTCCATTTGGATCGTACTGGCTTGGACCCTTTTCTTGGTCCTGCATGTCTTCAATGTTTTTGTGACCCACAAATTCATGGGGCAAAATTGGGAGCGCCAGCAACGCGAGCGATTGGTAAACCTTCAAAAAAAACGTATCGGCGAGATCCAAAAGGAAATAGAAACGGACTTTCCCCTTTCCAAGATCAATAAAAAAAAAGATCAATGAGAAAATTGATCATTATTGCGGCGGCGGCCGAAAACAATGCCCTTGGCAAGGACAACGACTTGGTGTGGCATTTACCGGACGATTTTAAACGTTTTAAAAACCTGACCTCTGGACACAAGATCATTATGGGCAGAAAGACCTTGGAGAGTTTTCCAAAACCTTTGCCCAACCGCACCCATATTGCCATTACACGGGACGAAGATTACACACCGAAGTTTCCCTGTACCATTGTCCACTCATTGGCGGATGCCATTGCCTTGGTCGCGGACAACGAAACTGCCTACATTATCGGGGGCGGGGAAATTTACAAGCAGTCCATGGACCGCGCTACGGATATTGAACTCACACGGGTGCACGGCACCTTTGAGGCCGACGCTTTTTTTCCCGAGATCGATGAAGAGCAATGGGAGTTGGTCAAGGAGGAGCATCATCCAAAGGATGATCGTCACAAATACAGTTTTACCTACCTCACCTACAAAAGAAAATAGGGTCTTAAAAATCCTTAGAAGATATCTGGGCCGTAGGGTCGTCGACCAAATCTTTCAAAACCTTTACATCTGCATTGGTATAAAAGATATGATCGGGGCGATTTTCGCTGTCCGATAGCAGATTGTTCTGTTCCAGAACGGCCTTGGTTTGGCGCGCCACGGCCTCTCCAGAGTCGATAATATTGATATGTTCCGGGAGCATTTCCCTCAAAACAGGAATCAGATAGGGATAGTGGGTGCATCCGAGCACCAAACAATCTATATTCTCTTTGAGCATGGGATCCAGGAAAGTCGCCAATAGGCTTCTCATCTCCGGGGAATCAATTTTGCCGGCCTCTATCAGTTCCACCAAACCCTTTCCTTCCTGTTCCAAGACAGTGATGCCTTCGGCGAAGAGTTTGGAAGTATTGTGGAACAAACTACTGGATAGCGTTCCCTTGGTGGCCAATACCCCTACCTTTTTTGTTTTGGTCTGAAGGGCAGCAGGTTTGATCGCCGGTTCAATACCAATAAATGGAACATCGTAATGTGAACGGAGATGATCTATGGCGTTTGTTGTGGCGGTGTTACAGGCCACTACAATGATCTTGCTCCCGGCGTTGAGCAAATACTCGGTATTTTTTATACTGAGGCTTAGAATCTCTTCTTTTGACTTTTCACCATAGGGGGCATTGGCGCTATCTGCCAAGTAGATGGTGTTTTCGTTGGGCAGCATCTTGGCCACCTCTTTCCAAATGGAAGTACCCCCTACCCCTGAATCGAAAATGCCAATTGGTTTTTGCATGATTAAAAATAGTGGCTTAAATTTTTATGGCATAAAAAAACCGCTTTAAAAAAAGCGGTTTTTAAATAAAATATTGTTGACGGCAAGGTTTAGAAACCCAACTCCTTTTTTACATCTGCCAAAAGGTCTGGACCTTTTGCTACGATCAAGCTCAACCCTGGGCTGGCATCGATTACGTAATCGTAACCTTTGGCGGCTGCTACTTTTTCGATAGCTGCTTTGGCCTTGTCAGAAATTGGAGCGAACAGTTCCTGTTGCTTTTTCTGCATTTCCTGCATGGCCGCTTGCTCTGCTTCCTGAATGTTTTTTTCGAACCCTTGAAGCTCAACTGCTCTTTGTTCGTTCTCTTCCCTTGTTTTGGAAGTAGCTTCGTTTTGGTACTGGGTATACTTGTTTTGAAGCTCTGTCATGGAGCTTTGGATGTCCGCTCTGTAGGTTTCCTGTAATTTCTTCAATTCGGCCTGTGCAGCCTTCATCTCCGGCATATCAGACAATAGTTGCTGTACATTGATGTGTGCAACTTTGCTCTGTGCATTTACAAAACCCGTAGCCGCAACAAACAATACTAGGGCTACAGCGATTCTTTTTACATTTCTCATGATTCTCAACGTTACTTTTTTGACTTTAAATTTAGTGTTTCAATATAAACTATCCTATTGAATCCTTTTGTTGTTCTTGCGCTTTTTTTCGCTCTTCCAATTTGGCTTTTCGCTGGGCCTCGCGCTCTTCCAATAATTTTTTTCTTCTTTCTTCGTATGCTTTCTTTCGTTCTTCTCTTTCCTTTAATTTTTCGGCTCTCCGCTCATCTGCCGCCTTCTCCCTTTCCTCAAGGGCCTCTTCGGCCTGTTCCTGCCTTTCCTTGAGCGCATCGCTTATTTGGTCTTCCTCTTCTTGGAACTGATCCAAGCGGTTTTGTTGTTCTTGTTTTTTATTGGATGCGCTTATTTTTCTTGTGCGTCCTATCTCCCTTAAAACCAAGTCACTTATGTCGTGTCTTTTTTCGGAGTACAACATTACAACATCTGCGGATTTATCAAAAATAAAATCGTATCTTTTATTGGTGCCGATTTTTTGTACTTCGTTGAAAACTTGGTCTTGAATGGGCTGTATCAACAATTGTTTTTGCAGCACCAAATCCCCTTGCGGTCCAAAACGGTCTTGCTGGTAGTCCAACATTTCCTTTTCCAATAGCTGGATTTCCTCTTCCCGCTCCAAAATCAGTTCATCGGTCAGGAGCACTTTTTCGGCCATCAAATCTTTTTTCATTTGTTCGATGACGCTTTGCTTCAGCTCGATATCCTGCTTCCATTTTTGTGCCTTGGTGTTCAATTGTTCCGTGGCATCCCTATACTCCTCCACATTTTCAAGGATATATTCCATATCCACATACCCTATGCGCACACCGCGTTGGGAAAACCCATAAAAGGATGTCAACAAAACGACTAATGTTAAAAGAACTTTGGTATTCATCTTTGATTCCGCATTTTACATAGAAAATATCGTGCCAAAATTACTAATTTATTCAAAATGAACTATTTGATAAATAAGAAATACACGTTTTTCATAAATTAAAACTGCTGCCCGATGATGAAGTCCGTTTACCGATCACTTGCCCCATATTGAATCCTGATTTTGCCATTAGATGTAGCTTTTCATCAGAATTGATTCCAGAGAGTATTCTATACCGGCCCAAAAAAACGTAGCCCCACTCCGGCAGATCTTTTTAACTCAAACGGATTATAATCATTAAAATTGTTGTCCAATGATAAAGTGTGTCTGCCAACCACTGGGCCCGGCATTTGGCCTAACGTTATCTGCATCAAAACCATATCCAAAGTCAATCCCCAAAAGACCGAACGCCGGCATAAAGATCCTTAAACCTGCACCTGCCGATCTTTTCAGCTCAAAAGGGTTAAGGTCCTGAAAGTTATTGAACGCGTTACCTGCTTCCAAAAATGTTTGTACGTAAATGGACGCTGATGGTTTTAAGGTCAAAGGATATCGAAGCTCCATGGAATACTTGTTGTAGATGACCCCACCTTCTTGCTGTGCTCTCTGTCGAATCGGGTTATATACTGAAAAGGCCAACGAGCTGTTCTCGTAACCTCTGAGCTGCACCACATCCCTTCCGTCCAAACTAAAGTTCCCTAGACCATCGCCTCCAACATAAAAACGTTCAAAAGGCACATCCCCAATGTCATTATTATAAGAACCCAAGAAACCAAATTCGGCATTGGTACGCAATACCAGTTTATCCACAATATTGGTATACCAATCCCCTTTAAACTTCACCTTATAGAACTCCAACCACCTAAAACGTTCCTTTTCTATCTCCCGTATTTCATTGGCTTCCTGAGTGGTCAATGCTCTTTCCAGAGAGATATCCGTCAACTCCTTTCTACGGTCTCTTAACGATTTGAAATCTTTGTTGCCAAAGAGCGAATATGGCGGTGTAAATTTTGCCGTAAGCTCAAAGTTGGACCCCGTCATGGGGAAAATTCTACTGGGACCTTGGGAGCTTCTGGAAATACCAAAAGTGTATGTCAATGAATTTGAACTACCGTTACCAAAGTTAAATAGCCCCAAATCGTAATCATCGAACTTATAGTATTGATAACCCAAAGAGTGTGAAATGGTAAAGTAATCATCGGGCCATTGTACCCTTTTTGCCAAACCTGCGGTTATACCTGTAATGGAAAAACCACGATCTTTCTGTACATCCAATCTACCATTTTGATCGAACCCTGTAGCAAACTGTTGTGTTCTGGAAAGCGACATATTAAACCTTACCGGTTTTTTACCGCCCAACCATGGTTCGGAAAAGTTCAAACTGTACACTCGGAAGGTCCTACTGGCCTGCAAACGCAAAGCAAAGGTTTGACCATCTCCCATGGGTACTGGCCTATACGCTTCCTTATTGAAAATGTTCTTTAAAGAGAAGTTACTGAAAGAGAGTCCCAAAGTACCTATAAAACCTCCACCACCAAAACCGCCTTGCAGCTCAATCTGGCTGGAGCCCGATTCCACCAAGCTATAGTTCACATCCACGGTACCTGCGTTGGGGTCTGGATTTTGAATGTCAGGCACAATCTGCTCTGCATCAAAAAATCCTAGCTGGCCCAATTCCCGTATCGTCCTTACGATGTTGGACTTACTATATTTTTGCCCTGGCCTTGTTCTGATTTCCCTGTAAATTACATGGTCATTGGTCTTATCGTTTCCTGAAACCGTTACGTGATCCAAGAAAGTTTCTTTGCCCTCAATGATCCGTATTTCAAAATCGATGGTGTCGTTTACGGCGGAGACCTCGACCGGGTTTATACTGGAGAACAGATAACCGTTGTTTTGATAAAGGTTTGTCAAATCGGCCGCATCCGGGTCGGAATCGTCGGCTATACGCTCCTTAAGGAGTACACCATTGTAGGTATCCCCTTTTTTGATTCCGAGCACTTGGCTCAACATTCTATCCGTGTAAACTGAGTTACCAACAAAATCAATATCGCCAAAATAATATTTATCGCCCTCCTCCACTTTAATGGTAAGCTCTATATTTTTCTCGTCCAATTTTACAAAAGTGTCCGAAAGCACCCGGGCATCCCTATATCCCCTTTCGGCATAGGTATCTATCAAATTATCCAGATCTTCCTCAAAATCGGCTTCAATGTATTTGGATTTCTTCCAAAAACGATAAAACTTTTTCTTTTTGGTATTTTTCAGTGATTTTTTAAGTCTCTTGTCGGATAACTTTTCATTGCCCACAAAGTTGATATCCTTAATTTTTACCTTATCGCCTTTATTTACGTTGATGACCATGTTCTGAACGTTGGTCCCCGTAGTATCCGCAGTGGTGGCAATGTTCACCTTGGCATTCAGGAACCCTTGCTTTTTGTACTTGTTCTGAAGATAGTTCTTGGTGTTGGCAATTAAGCTTTCGGTGATTTTCTTTCCCTTTTTAAGATCGGTATCGTCAATAATATCCTCTACTTTACGCTTTTTGACACCGTAAACGGTCACATTGTTCAAGGTCGGGCGTTCGGTGATACTGAGTTCCAAAAATATTTTGTCGTCCTCGATATTGGTGTAGAACATTTCCACATTGCTGAACAGGTCGAGGTTCCAGAGCTTTTTGATCACTGCGCTTATTTCATCCCCTGGCACCTTGATGGGCTGTCCCACCCGTAGCCCCGTATAGCTTTTTACGGTTTGTTCGTTGTAACTCTGTAAGCCTGTTACGGTCAACCCTCCCAATATGTACTGCTTGCCTTCTTCAAAATTGGTCTCTTGGGCAATACCTTGGGTTGAAAATAAAAATAATGGGATAATAAGGGTTGAAAGTATGATGTTTTTGATACCCTTAGTTAAGTTGTTCGCTCGTTTTTCCAAATCGTCGTTCTCTGTTTTGATAACTTAATATGGCCTCTACCAAATGGTTCTCTCTAAAGTCGGGCCAAAATACATCAATAAAATATAATTCGGCGTATGCTATCTGCCAAAGTAAAAAATTACTTATCCTACATTCGCCACTGGTGCGGATAAGTAGGTCTACATCAGGCAAAAAGTGCGCGTAAAGATGTGTATTTATAACTGTTTCGTCAATATTTTCGGGGGAAATTATGTTATTTTTAACTTTGGTCGCAATCTCCTGAACGGCCGTTTTTATCTCTTCCCGCGAGCCATAGCTGAGTGCCAGCGTTAGTGTCATCCCCGAATTATTTTCGGTTTTGGACATCACTTCGTTAAGTTCTTTGTGGACTTTTTTGGGCAGTGTATCGATTTTTCCAATGGCCTTCAACCTAATATTATGTTTGTTCAAGGTCTTCAACTCCCTTTTTAGGGCATTCACCAAGAGCTTCATCAAAGTATCTATCTCGGTTTTGGGCCGGTTCCAGTTTTCGGTGGAAAAGGCATAAAGGGTCAAAAAGGGAATCTGGAGCTTTGCGCAGTTCTCCACGGTTTGGTTCACGGATTCCACCCCGTTCTCGTGGCCGAACATACGGAGCTTTCCACGCTGTTTGGCCCACCTGCCGTTGCCATCCATAATAATGGCCACGTGCTGCGGGAGTTTTTCCTTATCTACGTCTTCTAGTGTGTGCATTTTATTGAAAACAATCCTGACAAGGCTTACGTCCAAAGGTATAGGTCAATGTTATACCTGAAAAAACGTACCAGTCATCGCTCAATATGTTCCCGAATCGGAATTGCTCAAAATTGGAACCTTCTGGGTTACTTGCGTCCAAATTGTCCGTGAAAGTATATCTGGCCCCAATTTCGGCACCAAGAATCAAGAATTGATTTAAACGATACTTAGCCCCAACCGTCATTGGAATTGCAAAACTACCTTCTTTTTGGTTAATATCCTGCATCTGAAGGGCATCAATATAATTAAAATCGTATCTAAAGTAGGTTACACCGGTATACAAGTAAGGCGTGAAGGCGGGTCCGAGCTTATGAAGGTTGTATTCAACAAAGTTGATTTCGAGTCCGGCGGAGAACTCCAAAATGGAATTATCCACCACATAACCCCTTTGTTGCCTGGATTGCATGTGGGATTTGTTGTCATCGGCCGTAACTTCACCGTAGAGCACACTGGCCCTCCAGGCGTAGCGTTTTCCCGCATTCCATTTGAATATGCCGCCAAAGGCGGGACCAGAGGGCAATATGTAATTGGTCCTCCCCACATCGCCTATCATATTGGCACCACCGGCAAATACTCCTATCTCGTACGTCTGTGCGCTCATCTTCATCACACAGCATAGAAAAACAGCCAAAACTATCCGCATACTATCCAAAAAGTTACAAGAATTAAGAGTAAAGGAAGGTCTATAGACAAATGTTTAAAATTGCTTTCCCTTGTAAAACAGTTTTTCGCTCCTTTTATTGTTTTTGATGGTATCAATTCCGTCTATCTTCCCCCCAAAGCAATTTGTTGCGCAATGTTTTCAGAAAACTTTCGGATTTGTACTCTATCATTTTGATGGTGAAGCCCGCTTTTTTGATACGGATTTCCTTACCGTTGGAAATGTCGGCAATACGGGAGTCCAAAGAGACCAAATGCGTCTCTTCCCTTCCCGAAACCTTCAATCTGATCTGCGTGGTATCGGAAATTACGAGCGGACGGGCATTGAGGTTGTGAGGCGCAATGGGCGTGAGCACCAGCGATTTTGCGGACGGAGCTATGACCGGGCCACCGCAGCTCAAGGAATAGCCCGTGGAGCCCGTAGGGGTGGAAACAATAAGCCCATCGGACCAGTAGGAGGTCAAATACTCATCATCCAACCAAGTTTCCACGGTGATCATGGAAGTGGTATCCTTTCGGCTGACGGTAATCTCGTTCAGGGCAAAATTGAGCCCGTTGAACTCGTCCAGTTCCGAATTCAGCTCCACTTCCACCAAGCTGCGCTCCTCAACGGTAAAGTGCCCTGCTTCGAACTCGGTAACGAGCTTGCGGACATTTTCTTTTTTAAAGGTGGACAAAAATCCCAATCGGCCTGTATTGACCCCCACGATGGGAATTCCGTAGTCCTTTATATAGGTAACGGCGCGCAACATGGTGCCGTCGCCACCAAAGCTCACGAACATATCAAAAGAGGAATCCAATCCTTTGGACTGGTTAAAGGTTCCCTTAACCTGTTCCTTGGTAATGGTGGCCACAAGTTTATTGAAGTTTTCCTCCACATAAACCGCTGCGTCCAACTTCTTCAGTTCATCCAAAAGCTCCTCTACGCAAAGCTGGTCTTCTTTTTGGAAAGACAGACCATAAATGGCTACCTTCATACTAAACGTTAAGATATTTTTCCAGATAGTCGGAACGCTGCCTTAAATCTTCCAAGAACTGGTCGTCGCTATTACCGTAAACAATGGTATAGTTGTATCTCCTAAAAGTCTGCGCAACTTCGTTCAAACTTTGCGTGCCCACTTTTATGGTGATCTGGACAATATCGTTTTGCAAATCGGTGATAAAGGCCCCCAACAAACGGGCATTGTTGCCCTCCACGATCTGGGCAATCTCACTAAACGAATAGTCTTTTATTCCAATGGAGACCACCAATATGGCACCCGGCTCCCTAAAAAAAGGCGTATCGATAAACACATCCACCACATCTTCCAAATCGTAATACCCAAAGATCAAACGGTCTTCGTCCAGCACGGGCAATACATTGGCCTCATTTCTGGAGAACATTTCGAGCACATCCAACCATGCGGTTTCCTTGGTCACAAAAAAATCCTCCATTTCAAACCTGAAATCATCAACCTTTTTATCAGGCTCAAAACAGGCCAGGTCGTTTTCGGAAAGCAACCCTAAATAATTACCGTTTTCGGTCACACCAACATGGGAATAGGTGGTCTCCTCAAAAAACTTGATAACGTCCTTTAAAGTTTCCGAAACCTCAAAAATGGGAATCGTATTGATTATTTTGTCTTGGATGTACATAATAAATCTATTAGGTGCAAAATACTAATTTAAAATGGCAAAAGGCATGCCGAATTCTTATTTTTGACAATCTAAAAACAGAACCACATGACAAAGTTGAGTGTCAATATAAATAAACTGGCAACTTTACGAAATTCAAGGGGCGGCAACGTACCCAACCTGATAACATCCACCAAGGACATTGAATCTTTTGGCGCGGAGGGCATTACCATCCACCCACGCCCCGATGAAAGGCACATTCGTTACCAAGACGCTCGCGACCTTAAAAAAGTGGTGACCACGGAGTTCAATATTGAAGGTAACCCCGTTCCAAAATTCATAGACCTGGTGCTCGAGGTGAAGCCAACACAGGTTACCTTGGTGCCCGATGCAGAGGACGCCATCACATCAAACGCGGGTTGGGACACCCTTAAGCACAAAAACTTTTTGGTGGATGTGATCAAGACCTTTAAGAAAAACGGCATTCGCACCTCCATATTTGTAGACCCAGATGTGGAAATGGTTAAAGGAGCCGCTGAGACAGGCACGGACCGAATCGAACTATACACGGAAAGTTTTGCCCACGAATTCGCAAAGGGCAACAAAGAGGGTGGCATTGCCCCATTTGTTGAAGCAGCCAAAATGGCACACGAAGCTGGTCTTGGCATCAATGCAGGGCACGACCTTAGCTTGGACAACATCAAATTTTTTAAAGAACATATTCCGCATCTTTTGGAGTTATCCATAGGTCATGCATTGATTTGTGAGTCCATCTACCTGGGCCTCGAAAATGTGGTGAACATGTACTTACATAGATTGAAATAATGGAGATACTACATTCAAAAATATTGGGCGAAGGACAACCTTTTATCATTTTACACGGATTTTTGGGCATGTCGGACAACTGGAAGACCCTCGGCACCCAATATTCCGAAAACGGTTATCAAGTACATTTGATAGATCAGCGAAACCACGGAAAAAGTTTTCATTCCGAAGCGTTCAATTATGATATATTAAGCGATGATGTCATCAACTATATGGATCATCATAACATTGATTCCGCATACGTGATGGGGCACTCCATGGGAGGAAAGACCGCCATGCAACTGGCCACTTCGCATCCGGAAAGAGTGACCAAATTGATAGTCGCCGATATCGCCCCTAAATATTATCCCCCACACCACGATTTTATCTTCGACGGACTTTCCCATTTGGATTTCGATCAAATTTCGGATAGACGGGAGGCGGACGAAGCGCTTTCCAAACATATCAAAGAAAGGGGCATCCGTCAGTTTTTGCTCAAAAATCTGTATTGGGAAGAGAAGGAAAAACTGGGATTTCGTTTCAATTTTGATGTGCTCAAAGAGCGTATGGAGGAAATCGGGGAGAACATATCATCCAATGCCGTTTACGATGGCGCCACCCTATTTTTGCGCGGCGACAGGTCGGAATACATACAGCCCGCCGACGCTCCCGAAATCAAAAGACACTTTCCAAATGCCGAAATAGAAACCATCGACAAAGCAGGACACTGGCTCCACGCAGAGAACCCAAAGCAATTCTACGAGAAGAGTTTTTCGTTTCTGAATTCATAAAATTCACCCCTTTTTATTATGCATGCATAATTTTTTTACCTATTTAATTGTCTGTATGACAAATTTGATATAGATTTGGTTAATTCTGGTTCTTACCATAAGGATTAACATAAACTAACTGTAACAGATAATTTGATATGAAAAAGTTTTATGCCTTTCTCCCATTTCTAGGCTTATTCTTGATTGCATGTGAAGATGATACAACCCCACCCGAAACAACTGGACCCGACCCAGTGGAATATACTTCAGGAACAGCTGATTTCTCAAATTATGTGGCCCTTGGTGGCTCACTAACCTCTGGTTTTTCGGACAATGCATTGTTCAGGGCCGGCCAAGAAGCTTCTTACCCAAATATGTTGGCAGGAAATTTTGCCCTTGTGGGAGGCGGAAGTTTTGAAATCCCTTTTATGGCGGACAATCTAGGAGGCATGACCCTAGGTGGAAACGTGATTGCAGGTAACAGGTTAATCCTGTCCTTTTTGGGCGAAAGTCCAGCTCCCGTCGAAGTTGAAGGTCAAGGAGCCACCGATGTCGCCGACAAATTACCTGGAACTTACAATAACATGGGCATTCCAGGCTCTAAAAGCTATGAAATGTTGGCTCCTGGTTACGGCAGTGTAACAGGTGTTGCTATGGGAACCGCCAATCCTTATTTTGCAAGGTTTTCGTCCTCAGAAACAGCAACGGTAGTTGGAGATGCAGCCGCACAAGCCCCTACGTTCTTTTCATTATGGGCAGGTTCTTTGGATATTTTATTGTACGCCACTGGAGGTGGGACTGGAGTTGACCAAACCGGTAATTTGGACCCCAGCACCTATTCCAGAAATGACATTACCGACCCCAACGTTTTTGCAGGCTCTTTAAATACCGTGCTTGAAACCATGACCGCCAATGGTGCCAAAGGTGTAATCGCAAATTTGCCCAACGTAACGGACATACCCTATTTTACCACAGTGCCCCACAACCCCATTCCTTTGGATGAGGCTACCGCTGCCTTCTTGAACAGCGCAGAAGCTTACGGAGCTTACAATGCCGGTTTGGCACAATTACAACAACTTAGCATAATCACTGAGGATGAATTGGCAAAAAGAACAATTTCATTTGCTCCCGGAGAAGGCAATGCCGTGGTGATCATTGATGAAGATTTGACAGATTTGACCGGATTCAACCCTGCTTTGACCAATATGAGACAAGCTACCGAAGAAGACCTTATGGTCCTAACATCCAGAAGTTTCATCGGCACACTTGCAGACCCCAACAATCCAACCTCCATTAATGGAGTTGCCGTTCCTTTGGCAGACCAATGGGTGCTGACACCTGAAGAACAAACCATTGTGGAAAATGCACTGACTGCCTATAACCAGACCATAGCCGGTTTGGCGACAGCATACGACCTTGCCCTTGTAGATGCGAATGCATTATTGGCCGAACTTAACACAAACGGGTTCCAACAAGCTGATGGTAGCATCGTGGATGCGACCTTTGCCACAGGTGGCGGATTCTCCTTGGACGGGGTCCACCCATCACCGCGAGGTTACGCCATTGTGGCGAACGCCTTTATCGATGCCATCAATGCAAAATACAATTCGAATTTGCCCGGCGTAAACCCACTGGATTACACTGGACTATATATTGACTAGACAAACATTATTTTCTTTATCTTAAAGGCACCGAAATTCGGTGCCTTTTTAATTTATAACAACCTATTTGTCAAACCTATGAAACTTATTTTAAGACTATTATTGAATGCATTGGCCGTAGTAATATTAAGCTATGTGCTGCCAGGGGTAGGCGTCTCCTCCATGTTTACCGCTATCATAGTGGCCGTGGTACTGAGCTTGCTCAACTTTTTGGTAAAACCGATCCTGGTTATCCTTACCCTGCCCATTACCATTTTGACCTTGGGACTTTTCTTATTGGTGATCAATGCGATCATCATTCTTTTGACCGCAAACCTTATAGACGGCTTCCAAGTCGAGAGTTTTTGGTGGGCCATCATTTTTAGCCTATTGCTGTCCTTTTTGCAGGCAATTTTGCACTCCGTTTTAAAAGAAGACCAATAGAAATTCTAATGTTTGAAAGTCAACGGTTTAAAAACTTGGCAGCAAATCAAAAAAGAGTTACTTTTGCATCCCATTTTTAGAAAGCAAATTAGGTAGGAAATGAATATAACCAAAGAGCAGATTGACGATCTTAATGCAGTAGTAAAGGTTGCCATAAGCAAAGAAGACTATCAGGACAAAGTAGAGAAAATCCTTAAAGATTATAGAAAACAGGCCAATATTCCTGGTTTCAGAAAAGGACAAGTTCCCATGGGACTTATCAAAAAACAATATGGCAAGGCCGTTTTGGTGGATGAAGTGAACAAATTGCTTCAGGACAATCTGAACAAATACCTTACGGAAGAAAAATTGGACGTCTTGGGAAATCCACTTCCCAAACAACAGGACAATTTTGATTGGGACAAGGACAATCTTGATTTCGAATTTGAATTGGGATTGGCACCAAGCTTTGATGTAAACTTGAAGACCAAAAAAGCGGTGACCCAATACAAAATCGTTGCCGACAAAAAAATGATCGAGGAGCAAGTGGAACGTATTCAAAAGCAGTACGGGAAATTGATTTCCAAGACCGAAGTAGGCAAAAAAGATGAAATCACTGGTTTCTTTGCCAATGAAGAGGAGGAAATCGACCACAAGACCACTCTTGAAATGGACAAGATCAAGAGCAAGAAAGCAATTGATGCACTTGTCGGAAAAAAAGTGGGCGACTCCGTTACCCTGAACACAAAAGGACTTTTTAAGGAAGATTACCTGTTGTCCAGCGCCTTGGGCATTGCCCGCGACAAAGCTGAGGACCTAAAAATCGATGTGACCTTTACCATTGAGGAAATCAACGAAAGAGAGCCGGCAGCATTGGACCAAGAACTTTTTGATAAATTGTTCGGTGAAGGTAAAGTGACCTCAGAAAAAGAACTGAAGGATAAAATCAAGGAAGATTCCGAAAAGCAGTTCGAGCAGCAGTCCGATCAAAAATTGTTGAACGACATCACCGAAAAATTGATCGATGAGACCAAGTTCGAGCTTCCTGCCGAGTTTTTGAAGAAGTGGATTCAGATCAGCGGTGAAAATCCATTGACCGCAGATGAAGCCAAAGAAGAATTTGAAAAATCCGAACAAGGTCTTCGTTACCAATTGATCGAGGGCAAGATCATCCAAGAAAACGAACTTCAGGTTCAGTTCGACGAATTGAAGGAGTTTGCCAAAGGATTCATCAAATCGCAAATGGCACAATACGGTCATATGGATCCTAAAGAAGAAGAATTGGAAAGCGTTGCCGCAAGGGTAATGAGCAATCAGGACGAGGTAAAAAGATTGTCCGAACAATTAATGAGCCAGAAACTTTTGGACCTTTACAAAGAAAAGGCCAACCTTAAGGTGAAGGAAGTATCTTATGACGACTTCATCAAGGAAGCATACAGCTAAGGCTTCGCTAAAAGAAAATTAAGTATCTTTACGGTGCCGGAAAGCTAATTTTTCGGCACCTTTTTTTATAAGATAAATCGAGTCAAATCCTATGGATTACGGAAAAGAATTCAAAAAATACGCTACCCAACATCATGGTATAAACAGCATGTACTATGATAAGCTCATGAGTACCATGTACCCAATGAACATGACCCCCAACATTATTGAGGAAAGGCAAATGAACGCTGTTGCCATGGATGTTTTCTCCCGATTGATGATGGACAGGATCATTTTTATGGGAACGGGCATCAACGATCAGGTGGCCAATATTGTACAGGCACAATTGCTGTTCTTGGAAAGTGCCGATGCATCCAAGGACATCCAAATATACATTAACTCCCCAGGAGGTAGTGTTTATGCAGGTTTGGGCATTTACGATACCATGCAGTTCATAAAACCTGACGTGGCCACCATTTGTACCGGTATTGCCGCATCCATGGCCGCCGTATTGCTTTGCGCCGGACAAAAGGGCAAGCGAAGTGGATTGCCCCATTCAAGGGTAATGATCCACCAACCGCTCTCCGGAGCCCAAGGTCAGGCCAGTGATATTGAAATCGCCGCGCAAGAAGTGCTCAAAATAAAGAAGGAGCTTTACGAGATCATTTCCAACCATTCCGGTCAATCTTATGACAAAGTTTACGAAGACAGTGACCGTGATTACTGGATGAAAGCACCAGAGGCCAAAGAATACGGCATGATCGATGAAATATTGGTCAGAGAAAAATCATAATTCAAACCAATTGACTAAAAAACAACCACTTAACGCAGAACAATTTCATTTTTTTTACGTTATTGTTGGTTGAAGATTGAATTTATATGGCAAAGGAAAATTTGGAATGTTCTTTTTGTGGTAGAAAAAAACCGGAAACCAATTTATTGATCGCCGGTTTGGATGCGCATATTTGCGACAGATGCATAGAACAGGCCCACAGTATTGTAGCCGAAGAGTCCAAACAGACCAAAAACCAAGATCTATCCTCCGAGTTGGTCCTAAAAAAACCTATGGAGATTCATGAATTCTTGGACACTTTTGTGATTGGACAGGAAAGAACCAAAAAAGTAATGTCCGTAGCGGTATACAATCACTACAAAAGATTGTTGCAGCCCAAGGGCAAGGACGAGGATATCGAAATCCAAAAAAGTAATATTGTAATGGTAGGGCAAACAGGTACGGGAAAAACCCTTATCGCCAAGACCATTGCCAAAATGTTGAACGTGCCTTTGGCCATTGTGGACGCCACAGTGCTAACAGAGGCCGGTTACGTGGGCGAGGACGTGGAAAGTATCCTTACCCGTTTGTTACAAGCCGCCGATTATAACTTGGAAAAAGCGGAGCGCGGCATCGTGTTTATTGATGAAATTGACAAGATCGCCCGTAAAAGTGATAATCCATCCATTACCCGTGATGTATCCGGTGAAGGTGTTCAGCAAGGTTTATTGAAACTTCTTGAGGGAACCACAGTTAATGTACCACCAAAAGGCGGACGTAAACACCCTGATCAAAAATTTATCGAGGTCAACACAGAAAACATCCTCTTTGTGGCCGGTGGTGCTTTTGATGGTATAGAACGTATTATTACCAAACGTTTGAACATGCAAGCGGTAGGTTATAGTGCTTCCAAGGCTGAAGAAAATTTGGACCAAGAAAACATTCTACAGTATATCATCCCAAAAGATTTAAAGGAGTTTGGGCTTATTCCCGAAATTATCGGAAGACTCCCTGTTCTTACGCATATGAATCCTTTGGATGCCAAAACACTGAGAGCTATCCTAACAGAACCCAAGAACGCCATCATAAAACAATACGAGAAGCTGTTCGCTATGGACGACATCGAGTTCTCCATTACCGAACAGGCTTTGGACTATATTGTTGAAAAGGCCGTTGAATACAAACTTGGTGCAAGAGGATTACGCTCCCTGTGCGAAGCGGTATTTACCGATGCGATGTTCACATTGCCCAGCAGTGATGAAACGGAGTTCAAGGTCACCAAGGGGTACGCGGAGAAAAAACTCTCTTACGAAACCGTTAAAAAATTAAAAGCAGTCTCCTAGACTGCTTTTTTTGTGACATTTTCCAAAAGTTCCAAACTTACTTCGGAAATAATTTTTTCGTCGGAATAAAGTGTGTGGCCAAAATTGGGAACTATCCTAAGGTTGGCGCTCACACCTTTGGCCCAGGCAAGACCTGGTTTTTGCTTATCGCATTCCCCAAAGATCAATTGCACGTCCATTGGGGGCGTTTGTTGTTCCGATTCAATGCCAACAGCAGAAATCGCGGTAATCGATTTTGCCGGCAAACCTTTTAATGATGCCTTATAGGCCACTGTTGCGCCTACGCCGAAGGCCAAATAATGCGCCTGCTCCTTTTCTTTTCTAATCAAGTTGGAAACGGCCCTTTCGATTCCATTTTCTTGGAAAAAAGCTTTATCTATGTTTTCTTCAGAAGAAATAGGGACATCTACATTGCCCAATTGTTGACAATCGTGGAAAACAATATCGTAGTATTGTTGTAGGTAGCCAAAATAGGAAGCTATCCAAAGGCCTTTTTTTGCACCCCACTTATCTGAGATTACAACAAGTTTTTCTGCCATGATTTAATGGTTTTGTGTTTGATAAAAGATTCGCTGGGGGAATTTCATTAATAAACGCCGTAAATCCTTTTTTATTTGTTCAAAAGAAACCTTTCCACGACGAATGGGTCAAATCTACGAAAACGTTTTCGTAAAATTTTAGTAAAGTTGAATTTTATCTTTATATGGACCTACTGCATGTTCATACGCAGCAATTCTTCAATACAGCTTCGTTCATTGGATAGCCTAGGGATCTTATGTTGTCCGCCCAATTTGTTCTGGGATTTAAGCCAGTTATGGAACAGGTTTTCCCTAGCTATGTGCACTTTGGGCATCTTTAAGGTAATATTATTATAGCGCTTGGCTTCGTAATCCGAGTTCAGGGCTTTGAGCGCGTTGTCCAGCATTTCCGTAAAATAGGCAATATCTTCAGGGGCCTTCCTGAACTCAATGATCCATTCATGGGCACCTTTCTCCTTATCCGTCATAAAAATAGGTGCCGCGGTATAGTCCATAATCTCCGCTTCGGTCTTTAGACAGACCTGTTTTAATGCCTCTTCTGCGTTTTCAATAATCAATTCTTCTCCAAAAACATTGATGTGGTGCTTGGTACGTCCCGTGATTTTGATTCGATACGGATTTTTGGAGGTAAACCGAATGGTATCTCCAATTTTATAGCGCCACAATCCGGCATTGGTAGTAATGACCATGGCGTAATTTACGCCAAGCTGAACCTCCCATAGCGGAATCGCCTGCTCCCCTTCTCCATTGGCGCCCATTGGTATAAATTCGTAGAAAATACCATAATCCAACATCAACAACAGCTCGTCGGAATTGTTCTGGTCCTGTATACCAAAGAAACCTTCGGAAGCATTATACGTTTCATAAAAGTTGAATTTTTTCCGTGGCAGTAGTTTTTTATACTGGTTCTTGTAGGGTGTGAAGCTCACTCCCCCGTGAAAATACACTTCCAGATTCTCCCAGATTTCGAACAAATGGTTTTTCCCGGTCTTCTCCAACACTTGATTTAATAAAACCAACATCCAAGAAGGAACACCTGCCAAACTGGTCACGTTCTCCCGTATGCTTTCTTCAATAATGGCCTCTAACTTGGATTCCCATTCCGTCATTAATGACACCTTGTTGCTGGGTGTACTGCTATATTCGGCCCAAAGGGGCATGTTATCAATCAATATTGCAGATAGGTCCCCGAAAAAAGTCCCATTGTCCTCATAGAGTTCCTTGCTTCCGCCCAACCTCAAACTTTTTCCGGTAAACAATTGTGAGTTCTCGTTGTTGTTCAGGTATAGGCACAGTAAATCCTTGCTGGATTTATAATGACAATCTTCCAAAGCCTCCGTACTCACCGGGATAAACTTGCTCTTTGCATTGGTGGTACCACTGCTCTTGGCAAACCATTTTATGGATGTTGGCCAAAAAAGATTTTGCTCTCCCCTTCGCGTACGTTCTATCAACGGGGCAACATCCTCATAGGTAACAATGGGCACCCTGTTCCTGAATTCATCATACTTTGGAAGATCTTGGAACCCGTACTGTTTACCGATCATGGTATCCTGGGAAAAATCGACCAGTTGCCGCAATACCTCATCCTGCACATCCAAAGGATACTTTAAAAAAAGCTCTATTTGGTGGTAGCGCTTTCTCAACAACCAAGAAGCAATGGAATTGAATAAAGGTATTGGCATTTTAGGTATATTTAACCAATAAAGTTAAGGTTAGTACAAGTGCTAAAATAGCTTTTCTAACATTCATTTTCAAATAAGACAAACACATTCATTTTAATATGTTATACGAAGGAGTCCTAAGAAAGATGCGAACTGAAATCGGGAGCCCTATCCAGTATTTTTTGGTTTTCGAGAACGATTTTATCAACATGAACCAAGGGCTGAACAGGGAACTTCAGATTGATTTCATCAAATTTCAATGTTTGAACTGTGGTGAGGACAGGCCCATCTATCGACAGGGTTTTTGTAAAACCTGCTTTTATGAGACTCCCCTTGCCGGAGATTGGATCATGAAACCTGAACTGAGCACGGCACATCTGGACAAAGAGGACCGAGACCTCGAGTTCGAGAAAAAAATGCAGTTGCAACCGCACATTGTGTATTTGGCCAACTCGAGCAGCATTAAAGTGGGGGTTACCCGAAAATCGCAAGTACCTACCCGGTGGATAGATCAAGGGGCACATGAGGCGATAGAAATCGTGGAGGTACCCAACCGTTACTTGGCAGGTATTACCGAAGTGGCGCTCAAAGACCATGTAAGCGACAAGACCAGTTGGCGAAAAATGTTGCAGAACGAGATTGAGGACGTGGACCTGGTGGCGTGGCGAAACAAACTAAAAGCAAGCATTCCGGAGGAGGCCCTTGATTTTTTTTTGGAAGATCGGGAGGAAACCAACCTTGAGTTTCCCGTGTTGAAATATCCCGAAAAGGTAAAAAGTCTGAATCTTGACAAAACACCAAGTTATAAAGGTGTTCTCAAGGGCATCAAAGGACAGTATCTTATTTTTGAGGACAATACGGTGTTCAATGTAAGGGGAAGCGAAGGGTATTATGTGGGCATCAATTTTATATAGTAAATACAATAAAAACCCAAGCCTTAAAAATACGACAGACCATCATTATTTGACTTCTACAAAGATTTTATAATTTAAGCACTTTAACATAACATATACAAAATGCTAAAAGAAGTATTACAGACCCTGAAAATGCTCAAGCGAATCGATAACCCATCGCAAGAGGTAAAAGATTCCATGGACTTTTTGGAACAATCCCTAAAAACCAAAACCAAAGAAAACCTACTCGATATTATGTCCATTGGTGACGTAATGGGCTACGATGAACTGCAAAAAAGCCTCAGGGAAATGGTTAACTTTTTGGAGAAAATGAAGGACAGGCCGAACTAAATCAATCAATCAATCGATAGAATTTAGCCAAAGCATCCAATCCCATGCTCAAATTTTTCAGAAAAATCAGGAAGCAATTCATTGCCGAAAAAAAGGTCGGGAATTATCTTCTGTACGCCATTGGAGAAATTGTTCTGGTAGTCATCGGCATTTTGATTGCACTCGCCATAGACAATGCAAACGACAATCGCATAAAACGGGAAAAGGAACAGGTTTACCTTAAAGGTTTAAAAGAAGAATTTGATATCAGTAAAACAAAGCTGGAGGAGCTCATCAAAGTAAACAGGAAAAGTTATGAAGCCGCACAAGAAATAGTTCTGTTGATGGAAGATGGAAATGTGGCAACCGAGGAAACTTTTTCAAATTTGCTATCCGATGCCTTCACCAACGATATTTTTTTCAACCCGAACAACTCGTTGCTGAATGAAATGATCAACTCGGGCAGTTTAAAGGATATTTCCAACGACACCTTACGGATTCGGCTCACCAATTGGATATCGACTATTGATGATATAGCCAATCAGGAAAAAATGCTAGGTGAAGAACGGAACAATACCGTCAACGTATTTAGGGACGAAGGCTATAGCATCCATACGTTGTTGGACTACACGGGAATGTCCAAAAAATTGGGGATTCCCCTCAGGAAAAACCCTATCAGCAACCTAGGCGCACTGGAATCCGTTGCCTTTGAAAACAACATCCTGTTGTTCATCATAACAAGTCAATCCACGGAAATAGACCATTACATTCCCTTAATGACAAGCCTAGATTCTATCTTAGAGATGATCAATAACGAGTTGGTGGAATAAAAAAGGGCGATCCATGACCGCCCCGTATTTTTAATTTACAGTATCTTTCTTCTTTTTCTTGAGCAGTCCGCCCAAAATGGATTTGGCGGCATCTTTAACATCCTCCTGCTTTTTGGCTTTGGTACTATCCGTTGCCGTAGTATCCTTTTTACCCCCCAGAATGTTTCCAATGGCCTCTTTAACTCCGTCGGATTTTGTTTTGGTAGTATCGGCCCCATCTTTTTTAAATGCATCGGACAACAAATCTTTCACCTTGTCCTTGCCTTGATTGACCAACTTCTGCTTTTGCATCTCCACCAATTTGGATGTCAATGTTTTCACACCCGAAGTAAGGTCGGTACTTACTGACGGATTGGTGAAATTGCCTCCAATATTCGCCGTTACGGGAATCGTAACTTCACCCACACTATCATCGTTCAGTTGTGAGATCAGTTTAGTGACCTCTTTGCCCAAATACTTTGCAGGAACGTTCAGGGTGGCCGAATAATTCATCTGTTTGTCAAAAGAGTGGCTTCCGTTCACATCTATGGCGATGTCCTTATAATTTAAGGTAAACGGCTTCACTTTTACCGTACCATTATCAAAGGTCAATGCAGTCTTTAAGCCATCCAAATTAATTTCTTTGGTATTTAAAAAACTGAGCTTGCTATCCAATGCAGAGACCAAGGGTGCTTTTTGGGTATCAACCGTTGGATTCAACAATTCTGCCAACAAATTACCTGAAATAGTGGCCAGATTAGGTGTAAAATCATCCTTAAGGTTACCCGATATTTTAATATCGGAATTGAGCTTTCCTTGAATGGCGGTTGCAAGCGGTGTCAACACCTTGAACAATTCCAGTCCCGCAAAGGATTCCCCGATGTTGAAATTGTCCATTCCAAGATTGATGTCGAAAGTCGAAGCTTCCTGCTTGGTGGACACAGAGCCGGATAGACCCAACGTACCCCCAAATAAATTGGAGGTCAGGTTCTGTACCGTCGCGGTCTCGTCCTTAATCACCAAGGTTCCCTTAACGTTCTTCAGTTTAAGATTATCGTAAACCACTGTATTGGCAGATGCGTCAATGGTACAATCCAAAAACGATGGTATTTTGATGCGCTCCTCCCCTGTGGTGGTCGAGCCGGTTTCTTCACCTGTTCCTTCGCCCTCACTTCCTTCGGTTTCCTCGACCATAAAATCGTTCAGGGCAAATAGATTGGAGTCAAGCGTAAACTTTCCTTCGATGTTTTCATCATTGAACATAAAGCCCAATAAATTGGTCAACGTTCCTTTGGCGTTAAAATCCGTACTTCCGGTTTTTCCCTGGAACGAATCCAGCGTTACCGTGTTCGGGTTAAATGTTACGGCAGCTGTAGTAATTGCAAGGGGATTTTTAAGTTCCTCCGAAGCATATTCAAAACCCGTCAAGGAAGCCTTGCCACTTGTTTTGGTGTTTTGATATTGTTTTTTTTCGATGGAAGCCATATCGAAAGCCGTGGTAACATCCGCATTCAAGATTCCCTTAAGATTATAATCGTCGGGTACGGGATACGCCTGTGAAATATTGGCCAAATTGATTCTACCGTCCATATGGGCATTTACTTTGGTATTGCCCATCAATTCCCTGATTTTGGCGTTCAGGTTGAATTTATCTTCATCGATCAGGAAGGAAAGCCGGTTGATATTTACGTAGGTATCCTCGGTGATTCCCGTTTCGTTGTTGATTTCGGTATCGATGTACACATTGCGCACCGATTTGGGCAAGTCGGGATACTTGAATGAGGCATTTTCGGAGTTGATGGCGATTTTAAATGTTGGAATATGCTCATCGTCCACTACGCCCTTAAACTCGCCGTTCACTTCAAAATTGCCCGTTGTCCGTACATTTTCAATATTGGCAGCGTATGCCTCGGGAATTACAGCCAAAAAGTTTTTAAAATCGGAAGATGGGGTTTTAAACGTAATGTCCACCTCCTGATTGTCCTCGTTCACCTTCACGAAACCATCAAAAACCAATGGCAATTGGTTCACGAGCGCCTTGTTCTCCAAAAAAGTGTATTTGTTCTCGCTCAGGTCGATACCGATCAGGGCATCCAGATTGATTTTGTTTTTGTTGAGGTACTGGGTACTGTCCATTTCGAACGTCACCAAGGCATCCGTCAATGTTTTCAGTTCCGATTTTTCCAAGGAAAGATCTCCGGTTCCAGAGTGGTTCATTTCAGTAATGTCCAGCAACATACCACTGGCCAAATCCTGATAAATGATTTCGGAATTGGTAATGGCATACGAATCCATATTCAGCGTAAAGTTGCTGCTCGATTCCTCGGATGATGCGGTAGCGGATGGTTCGGACTCTTTGGCTATGTCGTAATTGGCATTGCCTTCCTCGTCCGCTTTGATGTGCAATTTGGCACCATCAATGTTCAATGTTTTGATAACAATGGGCTCATCTGCCGACTTGAACAGTTCCTTTATGGACATGGACAGTTCAATTTCGGAAGATGCGAACAGGGTGTCGCCCTCAAAAGGGGCTTTGTTCACCAACGACAGATTGGTAAGTCCAACATTCGCATAGGGAAAACTTTTGAGAAGGCTCAAATCGGCATCCTCAAAATCCAACGTGGCATTGATGCTGTTGTTGACTTTTGTTTTGATGATCTCTTCAATTTTACCTTGAAGAAACAATGGGACCGCAATGATGATCGCGAGTAGGACAAGTAGGGTTATTCCAGTAATTTTCAGGACTTTTTTCTTCATACTTCGGTGTTTTACAACAAATTAAAGGAGAAGCATCAATCCAAAGAAATTTCCTCTCCTATTTTTAAGTTAAATCTTTTTCGCATTATATATACGAAAAAATAGAGCAAAGGGGTGTCGAGAAGGGCAATCATTATTTTAAAAATAACACCACTGATCAGCAATCCATAAAATTTGTCCCACGTCAAAACTCCAAATATGCACAAGAGCCCGACCACGGTAAAGGTATCTATGAATTGGGAAGAAAATGTGGAAAAGTTGTTCCTGAGCCAGAGCATTCTGCCATTGGTGATTCTTTTCCAAAAATGATAAATGGTGATATCGATGTACTGTGCGCCCAAGTAGGCCAGCATGGATGCCAATACGCCCAATGGCGACAATCCGAATACGGTGGTAAAGGTTGCATCGTTCACAGGGGAAGTAGGTATGGCATTGGAATAATTGGCCAACAAAATAATCCCCATTGAAAAGAACGAGGCAAAAATCCCGGCAGTAACCACTTGATTGGCCTTCCTCTGCCCATAAATTTCGGAAACCAAATCGGTAATCAAAAAGGTAATGGGATAGGGCAAAATTCCCACCGAAAGTTCAAAAAGTGGCGCTCCAAATACGGTGACATCGCCAAAAGGACTCCAAGAGAAAAACTTTTGGAATATTAGGTTGGACACCACCAATGAGGTAATGAACAGCGCACCGAGGTACAGATATATGGAAAATGCTAACTTTTTGTCCTTTTGCGTCATAAAAATTTTAGCGCAACAAATTATTTAATATTCAAGCTAAAGGGCATTTTGGCCTGCACTCCTTCTTGCTTTGTGAATTGTTTGAATTCTTTCAGGATTTTATAGGCCTCTGCTCCAATCTCTTCTTGGATGATGGATTCCCCTATCTTGGACTTTACACCTCCATAACTCTCCATAAACTGCTCAAAACCGGATTTGTAACGTGGGTACTTTTTAATACCATACTCTTCCAGTCCTGCCATATCGGCCGCAGCTAAAATGGCGTCGTCCAGATTACCCAGTTCATCTACGAGGCCAAGTGCCTGGGCATCCACACCGCTCCAGACCCTGCCTTGGGCTATTTCGTTCACCTTGTCGACCGGTATGTTGCGCCCTTTGGAAACACGGTCCAAAAAAGTGTCGTAGGTCTCTTCGATACTTTCTTGCATCACATTGCGGAACGACTCCGTCATCGGTTCAAAAAAGGAATAATCCACCGAGTTTTTATTGGTGCCCACTTGCTCCGCGTTAACGCCCATATTTTCAGCGAGTTCGTGCACGTTGGGAATGGTTCCGAACACACCGATGGAGCCGGTGATGGTGGTAGGTTCGGCAAAAATCTTATCACCGCCAACCCCAATGTAATATCCTCCAGATGCGGCAACATTTCCAAAGGAAACCACCAATGGCTTTTCTTTCTTGGCCAATTGCATTTCCCTCCAAATAATATCGGATACCAGAGCACTTCCCCCTGGTGAATCCACACGGAGCACAATAGCCTTTACATTATCGTTGTCCACAGCTTTGTGCAGCGCATCGACTATAAGTTTTTGACCTATATAGTTTTTTCCACCTTCGCCGATCAAGATTTCGCCCTGCGCATAGATTACCGCCACATCATCGGAACCTTTGTTGATCTTTTTCTGTTTGGCCTTCTGAATGTAATCCATCAGCCCTACATAGTTCAATTCTTCATTTTCTTCCACTCCTATTTTTTCCCGAAGAAGGCTCTCGTACTGGTCATAGTACAAGGCACCGTCCAGCAGACCGGAAGCGACTGCATATTCTGGGGTTCTACCGCCAAGGGTATCCGCAATAATGTTCAGGTTTTCCGGAGCAATGTTTCTGGATTCCGAAATATCGTCCACGATTACGCCCCAAATCGATGAAATCAGTTCCTGTATCTGTGTACGGTTTTCTTCGCTCATGGTATCGGATAGAAAGGGTTCCACGGCACTTTTATACTTTCCGTGGCGAATGACCTCCATCTTTATACCTGACTTCTCCTGCAATCCTTTATAAAAGAGCACTTCAGTGGCCAATCCTTTAAAATCCAATACCCCAACAGGGTTGATGTAGACCTCGTCCGCAGCGCTGGCCAAATAGTAATCGCGTTGCGCATACACATCGGCATGGGCCATCACGAACTTACCGCTGGATTTAAAATCGATCAAGGCTTTTCTAATTTCCCGGGTCTGCGATATTCCGGCCTGTAAAAATCCGGTGGTAATGCTTATCCCTTCAATATCATCATCATTCTTGGCCACTTCTATGGAATGTAAAATCTCATCCAGTCCAAGCTCCTCTACCCACAGTGCAGCAAAAGGATCGGTATCGTCCTTTCCCGTATAGTCCAAAATCGGAGTTACAAAGCTGAGCTCCAGCACACTGTTCTTTTTTACCACTACTCCCTCATCCATGCTTCCTACCAGGGCCATAAAAATGAAAAACATCCCAACAATGACCATAAAGGCCACCAAACTCCCCAAAATGGAGGCTAACAGGTTTCTTAAAAACTTCATTCAGTCAAATTTAATACGCATCAAATATAACCAATGTAGTATTGTTTTGTTTACTTTGTTTCTTGGATTATGGTAAGAAAACAAAAGGTTTATCTTTCATTGGGAAGCAATTTGGGAAATCGTTATACGAATCTCCAAAAAGCTATTTTTCGTATTCAGCAGAAAGCAGGAAAGATCTTGGATATTTCTTCCGTCTATGAAAATCCGGCAATGGGTTTTGAAGGTGATGACTTCCTCAATATTGTGCTCTCCCTCCTAACTCCACTGGAACCAAAGGAGTTATTGGACACCCTTTTGCAGATCGAGCAGGATTTTGGAAGGGTCCGTGCGGCAGCGGGACATAGTTCCAGGACCTTGGACATTGATATTATCTATTATGGCACAGAAGCCATACACAATGATGATCTGGTGATTCCCCACCCTCAAATGCAGCATAGGAACTTTGTTCTAAAGCCGTTGAGCGATATTGCCCCACAGTTTTACCATCCGGTACTTTATAAGGACACCCGCAATCTTTTACAGGAATGTAGGGACAAAACAAGGTTGACAAAGACCAAGCACAAGCTTTTTAAGGATAGATCGGGATTGTTTTCCCAGTTGCAGCTCATTGCCATCGAAGGAAATATTGGAGCGGGAAAAACCACCTTGTCCAAAATGATCGCCAATGACTTTAACGCCAAATTGGTACTGGAACGCTTTGCGGACAACCCCTTTCTGCCCAAGTTTTACGAGGATCAAGCGCGATATGCCTTTCCTTTGGAAATGTCTTTTTTGGCGGACAGGTACCAACAGTTTATGGACGACACCTCACAGTTTGACCTCTTCAAAAATTTTATGGTGAGCGATTATGATATTTTCAAATCGTTGATTTTTGCCAAGGTCACCCTGCAGAGTGAAGAATTTAATCTATACCGAAAGGTTTTTAGTTTTATGTACAAAGAGGTGAAAAAGCCGGAAATCTATCTTTACCTCTATCAAAATACCGAACGGTTGCTCGCCAACATTAAAAAACGGGGGCGCGATTACGAACAGAATATAGACCCGGGCTATCTGGAAAAAATCAATCGTGGCTATCTGGATTTTATCAAGAGTAACCCCAGTCAAAACACCATTATCGTGGATATGGGAGAATTGGATTTTGTTAGTAATCCGGACGATTACGAATTCATTTTACAAAAGCTGGAAGACAACATACTTTTGTCAAACATTTAAGAGAATTCTTGGAAAATGTTTGGATATAACGAATGGTTTTATTTTATTAGCAACCTCTAAAAGAGAAACTAACTAACTCAGACTTTACATACGGCCCTGTTTTGCAGGGCCATTTTTATTTTTTGGCGTTTTGTTTGCTCCAGACATCCCACACTACCACTCCGGCACTTACCGATATATTCAAGGAATGTTTGGTCCCAAACTGCGGGATCTCCAAAACCGTATCGCTGGCCGAGACCACTTCCTGCGAAACCCCTTTTACCTCGTTTCCGAAAACTAGGGCAATCGTTTTCTTTGAATCCACACGGAAGTCGTTCAGCATAACCGAGTTTTCAGCTTGTTCCACCGACACTATACGTACTCCTTCCTCTTTTAGCGCTTCAACCAATTCCAACGTATCCTTTCGATATTCCCAATCCACACTTTCGGTGGCGCCCAATGCGGTTTTTCGAATATCCTTATGCGGCGGGGTCGCCGTGATGCCGCAGAGATAAATCTTCTGAACCAAAAAGGCATCGGCCGTCCGGAATACCGAACCAATATTGTTCAAACTACGGACATTGTCCAAAATGATGATGATGGGCGACTTTTCCGCTTCCTTAAAACTGTCCACGTCCAAACGGTCCAGTTCACTATTTTCCAGTTTTCGGTTCATTTTTTAAACATTGGGGTGAAAATATCAACAAAAATTTCTGATGGCCAATGAAAACAATATATTCGTTTTCGTCCCAATTTTGGGCAAAAGTAACAGAATTAAATCGCTTTGGCAGCCAAGAAAAAGAATAAGAAAGTAACCCCTCTAATGCAACAGTACAATGCCATTAAGGTAAAGCACCCTGATGCCTTGTTATTGTTTCGTGTTGGAGACTTTTACGAGACCTTTGGAGAAGATGCGGTAAAGGCCGCCAAGATTTTGGGCATTATCCTTACCCATAGGAACAATGGTGGCGACAAGACCGAATTGGCAGGATTCCCGCACCATTCGCTGAACACTTATTTGCCCAAATTGGTCAAAGCTGGACAACGGGTGGCCATTTGCGACCAGTTGGAAGACCCGAAACAGACCAAAAGCATTGTAAAGCGTGGCGTAACGGAGTTGGTCACACCGGGGGTGGCCCTCAACGACGACATCCTTTCCGCGAAGAGCAACAACTTTTTGTGTGCGGTCCATTTTGGGCGGAACAAGCTTGGGGTTTCTTTTTTGGATATTTCAACGGGGGAATATTTGACCTCGGAAGGCTCGGTGGAACAGGTGGACAAATTGCTCCAGAATTTTTCCCCAAACGAGGTCTTGGTATCCAAAAACCATAAAAAGGAGTTCGTTGAACATTTTGGCAACCAGTTCCATAGTTTCTTTTTGGAGGATTGGATTTTTCAGGAAGACTATGCCCAAGAGAGTTTGAACCATCATTTTGGAACACAAACCCTAAAGGGTTTTGGTGTCGAACATCTTATTCATGGTATTATTGCCTCAGGTGCAGTGCTGCACTATCTTTCAGAAACCCAGCACAGCCGGTTGCAGCACATCAACAAAATACAGCGCATAGCCGAGGAAGAGTACGTTTGGATGGACCGCTTTACCATCAGGAACCTGGAACTCTACCATTCTTCGCACCAGAATGCGGTGACCTTGCTGGACATTATCGACAAGACCATTTCGCCAATGGGCGGACGATTGCTCAAAAGATGGTTGGCGCTTCCCTTGAAAAATGTGGAAAAAATCCAGCAAAGGCATCAGGTAATCTCTTATTTAAAGGATGAGAACGAACAACTGAACAAAATTCAGGGGCATATCAAGCAAATGGGGGACCTGGAACGTTTGATTTCCAAATTGGCCACCGGCAAAATCAACCCCAAAGAGGTGGTTCAACTTAAAAACTCGTTAGAGGCTGTGGTTCCCATCAAACAATCGGCGCAAAATAGTTCCAACGATTCATTAAAAAGTATTGGGGAACGCTTGAACGATTGTGATGCGCTCCGCTCAAAAATAAAAGAAGTGCTCAATGAAGAAGCTCCGGTGAACATTGCCAAAGGCAGCACCATTGCCAAAGGTTATTCCGAAGAACTGGATGAGCTTAGAGGTCTCGCTTTCTCCGGAAAAGATTATCTGGACAAAATGTTGGAACGCGAAACCAAGGAAACGGGTATTACATCCCTAAAAATTGCTTCCAACAACGTTTTTGGGTACTATATCGAGGTCAGGAACACCCACAGGGACAAGGTTCCAGAAACTTGGATACGCAAACAGACCTTGGTCAACGCAGAGCGTTACATTACCGAAGAATTAAAGGAATACGAGTCCAAAATCTTGGGTGCCGAAGAGCGAATCTATCAATTGGAACAACAACTTTTTGAGCAATTGCTCGTATGGATGCAAGAGTACATTGCCCCTGTACAATTAAATGCACACCTTATCGCCCAATTGGACTGCCTTTGCGGATTTACCCAATTGGCCAAGGAAAACAATTATATTGAGCCAGTTGTCAACAACTCCACGGATATCGATATTAAAGAAGGTCGACACCCTGTGATTGAAAAGCAGTTGCCCATTGGCGATGCCTATGTGACCAACGATGTTTTCCTGAACCGAGAGGATCAACAAATAATTATGATAACAGGGCCCAACATGAGTGGTAAATCGGCCCTGTTACGGCAAACGGCACTTATTGTCCTATTGGCACAGATGGGAAGTTTTGTTCCTGCTACAGAGGCCAATTTGGGTGTTGTGGATAAAATATTTACCCGGGTCGGAGCCAGCGACAACATTTCGATGGGTGAATCCACTTTTATGGTGGAAATGAACGAGACCGCTTCCATTTTGAACAATCTCTCCGAACGCAGTTTGGTGTTGCTTGATGAAATTGGACGTGGCACCAGCACTTATGATGGTATTTCCATTGCCTGGGCGATTTCGGAATATCTGCACGAACACCCCGCCAAGGCAAAGACCTTATTTGCCACGCACTACCACGAACTCAATGATATGACCAATACGTTTCCGCGCATCAAAAACTTTAATGTTTCAATAAAAGAACTGGAGGACAACGTGCTTTTTTTACGGAAATTGGTTCCCGGGGGCAGCGAGCACAGTTTTGGAATCCATGTGGCAAAAATGGCCGGAATGCCACAACAAGTGATTCAAAAAGCGAACAAAATCCTAAAAAAACTGGAAAAATCGCACGCCACTGAAGAGGTCAGCGACAAGTTGCAGGCCTCCCAAAATGAAATGCAATTGAGTTTTTTCAATTTGGACGACCCATTGCTGGAAGAAATCAAGGAAGAAATTTTACACTTGGACATTGATACTCTGACACCTGTGGAAGCTTTAATGAAATTAAACGAGATCAAGCGATTGTTGGGAAAAAAGAAAAAAGCATCTTCCTAAAAAAATTCTTTTATTTTAATAGAAATATTATAAATTTGCATCCGCGCTTGGAAAAAGTGCAGAGTTCTTTTAACAATGCGAAAATAGCTCAGTTGGTAGAGCATCACCTTGCCAAGGTGGAGGTCGCGGGTTCGAATCCCGTTTTTCGCTCGAATAAAAAACGCTGCTTGCAGCGTTTTTTTGTTTCAAGTCCAGGCTCGAGTGGTGGAATTGGTAGACACGCCGGACTTAAAATCCTGTGGGCATTTTGCCCGTGCGGGTTCAAGTCCCGCCTCGAGTACATAAAAGCCCTGTAAACCCTATGTTTATAGGGTTTTTTGTTTCCAGATTATCTAATAATCCAATCCGTAGTAATCGGCAACCTGATAAAAGTCGGAAACGTCCACTCCTGCTTGTTTCAGTTCTTGCTCTACTCCCATCCCCTTGAATGCTGAGCCATCTGTTCCTTCGATTACGACAAATCTAAAATCATAGTTATTAACATCGAATGTACTGGATAACGTCACGGTACCGGGAAAGATTCCATAAACCGTTAAACTACTGGTTTGATAGTAATAGGGAATTCCAAACCAAAGATTAGCATTTAGCGGACGTAAATAGGCCAAAACTACTCCGTTATCCAATATATCCTGCGTTACAGCAGGTAAATCAAAGGGAACTTCACCGGCCATGAATGATTGATCTTCAAACAAATAACTTTTCACATTGGCATTACCGTCTTCTCCCGGTTCTCCTTGAACCCCTTGTTCTCCTTGTGGGCCAACTGCACCATCTTCACCATCACTACAGGCACCAAACAATAACAGGGCAAACAATAGGCTGAATAATTTCGACAATTTTAGTATTTTCATATCATTGAGGTTTAATCTACTTAACTATTTGTAAGACAATTTTTTACAAGCACAATTCATCTAATAACGTAAAAACTGTTTATTTTATTATCTTGTTGTATTTCAAATAGTTATCATTGCATCACTAGATTCCAATTAATTTTTCATTTTGTTGTTTTTACGTCAACAATTAATGCTTTTCGAGCAATTCCCGGTTCTTAGAACCATTAAATTCATCCTTAAATAGTTTTTAAACCCATCGAATTCTATCTTTTGAAAGAAGGTCACACATATGCCAATCGGTTTAAGTTCAAGGATTTTCCGCATCTTTTCTTGGACACCTTTAAAGCTTGGAGCAAAGCCAACCCTTGGCGGTTGAGTGCCGTGGTCGCCTACTACGCTGTTCTATCGCTTCCCGCCCTGTTGGTGATCATCATCAATGTGGTCGGGTCTATCTGGGGCGTGGATATTGTAGAGGGACGGTTGACCAACGAGTTTTCGATTGCCCTTGGCCCCAATGCCGCAGAAACCATTCAGGGAATCGTGGAAGACACACAGAACAGGGACAAAAATTTAGTTTCGACCATAATCGGTATCGGGACGTTACTTTTTGGTGCCACCGGAGTCTTTTATCAATTAAAGATATCCCTAAACGAAATATGGCGTATCAAAGGCTCTCCAGGATTCGATTTCTGGAAATTACTCACCGAAAGAGCAAAGAGCTTTGCATTTATTCTCGTTATCGGATTTTTATTGCTGATCAGTTTTATCATAACCGCCGCCATAACGGCATTGAACGATTACCTTAAAAGTTTTATTTCCGAAGCGGCCGTATACCTCGCCTATCTGGTGGACATCATATCATCTTTGGGCATAATCACTATCATGTTTGCCCTAATGTTCAAGTTCCTGCCCGATGCCAAGATAAAATGGCGAGCGGTTTGGTTCGGGGCATTGCTTACCGCCATTTTATTTGTGATAGGCAAGTTTCTGTTGGGCCTCTATTTTGGAGAGGCCAATCCCGGCTCTACCTACGGCGCAGCTGGTGCAATTGTTTTGGTCCTTTTATGGGTTTCCTACTCCTGCATGATTCTATTCTTTGGGGCTCAATTTACCTACACCTACGCCAAAAAATACAATATTCTTTTTGTGCCCTACAGCGAATTGAACAAGTAGATGCAATGTTCTAATTGCGTTTACCCGCTACCACTATACCCTTCCATCCCATCAAGGCATCGTAGGTGCCCGATTCATTTTTAACGAATTCAAATGATTCCGCAGCCTTGGGGTCCTCAAAAAACACGGTCGGACTCTCCGCCTGCAGTTCTCCTATTTTTTCTCCTTTTTGAAATAGGGCCAAATGGCCGTTTTCAACCCTCACCTCCAACACCAATCCATCAAAATCGGCAAATGTATAGGCGCCCGCGTATTTCTGGAGCACTCCTTCATCTATTGCAATGGCTTTTCTATTGATTTCCTTCGGGTAATCGACTTTTTCTGAGTTCAACAGCTTTACCATATCATCTATGGCTTCAAAAAAAGGGATTTCATCATAATTGGCCAGAAGCACAAAATCAAAATGATTGTGTAAATCGCTGTACACTTGTGCACGGATACCTTTGGAGCCGCCATCCTTGGCCAGAACCCCGTTTTTATCTTTCAAAATTGAAGCATAAGGTTCCTGCTTGATATGATCCATAAACTTTTTGAGGTCATCCGCCGTTGAAAAGAGACGTGCATTTCGGAACTCATCCTTCTGAATATTATCGACCGGCGTTATTTTGCCATCCTTCAACACATGGTTTTGGGCCATGTTCTTCACTCGATTTTCCTTCACAAAGAAATGGACTCCGCTAGAATCCATTCCCAACGGTCCAAAAATTTCATCCACCACACATTGCGAAAATGATTTTCCATACATGCTGGCGATGATGTAGTACAATATTTCGTAACCAACATTGGAATATTGCACATCCGTACCCGGTCGGAATAATAGAGCTTGTTCTTTTGACAATTCCAATATTTCGTCCGATGTGAGCTGATATTCCTCTCCCTCGAAGCCCATTAATTCCCTGGGCAGGCCCGATTTATGTTCCAAGAGCATGCTCAAGGTAATTTCGCTGCCTCTGGGGAAATCATCAAAATAGGCATCCAAAGTTTGGTCCATGGATAACTTTCCGTCCAACTCCAATTGGGCCATCAGATAATGGGTCATCAATTTGGAGATGGAATGGATGTCAAACTGGAAATCGGTAGTTACATAGGTTGAACTGCTGCTATCCCGATTCAAATTATAGGCCTTATCCAGCAAAAGCGTATCATTTTTGTAAACCAGAAGAACACCATTGAACCGTTCCAGTTCCGTCAATTTGGTAAAATAGGTATCCACAGAATCCCGGACAGACTCAAGTTTAGGGGAAATCGACATTTTCTTTTGCCCAGAATTTTGTCCGCAAGCCGCAAACAGCAGTACTCCAAAAATGCCCAAAATGTGTTTCATGATTAATATTTTGTGCAAAGAACCTAAGATCCATGATGATTTAATTGTAAAAATGGAAACCTATCGATGCCGCAGAAAAAACTCAGGCAGATCATTAAAAAATTCCAATGGCCTCACCCCACATACCCGTTTAAAATCATTGATAAAGTGGGGCTGGTCGAAATAGCCACATTGGTAACAGAGCTCCGTAAGTGAAATATCGGGGTTTTTCAGCTTAAACTTTACCAAATCCAAAATACGGACGGTTATGATAAACCGTTTGAGGCCATACATTACCTCTTTTTTAAAAATTTTCCCCAGATACTGTCGGGAACGTTCAAAATGATCGCTCAGCCCATTTACGCTCACCTTGCCCTGTTGGTCATAGATAAATTCACAAATATTACGGACGAATGCCGCGGAAGCTGGCATTTCAAACATTTTTTGATTCATGAATTCTTCGGCCAGCACAAATTTATCGGCCACTTCGTTGGCCTTAAAAACATGTTCATGAAAATGAGTCAACTCAGTATTGTTCCGACCCATATCGACCACACCGGACTCTTTTAGTGTTGAAAAGAAATGAGCGTTTGCCCATGGCTGCAATTTAATGGTGAAAAAAGTGAGTGAATTTGCCGCCTCAATCCGGTATGGCGGAGTTCTATCATGAATAGTAAACGTTTTGCTTTTAATGGGGACCGAATCATGACCGGGCCCGGAATAAAAAACACCATTGGCTTCTTTGAAAAACACAAAGTCGTAACAGCAATCATCAATGACGGGAATCTGTTTTTTCCCCTTTTCATGTTCAATATGGATGTAGTAACATTCCCTAAAAACGGAATCCAAGGGTTTTTGGGGACGGTAACTGACTACATTCATTGGGATTTAAAATTTCAAGATTTTTAAGATACTAATTAAAGTACGCTATTTGGGAAAAAATGTCTATCAATTCAAAAGGGGCATCCATCAATTCATATAGGCCATTCGTCAATTGACCCATTTTTAAATTTTCGTTTGGAATTACATTTACCTATTAAATAAACCTTTTAAAAAAAAATTATGAAAATTACTAAGTTAATCGGTTTGGCCATTATGGCCATGAGCATCACTTTGGTTTCCTGTTCTGGAGAAGATGGAGAACAAGGCATACCAGGTAAGCAGGGAGACAAAGGAGACAAAGGAGATCCAGGTGCACCTGGATCGAATGGAACTAATGGTCAAGACGGACAGAATGGCACCGGATTTGACGAACTTACCCAATATGGTTCCGTTACCTTGAACCTAACAGGTACACGACCAGATGGAGAACCTTTTGAAAGTTCGTCCATATTTAAGTTTACCCCGGTGGGAAGCCATGTATTGAGTGAAGGGGAAAACTCGGTCCAGATCGTAGAGTTCCCTGATTATACCTCCTACGTTTTCTCCTTTAAAAGATTTCTTTCAGTACCGGATGAAGTTTATAATGAATCCTCTATTGGATTTGCATTTTCGTTCAATGACATTGGGGAGGCCAATGAAAAATATCTCGATGGCCATATCCTATTAAATGATTATGTGGTCATAGGGAGTGATAACAAATATTTTATCATGACGGACAATATTGATATTGACAACGAAGAGGCTGTTTACGATCTACAAATTACCGATACAGCTTTTGACAACGAGACCAACCACCTTACATTGTCATTCTCATTTTTAGTAGACCCATTGGCCAATAGTACGGGAAAAGAACTTACCGTTTCCGGAGATGTGGATGTTTATCTTTTGGAAGAAATACAATAAGTAAAGTTGGATTCAATTCACATCCATTAAAAAAGCCCGCACTTTTGGTGCGGGCTTTTTCATTTTTATGTAGTGTCGTTTACGTCAACAAATTACCGTTCTCGTCCCATTCTGCGATGACGCCCCGCTTGCTCTGGTCCACGCATTTGGCCAGCCATTCCTCGTCGTACGATACACCGTGCTGCTCCAGCACGTCATCGGGAACCCCGTCCCACACATTGGGCTGGTTCCCCTTGTAACCGATCTCCTCCATCCCGATCTTGCTCGTGTAGAAGCCCGTCATCGTCAGGTTCCGCACCAACGAGAAGAAGTTCACCTCGAAGGGCCTCTCGTTGCCCGGCACCTTTGGGTCGTAGTACGCGATACCGTCCAGTATGTCCTTCTGCTGCTGCTCCGTGGCCTTCTTGAACTCCGTGCCATGTTCCGTGTTGCTCTTGTGGTCCAGCCACATGAGCCCCCCACGGATGTCCGGCTGGAGCGTCTCCACGTCCTTGGCCATGAACTCGATGAAGCCCACGACGTCGGCGTCCGATGCCCCCTTGTACTCCTCCGATGGGGGAAGAATCAGGTCGCACAGTATGGTCAGTGTCTCCTGCTCGTGTGGGTTCAGGAACTGTTCGTCCCGTAGTTCCGCTATGTGCTCCAGCTCCTGCGGTACCCTTCCCGGGTAGGTGATCTTCGGCGCCTCCACCAGTTCCGTCTCCTCCGTCGAGGGCCTGCAACCGTGGATCGCCAGTCCGCCCGCAACAGAGCCCAGCACTATCGATTTTAAGCTCTTCCTTCTGTCCATTCCGCTATATGTTTTGTTGTTTGAGTTGTTCCACGATGTACTCCGAGGCCCTCATCGAGAGCGCCAGTATCGTCCATGTACAGTTCTTGTCCGCCTGCGACACGAAAGGCCCCGCGTCCACGATGAACACGTTGTCCACATCGTGCAGCTGCTGGTACTTGTTGGTCACCGAGGTCCTCGGGTCGTCGCCCATTCGGGTGGTACCCACCTCGTGGATGATCTTCCCCGGGTTGTGCAGCCCGTAGTTGGTCTCCTTCCCCGGCTTCTTGCCCAACGGCTCCCCGCCCATGTTGATCAATATCTCCTCGAAGGTGTCCTGCATGTGCCGCGCCTGGTTGATCTCCAACTGGCTCCATTTGTAGTTGAACCTCAGTACGGGGATACCGAACTCGTCCACCGTGGTGGGGTCGATCTCGCAATAGTTCTCCTTCCTTGCGATGGACTCGCCCCTTCCGGCCATGCCCACCACTGCGCCGTAGTATTTCTTGGCATCGCTGCGGAGCACGTCCCCGTAGCCCCCCACCTTCGTCCCGAAGAACTGGTTGAACTCGTTCACGTTGAAGCCGAAGCCGTAGCTGGGCATCCCCATGCCGCCCCATACCTCGATGTGGTAGCCCCTCGGAAAGTCCAGCTTGCTGTTGTCCCCCCACCATGGGGAGTACACGTGCATGCCGCCCACCCCGTCCTCGTTGTAGGACACCTTCCTGTTCATCAGGTCCGGGATGAAGCCCGCCCTGTCCGCGCCCGTCGAGTCGTGCAGGTACTTGCCCACCACGTCGCTGCTGTTGCCCAGTCCGTTGGGGTGCCGGTCGCTCTTGGAGTTCAACAGGATTCGTGCCGAACTACAGGCCGAGGCCCCCAGCACCACCACCTTGCCCTTGAGCTTGTACTCCTTCCTGTCCTCCTTGTTGATGTAGGATACGCCCGTGGCACGGCCCTCTTCGTCCGTGGTCACCTCGCGCACCATGCAGTTCACGTACAGGTCGATCGGCCCCCCGTTCTTCTGCGCGGGGAAGATCAAACAGGTACCGGCCGAGAAGTCGGCGTATACCTGGCAGGCGCGGTTGCACTGCCCGCAGTAGAAGCACACGCCCCTGTCCTCGTTGATCTTCTTGGTGAGCATCGACATCCGTGACGGGTACACCGGGATGTTGCTCTTCCTTGCCCCCTTGATGTAAAAAAGTTCGTGCAGCCTTGGCTTTGGCGGCGGCAGGAAAAAGCCGTCCGGGTCGTTGGGCAGTCCCTCGTTGGTGCCGAACACCCCGATCATCTTGTCCACCTTGTCGTAGTACGGTTTTACATCGTCGTAGCTTATCGGCCAGTTGTCCCCGTGGCCGTCCACGTCCTTGTGCTTGAAGTCCTGGGGGCCGAAGCGCAGCGATATGCGCCCCCAGTGGTTGGTCCTGCCCCCCAGCATCCGCGAACGGAACCAGGAGAAGTCCGTGCCGTCCTTCTGGGTGTAGGGCTCACCCTCGATGTCCCAGCCTCCGTAGGCGGCATCGAAGTCCCCGAAGGGACGGAAGCGCGTGCTCTTCCCGCGCCTGGGGCTCTCGTACGACCACTTGAGCTGGGTCTGGTGCTCCGGCTTCGCAGGGTCGAAGAAAGGCCCCGCCTCCACTACGGCTACCTTGAGGCCAGCCTCCGAAAGTACCTTCGCCGACATCCCGCCACCGGCGCCCGAGCCAACGATGATCGCATCGTAGACCGTCGAATTCTCTATTATCTGCATTTGTTGGTTTGGTTTAATTTAATTGATTCCAAATCAAAACATTAGTTGGAACCCAGTAAAATAATTTGATTATGATTTCCTTTTGTTGGTTTTAAAGATACTTTTTCTCTTAATAAAACCGAGAAGTTTTCTTGTTTTTCCTTATGAAGTTCTCCTTATCAAACTCATTAAAATAACCGATATTTGACCAACTAACTTTCTCAAAAAAATTCTACTATCATGCTGAGAACCTCCTCATTCATTGCGTTTTTTCTGATTACCCTTAATTCAACCGTTGCGCAAAAGGGCAATATTTCTTCTTTACAGATCAAGGACATTATGCAGGGCGATACCTTTGTGGGGCCCAGACCATCCAATGCGTATTGGGCCACTGATGGACAAACGTTGTATTTTGATTGGAATCCAGGCGACGCCCTTAGCGATTCATTATACGCCTATTCCGTTTCTACCAAGGATATCAAAAAAGTTGATTTTTTGACGGCCAACTCGCTTCCTTCTTCACGATTGACCTATAATCAAGAGAAAACAAAGGCCGTTTATTCAAAAAACGGGGATGTTTTTCTGTTGGACCTCAACACCCATCAATCCAAACCTGTCACCAAGACACAGGCAAGGGAAAGTAATCCGCATTTTACCGATAATGGAAAAAGCATTGCTTTTGAAAAAGACGATGAGCTTTTTACATGGAACATGGCTTCAGGTCTCCTAGAGCAAAAAACAAAGTTTGTCAAATCCAAAAACAGCGAACCGAAGCGTGACTCCAAAGATGAATGGCTTTACCAGGACCAACTGGAACTATTCGATGTTTTGCAGGAGCGAAAAACAAAAAAAGATAGGGGAGAAGAAATAAGCAGTCAGTTGGAAGCCTTGGAGCCACTGGAAATTGAGACCAATGGCAAACCGGTAATCAATCTGGAAATAGACCCTTCTGGAAGTTTTATTACTTATGTTTTGATGGACAGACCTGACTCCAAAGGCACGATTGTGCCCCATTTTGTTACGGAATCCGGGTATACCGAAGACCAAAATACCCGTTCCAAGGTGGGAGACGAACCCACCAAATACGAAATGTTCGTGTACGATATTAAAAACAGAAAGAGCTATCCCGTGATTCTGGATAATTTGGATGGATTGGACTACGTTCCTGAATACACCAAGGATTATCCCGACAAAACCTACGAAAATGAAAACCGCATCGGTTTTATCAATGGGCCTACATGGAATTCCAACGGTACCAAAGCTGTGCTGGATATTCAAGCGAACGATTACAAGGATCGTTGGATCGTATTGCTGGATCCAAAAACGGGAAAAGTGGAGCAGTTGGACCGTCAGCATGATGAAGCTTGGATTGCTGGCCCGGGAATTGGCAGATGGGGCGGTGGCTCGCTTGGCTGGATGCCCGGCGGGGACAAGGTCTGGTTCATGTCCGAAAAAACGGGCTATTCCCATTTGTATACGGTAAACATCAACAATAAAAAAATAGATGCCCTTACTTCGGGCGATTTTGAAATCTACGATGCTTTCCTATCAAAAAACAAGGACAAATGGTACTTTACTTCCAATAAAACACATCCCGGGGACCGACAGTTTTACACCATGAAACTTAAAGGGGGCAAATGGGAGCAATTGACCAACAAGGTAGGTGGAAACGATGTGACGCTTTCCCCTGACGAGAAAAAAATGGCGATTCTATACTCCTACTCCAACAAACCCACCGAACTGTTCATCCAAGACAACCCTGTGGAAGTTGGGGGAAATCCTGAAGCGGAGCAAATCACGAATTCGAACACCGATGATTTTGAAGCTTACGATTGGAAAGATCCAGAGATCATAACCTTCAAAGCATCCGATGGTGCAGAAGTATATGCTAGACTTTATCAACCCGATGCTTCGGTAAAAAACAAGGCAGCCGTAATTTTTGTACATGGTGCGGGCTATCTTCAAAATGCGCATAAATGGTGGAGTTCCTATTTTAGGGAGTATATGTTCCATAATTTATTGGTGGACAACGGCTATACCGTACTCGATATTGATTACCGTGGAAGCGCGGGTTATGGCAGGGATTGGCGAACGGGGATTTATAGGCACATGGGCGGCAAAGATTTGTCCGACCAAGTGGACGGCGCCAAAATGTTGATGGAGGAATACGGCATTGATCCGGATAAAATCGGAATCTACGGTGGTTCGTATGGTGGGTTTATCACCTTAATGGGCATGTTCAACGCTCCCGACACTTTTAGCGCTGGCGCCGCTATTCGCTCCGTGGGCGATTGGGCCGCATACAACCATGGTTATACGGCTCGAATATTGAACACGCCGGCGACCGACAGCTTGGCCTACAAACGCAGCTCCCCCATCTATTTTGCGGATGGATTACAAGGTGACCTGTTGATTTTGCACGGTATGGTGGACGACAATGTACATTTTCAGGATATGGTACGCCTTTCCCAACGGTTGATTGAACTTGGCAAGGAAAACTGGGAAATGGCCGTTTATCCCGTAGAGCGACATGGCTTTGTGGAACCCAGTAGCTGGACGGATGAATACACCCGCATTTTTAAGCTGTTCCAAAAATCACTTTTAGGAAAGGAATAAAGAATTGCTGCCATAGGGAAACTGAAATACTTTCAACAAAAAAACATATCTTCCTGCCTGAAAATTAACCAACAAACTGCATGAAGGCACTGTTGAAAGCACTTGGCCCCGGTCTATTGTTCGCCAGTATGGCCATTGGCACCTCACATTTGGTATTGTCGACCAAAGCAGGAGCCCAATATGGATGGGTGATGGTAATCCCCATTATTTTGGCCAACTTGCTCAAGTATCCTTTTTTTGAATTCGGGATACGCTATACCACGGTAACGGAAAAAAGTTTGATAGAGGGCTATACCAATCTAGGAAAGTCCTATCTATATATCTATGCCTTTGTTACGTTGATTTCCACCTTCACCATTTTGGCAGCATTATATGTTGTGACGGCCGGATTGTTCATGAATTTGTTCGAGGTAACTTCCTTGGGAGCAGGGGCCATTTCGTTTGGGCTTTTTGTCTTCATTAGCCTTTTGCTGATCATTGGCAAATATAGATTCTTGGAAAACTCCTTGAAAGCGGTGATCACCATACTTTTTATTGCGCTGTTGGTCACGACCATAATGGTTTTGCAAAAAGGTCCCGTACCCAATGCATCATCCTATCAAAGACCGGAAATCTTCAACGAGGTCGGGATTTTATTTTTGATCGGACTCGTTGGATGGATGCCCACGGCAGTGGAAGCATCGGGCTGGGTAAGCTTATGGGGCATGGAAAATCTAAAAACCATGAAAAACAAGCCATCCCTTAAACTTGCATTGCAGGAATTCAACGTTGGATATATACTGACAGCGGTTTTGGCCGTATTTTTTATGATCATTGGATGGATGACGCTCTACGGTACGGGAACGGAGCTCAGCAACAACTCTGTGGTCTTTGCGGACCAATTGGTGAGTCTTTTCACCACTCATATTGGCAGTTGGGCCTACTTTTTTATTGCAATAGCCGCCTTTGCCACCATGTTCAGCACGTGCATGACGGCCCATGATGCCATTTCCAGGGTCAGCCTCGATGTGCTTCAAAAACTATATCCGAAAAAGAACATCTACAATGGCAAGCATACCTTTGCCCTGATGGTCATCGCAATGGCTTGGATCAATTGGATCGTGATAAGTCTGTTCAGTGCGAATATGGGCAACCTTGTGGCGCTTGCCACCTTTGTATCCTTTGTTTTTGCCCCACTATTGGGTTGGATGAACCTTAAAACGGTTACAGGAAATGATGTTCCCGATGAACACAAACCAACCATTGGGCTAAGGGCATTAACATACTGTGGAATGATTTTCTTGTCGCTTTTCGCGCTCTACTATTGCTGGATGCTTTTGATATGATCAGTCGAACAGGACATTATCGTTGAGCACCACGACCAAGGTACGTTGGTTTTTCCTGTGCAGGGCTTCCAGGCAAAATACACCATTGGTGCAGTTGTTCAGGATCTTATCCTCCCCGTAACCTATGGTGTACAGAATATTAGTGGCCGGAACACCATTTTCCACCAAGTATTTTTTAATGTTGTCCGAGCGCCCTTGGGTAAGCTTAAAGTTGGTACTGCTCCCTCCCCTACTGTCCGTATAGGTCTCTATCCTCAATTGCGCACTGGGGAATGCCTCGACAAAGGCAACAACTTTGTCCAATTCTGTTTTTATATTGTCCGTTACTTTTGTGGAACTGGTCTCAAAATAAAAATCATCCATTTTCACTACTTTTTGACCTTCCCGTTCTTCCACTAGATCATCATAAAATGACACTGGAACATCAAAAGTGTTGTTTTGGAGCGCATCGAGCTCATCTTGGTCAAACTTTTTGATATACCTGGAATACCGTTTTTTGGAAGCATCCAACACCAACTCGCTCTCGTACGGGATCTCCAACCTATACTGGCCTTCCTCATCCGAAGTTGTCTTTGCCAACAATTCTCCGTTCATGTTCCAAAGACTGACTTCCGCGTTGGGAACTATCTGGGATCCATTGGCCTGATTTACGACCAAGCCCTTAAAGGTGATTGTCTTTAAACCGGGCTTTTCATCCACTTTAAAACCGTAAATGTCATCTTTCCCCTTGCCACCAGAACGATTAGAGGCAAAATACCCCAAAAGGCCGTCACCATCGTTTCTAATGACCATACCAAAATCATCAAATTCAGAATTGATGGGATCGCCCAAATTGATCGGGATGCCAAAACCCTCCCCTTCTATATTGGATTTATAAATGTCCATGCCCCCAAGACCGTAAAAAACGTCCGAAGCAAAGTAAAAACTGTTCTCGAATATGTACGGGGCAACCTCGTTCCCGGACGAATTGATACGGGGTCCCAAATTGATCGGTGCGGACATTACCTGTCCATGGTTGGTATATACAAAATAGATATCGGTTCCACCATACCCATCTTCGAAATCGGCAGAAAAGTAGAGTTTACCGCTGGCATCGTCATAAAATGGGTAATAGAACGAGGTGCTCAGATCCTTTAACAACAATTGATACGATCCATCAATGGTCTGCTTGGCGATGGCCAATGCATTTTTTCCGTTGGGATCAAAGGAAAGTTCCCCATTCTCGGTGTTGGACAGCACATAAAACACACTGTTCAATCCTGGTGAATATGAAGGAGTGGCCTCATGATAATCCGTTTCCCGAAGTGCTTGAAAGGGCTGTACGGCCCCACCTTGGCCGGTCTGTTGGATTTCCGATTCATAAATATTGAAATATCCTTCGTTACCAGGTTCGTAACGTAATTTTTTGTTCACTTGCCGTCCACTGGAAAACAATAGTTTGTCGTTGTAAAAGCTAGGCGCAAAATCCGTTTGCGGGCTATTGCCGTTCAGGTTGAAAATTTCGTAATCCAATTGATTTTCGTCTCCCCCATTTTGCAACAGCTGATCGTTGAATTTCATGTTCTCCATCAACTCTTTGGGAAAACTTGATGAAACACTGGCCAAAAGCCCTTCTTTTTTATCTGAATCGGGAGTTTTGGAAAGGCTTTGCAACATTTTGTTATAATGATGGTTGTCCAGCACAGAATCTTGCTCGTAAAGCTGCGTATAGGTTTCCAGAGCCTTTTCAAAATTATTGGTTTTAAAATAGGCATCCGCCAAATTCAAAAACTGCTGCTTGGTCAAAACACCTTCCGAAAGCTGTTTTTCGTAAGCGTTCACTGCCTTTTGATATTCGTACTGAAAAAAGAAAACATCGCCTTGGGACTTCTTTTGGGCAAAGCAGAACACTACGCCCAGCAGGCATGTACATAGTGTTATCTGTATTTTTTTTACGTGGTCCATGTTAGAAAAATCTTGGGGAATCTATCTGCTTTCCTTTATTTTTTGATTTTTTGTTCTTCGGACTGTTGTTTCCTGAACCAAATCCGCCCCTACCGATATAAAACTTTAGGATGGCCTCGTGGGAACCCCCGCTAAATTCGCCCAATCCGTTGGTATTGTAGTCGTAGGCGTATCCGATAAACATTCCGTTGGATATTTGAAAACCCGCCAATCCACTCACAGCATTGTCAATTCGGTAAGATGCCCCAAGGGTGAGCGCATCGATGAACTGAAAATTGGCCGATAGGTTCACGGTGACCGGAGAACCTTGGAGGTAATTCACCAAAAAAGCAGGTTTAAACTTGGTCTGTTCCCCCAACTCGAAAACATACCCGCCAATGGCGTTGAATTGCATGTTGTCCTCTACAATGGTGGCCACTTCGTTGTTGTACAAAGTGCTGGTCAAAAAATTGGGAACGGAAACGCCCAAATACCAATCCTCCTCGTGGTACATAAATAGACCGGCACCCACTGTTGGGTAAAAATTGTTGTATTTGCCCCCCAATATGGATGGGTCCGATGGGTTTTCAAAATTACCCTTGGAATAATCTATGTTGAGAGACGAACCTCCCGCATTAAGTCCAAAAGAAAGCTTGGTATCGTCCGATAATTGGATTTGATAGGAATACGCGACATCAAAATAGGTTTGTGTGGATGGCCCGAGCACATCGTTCACAATATTGATGCCTAGTCCCATTTTCTCGTTCTTAAAAGGGATGTTGGCACCACCTCGAATGGTGGTGGGCGCTCCATCGATATCCACCCACTGCGAGCGGTATAGTCCGATAATTTCAGGGCTTTCCACGGTACCCACATAGGCGGGGTTAAAACTACCGATGTTGTACATATATTGGGTGTACTGGGGCTCTTTTTGGGCATAGGTACGGCCAAAGACCATACATAGCATTAGTAACGCGACCCCATATTTTAACAAACCTGTATTATCTGGCATTTTAGTTGTCTCTTACAATTTGAATCCATCCTTTTACCACGTCATCATCGCTGCCGTCCGTAGTGTCCAAGTCCAGTATATAGAAATAGGTGCCCTTGGGCAAATCGCCGTTCTTACCGGTTCCGTCCCACGAACTATCATAACCATCCATTTGAAAAACGCTGTTCCCGTAGCGGTCGAATATTTCCAATGTGTTGTTCGGAAATTGCATAGCACCTCCAACCAACTTCAAAGTATCATTGGTACCATCGTTATTGGGTGAAAAAATATTACAAATGGTACCTGGGTCTTCGCACTGATTTCTATTTACAGTCACCGTAACCGTACTCGAATTGTTTTCTGGAATATCGTCTACGGGAACGGAGGAAACCAAAGTGGCCGTATTCGAAAATTCCCTAGCTTCCGTTGGTCTTACGCGGATGGTCAAGGTTGCTTCCTCTTCTGTAGCTTCCAATAGGGCAATGGTCCATTCGCCTGTATTGGGATCGTAACTTCCCAAGGTGGCGACGGCATCAATCAATTCAAAATCTTCGTCGAGTATATCCGTAATCACGATGTCATTGACCGTATTGCCATCCACGTTTTCCAAGGTGATGGTAAACTCCACCTCATCCCCTAACAAATAGGAACCACTGCCATCAAATGTTTTTATTATCGCTAGATCTATCGCCTCATTGGAAATACAATCCTGTACGGCAATGGTAATTTGGGAGGTCGCCGTTTCCGTGCAGTCTCCCACGGTATTTGTTGTGTACTCGAATACGTAATCACCACTGACCAAATCTACAAAGTCCACTACGTTATCCGCTCCAATGGTCACTTCGCCGTTGGATGGATCATTTATTACGGCCCATGTTCCTGGGTCCTGACCTATGAGCCCTTCGTCCAAATCGAAGGTCGTGGACCCCTCATCACTTGAAATGTTACAAGCCGTCAACCCATCTATCGGCGCTCCGGCCAAGGGGGCACTGTTTACGGTTACGATGACTTCCACCCGATCGGAGGTACATTCGTTGGACGCCGCAGACACGTAAAAGGAAGTCGTTTCGGTCAACGTATCTGTTTCAAAGGTAGCCCCAGATGCAATTGGCAAAGCACTTGCATCCAAAGTATCGAACCAGCTATAGGTTATGGCGCTAAAATCCCCGACCGTAGCGGTCACTGTCAAAGTAGCGGTTCCCTCTCCACAAATTTCCGTAGCGGTAGTTTCGGTAATTACAGGTGTAAAGTTTCTTTCCAGCTCTACCTCCAAACTTGGACTGTAGCAATCGTTGGCACTATCATAAAAGAATCCATAATATACCCCTGAACCCTCCTCAATGTTATTGTCGATATGATCATCCACACCTTCGGGCGAAGGATTTCTGGACCAAACCAATGTTGTTCCGGCCGGGCCGTTTGTATTGGTAACGTAGTCGTTCAAATTTACGTTGATAATCTCGCAAAATACCGTAGACACGGATGTATCCAAGGTTGGGGCGGAACCACCGGCATTGCATACCGTTGTATCCTTGTCCGCCGTATCGTTTACCACGGTTCCCGTACCGTTGCCATTGCTCAACGTGACACTTAACGTAATAATTCCATCACCCAGTCCGCTCAAGTCTATTCCCGATATCTGATCGTTTGGGGTTGCTATTGTTCCAGAGCCCGTTACATTGGCTCCGCCACCATCGCTACTGAAGGTATAATTGTATGCCGCTCCGATTTCTGCATTGGAAAAGGTAAAACCAACGGCTGATTGGTTGGCAAAGTTCACAACACTTTGATCGATGCTTACATTGTACCCCAATGGCACGGCCAATGATTTTGTAGAGGTATCCGAAGCTACAGGGCCTTGTCCATTATCGTTGCTCAAGGTTACGTTCAAGGTAATGGTGCCATCGCTCAGACCACTGAGATCTATATTGCTTATCTGTTGTGAAGCTGAGGTAATCTGACCAGAGCCTGGAACATTGGCACCGCCTCCGTCGCTGCTAAACGTGTAATTGTAAGTAGCATCTTCCTCAGCACCTGCAAAAGTAAAACTTACATCATCCTGATTATTGGAGTCTATCAAGTCTTGATCTATGGATACGGTATAACCGGAGGGTACTGCGGTGTTCTTAACGCTAAAAGCGGAAGCATCACCACCTTCATTCCCAAAAATATTGGTTATACTAAAAAGTATTCTAATATTTCCATCAGGTAAGCTACTTAAATCGATTCCTGATATAGTTCTATTAAACGCAGGAATATTATCACCAGCACTTACAGTTGTTATATAATTATCGCCACTACTTGCAAAAACGTAGTCGTATGAGCTTGATAATAAAGGTACACCTGAAAAGGTAAAACTTACATTCTCTTGGTTTAGAATGGTAATTGGGTCTTGGTTGATTTGTACTGTATAGCCCACAGGAGTCGCATCATCATCCGTAAAGGAGCTGCTACCCGTAGCTGTACCAATACTGGCGTTGGCACTTGCGTTGCTCAAGGTTACGCTCACAGGAACATTCGCCTCAATGGTGTCGTCTCCGGTTGTGGTTACAGGAATCGTTTGAGTCAATGTAGTCGTTCCTGCAAGGAAGGTAAGGGTTCCTGTATCGGAATCCTCATTGCCCCCAGTTATTTCATAATCGACCGTGATAGGGTCTTCCGGGTCGGATTGATCTATGCTGACGGTAAAGTTTATCGTGCTTGGTCCATCACCTGCATCACCTTCCTCCACAGGGGCTGGGTTGTTGATATTGATTTCTGCGAGATCATCATCAATAAAGGAGCTACTGCCCACAGTTGTAGTGATGTTGGCATTGGCACTTGCGTTGCTCAAGGTTACGCTCACAGGAACATCCGCCTCAATGTTATCATCCCCTGTTGTGGTCACAGGAATCGTTTGAGTCAATATAGTCGTTCCGGCGGTAAATGTTAAGGTTCCCGTATCGGTATCCTCGTTGCCCCCGCTTATCTCGTAGTTTACCGTAATGGGATCATCCGGGTCGGATTGATCTATGCTTACCGTGAAGTTTATGGTGCTTGGTCCATCACCTGCATCACCTTCCTCCACAGGGGCTGGGTTGTTGATATTGATTTCTGCGACATCGTCATCAGCATTGTCAACGGATACTGTTTGCGGTACCAGAAAGTCGAAATCATCATCACTGTTCCCTGCATCAACACTAACCGTGATGTCATACGTCTGGTCGCCATCGACCACTGCATCGTCGACACCTGTAACGGTGACTCCTTGGGCGGTATTCCAATTTGCATTGGTAAAAGTCAATGTGCTCACGTCCACTGTTCCTTCGTTCGTGTTGCCCGAAATGACATCGAGAACTACATCGGTGACAGGTTGCGCATCCAGAACTACGGTAAAAGAGTCCGTGGTGCCAGTTTCCGAGGTCTCGGTGTTGCCTCCCGACTCGACTATGGTGAAACCTGCTGTATCGTCATCAATATTATCAACGGATACTGTTTGCGGTACCAGAAGGTCGAAACCATCATCACTGTTCGCTGCATCAACACTAACCGTGATGTCATACGTCTGGTCGCCATCGACCACTGCATCGTCGACACCTGTAACGGTGACTCCTTGCGCGGTATTCCAATTTGCATTGGTAAAAGTCAATGTGCTCACGTCCACTGTTCCTTCGTTCGTGTTGCCCGAAATGACATCGAGAACTACATCAGATGTAGGTTGTGCATCCAGAACTACGGTAAAAGAGTCCGTGGTGCCAGTTTCCGAGGTCTCGGTGTTGCCCCCCGACTCGACTATGGTGAAACCTGCTGTATCGTCATCAATATTATCAACGGATACTGTTTGCGGTACCAGAAGGTCGAAACCATCATCACTGTTCGCTGCATTAACACTAACCGTGATGTCATACGTCTGGTCGCCATCGACCACTGCATCGTCGACACCTGTAACGGTGACTCCTTGGGCGGTATTCCAATTTGCATTGGTAAAAGTCAATGTGCCCACGTCCACTGTTCCTTCGTTCGTGTTGCCCGAAACGACATCTAGTACTACATCGGTTGTAGGTTGTGCATCCAGAACTACGGTAAAAGAGTCCGTGGTGCCAGTTTCCGAGGTCTCGGTGCTGCCCCCCGACTCCACTATGGTGAAACCCGCTACATCATCATTTAATATGGTGTAAGTTGTGGTCGAATTAGCCCCTGGAACAACATCCGCTGATCCATTCACTAATGCCAATACAATAGTTTCATCAGTCTCAACCAAATCATCATTAAGAATTGATAATGTTACCAAAGAAAAAGTCACAGGTGTTGTATAATCACCTACTGGAATAGTTATTGTTTCTGGACTACTAAAATTATAATCCTCTAATAAAACAGCGCTACCTAAACCTGTGTCGACAACATCTACAGTAGCGGGGGCCGCCAAAGTACCTGTAACGATGATTTGAGGAAGGTTTCCGCCAGAGTCCTCAGCATTGGAGCCCGTCGCCTGTGCGAACTCGACAGTTACCTGCCCAAACCCCACACCAATTCCAAAAAAAAGGAGTAGAATAAACAAGATACGACCACGACCCATAGCGGCACATGGTATTGATGAGGTTGTTTTAAGCTGAGGTTGCATTATGTGTTGCGTGCGTTTCAGTTATGTTCTTCGTTGCCTGCGAGTAGTCGGTTAGTTGGGTGAACCAATATTACAAAAAAGGCAAGGAACATCCTTGCCTATTAGTTTAAATCTCAATTTATTCGGATAAAGTGTTTTGTGTGCCTACAAAACTGTGGCCGAACTGGTTTCGGCATCTCCGTGTATTTTTTTCACCAAACCTTGCAATACCTTGCCCGGCCCTACTTCCACAAAGGATGTAGCCCCTCCTTTCACCATTTGCTGAACGCTTTGCGTCCACTTTACGGGAGCGGTCAATTGGAGTATCAAATTCTTTTGTATTTCCTCTGGCTCGGATACTGCCGTTGTGGGCACATTTTGGTAAATGGGACAACTCGGGGCCTTAAATTCGGTAGCTTCGATGGCCGCGGCCAATTCTTCCCTTGCAGGTTCCATCAATGGGGAATGGAAAGCGCCACCAACGGGCAACAACAATGCTCTTCGTGCTCCGGCCTCTTTCATTTTTTCACAGGCTACGTTAACTGCATCCACCTCACCGGAAATCACCAATTGTCCCGGGCAATTGTAGTTCGCGGGCACCACGATGCCTTCTACCTCTGAGCAGATTTTCTCCACCACCTCATCTTCCAGTCCCAAAACAGCGGCCATGGTACTCGGTTGGATCTCGCACGCTTTTTGCATGGCAAGCGCCCGTTGTGAAACCAATTTTAGCCCATCCTCAAAATTCAAGGTGCCATTGGCCACCAAAGCGGAAAATTCTCCCAAGGAGTGTCCGGCCACCATATCCGGCTTAAAACTATCGCCCAATACCTTGCTCAAGATTACGGAATGCAAAAAAATGGCGGGCTGGGTCACCTTGGTCTGTTTTAGGTCTTCCGCAGTACCTTCGAACATAATGTCGGTAATGGAAAAACCAAGGATTTCGTTGGCCTTTTCAAACAGTTCCTGTGCCTCTGTGTGATTTTCGTACAGGTCCAGGCCCATACCTGTGAATTGCGCTCCTTGTCCGGGAAAAATATATGCGTTCATGGTTGTCGATTTTTTGAGTTAGGCAAAAATAGGGAATATTCAATTTATCCTTTGTTCGATTACTGCTCTTCTTTGAACCAATTGGAGTATTTTACGTAGTTGTTGGCAATCCGGTCTATTTCTCCTCTGGAAAGCTCCGGACTGATGTCCTTTATTTTCTTGGCGGGCATTCCGGCATAAATGCTTCCCGCTTCCACATGGGTTCCCTTGGTAACTACGGCCCCTGCCGCAATGATGGAATTGCTTTCCACCACACAATCGTCCATGATGATACTGCCCATTCCCACCAGCACATTGTCCTTAATGGTGCATCCGTGCACTATGGCGTTGTGGCCTATGGAGACGTTGTTCCCTATGGTGGTCGGGGATTTTTCGTAGGTACAATGGATTACCGCGCCGTCCTGCACATTTACCTTATCGCCCATTTTTATAAAATGGACATCGCCACGGATTACGGCATTGAACCAAACACTGCATTGGTCGCCCATGCTCACCTCGCCCACAATGGTGGCGTTCTCGGCGATAAAGCAGTCCTTACCAAATTCTGGGGATTTCCCCCTTACTGGTTTTATGATCATTTTTGATACATTTTGATTTTGTTTCACCGCTCTCGACTTGGGGCAGTGCAATAATTTATTGAAAATACGACAATAGATCTGCTTTTTTGGATGCCGAAACGGAAAGTTCCTTCCCATTGGACAGCACTACGCTACCGCCCTTGCCTTTTTTGTACTTTACCACTTCGGTAACATTGACCAAATACGATTTATGGATTCGGGCAAAAGGGTAGGGCCGTAAGGCTTCCTCAAAATATTTAAGGGTTTTGCTCACCACTATTTTCTTTTTTTCCAGATAGATTTCAGTGTAATTATCGTCCGCTTTGCAGAAAAAGATATCGGCAACGTCCAGCACCTGAAATCCATCTTGTTGGGGCAGCGTTATTTTCCCTTCAGCTTTGACGGACCTGGCTTGTAGCACCTCTCCTTCCAATGCATTCTCCTTTTCCTTGATGGCCCGCACGTAGTCAACCGCCTTGATCAATTCATCAATATTGATGGGTTTCATCAGATAATAGGCCGCATGATGATTGAGTGCATCCATAGCGTACTGGTTGTAGGCCGTCACAAAAATGGTCTCAAAAGTACGTTCGGGGATTTGGTCCAACAGGTCAAAAGCATTGCCAAAGGGCATTTCCACATCCAAAAACACTAGATCGGGACTATTTTTTTTGATTTGCTGCAAACCCTCCTCAATGGTAGCTCCTTCGCCCAACAGCGTGACTTTCTCGCAGTATTTGGCCAAATAGTTCCGAAGAATTTCCCGGCTATTGGCCTCATCTTCCACAATGACCGCCTTTAGTTCCATCATTGTTTCTTAAGTTTTAGGGATACCCTTGTACCCGTTTGGTCTTTATTCAAATCAGCAATCGATACATCCACCCTGTTCTTGTACATGTCGTTCAAAATCTGGATGCGCTTTTTGATGTTGCCCATGCCTTTTGATTTCTGTTTCTTTTGATTCGTGGTCTTCAACTCACCTGATTTTTTTCTTCCGATACCGTCGTCCTCGATACAGATTTCCAGCATATCCTCGGTGATCTGCCGCACTTTGATTTTGAGGAAGCCCTTTTCCTCCTTGTAACGCAGCCCGTGCCAGATGGCATTTTCTATATAGGGCTGCAACAACATGGGCGGAATCTGAAAGGCATCCACATCTATTTTTTTATCCACGTCCATTTCGTAATCAAACTTATCGGAAAACCGCGAATGCTCCAATTTTATGTATAGTTCCAAAAGCTCCAGTTCCTTTGTCAGTGGAATAAAATCTTCTTCTGAATTTTCGAGCACGCTGCGCATCAGCACGGAGAACTCGCTCAAAAAACGGTTGGCGCTGCGCTCATCGCTCTTGGCGATATAATTGTTCACCGAATTGAGCGCGTTAAAAATAAAATGCGGGTTCATTTGGGTCCGGAGCGATTTCAATGCCAAAAGGTTGTTGGCCAATTTTTGCTGTTTGTTGCTCCGATAATACAAAAATGTGGTAAGGCCCATTAGTGCAATGCCGAATATCAGGGAATAAATGATCCATTTTTGTCTAT